>CAYVZG010000006.1:0-94503 GCA_964455805.1 uncultured Desulfobacula sp.
CCTGTCACCAAAAAAATATCAAGGTTATTCCATGGACAGTCAATGAAGAGAAGAAGATACGGGTTCTTCTCAACAATGGGGTTGATGGTATAATTTCGGATTATCCGAACCGCCTTTTCAGGATTTATCAGCAGTGGGCCAACTCAAATCAAAAAAATAATTAAGATGATACAAAGTCACAGCGGAACACTATGATTAAAAAAAAATTAATTGATTGGTATTTACCCGAGTTCACCTTTAACGAGTATCATGAGACCTTAATAAAAGGTTCAATTGACACCGTGTACAAAGCAGCGAGAAATTTTGACCTGTCAAAGTCGAATCTGATCAAGTGGCTATTTAAAATCAGGGGATTACCTACAGACAGAATGAATCTGCAGGGATTTATTTCCGATATCGGATTTACCACTATCGAAGAAAACGTTCCCGTTGAAAACCTCATCGGATTTTGGGCAAGATACAAAATTGCATCCATTACCACCCCTGAAGATTTCATTAATAATACGCTTCCATCAAGGATAAAGGTTGTCTGGAACTTTTATCTGGAAGAACTCAATCCAAACCTGATCAAGCTAAGCACGGAGACAAGAGTATTATGTATGACACCTTTTACTACAGTCACTTTTGGACTGTACTGGATGGCCATAAAACCCTTTAGCGGTATCATACGCAAAAAGATGCTCCAGATAATCAAACAGGATTCAGAAACCCATACAGGAGGGATGTAAATTTTCAAATTGGTTAATGCTGTTCTGCTAAAGAAAAACAGCCGGTTTTAAGAATAAATTGGTAAAATAGTTTCCCAAGGTTTCTTGACAAAAACTTGATTCCTATATTAATGTTGATGCCAAGTAAATTTATGCTACGGGCTGACAAAAATTCACGCAACGATGCATTGTATGTTTGATTTTGAACATGGACTTGATATTGTTTTTCTGAGGAGAATTTCATGCTGGCTGACCTGATCAGGTATTTTGTATGGATTGTCTGTATTTTTACTCTTTTTCTATCGACTGAACTGACTCATAGCAGCGAATATGGTACCGGACTTGTCTTTGATGATGAGGCCTATAAGAAAATTCCAAAGACTGCCAATCGCCTGAAACGCGATTACAGCCATCTGCCATCCAGGGTTTCATTAAAAAAGTATGCTCCCACCCCTGGAGATCAAGGGCAATACGGTACCTGTGTGGCATGGTCAGCCGGTTACCACGCCCGAACCATTGCCGAATCCATACGGCTTGACCGCACCAATCGATTTAGCAGCAACAACAATACATTTTCACCCTGGCATCTTTACGCACTGTCAAAAAAACTAGCCGGTAATAATTTCATTAATTGCAAAAAAGGAATGCCGGTTGATTGGGCCTTGAAAGCCATGAGAGATATCGGGGTTGTAAAATACAATAATTTTTTAACCAGCTGTATCACAGATCTGTCTCAATATGCAGACAAACAATTCAAAGTTAAAGAGGCGTATCAAAATCGGATTTACGACTTTAATCGATTACACAATCACAACAGCAGGAATAAAATCCTGCCCGTTAAAAAGAGCCTTTCAGAAAATAAACCCGTTGTTTTCGGCATGATGATGCCAAATTCGTTTATGCGGGCAAAAGGCGTTTGGACACCAAAGCCGGGAGACTTTCAAGAGGCGCTGAACAGGCGTACCGGTCATGCCATGATGGTGGTTGGATATGATAATTCCAAATATGGCGGCGCTTTTGAAATCTTAAACTCCTGGAGCCAAAAATGGGGGAATAAGGGTTTTATATGGATTGGATACAAGGATTTTCAAAAATTTGTAAAATATTCATATGAAATGATAGAACAACCGGACAAGGTAACCAACCTCAGGGGTGAACTGCGATTTCTAGGGGCTGATGGCAAATTAATGAAAGCCCATTACAAAAACAGTTTTAAAAACTCCGGACTGGTTTATTATCTGGATCAGCCCTATCGATCGGGTAAAGAGTTCAGGCTCTATATCAATAACCAGGAGCCGGCATGGGTATACGCCTTTGGCATGGATTCCACGGAAGACGTTTTTCGTATTTTCCCCCACAACAATACCATCAGTCCTTATCTTGGTTATTCTGGAAACAATGTCGCCATTCCTGATGAAGACCACTACATCCGTCTGGATCAAACCAAAGGGTACGATTATTTCTTTTTTCTCTATTCCAATAAAAAATTGGATATTGAAAAAATTATGGCGAAGATAAGATCTGCCAACCATAAGAACAGGTTTCATCAATTGATGGCCTCACTTGGAAAGGATGCGGTGGATTTCAGGGGAGTGTCTTTTGAAAAAAACAAAATTGCATTTTCGGTGTCCCAGGTTTTCGAATCCGTCATTCCCATCGTGGTTGTATTTAAACATATTTAAGGCGATTTCATAAATGCAAAGATAGATAAACAGAAATATGCTTGGGAAAATGTCTTGTGAAACTGAAAAATAAGGAGCGCTTGATGAAGTATTTAGGAATGTTATGGGGGGTGTGTTTTATTTTATTCTGTGCCAATAATGCATGGGCAATCATGCCTTCAGAATATGACAATTATTCGGCAAACCAACTTTTTCAGGCAAGCTGGGACTCACCCAGCAGGATTGAAAAAAAACAGATCTGCGCGTATCTGGCAAAAAACCGTTCTGATACGGCAGAGGGTTTATTTGCCCAGGCCTGGATATGGGGATATGAAAAAAACAGGAAAATGCAAAATAAATATTATAACATGTGTTTTTCAAAGTTCCCTGATTTTTTACCGGCCATGTTTAATCATACCATCGGTACGACAAAAGAAAATGCATTAAAAAATCTTAAAATCGTGGAACGTGCATTATCGATTGACCCCACTTTTAATGAATATCAATTCGTTAATATTGGATATGCCAATATTTTAAAATCCGCTCTTAAAGATTATGACGGCGCTGAAAAATTTTTAGAAAAATGGGAAGCACGTTTAGGCAGTGACAATTATGTCTTTGATTATCTTCGGGGTAACAATCAGTATTATCGCTTCCACAATTATAAAAAAGCACTTTCCTACTATGCCAGTGCCATACAAAAAAAAGGCGGACCGAAAAACTTTGACCTCTGGGAAAGTTATATCGATCTGCAGATAAACGAACTTTTTGATCCGTCCACCCAGACAGCCAATGATAAAATGAAAATTTTGGCCAAATTATTCAGACATGCCAAAGATAGTGTGGGAACTGATACCAAGGCCGGTCGACAATTTAATTACCAGGTGTATGTTTATGTTAATGATCAACTCAATAAAATGGGAAATAAGGACAGCTCTCTTTATTTTGAAGCATACAAAATTTACCCAACCGTTGAAATGGCTGAAAAAGGATTCAATTCACTGATAAAAGGACAAAAAAGCAATAGATATGAACGCGGATTTATGTGGTTGAATTCTGCGCTGAAAGATTTACCGGACAATCCGGATTTACTGGCCGTTTTAGGATGGGCATCCACAAAAACAGGCAAGCTGGGCAAGGCCCGGGCTTATTATCAAAAGGCTATTGATCAGGTATTAACCCAAAGGGATAAATGGAATTTTACGGAAGAATATGTCCGGCACGTTCTCTGGCCCTCTCTTCAATACGAAAAGGCCGTTAAATTGGTTCAACCGTTTGTGGGTAATTATCGTGAACAATGGGATATTCTTGCCTCTCTTGCCCGATCTGAAACCCTGTTAAAAAAGTATGACTCGTCCCAGGCCCGCATCGCCGGCATTAAAGCACTTACAAAAAGTGAGTGGGCTGACAAGCTCAATGCATCCATTGGTGTTTTTAAAAAAAATGATACGGAAATCAAAAATTTCAAGGAAAACCGGTTTGAAGGAAAATGGCGTCAACGTCACGGGGAGAGCCTGAAATTTGCCATCAACTTTGCTGTGAATTCTGCGAAAATCCCAGCACAAGACTTTTATAAGCTTGAAAAGATTGCCGGCATTTTGGCCGAACAAGGGTCTGAACAATTTGTTTTTAGAATTGAAGGCCATACAGATAGTACGGGAAGTGATAAAATCAACGACCCTCTTTCAAAAAAACGTGCCCAATCCGTTGTGGATTTTTTACGGCAACGCTATAATGTGCCGTTTGTTCGAATGGATAGTTCAGGATTTGGTTCCAGAAGGCCCATTGCCTCAAATTTAACCGCTTCGGGCCGGGCAGAGAACAGGCGTGTCGAGGTCATGCTTTCAGGCAATATGGCCCAGCCTGAACTTGCGGTAACCACAACAATGACCTTAAAAGCAGTGGATATCTCTTCCGATGGGAAATATTTACTGATGCGAAAAGAAAATTCCTATGATTTTGAGCTCTGGGATGTCCAGGCATTCAGAAAAATAAGAGAGTTGCCCGGGATGCGGAACCGGCCGTTATTTTCACCCAATAATCGATATATTGCCTATACAGGATCCTTTGCAGCTGATATCGGCACATTGACCATTGTAGATGTTCAAACAGGGCAACGCATTGCCCAAAGGCTTGTATACGGGCATCCTGGAACAGGAATCAGTTGGAGTCCTTTTGGAGATGAAATTGCCTTTGCAACGGATATGGGTTATTTAATGAAATACCATTTAGCATCTGAAAAAATAACACAAATCAAACGAATCAAAAATTTCACCAATAGAGGAACAATCGTCTGGACGCCAAACGGAAGATATATTTCCTTAATGCAAAAAAATTGGGGCGGTGATGTCCAGGTCTATGCTGCTAAAAATCTTTCTTTTATGAAAAGCTTAAAGCCGTTTAGACTGCCTCATTCCCTGGGAGTAACCAGTAATTCACGCTATCTGGTTTGCGAAGACAATCAAAGATTGCTGCATGTATGGGATTTAGAAAATAATTTTGAACACAAATCCATGAAAGTACCTGTGCTGTCCAGCAGAATGAGCGCTCACCCTGCAAAAAATCATATCATCCTCAACGACTGGGGGGGACGTGACCACAACAAGGCTGCCATTGTTGATCTGGATAGAATGGCCGTTATAGCTCAAAAGGATATCGGTAGTGTTGAATCAGCCAAATACTATTATTTAAACGACGGTGCTCAAATAATAATGGTGAGCGATAAGACACGCGAAATCCGCCTGCTTGATCCGAAAAATCTGAATGATACCCTGGTCTATTCAGGAGAATCTGCACCGGCTGAAGGGAAGTGTTATGCTGACAATCAAAATCATCACCTGGTCACCCATGATAAAGAAGGCCTGCATGTATGGGATGTAAAAACAGGAAAAAAAATCCATGGGTGGCTGGACAAGGTTTATGGTATTTTAGCCTATCCGAATATGGCCCATCAATTTATTGGCCTGGTGAAAGATACCAAAAACAAAAAGACCCGGGTCATGCTTTATGATTTTGCAAACTTTACCAAAAAAGAGCTGCTCACCGTTGGCTTTATAATCGACCGCTGGGGTATCCAGGCCGGGGGCCTGCTTTTAACTGGAACGCCTTATATGCCGCTTCACCAAGGGGCTAAAAAAGGCGTTGTGCAACTCTACGATTTAAAAACATTAAAATTGCAGAACGAAATTCTTGTGGCTATGCCCACTGCAATGCTAAAATACCCCCGGTTATATTCATCCAGGTTCACAGGTATGGAAATGAGCCCGGATAAAACCAAAGTCGCTCTGGCCACTGCGTGGGGGGATGGATGGAAGACCGGTGAAACAAAAACCAAAGTGACAAGGGTGTTTAGTTTGGAAACCGGATCAGAACTTCAAAAATTGCCAGTCACAGGGGATTTGGGATTTTTAGAAAACCATCTTCTTGAAATCGGTGAATCCATTTATAATATTAACACAGGAGCCTATGTCCGGAAGAAAAATAAAAATGATAAATTACCCTATCCTTACAATATCGCCTATCATAGTTCTTTTAAAAAAGGATCTGCTGAATTTAAAGATTTAAATTTAAAGATTATACCCGACTATAATAATACCATTGAATTTTTAAATTTAAAAAACGAAAATTTAATATTAACCATTGCTGCCAAACGGAATAATCAATGGATTGCTTATGCTCCGGGTGGCAAATTCTCTGCATCGTTGAACGGGACAAACAAAGTTTATTGGCGGGTTGGAGACCGGTTTTTACCATTTAACGCCTTAAAAAAACAATTTGAAACACCCAAGATTATACAGCAAATGCTAAAAGCAGCCGTGACCGGAACCATTCCTGAAAAGAAAAAAGAAAAGCCTGAAATTGACCCGGATCTGTTCAAAGCACCGTATAAAATAGCCCTGACCGATGACAGAGATGTCCAGACCCGGAAAAATAACTATCTGCTTAAAGTTAATGTCACAAAAGAATCGGCAGACCTGCCTGATCCGGATCTGGAATTCACCTTAAACGGCCGAGTGGTTAAAAAATCCAGAGGCTTTGAAATTGTGCCTGTAAAAAAAGGTCCGACAACGGTGGATATTACCCGTAAGTTTGATTTACAGACCGGGTTAAACGTGATTCAGGTCAGCCTGGTTTATAAAAATGCACGCCTGCAGACACAATCTGTCAGGGTGAATAAAAATGATCCTCAACAGTCACCCGAGCGGATGAGTCATGTGCAATTATGGTTTTTCGGGGTGGGTGTATCTGACTATGAAAATCCTGAGCAAAACCTGGACTATGCCCACAAGGATGTTCTTGACCTGGCCGATTCCTTAAAAATCCAGGAAGGCAAGCTATTTCAAAAGGTAAACATTAAAACCCTTGTAAATGAAAATGCAACGGAAAAATCCGTGCGTATCCAAATGCATAGGTTTTTAAAGCAAGCCTCAAGCCAGGATGTTATCATGATTTTTCTGGCCGGCCACGGGGTTCAGGACAACGAACAAAACCTGTATTTTATGACCCATGACGGCCTTCTTGAAGATCCGTATACGGGCATGGAGTTTGATAAATTCGAGTCCTTTTTAAAATCACGGCCAATCAATCAAAAGGCCATTTTAATGCTGGATATCTGTCATGCCGGATCTGCCGGGCTCAAAGGGAAACGAAGGGGTAAAGTAACGGCTGAAGAAGCGGTTAAACAACTATCAGAAGGAACCGGTACAATTGTGTTTGCCTCTTCTACCGGTAAAGAATCTTCATTGGAGAGTGACGAATACGGTGGTGGACATGGTGCGTTTACAGCCGCTCTTTTGGAAGGCATTAAAGGGCAGGCTGATCGTGTTGCCGGAAACAGTGACAAATACATTGGAATCTTTGAGTTAGTCAGTTATGTTTCCAGACGGGTACCCCAATTAACAGATGGAGATCAGCACCCAACGACACCACAGAGTATAAATGTGAGGGATTTTCCGATTTCCACTTACTAAGGCGGTTGCAAACCTGAGTATATGGATGTTTTACCCATTACCTGGATTATTTGAATTACATGAATTGATAATTTTTGTTATCATGTAGATACAACCAAAGCTTACAGATACGCATTCTGATATAGATTTTACATCCGGCATGCATTCGATTACATGGGTGCTGGATGTAAAATAAAATATTTAATACTGACCTGAACTTCCTTATCCCCATTCATTAATTGCCAATCCGGATGTTGTTTACCGGGTGTGCAATTATTTTAACCCGAGGAGGAAAAACAATGAGTGAACGGATTGACAATTCAACCTTTAGGAAAAACAAACTCAAGGAACTGATTTTAAAACTGCATAAAGGTGAATCACAGGATGCAGTTAAACAGGAACTTTTAAAAAGTCTTGGCAGTATTCCTTATGGTGAGGTTATAGAAGTTGAACAGGAACTTATTGAAGACGGACTGCCGGAACAGGAGGTCTTAAAACTGTGTGATGCCCATTCAGCCGTTCTGAAAAACAGTGTGGATCTGTCTGCCTCTCAAAAAATACCGGAGGGGCATCCCGTTGATGTGCTTGTCCATGAAAACAAAGCATTAACAAAGGTATGCGATGAAATTACCGGATTTCTGTCCTCTTTAAACGATATGGGCGATGATTTGATTTCTCAGACCGTCCTGGAACTCACCGGCCTGTTTAATCAACTCATTGATGTAGACAAACATTATCAGCGTAAAGAATATCTGCTTTTTCCGTACCTTGAGAAGTCAGGGGTGACAGGCCCCCCTAAAGTAATGTGGGGAAAGCATGATGAAATAAGAGACCTGCTCAAAGGAAGCCTTGAGATACTGAAAACAGAAGAGATCACAAAAGAAGATCTTCTGGCCTCAAGTCAGATCATTCTACAGCAGGCTGTAAACGGTGTTTTAGAAATGATCATAAAAGAGGAAAAAATCCTGTTCCCCATGTTGATGGACACCCTGTCTGATAAAGATTGGAGTGAGATCGGGAAACAATCCCTGGAAATCGGGTACTGCCTGTATGACCCGCCAGAGGAATGGCATCCAAAAGGACTTGAGGCCGACAATGAAGACAAGATGAATAAACAGGGGGTGAATATCCAACTGCCATCCGGCAGTATGACGATGGACGAACTTTTGATAATTTTAAATACCCTGCCCATTGATATGACCTTTGTTGATAGGGATGACAAGGTAAAATATTTTTCCCAGAGTTCGGAACGGATTTTTCAGAGAAACAGGGCGATTATCAATCGTGATGTAAGGCATTGCCACCCGCCGGCAAGCGCCCATATCGTTGATAAGATTCTTGAAGACTTTAAAAAAGGAAAACAGGACAGGGCCCCTTTCTGGATCAACCTTGGCGGCAAGTTCATTCATATAGAATATTTTGCCCTGCGTAATGGAGAAGGTGAGTATATGGGCACCCTTGAAGTTTCACAGGATCTCACCGAACTTAGAAAACTGGAAGGTGATCAAAGAATCCTTTCATATAAATAAAGCATACTTTCATACAGATAAAGGATTAGAATATGAATGATTTAATTATATCGCCAAAAACAAAAGTGCTGCAGCTGATAGAAACCTATCCTCATTTGGAAGATGTATTAATTGAATATGCACCCGCTTTTAAAAAGCTGAAAAATCCCATACTCCGTAAAACCGTTGCCAGAATTGCCACATTGCAGCAGGCGGCATCTGTCGGTAATATAAAGGTTGAGGATTTGATTAACCGGCTGAGAAAAGAGGTGGGCCAGGATTTGTATGCAGGGACATCCTCTGTGGAATATACCACCCAAAAACCGGACTGGTTTAATGAATCTTTAATCGATTCACAATTTGACGCAAAACAGATGCTGGCGCAGGGAGAGCAGCCAGTCAACCAGGTTATTGCCGATTTGAATGCCATGAAAAAGGGAAAGATTTATAAACTCATTGCCCCTTTTTTACCTGCCCCGCTTATTGATAAGGCAACAAGCCTGAAAATACAGCACTGGGTCGAAAAATGTGATGAAGAAGAAGTAAATGTTTACTTTTTTAATGGATAAACCTTTAGACTTTCAAGTTTTCCTGCATCCATAATATTTTTTAACCTTAAGTCAAACAGGCTTAAACTTCAGGAGTTAAATACATTGACTGAGCACAAAAAAATGAATTGGTGCGTGTTAAACCGTCATCAACCAACAATGGAATGACCATTTAATCTATGAAAAGAAAAATTGAACTGCTTGCACCGGGCGGAGATATTGATTCGATAAAAGCCGCCATACTGGCTGGGGCAGATGCCATTTACTGCGGGTTGAATCAATTTAATGCCAGAAACAGGGCCACAAATATAGATTTTAAAGATTTGAACGGAGTTATTCATCTGGGACACAAGCATAATTGTAAAGTGTTTCTAACTCTGAATATTCTGATAGTGGGAAGTGAAATCCCGTCTCTTATAACCCTGTTGAACAAACTGGCAAATACAGCTATTGACGGGGTAATTGTTCAGGACTTAGGATTGTTTTATCTATTAACCAGGTATTTTAAAACCATTAAGATACATGCATCTACCCAGCTTAACACCCATAACAAGGGCCAGGTTGAATTTTTAAATAAACTGGGTGCCATTCAGATGAATCTATCAAGAGAATTAAATATTAATGAGATAAAAGCCTTAAGTTTAAAAGGACGCAAGCACAATATATTAACAGAAGTTTTTGTCCATGGTTCCTATTGTATCTCTTTTTCAGGTATTTGTTATATGAGTTCTGTTCTCGGCGGGAATTCCGGAAACCGTGGACGATGCAGCCAGCCCTGCAGGGACAGGTATCTACCCACTTTGGAAGAAAAAAACTTCCCCCTCAATCTTAAGGACAACTCAGCCTGGTTCGAGCTGGGGCAATTGGCTGATGCAGGGGTTGATACCGTTAAAATTGAAGGAAGGATGAAAAGGCTTGATTATGTTTATACGGTTGTAAATTGCTGGAAAAAACAAATCCAAAGATTTTATGATCAAAAAAGCCTAAACTATGACAACAAAGATTTATATAAGGTTTTTAACCGGGATTTTTCCAATGCGTATTTAAAAGGCCATATTCATAAAGATATGTTTATTGATAATCCCCGGGATAATTCAATCAAGCACCTTTCTGACATTCATACTTACTCTAGCAGCAAACTGCTGGAACAGGACAAACATGCGCTTTATGAAGAAAAAAAGAAAATTACAGCCGATGTTAAACAGAAAATCAAAGCATTAAGTATAGATAAAATTCCGCTTACCATACGAATTTCAGGAAAACTGAATACCCCTTTAACCGTATGGATAAAAACACCTGAAACCTCATTTAGTGTATTTTCCAGAACCATTCTCGCCCTCAAAAAAAAAGACAGCACAACAACTTGCCTGACACATCATTTTTTATTGGAACGATTAAAACCCATAAATGATACTCAATATGCCATTGAACATTTAGAAATTGAAAATATTGACAAAGATCTTTTTATACCCTTTAGGGAGATCTCTTCCATAAAAAATAAAATTTTATCCCATTTAACGGATTCAAAAACAATACATGATCCCGTTGATGTCCCCTTTTTAAACAAACTCAAAACAAAAAAGCCCCCTGCTCTATCCATATTAATTTCAGCTAAAAAAGATGTGCGTCTCTGTGATGATACATCATCAGATATTTTTTTCCAGCTTCCCCATTGCCTGGAGAATAAATTGTCATCCTTTATCGATTTTTTTTTAGAAAACAACACCTTAATTCCCTGGTTTCCATCTGTTTTAATAGAAGAAAATTATGCGGCAGCCCTAACATTTCTTGAACAGGTTCAACCCGCTCGGTTAGTAACAAATAATACAGGAATCGCCTATAAAGCATATGAAAAAAAAATACCCTGGATCGCAGGGCCCCATCTTAACCTGGTTAATTCATTTGGTCTGCTATGCTTAAAAGAAAATTTTAATTGCAGGGGTGCATTTGTTTCAAATGAAATGAGTAAGTACCAGATAAAAAGTATTATCTGTCCTGAAAACTTCAAGCTTTATTATAGTATCTATCATCCCATTGTATTGATGACCAGCAGGCAGTGTCTGCATCATCAGGTTATTGGATGTAAAAAAAATATGATTGATGAGGACTGCATAAAAAACTGTAATCAATCCTCATCCATTACCCATTTAAAAAAAGGCGCTCTTTTGATTAAAAAAACAAAGGGGAATTATCATTGCATCTATAATAGTATTCATTTCTTAAACACCAATATTATGACGGATTTACCGGATATTTTTTCCAGTTTTTTTATTGATTTAAGAGATATAAAAACCAAAACAAAAATCAATTTGGATAAATCAAAAACAATCAGGCAGTTTGAAAATCTTCTTGCGGGAACCCTGGAATCAAAAAAAGAAATTAACCAGGCAATTCATCCCACAACTCACGTTCAATACGAAAAAGGAATATAATAGGCTGATCTTTAAGGATCTTTAACATTGACAGGGATAGGTATTATTACCTATACTTTAGCAGAAGGTATTTAGTGCATTTCCTATTCTTTTTACACTATATTTTCTCATGGAGGTATCTTGAAGTATTTTCTCATTACAGTCAGTCTGGCTATCATATGTGCGGGGTTAATATACTTTTCCATGGGAAAGCAAAACCAAATTGAACCGCCGCCGCCAGCACAAACAAAGGAAAAAATTGGATTTTATCATTACTTTTCCGGGACCTTAAGCGGAGGAATCTCGGAAATGATAGAGGAGGTCAATAAAGGGCAGACCGATTTTATAGTTTCTGCCCGTGCCCTTGATCATGAAGCATTTAAGAGTATGATCCACACGACCCTGGACAAAGGTAATCCACCTGAACTTTTTTCTTACTGGGCTGGTGCCAGAGTTCAAAATCTTATTGATCAAAACAAGCTCTCGCCCATTGATGAGCTGTGGGAAAAAGAAAATTTTGATAAAAAATTTCCACCATCAGTGATTAAAGCAGCCTCTACCTATAATGGTTCAAAATATCTGCTTCCCATTGATCAATTTGTTGTCATGATTTTTTTCAATAAAACAATATTTGAAGAAAATAGTCTTCAGCCACCCCATTCCTGGGACGATTTTATTAAAGTGTGCCAAAAACTTAAAAACAACCATATTACTCCATTGGCGCTTGGATCAAGGGAACGCTGGCCCGCACAATTCTGGATGGATTATTTATTGCTGAGAACCCAGCCAATTGAATACCGAAATCGATTAATGAACGGAAAAGCAAAATATACGGATAAAGAAGTAAAAAACGTATATCAGATATGGGGCGACCTATTAAAACAAAAATACTTTAACCAGAATGCAAATCAACTGGACTGGGCGCAGGCAACCCAGCTGGTGTGTAATAAAGATGCTGCCATGACCTTAATGGGAAGCTGGGCCATTCAAGTATTTGAGGATGAAGCGCAATGTTCAGGTCCAGTCAATAATTTTGATTTTTTCCCATTCCCGATGATGGACATGAATATCCCAAAGGTAATGTTAGGTCCAATTGATGGTATTGTTTTGTCTAAAAATTCAACAAACCATGATTTTGCTAAAAAAACCTTATCATACTTTGCAAAACAAAAACCCCAGGAAAAATTAAGTATGGGGTCTGGCGCACTTGCACCCAGTCTTGAAGTCCCACTCTCTTTTTATTCACCGTTTAAAAAAAGGATGATTCAAGAAATCAAATCTTCAAAATACTGGGCGTTCAATTACGATCTGGCCACACCTCCACGGGTTGCAGAACTGGGAATGGACAGCTTTAACGAACTGATAGAATTTCCGGATCAATACGACAAAATTCTTGAGAATGTTGAAACCGAGGCACATATTATTTTTAATGAAATATTTAACGATGAGCATAAGTAGCTCAATATCATACCATGTCTTTTAGAACGAAACTGGGAATAGCCTTTGGCTCCATTTTATTTTTAACCCTTATTGTTGCCTTAGCCAGCATGTATGGGATGAATCGCGCGTTGGTTCACCAAAAACAATTGTATTCATTTACCAATCGTTTGGATAAAACTTTCCAATTAATGGTCCGCGAAAAAATATCCTTTGTTACCACGGGGAAAATGATACATTCCAATGCGGTTATAACATTGAATAACCAGATTAAAGCCCATATTCAATCAATGCTGAGCCGTATTAAAAATTATGAGCAAATCGATAAAATCAACAATTTACTTGCTGTTATCGCTCAATATGAAAAAAGTTTTGATGAGGCAGCTAAGACCAAAATAGATTTGGAAACAATGAAAAGCCGAATGCTACATGAATCCAACCGGCTTATCAAAAATGCTGATGCTATAAAAAAAACTGATAGCAGCGCCTTTCAAATTTTAAAAATCATGAACGAAATGATTTTTGAAGAAAAAAATTTTATCGTGACCGGAAAAGAAAATTCTGCGCGAAAAGTGTTGGAAAACTCAGATATGATCAATCACCTGGCACTTGGAATTAAAGATAAGGCCAAAGATAGTTCCACAAAGCTCCATGCCTATCGGATTGCCAATATTTCCAACATTTATGAAACCATTTTTAAAAAATTTGTCGATTCTCATCGCTTACAACGAAAAACACTTATTAATATGACCAAAGATTTTAGCCGTTTTGAAAATGAATTAGATGGTTACATCAATCTTGTGTCTGAAAAAGAAGGCTGGTTCATTTATTTTTTACAAAATTCCATATTTTTTATTTCATGGATCGTTTTATTAATAGGTATTCTTGCCACATTTTTCCTTTCAAAACTAATCACTGCCCCTATTAATAACTTAAAGGAAACAGCATCCCGGATACACTCAGGGAACCTGGATGTCCGGGTAAACGTTTCAAGTCAAGATGAAATCGGACAATTGGGTCATCTATTTAACGAAATGACAGAAAGGCTTAAGCACAATTTTGACAGCCTTGAGAATTACCGTGATCATTTGGAAGATATGGTCAAAGACAGAACCTTAAAAATGGAAGATGAAATCACTCAACACAAAAAAACTCAGCTGGCATTGAAAAAAGAAAAAGATAAAGCCCTACAGTATTTTGACATCACCGGATCGATTCTTGTTGTACTTAACACGGATCAGACCGTTGCACTCATCAATGAGGCAGGCAGTAAATTATTGAAAGATACAAAAGATAATATCATTGGACAAAACTGGATTAACAACTATATCCCGGAACAAGAACGGGAAAGCACCCGTAAGGCATTTGACGAACTCATTTATGGAAATTCCAAATTAGTTGAATTCCATGAAAACGATGTCATTAACCGGCTTGGCGAAAAAAGAATGATTTCATGGCACAATACAGTGCTGCGTGACAATGATGAGAATATACTTGCTGCACTAAGTGCTGGAGAAGATATTACACATGTCAGACAGATGGAAGATGAACGAAAACAGCTTCAGAAAAAATTACACCAGGCTCAAAAATTAGAATCAATTGGAACGTTAGCCGGTGGCATTGCCCATGATTTTAATAATATTCTCTATCCCATCATCGGTTTTACCGAATTAACAATGAAAGATCTTCCAAAAGACGATAAGGTGCAGGAAAATCTGAGTAATATCCTCCAGGGTGCGATAAGGGCAAAAGACCTTGTTGAACAAATCCTTTCATTCAGCAGACAAAAAGAGGTGGCAAAAAACCCTATTTCCATCCAGCCCATAATAGTTGAAGCGTTAAAGTTATTAAGATCTACAATTCCAAGAAATATCGAGATTCGTCAGGACATCTCCGTTGATACCGGTCTTGTATTGGGTGATCCAACCGAAATACATGAAATTATAATGAATCTTTGTACAAATGCCTACCATGCCATGGAAAAAACGGGAGGGTATTTAACCATTAAGCTTAACGAAACCCAAATTAGTCCCGAGGATGAAGACCGGTTCAATCTTACCGGGGGCCACTATTGTGTTTTAAGTGTTCATGACACGGGTCAGGGTATTTCAAATAATATTATGGATCAAATTTTTGATCCCTACTTTACGACCAAAAAGGTGGGGAAAGGATCAGGTTTAGGTCTTGCTGTCATTCATGGTCTTGTTAAAGAATATAAAGGAACCATAATGGTTGACAGTGAAATGGGTAAAGGAACCACTTTTTATATCTACTTACCATCAATTGAAGAAAACAGTTTCATTAAAAAGGAAAAAAAGATTTCAAACGCTGTTTTGGGCACGGAACATATTTTATTTATGGATGATGAAGAACCCATTGTGAAAATTGGAAGTCGAACCCTTGAGCGACTTGGTTATACAGTGACAGGAGTGACAAGTAGTCATGATGCATTAAACAGGTTTAGATCTGAACCAGACACTTATGATATTGTAATTACGGATATGACTATGCCGGGGATGGTGGGCACAGAACTTTCAAAAGAAATAAAAAAAATCAGAGCCGATATCCCCATTATTATCTGTAGCGGGTATGGTGCAGACATGGGCGCGGATGACACAACATCCAATGATATTCAGGGATTTGTAACTAAACCGGTTTTAGGAAATGATTTATCCAAAAAAATTAGAGATATTCTTGATCAACCAATATAAACTTTATTCAAACTTGTTTTGTAATTTAGTGCCCTTTCGCATATATTGTTTTAACACATTTTTAAATTAAACATATACTAAAAATTGTCATGCCATAGGAGTATTCGCCTTGAGCCTAAAAAACGAATTCAATAAAATGATTGTTGAGCTGTCGTCTAAATTTACAATCCCTGATATCGCAGCCATATTTTTTCCGCCCTTTTACAAAGGCGGGCAGCCAAAGGATGCACAGTTCATGGCCATCTCCCTGTCAGATCAGGCCACAGGTATCAGCTATGTTCTTTTGCCTGATGATAAAATGAGACAATATAATGCCCTGGACCCGAATGATTTTGTGGGGAAAAAACCTCAAGACATCGCGCTAAAATTCGGGCACGAAGATCCCATAGCGGAAATGGTCAGTCTGGCAGCAATTAATGCCATATGTCAGCACGTCATAAAAATCACCCGGCTCAAGGTTGAATCCAGTACAAACTCAATGGATCTGTTATCGATTTCCAAAGGAGACAGGATTGGTATGGTGGGCCTGTTTTCAGGGCTAATCAAGTCGATCCGGAAAGCCAATGCAGAACTTATTATTATTGAAAAGAATGAATTATTGATTAAAGACAATCCCCATTTACCCATCACCCTGGATCCGGCACAGTTAAACACATGCAATAAAATCTTATGCACCAGCACAACCATTTTAAATCATTCGCTGGATGACATCCTGTCTCATTGTTCTTCAGATGCACTTGTCGCCATTGTCGGGCCGACTGCAGGATATTTTCCAGATCCTTTGTTTGCCCGTGGTGTTGATATCGTCGGTGGAAGAATAGTGACTGACGGTACAAAGTTAATGCAGCATTTAACTGAGGGTAAACATTGGGGTGATACCACTCAGAGAACTTGTTTTCAAAAACATTTATACGGGGGCATGTTTTGATTCAGTACAATGCTTTTATCCTTAATTGACAAGCAGATTCAGGCCGTCATTACCGAACTATAATTATCTTGAAAATATTGATATGAACAGCAAGAATCATTCTCACCCAATTTTTGTAAGTGCATATAAACTGTTTTTTAATACACATTTTCCAAAGAGCCATTTGCATCGGAAGATCGGTGGTTTACGGCAACAGGGGGTTAAAATGAAAACAATTATATGGGTCATCATCACTGGCTTTTTAGTGATAGGCTGTGCTCATTCTCCAAATATTATACACGTCCAAGAAAAAATTTCCGATTTTGATGAAGTGGATACCTTTGTAACCTGGCTTGAAGACCAGCCCGGCATCAGGGATGTAGAGGTAAATCATAACATATTTTTAACCTCGTTCCCCCCAAAAGTGATTGTGACATACTTTCAGAATACGGCTAAACACAAGCTGCTTTTGGTCGTGGAGAATGGCCACAAACTAAGGTTAGTAAAACCAGAATGAAAAAAAGGGTAATTATCATGGTATCAAGACGCAAATTTATCCAGTTAACAACAACATTCGGGATCAGTGCATTTCTTTCAACTTTTAAAGCAACCGCTTCTAATTTACTCAATGACAATGCGTGGTTCATGCCCGACGAAGGCCAACCTCATAAGCGCACCTGGATGGCCTTTATTGCCAGTTATGATATCTGGTGGCATCGGCATGTTCCTGAAGTTCAACGGAATCTGGCAGCCATTGCTAAAACGATAGCAAAGTATGAACCCGTATCCATTCTTGTCCGAAAACAGGATTATGATATCGCTGTTAAACTTATTGGCGGGTTAAACAACCATCGTTATCCCATTGAACTGTTTGAGTTTAATATGAATGATTTGTGGATGAGGGATACAGGTCCCACATTTGTCGTGAATTCAAACGGTCAAAAGTCTGGTATCGATTTCAACTTTAATGGATGGGGAGAAGCTCAGGTCTATGATCTTGATGCAAAAGTGGCTGAATTTGTAGCTAAAAAAGCAGGGGTAAAAACCATTCATACAAATTTGGTGATGGAAGGAGGCGGTTTCGAGATTGATGGTCACGGAACCGCAATTATGACAGAAAGCTGCATACTCAACGACAATCGAAATCCAAATAAAAGTAAAAACGAAGTTGAATATGAATTAAAACAATTACTTGGGTTAGACAAAATTATCTGGCTAAAGGGAATTAAGGGTAAAGACATAACAGATGGACATATCGATTTTTATGCCCGTTTTGCCAAACCCGGGGCAGTGATCGTCAGCCGTGAAACAGATCAATCATCATATGATTACATGGTAACACGGCAGAATATCGATATTCTTCAAGCATCAACCGATGCCCGGGGCAATCCTTTAAACCTTATAATTCTTGACAAACCGTGGGATATCAATACCATGTATGAAACAAAAGAGTTTGCAGCGGGATATGTGGGATACTATGTGTGTAATGGCGCGGTTATCATGCAAAAATTTGGTGACAAGAAAGCGGATCATACAGCTAAGTTAAAACTGTCACAAGCCTTTCCCAATCACCATATTGAACAAATTGCCATTGATGGTATCGCCAGTGGTGGGGGTAGTATTCACTGTGTGACACAACAAGAACCTGAAGTCTAAAATCCACATGTCCCGGGACCCCAACAAAATGGCGCTGCGTGTTTGCTGACAGTGACATTGGTGTAAACCATCCCAACATGTAATGAAGGAATATTATTTTGGAGAATCTTTTAAAATGCTGGGTGTGTTAATTGGAAGCCTTATTAGTTTAGCTTTTGCTTTTATCCTGGGTACTATTGCTGACAAAAGAGGCGCCAAAGTGATGTTCTGGGCTATTATGGGGGCCGTGTTCGGGCCCTTGGCCATTCCATTTGTATTTTTTGCAAAAACTGATCCACTTGACAGATAGTGTCTGGCAGGAAGCGCAATTTTAAAAACAATATCGTCATTTTCATATTTTTAGCTTATTTATCCGGATGTGTCTGGAAAAACATCCCTTCTAAAAAACCCGAGACGGTAAAAAATACCATTGCAGACATTATGCAGGAAACTCTTTAAGAACCTATATCAGGGAAACCGGAGGGGGTTCAGAGACTGTTTCCAGGTGCTAGCCGGCCCGGTTTTTAAATTTGACAAGCCGTACCAGACTGATTTAGTATAGAATATTTATGAAGTTTTGAAAGCCAGGATTTTTCAACACTTCATTTTTCTATTTTGAAAACAAATATAAAGGAATCTTGATATGAAAAAGCAGGTGGTTTGGATATATTGTTTTATTATTCTATTTTCATCAATAGCTTTCGCTTCCCCGGGCGTGGATGCATATAAGAAAAAGGATTATAAAAAGGCATTTGAACTATTGAAAATCCAGGCGAGTCAGGATGACTTACAGGCCATGCATTATATCGCCAAAATGTATTCAAAGGGTTATTTTGTGGCAAAGGATATGAGCACAGCGGTCATGTGGTGGCAAAGAGCCGCCCACGGCGGTTATCCATCCAGTATGTACGCTATGGGTTGGGCTTATAAGTTCGGGAAAGGCGTAAAAAAAGATTATGAAACAGCCATGAAATGGTATCTTCTTGGTGCTAAGAAAGGGAATAAGGCCTGTATGTCCAGTATTGGGAACATGTACAAAAAAGGACAAGGCGTACCAAAAAACCTGAATACGGCCATGAACTGGTATCAAAAGGGAGCCAAAGCCGGCAGCGGTCAGTGTATGTTCTCCATTGGATACATGTATGGAAATGGCCAAGGCGTGACCAAAGATAATGAAAAAGCAGTTGACTGGTACAGCCGTGCTGCAGACAAAGGGCATAAAATGGCCTTGAATAACCTGGGGGTTCATTTTCAAAAAGGTCTGGGGATTAAAAAAGATGAAACAAAAGCTTATATGTATTATTTGCTTGCAGCCAATAAAGGTCTTGAACTGGGGAAAAAAAATCGGGACATATTCAAAAATTTTCTGTCCGCCCAGCAGATTGCAGAAGCCAAAAAGATGGCAAACAATTATGTAACATCAAAGAACAAACAGGGACCCAAAAAACCAATTGTAAAAAAAGGAAAGCAGCAACCCAAAAAGCCTATCGCCCAAAAAACCAATCAGCCACCTAAAAAGGCCATTGCCAAAAAACCGTCTCCGGCAAAGAAAAAGACCGTTGCGATACCTGGCGGGAATGGCTGTTTTAAAACTGCCGGGGCTCTGGAAGACTGCACGAGTAGCTGCGCCAGAACAGAGGTTGAATATAAAAATATAACAGAAGCAGAAAAAAAAATTCGTGTTGCCCTCTGCCAGGAGGGATGCAAAGAATCAAAAGCGGCCATGCCTAGGGCATATGTAAGCGCACAAAAATTTGAAGGGAAAGATAATTATTGCTGGCATTTGAAACAAGCCTACAAAACTATAGTTGATACTGATCCTTATAGCATTGCAAGGAAACGGAACATACCGGAAAGTCAGAGACGTTCCTACTACTTTGGGTGGGGCCGGTATTACCGAAAGGTGGTACCCATAGGTCGTTGACGAAACCATTGTTTTAGTTATCAGGTTTGCAACAGTCATCCAATGGTATCCAAGGTACCTCGAATACCAATTGGGGGAAATAGTTCTATTTCAATCTGGAAATAAAATATACGACGTATATGAGGCCGCCGATGGAAAAATTTTAAGTGAAATCAAATTTAAAATTAATTACCAGTTAAACCCATTATTGATATCAAGGCGGGGCATTACTTTATGGCTATATTTTGGAAAAAGGGATTCATCCGGAAACAAGAGATTGCTTTTGCCAGAAAACTTCTTGTCTGGAAATATGAGAAATCAGGAACTGCCTTACCCGATGAGGCCATGATATCCATGCAAGCCCAAAAAGTTGTGGATGATGCCCATAGCATTGCAAAAAAAGGGCTGCTTAAACCAACCCAGTGAAAAAAAGGAGATCATTTGAAAGCCATACTATATCTCATTGGTGCTGCATTAATCGGGTACTTCGGATACCAGCACTTTGTCATCGGTGAACAGGAACGCCAGGCTAATATAAAATATCTTGATGCCCGGCAGGCAATTTTGTTCAAAAACAATTACAAAAAAGGGATTCCCCTGCTTCAGGAACTGGCAGACATGAATTACGGTCTTGCTGTCTATAATCTGGGCGTCATTTATGAAAAAGGAAAAGGAATTAAAAAAGATTTGCCCAAGGCCAGAACACTATACAAGAAAGCCCTTCCCATATTATCCGACCTGTCTGAAAACGGAGATACCATGGCCAAAGGATATATTGGAGAAATGTATCTATACGGCCGGGGGGTTTCAAAAAACAGATCAAAAGCCATGGATATTTTTAATAGCATAGATGATCCTAAATACCAGGACTATAAAGAAATTATGTTAAAAAAATAAACCTATCCGGTGACATAATTGATAACCAGGTGTGGTCTGGCTGAATCTTACATGACTGCACTTGATCTAATCAAAAAATAAATTGTGCAGCACATGAATGGTTGCATCCAGCTTATCTTCATGGATAAGGAAATACAATGCCGCACTTGAGGTTCCAAAAGAGATCATTTCAATATTCACATTGGCATCGGAAACAGCTGTAAAGCACTTTGCCGCGATGCCCCTGCTATGCTGAAGCCCTTCCCCAACGATACTGACCAATGCCACATCTGCAATAATGGATGATTTTTCAAATGGCAGGGGCTGTATTTTTTGGATACTTTGATGTCCCGATTCGATATCTTTTCTGGACAGCAAAATACTGATACAGGTCTGAGAGGTGACCACTGACTTAATATTAATTCCTGATGAATTCAGGTTTTCAGTTATCAGGGATAAAATACCGAACCGTGCGCCTAACCCCGGGGCATAAACCTTTAATATGGCGATATCTTTTGTATAGGAAACACTCTTAATAATTTTTTCGGCCGTTTGAGCATTTTTTGTAATCCGGCTTCCTTTTGCATCCGGGTTATAGGTGTTTTTAATAGCAATGGCGATTTCTGCCTTTTTAACCGGTTCCACTGTTCTCGGGTGCAAAATACCGGCCCCGGTATAGGACAATTCTGCTGCTTCCTCATAGGTCAATTCCGGAATCAGTTTACAATGGGGTATGTTATCCGGGTCTGCCGTCATGAACCCTTGTGTATCTTTCCAGATTTCCAGCACTTCAGCATCCATGGATGCCGCCACTACGGCAGCAGAGTAATCAGACCCGCCCCGTCCAAAGGTTGTCACATCCCCTGATTCACTTAACCCATAGAAACCCGGGATAAAAACAATTTTTTGGGATGTCATTATTTTATCAAGGGCTGCCGTCAGGTTTTTCGATGTTTTACCCATAATGGCTGATGCATCCATAAATTTACCATCAGAAACAATCCCTGCATCCTCAGGTGTAAGACAGCAAGAGTCTTTTTCCATGCATGACAATGATTTTGAAAGAATGACCGCGGAAATGCGTTCGCCATAAGTGGCAATCATATCTTTCATACGGGGAGTTGCCTCTCTTGTGAAGCTGACGCCATAATAATATCTTTCCAGTTCCTGAAAAATTCCGGACAGATCTTTTGATAATTGTTTTCGCATGTTCCCATCATCAATAAGACTTTTAATGATGGTATGGTGCATTGTTTTTAATTCTGTGATGACTGATGATATTTTGTTTTCATCTTCCAGGGCCTTCTGGATACCTGCAATTAAAATATCTGTCATTCCATAAAAGGCGGAAAGGACAAATACATCCCCTTCTCCCCTTTGGGCAATCAACTCAATTATTTTTCGGGCAGTCGGTCCGTCTTTCAGACAGCCGCCGCCTATTTTAATCACTTTCATGGAGGGCAATCTATCATAAAAATGATTTTTTTTTAACCTATTTTTTATTACAGAGTGGTGGATTGATTCATACCATTTAAGCCTGCTTCAAAGGTAAAAAAATAAAAGTTGTTTTATGATCCTAAAATAATTAGAATAAAATATTTTGTGGGCTCGGCAGTTACGTGATTTTGGTATCAATTGATTTTGGATTATCGGGGTCCAATTTGATAATCAGGTCTCAATTAATTTTAAGGGAAATATATGAAAAAAATTAAATCTCTACTTCTATTTTTGATGTTTGTCCTCTTTTTCAATGCACCAATTAACGCAGAAACCTATAAAGATTCGAAATATAAATTTCAAATCACCCCGCCTGACCTCTGGAAAACAAAGGTCTACCTTGACGGGCCGGACCGGCTGTTTGATATCATGAGCCCAGATGAAAACGTTCTTGTGAGGGTACGTGCTGTTCAACTAAATGATCCATTACCCATAGACCTTATTCGACAGGTATATGAAAAAAATTATCTGAAAGGGTCATCATTATACAAACAGGACATAGCTGAGATAAACGGCATTTCAGGAAACTCTTTTTCCTATCGCTGGAAATACAATGGGCATGATATCAATGTCGTCGCATGGATCAGTGTGTTGCCAAAAATGGCATATATTATCAGCCGGATCATCCCTGACCAGGTCCTGAGTGTCAGAATGGCTGACGCTGAAAATGTGATTCAAACATTCAAAACAAGTCTGCAGGAAATCAAACCCGCAAAGAACAATGCCAAACCCGTACTTAGCGATACCATTGCGGCCCAGCCAAAACCATTACGAAAAATATCCATCAATCCTGGCAAATCAATTTTTGAGCCCGGACAAAATATTATGGTGACATTTTCAGGCCTGCCTGCTAAGGGCCAGGATTGGTTAGCCATTTCAGACATCAATCACAAGTCTGACGAATATTTTGATCTGGTTATGCTGGAAGGAAAACCAAAATCAGGTACTCACAGCTTTAGCGGATTGCCCGAGGGAAATTATGAAATAAGGGTGTATACCAATTGGCCTGATGGCGGATATCATATAGCGGCAAAGATCCCGATAAAAGTAGCTAAAGCAAAAGTCATCCCCAAACCTTCAACACCAGTGGTAACCAAGCAACAAAAAACAGTGCCGCCTTCAAAAAAAACCATTTCTGCTCCATCAAGTGATTGCCTTAAAACTGCAGGGGCACTGGAAGAATGCAAGAGTAGCTGCGCCAGAACAGAAGTTGAATATAAAAATATCACAGAAGATGAAAAAAAAATTCGTGTTGCCCTCTGCCAGAAAGGATGTTCAGATTCAAAAGCGGCCATTCCCAGGGCTTATGTAAATGCACAAAAATTTGAAGGTGAGGATAATTATTGCTGGCAATTAAAAAAAGCTTACGAAAAGATAGTTGATAGTGATCCCTACAGCATTGCAAGGGAACAGAATATACACGAAAGTCAGAGGCGTTCCTACTATTTTGGGTGGAACCGATTTTACAGGAAAGTGGCACCCAGAGGGCTTTGATTCATCTATTGTTTTAATTATCTGGTTTGAAACAGTCATATAATGGTATCCATGTTCCTTGAATGCCCATTTGGGATAAAATGATTTTATTTCAATCTGGAAGTAAACTAAACAGTGCATATGAAGCCTGTGATGGAAAAATTATTGTGAAATCAATTTGAAATTGATTATCGATTAAACCAATCGATATCATGGTGAGGCATTACCTATGGCTATATTTGAAATAAAGGGATTTATCAGAAAACAGGAGATTGCTTTTGCCAGGAAACTTCTTGTCTGGAAATATGAAAAATCAGGAACAGCAGTACCCGATGATGCAATATTATCAATGCAAGTTCAAAAAATTGTGGATGATGCCCATAATATTGCAAAAAAAAGCGGCAGCAATGTTCTGGATATTTTAAAAGACAGGGTGAATGATATAATAAACAAAAAGAAAAGATGACCAAAAACCCAATATTACCTTCACATAAACAGGAGGAGAAATGGAAGACAATTTTAAAAAGAACACTTTTGATTCTCCAAGTTACGGTTGGCTGGGTAAGATTTTAAAGGTTGATCTTTCTTCAGAAAGTATCACAGAAATTGACACGCGACCCTATGCAGATCGATTTTTAGGCGGCCGCGGAATAGCCACCCGCCTTTATTGGGAGTTTGTCCCTGCTGCAACCAAAGCCTTTGATCCGGAAAATCACTTGATTTTGATGACAGGTCCTTTAACGGCGACAGGTGCCCAGGGGGCATCGCGATTTGAAGTTGTGGGAAAATCACCCATGTTGATGCCCGAGGGCTTTTGTTATGGCAATTTAGGCGGTTATTGGGGAGCGGCATTAAAACGAGCTGGCTTTGATGGATTAGTGGTATCTGGAAAAGCGGACCGGCCGGTTTATTTATTCATATCCGATGGAAAAGCAAGCATTAAAGATGCCGGCAAAATATATCTTGAAGGGGTTGAACAGGTCAAAACTTACTTAAAGCAAAAACACGGCTCAAAAACACATTTTATCACAACAGGCCCGGCCGGGATGAATCAATGCCGCAATGCAAACCTGATGACGGATAATGAAGGGAGTTCAACAGGAGGCTTTGGTGCTGTTTTAGGTGCCAAGAACTTAAAAGCCGTTGCTGTGATTGGAACTCAATCTCCGCAGGTAAGCGATCCTTCAGCATTAAATGAGCTCAATCGTTTAACCATAAAATTAAATAAGCGTGACACATCATTTAATCCATACCCACCAGATCAGATTTCCCGCTCTGGAAAAGCATCCTGTTTTCAGCGCGGTTTGGACTGTATCATGCGATCCACCTATAAAGCCAAATCCAATAAAGAGATTGTCAGAAAGTGCCAGGCCATGTTTGTGTACTTTCCCTGGGTGATGGGACGTAAAGGGGAGCCCGCTGAAACCGCTCTGGATGCAACAGGTCTTTGCAATAATTTATCCCTGTGCACCATGGAAATGGCCAATATTGTTCAATGGATCAGTGAGGGTTACAAGGCGGGTTATTTGAATGATGAGCAAACCGGTCTTGAAATTGACAAACTGGGAACCTGGGAATTTTTTGAGAATCTCTGCCATATGATCGCATATCGTAAAGGATTTGGCAGCCTTCTGGCGGAAGGACTTTTAAGAGTGGGAGAAACCATGGGGCCAAAAGCAAAAAAACTTTTTGCCAATGAAGTTGCAGGTGTGGGTGACGGCGCTACCTATTCGGCTAGGGAATATTTAATGAATGGCCTGCTATATGCCTTTGAACCCCGCCAGCCAATAGCCATGTTGCATGAGGTCAGCAGAACCATTGGCATGTGGGTCATGAATCTTCAATACCCAGGAGCCACACCTGTTTCTGCGGATGTCTATCGCAAAGCTGCAAAAAAATTCTGGGGCCATGTCAAGGCCTGGGATTTAAATACCCATGAAGGAAAAGCCATGGCAGCATCACGCATCATAGATCGCACATATGTTAAGGACAGTCTGGGACTGTGCGATTCATGCTGGCCATTGATGTTTTCCCATAACACCCCGGATAAGGTGGGAGATTCACGCCTGGAATCCCGTACATTCAATGCCGTAACCGGAAAAAACCTGGATGAGGATACCCTTCTTAAATTCGGCGAAACCATTTTCAACCAGCAACGCGCCATCCTTTTGAGGGAGGGCTGGAATCCCAAAAAAGATGACACAATAGCAGAATTCAATTTTACGGACCCTGTTCAAAGCGTTTTTATGAATGAGAATGTGCTTGTTCCGGGAAAAGGCGATGCCGTTTTAAACCGAAAAGGCAAAGTCCTGGACCGGGACGTTTTTAAAAAAATGAGGGATGAGTTCTATCAAATAAGAGGATGGAATCCTGATACCGGACTTCCTGAGACAGAAAAACTACAGGAGCTTGGACTTTCTGACTTGAGTATTGATGGTGTCCTATAAATGCTTTGTGGGATTAAACCGCCAGGATATGAGATGGCAATTCTTTCAGTTGAATTTTAGACATTGTAAATCCTTCAGCATGGAATTATTGAGAGTATTCAAGAAAAAGAGAGTTACCAGAAGACTGGGTCAAGAACCACATGCTGACATTTGAACGAGGCATTTTCAAACCTGGTTATTGCATATTATCGGTTTTAGGAAAAACATATCCGAGCCCCTGACCATTTGTTGTATCGAACCGCAGGAGGCAACCCCTGAGTTCAAACGTAAAATACAAAATACGAACATTTGTAAGACCCCTGTTAGGTCTGTTACTCACTCTCATTATCGCCGGGTGTTCAACAGAACCTGCTCCAATTCTGGATAAATCGGGTGATAAAGATCTTGCAACGCTTCTGGAAAAGATGCGGGTAAAAACAGGTCAACCGGCACTGGCCGGTGCTATGATAGTTGACGGAAAGCTAAAAGCTGCAGCTGCTGTGGGAACACGAAAAAAAGGAACTGAGAACTGGGTCTCTCTTAACGACAGATTTATTATCGGATCCTGTGGTAAAGCTTTTACTGCCGCTTTAGGTGCGATTATGGTGGAAGAGGGTTTCGTGGACTGGGAGACAACAATAAAAGAAATCTTCCCACTTGTTTCAATGAGACCTGAATATGAAAATTTAAATTTTGAACAATTGCTGTCTCATCGTGCGGGTTTAGTCAAGAGTTTTACTGCTGATCTTGACAAAAACAAGACCTATACATGGACCCAGGGCAGGATGGAATATTTGAAACAATTGTCACAACAAAAACTGCTCCACCCTCCTGGTACCGCCCTGTTCTATTCTAATGCCGGATATATACTGGCCGGTCTTATCATGGAGCGGGTATCAGGAAAAGCATTCATGACATTGATGTCTGATAAGATTTTTAAGCCTTTAAACATTCGTACAGCCGGTTACGGGCCTCCTGCAAAATCAGCTCCTTTGTCCCAACCCTGGGGGCATGTCTGGGATAGGTCAGGCCGGTCTTTGAAGGCAACACTTAAAGAAAATCAATTATACACAACACCGGCTGGGAATGTTTGCATTTCCGTGACGGACTGGGCCCGATTTATAATTGCTAACATGTGGTCAGGCGGGCATGATGCAAAATCTTTTCTCAGCTCTGGCATTAAAAGAAAACTGTATACCCCAACAGATAATTTGCCATGGAGATACGATCAGGAATATTTTGAATTTTGGAAAAAAGAAATCGGATGGCCTCTAAACACTTCCAATTATGCTCTGGGATGGTTCGTCACCAGATCCCAGGATGGCCGATCAGGTCTCCATCATGCAGGAACCAGTACTGCTTTCCAAGCTGAAGTTTATCTATCACCGATAAATAAAAATGCTATTTTGCTGGTGACCAATTCCCGTTTAAGACATATTCATCTTTACAAAACTGCAAAAAAAATTAAATATATATACGGATTGGACATTGATCTGCCCTAGTCAATGGCCAGGGTAGTCATACGCAAGCAAAATAAAACAGATTATTCGAAATTTCAGAATGCACTCGTTTATGACCAAAAATGAATTAAAATTATCTGTCATCATTTTTATCTTTTTACTGATTACATCTCGATGGGCAAATCAGGTTGAAGCAAATGATAACATTCCCATTAAAGGTGCGGTGTATGCCGTTTATCGGTCTGACGGCAGCCCGAAAACATATATTGATCTCAGTATTGGACGCCATTTTACCGGCACCCTGCCAGATGATATTGATTCCATTTTAGTTTCCGGCCCTGATAATAAATTCCAGCTTAATAAATCTGATTTCAAGTATAATCCCATGTGGAGAAGTTTCTGGTGCGTCAGGTCTGGTTTGCCAAAAACTGGCACATATATATTCAAGGTAAGCCAGGGTGATAAGAAAGGCCAGACCAAAAATACCCTGTCAATAATCAAAAAAATTCCATTGCCGGATACAAGCCGATTTACTCCTGCCAGGGGAAATACCATTGATTGCCTCCCCCCTGTCTTTTCATGGCAGCTCCTGAAAAACGACAACCCGCTTTTTTACCAAGTGGAAATCAGAGATGCCCATCGTAAACATGTTTATAAAACCCGATATGTTAGAGATATGTCATCTGTCAGGCTACCGCCGGATATTCTGAACCCCCATTCAGGCTATCAATGGCGACTACGGGTAGCTGACGGAGAAGTATGGGGTTCATTCAATAACCGCTCCCAGTCAAGATGGGTTCCATTTTTCACAAATGCTGACCTTGACATCTGCACATATACTTACCACCCGCCCGAATTTGTAAAAGGGAGTTGGAAGGTATCGTCTCTGGATAAACAGGAAGTAGGTCCTCAAAAAATCCAAGAAATGATGCATCAGGTGCTGGGCAACAATTTAAAAAAAATTCACAGCATTTTATTGATAAAAAATGGCTCCTTGGTACTGGAAGAATATTTTGGCGGATATCACCGCAACCTAAAACATTCTGTTCAATCAGTGACAAAAAGTGTGACCTCAATTTTACTTGGCATTGCAAAGGACCGGGGAGAAAAAATATTATTAAATGGCAATTTGACAACTTATCTGCCTGAATACAAAGATTTGCTTTTTAATAAGCCCAAAGGGCAAATCACACTTGAACATTTATTAACGATGACGGCCGGCTTTGAATGGAATGAATTGCATGCACCAACCGACCTGAAGCATATGATTTGGAGCAATGACGCCATTAAATATGTGCTGGAAAGAAAGCTGGTTGATCCACCGGGTAAGCGGTTCCACTATGGTACAGGGTTATCTACCATCCTGGGCAGGATTCTTAAGAACACAACCGGATCAAATGCAGTCAATTATGCGGATAAATACCTTTTCAGGCCGTTGGGAATTACAGATTATTCCTGGGGTTCTGTAGCTGATGGTTCTATTTCAACCGGAGCAGCGCTTTATCTCAGGCCGAGGGATATGGCAAAACTGGGATATTTATTTTTGAACAACGGTACCTGGAAGGGCCGTCAAATTGTTTCTAACACTTGGGTTAAAAAATCAATTTATCCCCATGTTAAAGGGGACCTGATTTCAGGGACCGGTTATGGTTATCAATGGTGGAGCGGCTCTACCCGGGTTGGTGACCGGGATATTGATGCGTTCTATGCTGCAGGCCATGGCGGACAAATGATCGTTCAGGTGCCAAGCCTGGATACAATATTTGTGATCACCAGTGAATATGATGACAATAATGCCGGGGATTTCAGGGCATGCAGTATATTGCAAAACTATGTTATTCCTGCCGTTTTAGGTCATAAACCCGTTGGGGAAACCCCTCCCTTCCAAGCTGATAATTATAAACGGATTACAGGCAAGTATCGATGGCCGAAAGCAAAGCTGGATCTTAAAATTTTTATTGAAAACGGCAAACTTTATGGAGATACCTTTATCTTTGACGGAAAATTTGAGATGTTTCCGGTAAAAAAAGACCGGTTTATGTGTGTATCTAAAGATGTTGGAAAGTTTTTCATTGATGTGACCGAGGATTCAAAAGGAAATATAAAACGCCTCAAAGCCATATTTGGATTTTCAAACCTTCCTTTCCAAAAAAAACGACGTCTTTTTTGGGGAATATAATTTGTACCCATTCCATTCCTGAGGCCGGAATGTGATTTGCAAAAAAAATATCATTGGTTTTTATGCGTTCAACTTTAAAAACAAAGCGGCAAGATGGCAAAATAACCAGACATTGCCAAATCGTTTTTTTTTAGGATAAGATGATTTTTTAGGATTTCTCTTATGCCAAAGGATTTAAGGACTTTTTTAACACCAGACCAGGCCATTGATGCGATTGCCTCAGATTTCAGGCAATACGGTCCCCAACCTGACCTGTTTTATAAAATCAGTGCCCTGATTTTGGGCAATAACTTTAAAATCCGCATTCTCAATGGATCTGAGAACGCGTGTATTCGACGTAACAGGGAACAGGCATTTGAATTGGTGAGTGATATAGATCTGGGATTTTATCTGATTCATGTGTTAGAGACATGTAAAATAGAGTTGGCAAACCTGGCTCACATATGCGCCCTGGTTTTTGAAACGCCTTCAATACCGGGTCAGTTAAATGGAGAATCCGGAGTATGGATTGAAAACCAGATGAGCGAATTTGTCTGCAGCCGATGCGGAAACTGTTGCCGGCAACTGGCAAATGACTGTACCAGGGAAGATTTGCAGTTATGGGAGCGTCTTGGACGTGACGATATCCTGTCATGGGTGAAAAAAGAACGGTTACCTAACAATAAAGTCCGATACAAAGCCTGGATTGACCCTCAGACAGGTAAGACCGCCAAAGCCTGCCCCTTTCTTGGCCGGCAGCCGGGAACGGACATATTCTGCTGCACGATTCAAGCCGTCAAGCCTCTGGTGTGCCGGGAATATCCCTACACAAAAAAACATGCCCGAAAAACAGGATGCAGGCAATGAATAAATCAGAAAAATTTCAGGGCAAGCGTTTCAACAAGTATGATAACAGGTACAAAAATCAGGTGACCACGTTTATATTTGTGTTAACCTGATGTATCTTTGGATAAAGAAGAAATAGCCAAACATTTTTGAGGTGCACATATGACAGACGAAAGAAAGCAAGCTGATGATCTAATCGATTTTCTCTATGAAAATCCCTTTGCGGGATATTTTGTCTCTAATACATCCCTTTTATTGAAAAAGTGTGGTTTTCAAGAACTTAACCTGAATGAGACCTAGAAAAACTTATCCACAGGCAAACGCTATTTTGTTAATAAAGACGGGGCTGCTTTATTTGCATTTACGATTCCGTCTTCCGGCTTTACGAACGGATTTAAAATTGTTGGCGTACATATAGATTCCCCCGGTATTAAAATTAAACCCAACCCGGAAATATTAAAACAAGGGTATCTTCAATTAAATACTGAAGTTTATGGCGGGCCGATATTATCTACCTGGTTTGACAGGCCGCTCTGCGCGGCGGGCAAAATTTTCAGCAAAGATATTGATCCGTTTAAGCCATCCTGCACTCTTATAAATATTAATAGGCCAATTGCTGTCATTCCTAATCTTGCCATACACATGAACCGCGAAACAAATATTAAGTCTTCAATAGATAATCAAAAACACTTGCTTCCTATCTTAAAAACCGTATGTGATAAAAATTTTTCAAAACAGGGTGTATTATTAAAGATAATTTCTCACGCATCCGGCATTGATTCAAAAGATATTTTAGACTTTGAATTGTATTTATACGATCATCACAAGGGATCTGTTTTCGGTGTGGAGGATGAATTTATATCTTCATCTAGAATCGATGATCTGCAGTCAGCCCATGCCGGGATAAATGCATTAACGGAAACTAATAACTCCAATTCAATTAATCTACTTGCCTGTTTTGACAATGAAGAAGTGGGAAGTGCCACAAAACAAGGAGCAGATTCACAGGTTTTATCTAACCTGATGGAGAGGATCATTATGTCCTTAAAGGGCAACAGAGAAGATTTCCTTGTATCCATTGCCAGGTCATTTTTTATATCATCGGACGGGGCGCATTCAGTGCATCCCAATTTTGTTGAAAAATCAGATATCATCAACCGGCCTGTTATTAATGGGGGACCGGTGATAAAAATAAATGCCAATCAAAAATATACCTCAGATGTTGAAACCTCCTCTATCATTAAGGGAATCGCTGATAAAGCGGGCATCCCCTTACAATGTTTTGTAAATCATTCAAATGAGAAAGGCGGCTCAACCATTGGACCCATATCCAGCACACATCTGGATATGAAAGCGGTTGATATTGGAGTGGCCATGCTTGGCATGCATTCAATCAGGGAAACAATAGGGATTAAAGATCATCTATATTTAATTGAGTTATTAAAAACCTTTTTTAAATCATAAAACACTTTAAGATCACATACGAAATGGTACCACAACAAGGTAACAATTATATAATGAATGATTTTTCAAACAGATTAAATGAGATCCTCAACCATGGTGCTTTAAATCTTGCTTTAGCCATCGGTTACAAAAATCCACATTTTTGATATTCTCGAAACCCTGAATAAACCCGTAACTGTTTCAGAAATAGCCGATGCATCAGGGCTGAATGAAAGGTATCTCAAAGAATGGCTGGGGATGATGTGGGGACGGCAGAAAGCAAAGGCGCTACTCAAAGAGGCTGGATTTGATCATATTGAGATCACTGATATGGAACATGACCCTTTCAACCTGCATTACCTTTGTAAAAATCTGTCATAGAATGGTTTTAAGACCTGCTTTATTACATCATTAAAAAAGTATCAATATTTCATTGGGCGGGTCACCTCATCCACTAAATACAAAATGGACCGGTAGGGGATCTTTGAATGAAGAGACAGGCCTATTTCACAGGTTTTACTGGTGGAATATCCAGACTCGCAGGTACAAACATGTTCATGAAGACCCTCTATGGCGGATTTATTTAATTCCGGGAAGGTAAATCCCCGGTCCCCTGCAAAACCGCAACAATAAATTTCTTCCGGCCAGATGACATTGGAGGAGCACATTTGAGCCAATTTGAACAATTGGGTCTCCAAACCCATTTTGCGGGTACTGCAGGTGGGATGGATGGCAATGGACGCCTCTTTTTGGGTGAATTCCAGACGCTGCATTAAAAATTTGAGAACAAACTCAATGGGTTCATAAAGAGATAGACCTTTGTCCACGGTGCTTTTCATACGTTGAAGGCAAGGGCTTGTATCACAGAGCACAGGATATCTGCCGTTTTGTGTTGCCACCAGTAAAGCGTGGGACAAATACCTGGATTTTTTGTCTGCCTCATCCATAAATCCTTTGCTCTCAAATGCCTGCCCGCAGCAAAGGTCATCTAAATTTTCCGGGTAGATGATTCCATAGCCTGATTTTTTAAGTAAGGAAGCGGTAATTTCCGGCAAAGAATCCCTGAATGCTTCGTTTCGGGACGGTCCTCCCATTGCCCGGCTGGCGCAACTGGGGAAATAGACAACCATGCGCTCACATGATGCTTTCGCTGGCGCAGGTTTAATCCTTGCGCCTCCTTTTGGCATTCTTCTGTTCCACAAGGGTAATCTATTTATGCTTGCCTTCCTGGCAATAGTCGTTGCCTTTTCCATGAACCGGGTTCCCGTGATTTTATGGACAAAATCCACGGTATTCAAGCCCTGTCTGATGATTTGTGTTGTTGCGGAGAATCGATCCCCTACCCCTTCAGCTATTTTTTGCGCCAGAGGTCCCCGGGCTTCATGCCTTAAAGCCTTGACCATTTTACCGGTGTCAATCCCCACCGGACAACGGGTGGCACACAGGCTGTCTGCCGCACATGTATCCATTCCCGGATATTGATACCCCTTTGCAAATTTTTTAATACTGGCCCGGTTCCCATTTTCAGAGAGACGCTTGCTGATTTCCCGCCTGCCGACAATTCTTTGCCGGGGGGTGAATGTCAAATTTCTGGAGGGGCAAACCGGCTCACAAAAACCGCATTCAATGCATTTATCCGCGATTTCATGGGTGGCAGGCATGGATTTAAGATTATGAATATGGGCCAAATCATCTTTATTAAGGATGACACCGGGATTGAGAAGATTTTGAGGGTCAAAAATATGTTTAATTTCTGTCATCAGGGCATAGGCTTTTTTGCCCCACTCTTTTTCAACAAAAGGAGCCATATTACGGCCGGTACCATGTTCAGCCTTTAGGGACCCATTATAGGTATTCACCACCATGTCAACAACCTCGGCCATAAAATCCCGGTAGCGGTCAACTTCTGGTTGGTCTGAAAAATCCTGGGTAAATACAAAATGAAGATTTCCTTCAAAGGCATGACCGAAAATTATGGCTTCATCATACAAATATTTTTTAAATAATTGCTGAAGCGCATGGGTGGCATTGGCAAGATGCTCTATGGGAAATGCAACATCTTCTATGATAACCGTAGTGCCTGTCTGCCTTACCGATCCCACTGCAGGGAATAATCCCTTGCGAATATTCCATAAAGCCTGATTTTCTTCTGGAACCATCGTAAAAGTTATGGGCCGGACCGTCTAAAACCCGGACAGACTTTCAACCACCTGGTTGATCTGCTTGATTAACTTTTTGGGTTCATTTGATCGTGTTTCCACAAGTAAAGCAGCCACATTTTGATCCAGACCTTTTAAAAAGCCCGGCATTCCTTCTTTATCTTCAACTGATGCCAGGCTGGCCCTGTCCATCAGCTCTGCCGCTGCCACAGGCTGCTGCCTGAGGATTGGAATGGTCTTGCACGCATCTGACATATTAGAAAAAAGGATTAATGCTGATGCCTTATGCCGATGTTCGACAACAGTCTTTAATACAGAGTTTGAAATAAAAGCAAGGGTTCCCTCTGATCCCACCATTAGATGGATCATTATATCCAAAGGGTCTTCGTAATCTATCAATGCATTGAGACTATAACCGGTTGTGTTTTTAATTTTAAATTTATACCTGATTCGATCGGTCAGATCCGCATCTGCCATGACCGTTTGGCGTAGCTGAGCAAGGCGATTTAAAAGTCCGGCCCGGGTATTTCGAAAATTTGCCACACTTTTGTCATCACCTGTGTCAACCACGGTACCGTCTACCAATACCAAACGCATACTTTTTATGGTCTGGTATGAATTCTGTTCAATACCACAGCACATGCCACTGGAATTGTTGGCAAGAATACCACCGATTTTAGCACTGTCAATTGAGGCTGGATCAGGCCCGATTTTTCGACCAAAAGAGGACAGCTGTCTATTGGCATTCCCTCCTATGATACCGGGTTGAAGCTGAATGAAGCGGGCCTGATCATAGATACGCCATTGATCCCACCCTTTTCCCATGCGAACCAGAATCGAATCAGATATGGATTGACCGGACAGGCTGGTACCAGCCGCACGAAAGGTCATGGGCAATTTTCGCTTCCGGGCCTCCTGTAGAACAATACCCACCTGTTTTTCACTTTGAACGTCAACAATAATCTGGGGAACCAGTTTATAGAAGCTGGCATCTGCGCCAATGGCATTTTTACGCAAAGGATCAATGATAATATTTTCTTTGGGCAATTGTCTTAAAATGGCATGATAAAATTCCCGGTACTCCCCTTTAATCATCAGATCCTCCATATTAAGCATCATTTTTTAAGTATTTGATTCAGCCATTATTACCATGTTTTTTTCCCCCTTCAAAGCGGTTTTAAAAATCCACAAAATGATTTGGTCAGGTGAAAAATTTTCCCAGTAAACAGAAATTATTGATTTAAATCAATTACAACTTTTATTCAAAAATATAAAATTATTAAAAATAGCAAAATTATGCTATTAGAAATATGCTTTTAATGGAGAAACCTCAATGATGGGTACAACTAAATCATTTCAAATAAAAAAGACTTTTGGCTTGGGCGTTTTAATGAAATTAACCAAAAAGAATGTGCAGGGCCTTGAAATAGCTACGGTGGGCGATCAATTTGTTACCAATGTGAGCCGCGATAAGCTATTGCATGCTATGGAACATACAATAGAGTTACACAATATCCGGGTAAAAGTGTAATCATCCGAAGCTGATGTCATGCCCTGTCTTGTTAATATATAATCCTGGTTTTCAATGTTGGTTTGACCCTATGTTAATTACATCTTCTCACACACTGAAAAAATTGGCTGCAATTGTCTGGTATGCAGGTGTAGTCATCCTTTTGCTTAAGAGCACCGGGTTATTCATACACGCCTATAGTGACGGCGTTAAACCAGCCGTGCTGGTCGTATCAGTTTTGACTGGATTGGCCATCGGGTGGATCAAATCAAAATACATGTTTGTTAACATATGTAAAAAAAATTTAAGGCGGATCTGTGAATTAAAAGAGCCCAGGCTCTGGCAATTTTACAGGATTCGATTTTTTTTCTTTTTAGGCCTGATGATTTTTGCCGGTAATTACTTTTCCCGTTTAGCCAAGGGTAACAATTCAATGGTCGTTCTTTTGGCTGTTTTAGAACTTTCCATTGCAACGGCCCTGTTCCTCAGCAGCCATTGTTTTTGGACACATTTAAAAACAACATCTGCCAAATAAATTAAATATTCCAATCCGCTGATAAAAACCAGACTTATGGTCTGGTTTTAAAGTCAGACCGGTGATGGAATTTTCCTGCCAAATACATTTCAACAATGAACTTATTCCGGTGACGCCTTCTATTTTCAATCCTTTGACATCAGATTTGTTTATAGATTTTACAATTATTTTTGTGCTAGTATATAAGAATGAGGGATCATCTAAAAGTGTTGTTATAAATTTCATCTGTATGTTAAAAACAATAACGCATTTAATATTAAGAAATTTTATGCCTTTGAAAAATTTTTGGAGTAAATAAAACGAATTCGATTCGGTTTTTATGGAGAGGAGACAAACCATGGAAATGCATAAAGATAAAAAACCGCCCGTGTGGGCAAAAAAAATGAGTGATCTGAATACCTATATGTCACAAAATTTTTTGGGCGGACCTAAGGTATTGAAATTGGCCTGGGTGATCAATTTCCAGAAAACCGGCACATTTTTCTTTGTCACTTTATTGATGGTTTTTTATGAGAATTATTCCACAGCCGCTTTTATCTATTTAGCCCTTCACGGCAGTTACGGGTTTTGCTGGATTCTCAAACACTTTGTATTCCCTGATAAAAGATGGGAGGAAAAAATCACTTTTGGAGGGGCTGCCATGGCTTTTTTAATGGTGCTGGGGCCCTATTGGGTGTTTCCGTTTCTTTTGATCTCCGGCGTATTGGGTCCTGACCATTCCGAACCATCCAATTTTATGCTGATGTTTTGTGTCAGTGTGCATACCCTGGGAGTAGTGATCATGATGGCTTCTGATTGTCAAAAGTATTATACCCTCAAGTATCACAGCGGGTTGATTGAGGAAGGGATGTACAAACATATTCGGCACCCCAACTACTTAGGGGAGATGATGCTGTATGGTTCCTACGCGCTGCTTGTAAACCATTGGATTCCATGGATCATTCTGGCCTGGGTATGGTCTGGGCTTTTTCTTGTAAACATCGTTATGAAAGAGGCCTCCATGTCTCGCTATCCCGGTTGGGAAGCCTACAAAACGCGTACTGGAATGCTGCTGCCGTGGAAACTCCTTAAATCGGAATTAAAAAATACAAATAAAAAGGCGTGATGGGGCCAGGCATGCCATGGGTAAAGACCCCAATCGTTATCTGCCAGCATCGACAACCGGTATTTATCAAGCCTTTACAGAGAATCCTATTGGTTTTAATAAAGGAAAAATCATTTCACTGGTAACACAGAACAGGTTAACACTATGAACGGTTATGAAAAAATTTACTGCAAAAGACACAGGCAATAGTGGTCTATAATGCTGCCTGGTAATTGCTTTTTAATGAAGACATTTAATGTCTAACTATCGTATTATGAACAAAGGGGGCACCATGCCATCAAAACCGGGAATCATTTTCATAATAAATGTTTTATTTGTCTGTCTTGTCGTATATACCAGCCAGGCATGCACGGCCTTTTCTATTAAAAAAGGAAACACCATTTTTTATGGTGAAAATTTTGACTGGCATGCGAAGGATGGATTGGTAGTGATTAACAAGCGCGGTGTTAAGAAAATACCTCAGGTTTTCGGTGCCGGTGATCAGAAAACTGCTTCCTGGATATCCAAATATGGCAGCGTTACCTTTAATACACTGGGGAAAGAATATTTCCATGGTGGAATCAATTCAAAAGGATTATTTGTCACAGGCCTGACCCTTGAGCACAGTCAATATCCGCCCAAGGATTCCAGACCGGTTGTTAGCCATGCTCAATACAAACAATATTTTTTGGACAATTGTGCCACAGTGGATGAGGTAATGAGGGAAACGTCAAATATACGAATATTTGCCAGAAACCAAAAATATCCCATTCATATATTTGTGGCTGATAATACGGGCCAATGCGCTGTTATAGAATTTATTGATGGTAAAATGGTTTACCATAAGGGTGATGAAATGACAATTAACGTTTTGAGCAACAGTGTATATGCAGACGCTGTTGACTATCTTAAGGAACACAAGGGTTTTGGGGGAGACAAGATTGTTAAAAAAAATCGTTCCAACTCACTTGATCGATTTGTAAAAGCATCGGCTATGGTTCAATCCTATCATTCAAATCCATCTGAACCTTCAAAGGAATATGGATTTAATATATTAAAATCTGTGGCTCAAGGAGAGCGCACTGTCTGGCGTATTGTATATGATCTAAACCTCATGCGGATATATTTTCGTACATTGCTGAATGAAAAGCTTCAGTATATTGATATGAAATCCATTGATTTTTCATGTGATTCACCTTCCCTGGTACTTGATTTGAAAAATAGGTATTCCGGCGACCTTACCCGGCACTTCAAAGAATTCACTCCTGCTGTGAACAGAGAATTTATCATGCGTATGACCCAATTTTATACGTTGCCGGAAAAAATTTTAGACGCCCTTGTAAGTTATGAATACGGCATGACATGTGCCCAGTGACCCAGACCATAAAGCAGCTGGTTAATTGTTTTAAATAACGGCTGCAGATAAAAACAAGCGCATTTATCCTTTTCACCCTTTTGAATCAAGGGTATTTTTCCGGAAAAAAAATAACTTGACATGAATTTTTTGTTTTTTTATATTGTCACAAATAAAGACAACTCGTCACAAATAATGAACGAATTATATATTCCTGGTAGAAATACCGAAAAGGAGAACACCTATGAAAAAATCCTTGGGAGATGCTCCGGGCAGTATTGTTCTGATGCTGGGAAACGAAGCCATTGCCAGAGGAGCCCTTGAGGCAGGCATCTCTGTATGTTCAGGATATCCGGGAACACCGTCTTCGGAAATCACAGACACGCTGTCATCTGTAGCAGATGAAACAGGCATTTACGTGGAATGGTCTGTCAATGAAAAGGTGGCTGCGGAGGTAGCTGCGGCTGCATCCTTTGCCGGTCTGAGGTCCATTGTCACCATGAAGAGTGCGGGTGTCAATGTTGCATCAGACTTCCTCCAGCATCACAATCTTTCCGGCATCGGCCCCAATGGTGCCGGCATGGTGGTTATCGTATGCGATGATCCGGGTGCCCTATCCTCTGCCGACGAACAGGATACGCGGTGGATTCCCCGCTCGGCAGATGTCCCTCTCCTGATCCCAACAGACCTGAACAGCGGTAAAACGCTTTTAAAATATGCCTTTGAATTGTCGGAAAAACACAAAACATTTGTTGTCTTCAGAAGTTACACCCGTTTTTCTCATGCTTCCGGTGATGTGACACTGGGAGAACTACCCGAAAAAATCAAAACGGCAACGCCTAAAAAAAAGGCATATTTTGATACCTCACTTGCAGTTACCCCTGAGACACCGGAAATAGTTTCTCTTCACAAAAGTGCCCATGAGAGAATTGACCGGATCCAGGCAGATTTTAACTCATCTGAATTTAACTTTTACCAAGGCCCTGAAAAACCCACCACACTGGTTATTGCCTGTGGCAATGGGTGCAGTTGCGCCCAGGAAGCCATAAAGGTGATGGGTCAGGAAAATGCTGTGGGTATCCTGAACATCGCAACTATTTGGCCGATACCAGAAGCAAAAATCGCAAAACATCTGTCCGGAGTAACCTCCGTATTGATTATGGAAGAACCAGACCCCTTCCTGGAAGTTTACATAAAGGAGATCGTGGCTGATGACATCTTGCTTGCCGGCCGTGTCCGGGTATTTGGAAAAGGTTCCGGCCACATTGCACATTACGGAGAACTTACCCCTTCTGCTGCTATCTCGGCCATCTCACGGGTCCTGGGTATAGAAGCTCCCACAAGTGATAAGGCATATTCCAGGATGTCCAAAAATCTATGTAAAAAAATGGTGATTCCGCGGGGCGCCATCTGGTGTTCGGGATGTCCCCATCGAGCCAGTTTCTGGGCAATCTCCCGTGCCATAAAAAAATTACAAAAAAAAGGAGACAACGCCTTTGTAACAGGCGACATTGGCTGCAATACCATGGACATATACCCCAGTGGTTACCAGGTCACCAAACTCATCCATGCCATGGGATCGGGTTTTGGCGAAGCCAGTGGTTTCGGAATATTGAAACGCTTCGGTCTTGACCAGACCGTGATCTCAGTGTGCGGGGATTCCGGGTTCTTTCATTCATCCTTTCCAGCGCTGATCAACGCCATCCATTCCCAGGCACAAATGCTGGCTGTGGTTCTCGATAACAATGCCACTGCCATGACCGGATTCCAGGCCAACCCTGGAATGACGATTAATGCCATGGGAAACGATGCTCCTGCCGTTGACATCGCAGCCGTCTGCCGTGCTATCGGGTGCAGGGTTACAATGATAGACCCATTTGACGTAAAGGCGACCACAAAAAAGGTGCTGGATTTAGCCCCAAAAAGCGGTGTAAAAGTCCTGGTCATGAAACGCACCTGTGAATTGGCGCGAATGCGCCGCGAAAAAAAATATCCTTACAGCGTTTCAGTAGATCCGGCTCAATGCAAAGGAGAGGCCTGCGGATTCTGTACCAAACATTTTGCATGTCCCGGTTTAAGCTTTGATATGGAGAGCGAAACAACCCGGATTGTACCGGAATCGTGTGCCCATTGCGGTGTGTGTGTAGATATCTGTCCCCATGGCGCTATCTTTAAAGAGGAGGTATAAACAAATGACCCTTTCAAAGGATCCCATGAACATTATTATCACTGGTGTTGGCGGACAGGGCACCGTTCTTATGTCTCGCCTCCTGGCAAAGGTGTTGATTCAAAAAAACTACCGTGTTATCTTAACAGACGATGTGGGAGTTGCCCAGCGGGCCGGAGCAGTTGCAAGCACCCTGCGCATATCAACATCCGGTGGCAATGCCCCTCAAATCCCCGAGGGCAAGGGACATATCATCTTAGGCATGGAGCCTCTTGAAACTTTGCGCCGTATTGGAGAATACGGCAATCCCGACATTATAACCATTACCAATATGCGTCCCCTCCTCCCTGCAGGAGCGCTTTTGCGCCAAGACACCTATCCGGAAATCAAAGAGTTGAAAAGCGCCATCCAAACCCTTAGTAAACATGCCTGGTTTGTAAATGCGACTCAGATCGCCATTGATTTAGGCAATCCCCTTCTCACCAATGTGGTCCTGACAGGATCCCTTGTGGGAAAAAATCTTCTGCCTGTTAAAAAAGAGGAGGTGGAGATAGCCATCCGTGCGCATTTTAACCCTAAACTTGTGGACCTCAACCTGAAGGCTTTTCACCAGGGAATTAAATATTTGGATGATGCCTGTTACTAAAAAATAATTCGCTCCGGGTGAATTTGTTTCACTTTGCAGCCCATGGTGTAAACATATAATTTAAAAGGAATTTAAACGTATGGCATATGATGAAGGACTTGCACATCGATTGCGCGATTTGTTAAAAGACAAAAAGGAAGTGGAAGAAAAGAAAATGTTCGGTGGTTTATGTTTCATGGTTTCCAAACACATGTGCTGCGGGATTATAGGCGAAAAACTGATGGCCCGTGTTGGACCCAGGGAATATGAAAAAAGTCTTTTAAAAAATCATGTTCAAAAAATGGATTTTACGAGCAGATCAATGAAAGGGATGGTCTATGTCCAGCCCGATGGAATAGCAGAAGATGAAGATTTATCATATTGGGTGGATATCTGCCTGACCTTTATTCGATCATTACCCCCGAAAAAATAAGGATAAATTAAATTAAGATAAAACCTTTGACATTTTTATCCGGCTTTCGATGGAAGCGAGATACGGTTACTTGTGTGAGTGTTTCATGACAAGATCTATAATCACAGCACATTCCAGCCCGAATGGCAAATAACCCGCATATCCCAGTACGGGCATTTCAAACAGGTGAAACACCTGTACATAAGGGATAGAATATTGCCATCGGGCCAAACTGTAGTAGTTAAACAATTCCCAGAAAAAACCGCATATCAGGGCTGCGCTGGCATAGGCGACCACCATTGTATAGTCACCTTTTTTTACTTCCATCAGGATAAGGGGAGGACCAATAAACGCTTTGCATCCCATAAAAATAAAGAAAGGGCAGACCCATACCAGAAAAAAGAATGGATCCGGATACACTCCCATCAAAATAAGTAAAACTGAGGATATTAAAACTGATAATATGATAACGGCTCTTGAATCAACACCCTTGAACCTCTGCATATGTTTAAATCCGTATTTAAACCGGTCAAAGGTTAAAAGATATTCTTTCATACTTTCCACTGCTGGCAGAACTGTGGAAAAACTTAAAGTGGCCAACAGAAAATATGTACCGGCCGGATATTGGCTCCCTGAATAATACCAGTTTCCCACAAACCGATTTAGATATTCAAACATCCACCAGAAAGCGGCACTCATTATAAATAAACAGATGAATCTATAGGGAGAATCAACCATTGTACATTTATTACCAGAGCGGAATGTCAATGCATTAATAAAGACAATCAAGCAAAACCAGATAGGAAAAAATGTATGGGGCTGAAAGGATGAAAACCACTCAAACCGGTTCCAGGCTAATATCCAGAAACAGGCAAGCCCCAGAAAAGAGGCATATCCCCACCATGGCAATCGCTCTTTTTTCAGGGAGCTTGCACAACCCTTATGGGCCAGGCCTTTTCTTAAAAAAGGCAGGACGACTAAAGATACAAATACTAAAATGCTCATGAATACAGGCAATGAAAACGCCCCATGGGATGTGATGACAGGTTTTGGGGGGAATACAAGATAAGGCATTATACTATGCCCGGCGAGCAATATGCCCAATAAAGGTAAAGCCAATATTATTCCCATCGGGATGAGCAAATTTAAAACAATTAATAAAATTTTAATGTCCCCGGTCTTAAGTTCTCTGTCTTTTTTCATAGATATATTGATGCAATATCTTATCGTAAAATTTTCCTGCAGACAAGTTGTCTATTGATATTATCCAAACCCTGAAATCAACAAACCAATTGACTCATCAATTGGGGTTTAAGGAGGTCAAATAATCAAAGAGATCGTGTGAACCCCTGGTCCGAGCCCCTTGTTATGACGATTGATTATTTAATGGTAATTTAAGGTTGTATCTGGTATTTTCTGGTCGGAAAAAAACTGAAATAACAAGGCAAACAATGATAGATATTTTAGAATTCACCCTGGAACGGCTGAGCCAAAAATTTAAAATGGATTTTGGGAAAGGTCGATTCCATGCCCAGGCCCTGTTCAGGGATATTTTTAAACAGGGAAATCCTGATTTTCTGGCCAGCCCGGAATTCAAAGGCTCTCCAAAATTTGTCAAGGCGCTGAAGGGAAAAGTATCCATCAATCCTGGTGTGGTTGTGGACACCTTTGAAGAAGGTGAGTTGACGAAATTCATCACCCGATTATCCGATGGTTTTGAAATAGAATCTGTGATCATTCCCATGACCAGGCATAATACCCTGTGCATCTCAAGCCAGGTGGGGTGCAAAATGGGGTGCACATTCTGTGAAACTGGCCGCATGGGGTTTAAACGGAATCTGACTATCTCGGAAATTGTCGGACAGGTGTACAATGGCCGGCACAACTTGGGGAAAGACATTAAAAACATTGTTTTCATGGGCATGGGTGAACCGCTTGATAATTTTGAAAATGTAATGGAGGCCATCCAGGTAATGAACCAACAAAAGGGGTTTGACATTGCCCTGCGACATATGACCCTGTCCACCGTGGGCCTGGTCCCGGGAATTGAACGGCTGGCCAAAATGGATATGCCGGGTCTTCGCCTGGCCATTTCCATAAACGCACCCGATGATAAGATTCGCTCACGGCTTATGCCCCTTAACAATTATTTTCCCCTGGCTGTTCTTAAAAAAAGCCTGATAAATTTCCCCCTGACCAAACGGGGGGTATTTTTATTTGAATATATTTTAATCAAAGGGGTCAATGATTCCCCGTCCCATGCGGTAATGCTGGCAGAATATATAAAACCTTTGCCCGTGAGACTCAACCTGATCGCTTACAATAAAATCACAGGGCTTCACTATGACAGCCCAAGTGATGCAGAGATGCATGAATTTGCCAATCGTTTATCTGCTAAAGGGATAATGGTAATTAAACGATGGAGTCGGGGCCGTTCTGTGGGAGCCGGTTGCGGGCAGCTGGGAGCAAAATTCTGATCAAAAAAAACAATAGTTGTAAAGGTATAACATCTCAATATTAAATAGCGCTCAATTTTCATGTTGGATGGTCTTTTCTTCATTACTAGAACAGTTTGATAAAAATTCAAAAGAAAACATGATTCTATAAAGTCTGGGACTCAGCTTCTGTCTTTATTTACAAGTATTATATCAACTTGATTTTCTATCTTCTACTATGTATAATAAAAATGCTTTAAATGCTTGAAATGTAAGAATTTAAAATAATTATAAATAGAGATGAAAAGTCAAGCAAGTATATGGGAATGTGGCTGTAATGTAAATGGCATCTTACATAATGGGGATAAATGACAGAAATCTGCAAATTCCAACTCCTTATAGCTTCCTTTAAAAAATTCAATGAAATGAAAAGGACGATATTTTTCATAACAGGTATCTTTGTATTTCTTATCCTTTTACCGGTATCCATTACATGGGGCCAAACAATTTCTGCAAAGGTAACAGCCGTAGAACAGGGAGATATCATTAATGTCCTTTATAAAGATCGCACATTAAAAATTACCCTTCATGGCATTGACTGTCCGAAAACAAGTCAGGCTTATGGTCAAAAAGCAAGACAGTTCACCTCTCGCACAGTCCTCAATCAATCTGTTCTCATTGAAATTTATAAACGACAAACCAATACTGAATATGTCGGCAATGTCATTTTGGCTGGCGGAGCAATTCTAAGCCAAATGATATTAAAAAAGGGACTTGCCACCTGGGATTATAAAAATGCACCCGATGACATCATTTTACAATCATTACAATCAACGGCTAAAGATATGGGTGTGGGGATGTGGTCCAAGCCCACTGCCCGGGTTAAAAATAAGGTAAAGGATATAAGATCGGGCAAGAAAATCGGTACGAATAATAAAAAAAGCGGTACTCAACCATGGAAATTGGTGATGGCCTCTCCGCTATTTTTGAAAATTATTAAAATAAGTATCCTGATTATCATTTTTATAGTGCTTGTATTCATTGCATTGCAATTTAAAAAAAGGCAACGGACAAAAACACGGCAAAGACAAAAATCAAGTCCCCCCCCTAAACCGGATACAGCCTCACCCATGGATACAGGAAAAGAATCTCCTCCTGATTTCAAGCAGGCTGAAGAGGCCATTGAGTCAAACAAACAAGCTATTCAGGTCTTGCTAAACGACCTTTCCCATTTTGTATCCAGTCTGGTGGAAGACAACTCTTCTTACGACACCAAGATGACACATCACAAGGCATCCATAAAAACCGCTATGACCATGGCCGGGGTAGAGGAAACAAAGCGGTTATTATTATTGGAAATCGATCAGATCCAAACAAATAGTAATCAATATCAGAAACAGCTGAATCATGCGAACAATACCATCAATGAACAAAAAAAAGTAATGGCGGAAATTCAAGTCAATGCAAAACTGGATTTTCTCACAAAGCTGATCAACCGTCGTGCTTTTGATGAAATACTGCAGGAAGAATTTGAAAGAACAAAACGGTATGGCGGCACCTTTAGTCTGGCTATGCTGGATATTGATTTTTTCAAAAAAGTGAATGACAAATACGGCCATGTCGCTGGAGACAAAACCCTACAACTAATTGCTAAATTATTACGCGAGCAAACCCGTGTCAACGATTCTGTAGGTCGTTTCGGCGGTGAAGAGTTCATAATACTATTGCCCCAGACGGCTATGGACAAGGCACGTATTTTGATGGAAAAAATAAGAAAAAAGGTGCAGGACAGCACTATCATACGTGACGGAAACAAAATCAAAGTAACCATTAGCATCGGAGTGGGCGAGGTCAATCTTCCTTCAGAAACAACCGAAAAATTAATAAAAAGGGTGGATGCGGCCCTTTATCAAGCCAAAAAATCCGGCAGAAATCTCGTCATTGTAGATCAATCCAAGAATAGTTTGAATTCTTAAGACAAATATGTTTTTTTACTTACCTGGTAATGAAAAAAACATTTAAAATATCAGTAAAAGACATTATCGGTCTCTGTTTTAAACAAGGTGATCTTGGCAGTGGCTATTTAAGCCGGACCCGAGCCCTTGAAGGTATTCGAGAACATACGCGGATTCAAGGCCTTCGCCCTGAATCTTATAAAAAAGAAGTCCCGGTTTCTATTTGTTTAAACCATAGGGATTTTGATCTTAAAATTATTGGCCGGGTAGACGGCATATTTGAATCTGAAGATTCAATTATAGTAGAAGAGATTAAAACGTGTCAGCACCAGGCACAACAGATGGCTGATAATCCTTCATCCCTTCATCTGGCTCAGCTAAAATGTTACGGGCACATGATTGCCGAGCAACGGCATCTGGATTCAATTTGTCTGCAACTCACCTATGTCAGGATCGGAACCCAGACCAGTGCAGAGAACAAAGCCGATTACACCGCAGCCGAATTAAAAATTTTTTTTAACAGCCTTGCCAACAGATATATTCAGATCCTTTTGGATCAAATCAACTGGCAGAGGATTCGCAATGACTCGATTAAGGACTTGGTATTTCCTTATGAACACTTCAGAACGAGCCAAAGACAGCTGGCTGAAACCGTATATAAAATTATTAAAAACAAAAAAATCCTTTTTGCAAAAGCTCCGACAGGTACGGGTAAAACAATTGCCACTCTATTTCCTTCCATAAAATCATTAGGCCTTGGATACATTGATAAGATATTCTATCTCACGGCAAAAACAATTGGCAGAACGGTTGCGTTTAAGGCTTTGGAAGATCTTAAAGCAGTGGGGCTCAAACTAAAATCTATCGTACTTACGGCCAAACAAAAAATATGTTTTGTTTCAGATGAATCCTGTGATATGGAAACATGCCCCTATGCTTTAAACTACTTTGGCAAACTATCAGATGCCATGCCTGATATCAGTTTGCATGACACCTTTGACCAAGCGCTTGTGGAAACCCTGGCACAAAAATATGAATTATGCCCTTTTGAACTGTCTTTAGATATTTCTTTAATTTGTGATGTCATCATTTGCGATTTAAACTATTGTTTTGATCCACGGGTTTATCTAAAGCGATATTTTGATCATGGCAAACAAAAGATCACCTTTCTAATCGATGAAGCCCACAATCTTCATGATCGTCTCAGATCCATGTATTCAGCCGCTCTTTACAAAAAAGATGTTCTAAAAACCCAAAAGTTGATCAGGGAAGAGATCCCTGATTTATCCAAATCACTGGTTGCCATCAACAAAACCATGATCAAAATGAGACGGCAATGCAAAAAAGACCCTGCTCATTTTTTCCAAGCAGATGAAATTCCTGAAAATTTTCTATCGGAGATCAGGACATTTTCCAGGAAAGCTGACCGATGGCTTGATAAACACAATGACGACACTGACATGCGCAAAGGTTTGCTTGAATTATTTTTTCAGGCCAATATATTTATGATAATTGCCGGTTATTTTGACACCAATTATAAGTTTTATGTCCAAAGCATGGGCGGAAATGACTTGATTGTCAGGCTGTTTTGCATGGATCCGTCACCCATATTCTCTGATCTGATCAAACGGGGACAATCATGTACCCTTTTTTCCGCTACCTTGTCTCCTTTTGATTTTCATTGTCAAATGTTATTCAGTGAAACCATACAACCATATTCCATTGACCTGCCCTCCCCTTTTCCAAAAGAAAATTTTGGACTTTTCCTTCACAGGGGAGTAAAAACCAGTTATAGAGAAAGGCCTCGGTATTATAGCAAAATTGCCACTCTGATCTGTGATGTCATCACCTCCAAAAAAGGCAATTATATGATCTATTTGCCTTCCTATGCCTTCTTGAATTCGATAACCCAGCTTATTGATAAAAGTGATATTGATAATGATATCCTTATCCAGTATCCAAATATGTCAGAATCTGAACGGCAGGAATTTTTAGATGCTTTTTCTTTTGGTGATCCCGTTGCAGGTTTTGTTGTAATGGGTGGTATTTTCGGAGAAGGTATAGACCTTACCGGAGATCAATTGATTGGTGCTGTTATTGTCAGTCCGGGCATACCCCAGATCTGCCCTGAACGCAACTTGATCAAAAATTATTATGATCAACTGGATCACACCGGATTTTATAAATCATACCAGATGCCTGGATTTAACCGGGTGATGCAGGCTGCCGGACGTGTGATAAGAACGGATAAAGACAAGGGAGTTGTGGTTCTTGCTGGCGAGCGGTTCAACAGACGGGATTACAGGGTATTATTCCCTAGCGAATGGCAAGAGGTTTGTGTGGTTTCAGATACCCGGGATTTAAAAACCAGCCTCAATAAATTCTGGCTAAAATAAAATAGCACGGTTTAGCCCTTTTAGGCCTTTTTCGCTTTTCGGGCCTTTTGAAACGCTTTTTTGGGGAAGGTCTCTTTTAAAAAAAACGCACAGATCAGCTGCACCATTGAACTGGCTGCCAGGAATGTCAGAACCATTATGTAGCCATCCACAGGATAAGCGCCATTGGGGTTGCGTCCAAATCCATCAAGGATTTTTCCGAGAACACCCATATAAATAGCCCCTCCGAAAAATGGAAAAAAATTTCCAATAGCAACTGAAGTGCCTGCAATCTGAACTGGATAGAGCTCTTTAAGGGTTGTAAAAGCCACAACCATGGTACATGCTGAAACGGCCGTGAAAAAAATTATGATAATAGGCAATACGTGAACCGAGATTCCGAAGGGATGAATCCGCAAAAATATGAACAAAATTGCAAGACACACCGTACAAAAAATCATGTTTGTTTTGCGGCTCTTAAAAACAGTGTTAGACAGCATAGCCATTAAAGGGCTACCCACTATCATGGTCCATGCAATCATGCTGAGAATGGTCCCCACCTGAGTTAAAGACAATCCATAAACATCCATAAAATAAGGACCGGCCCAGAGGCCTCCAAAAGCAAAAAAGGTTCCTGCATTGCAAAAAAACCAGAGGGCAAGGGGGTAAAATCGAGGTTCCCTGAACACCATTTTTACACCTTGGGCCAAGGGAATGGGCTGTGGCTTTTTCGGGGGAGCCTGGCCTGTTTTAAAATTTTCAATTTCCGCAATGGACGGCCACCCTTTTTCCATGGGCGAATTTCGAACAAGAAACCAGATCACAAAAACAAGGACTCCAGTTGCCGCACCAATCATCTGGAAAATAATCCGCCAGCCAAATGCCTTTGCCAGCCACCCCAGTCCGAATGTACCCAGCAATACACCTAACCCACCCAATGATGTGATGATGCCCTGCATTTTTGCAAACTCGCGAATTGCAAACCATTCTGATGCAATCTTCATCGTGGCTATAAATACGGCTGAAACGCCCAGCCCCACAAGCCCCCGGCCAACCATGGCAACCTGTATCGTTGAAGCAGAACCAAAAAGAAGCGCCCCTATTGTTGCTATACCCAAGGAAAAAGAAACCGTCTTTCTTGAACCCACCGAATCGCACAATAATCCTGACGGGATCTGCATTAAGGCATATACATAAAAATATATTGAGGTCATGACACCGATAGTTGTTGCATTACAATCAAGATCCTGCATGATATCTTTTGCAACAACGGCAACAGACATTTGATTGAAAAAAACAAGAATATAGGCTGCACCAAGGGCAGAAAAGATTGCCCACCTGAAAGTCAGCACCTGATTCATATGATTTTCATTCATATTTTTTCCTTTTTTTACTAAATTTAACTATCTTATATTTTCAGATGTCAGCCATCCACACATCAGGGTTTTATACGATTAGGACAGGACAGCTAAATTTGTCAAGGAAACCTTAAATAATTAATAAAAAAATGCACAAAACCTGTGATTTCTGATGCCGCTTTTTTATTTAGGCGTTTTATTAACAAGTGTGGATTTTTCACTATAGATTCCCCAACATATGTGACTGACTAAAGCGGTAAAAACGATCAATCCGCCTACCATTGTACGAATGGTTGGGATTTCATTGTGAATCAGCCACATCCATACGGGTCCCAGCATGGTTTCTGTTGTCCCCAAAAGTGAGGCAAGGGATGAAGGAACCAAGCGTACTCCCGTAACAAAAAAAGCAAGACCAAGACCAAGGTTCAAACTGCCGAAAACGATCAGTATTCCCATATCAGGTAATGTCACTATAAAAGTTTTGGCCAGGACACCTGACACGCAAGCCGATAGCATCGTACCAAAGCAAACTGCCGGTACCATTCTTACATGGGCATACCTGCGGGTAATCACCACGGCAGAGGCAAAGGAAAAAGCGATCAGCAAAGACAATGCATCACCTATTGGCGATACTTTGCCCGTAAAGGAATCAGACACCATGACAGCAACACCCATTATCACAAAAAAGATTGCAATCCAAGTGGGAATCGTCACCCTTTCCCTGAACAATATCCAGATAATTAAGGCGGCAATCAACGGGACACCTGCCTGCATCAACAGAATATTAGCCACTGTGGTGTGCCCTAATGCAACAATAAAGCAGGTTGAGGCTGTTGCAAAACAAGTACCCACACAAATTCCTGGCAACCCCATTTTTGCAAATAAATTCAGGGTACCGCGCATTCCTTTTCTGGTGATCATAAATACCAACAAGAACAGAGCCGCCCAAACAGATCGCCAGAAAACAATGGTCCAACTTTCCCCCGTTGTAATAAAATGCTTTAAAGCACCACCAAAACTCCATACAATGGCAGAGGCGAGAACCAATATAACACCTGATCGATTTTCAGAATTGCCACCTGAATCATTATGATCAGTTCCCATAGATGAGATAGGCGAATTTTTCAACATTTTATCCTTGGAAAATCTGGTTATAGGAAATTTCGAGGTATAATAGATAGGAAGTTACGCTTTGTCAATAAAAGGTTAAGACCATCTCAAATGCCAGACAGTACTCTTGCAATAGGGTTTTCTGACTGATAAACTAAGGATAAATACAAACAATAGGATCTTATAGTGTTTTTTTGGACATGTTCTACAATAGAAGAAGGCTGATTGTTCATAACCCATAACCGTGGAGGCACATTTTTAATTGAATACTCTTTTCAGCAGTCTGCCCTGTGACCTGCAGCAAAGTATTGAAAATATTAAGGCTACACTTGAAAAAAAATATCCCCTGCTACGAACAGAAAAAATCACAGAATGTCTTGACCGATGGCTTCTTGATAATGAGCAGCAGCAGGCTTTGAAACTCAATCCCTGGAACACCTTTTTTCTTTTTGCCGCTGCCCATCTATTTGAGATTGGTATCACCGGTATCATCGGTTCCATGAAAGACGGTGAACCCACACCCCGTAATCCAAATCCTGACCATATTGAAACATCTTCAGCCCTGTTGATAAGGACCCATTGGAAAGATCTGGGTATCACAGATGGTGATCAAGCAGAGATTATTGCCTTAATCTGTTCCAATATCATGAATTATACGATGAATTCAGAACAGGTAAACAGGCCGGACAAGAATGTCTATAAAGGTATTCCGATAAATATTTCCCTTTTGTCCAGTGCCATATTTCTGGCTACCCAATTGGACATAGAACATCCGAACACATTTGGATACCCGGGACATATCCAGGATTTCTGCGGTAACATCTCTGTAGAAACAATTATTAACAGTATCAGCGTCTCCTCTGTCGGACCCCATGCTTTTTTACCCGGAACGATCCAAATAAAAATCTCCTGCAGCAATTTTATAATCCATCAGGCATTGAAACATCATGAAACCCGTATGCAAATGCTTTTGCATAAAATAAATGGACAGGTGAGCCCGCGGTTTCTTTTTTCCGAAATCATATACGAAATCGAGCCTCAGGGATATAAACCCCTGGACATGAAATTCACAGTGGATTCTATGGCTGCACTTCAGCTTTTTACCGGCAACCGGCTTTACTCTGATAAGCGGGTCTTTTTGCGTGAGTTGATTCAGAATGCTGTGGATGCCTGCAATTTAAAAAAAATATATAATAATAACTATAACCCGACAATTTCCATTGAATTTGATAAGAACATTCGCTTCATAAAATTTAGAGACAATGGTATTGGAATGGATCAGTAGTGGATTGAAAAATATTTTTTAAAAATAGGGATATCCTTTTATCAGTCCGGCGACATAAAAACCTTAAATCAAAATCATTTGGATTTTAACTTTATCAGTAAATTTGGAATTGGGTTTCTATCCAGCTTTCTGGTATCAGACAGGATCGTCATCAAGACCCGTAAAAAAGATTCCCCCGGCCTTTTGATAACCATCACCAATCTGCAGGATTATTTTGATGTAAGATTTGACCCTGATAACGTCTTAACCGGTACTGAGGTTACCCTCTTTTTCAAGGAAACAGAAAATATGTATGCCCGTGGCAAAGCCTACATAGCTTATCTTAAAACCAATATCCGGTATCTGTCAATTCCGGTTGAGCTCCTTGACCAGGAAGGCGAGATCACAACGATCGGAAATGAAACCCTGGTTTATGACAAAAACAATACACTGGATCACATTTTTTTAGCGTCACTGAATTTTACAGATTCTGAAGCATATCTGTTTCTTAAAGCCAAACGCAACCTTCAAACCCTTTATTCACTTGATTTAGCAAAAGGCGGTATTTCTATTTTTCAGGACGGTATCTTTGTTACTCAGACAGACTCACTGCTGCCGGAGGGTGCCCGGCAAAACGTAATTGGCCGGATCAACCTTAAGGGGAAAGACAGATGCGAACTGAGTATGGACCGTAACCGTATATTCTGGACCGAACAACAGTTGCAGAATATAAAAAAAAGGATCCGTTTAGGGTTGGTGGACCTGGCTCACCAGATAATTAAGGACACCAAGGCAATGGATCCGCCTTTGATTATCAATGAAAACCTGATTAATAATCTCGCCATATTTTTTGATTTCAATGAAATTGATGATGAGATGTACAGCGGACTTGCCAGGGTTATTCGAAAAATTATAGCCAAACGATTCCGCGATTTTATCCGTATAAACTATGCGCATACGGGTGAATATAAAAATGTTCCTGAAGCAGATGACTATACAGAAAAATGGCAGCGGGAAATCCTGAACTCCTTTAAAAAAAGAAGCAGACCCCCGCTGCCGATAAAGTAAATTATTTTAAAAATAATTAAACCTGGATGAACGCCTTCTGTTTTGCATGGCAGACAGGACAGCTTTCCGGTGCGGCTCCCAACTCAATATAGCCGCATATCGGACAAAGATAAAAATCGCTTTCCTCCAGATCAACGCCGCTTTTAACGGCTTCAAGGGCTTTTGTATATATCTGGGCGTGAACCTCTTCTGCCTCAACTGCAAATTTAAACATGATCTTTGCTTTATGACCATCTGCAACCGCCTGATCAACCATGGGAGGATACATATTCGTAAATTCATCTGTCTCACCATTAATGGCTGACTGAAGGTTATCAGCTGTTGATGCGATCATGTCCAGGGCCTTCAAGTGACCCTCGGCATGGATTCTTTCTGCTTCTGCAGTTGTTAAGAACAATTTAGCGATATTTTTGAAACCTTCTTTTTGGGCTTTTTTTGCAAACGCTCTGTATTTCTGATTGGCCTGACTTTCTCCGGCAAAGGCTTCTTTTAAATTATCGTTTGTTGTTGCCATATTTTCCTCCTGATATAAATTGATAAATGTTTTTATAAAAAATTGCTTCCTCCCATGTGGAAAAGAATGAAATGCTTGAATTCAAATCTTATACTACTTTTTCCGAGTATTAGCAATTGTTGAAAATCAAAAACACCCCTTAATACTCTTAATAATCTCATTTTACGATATTGATGCCTTGCTAAACAGGTGTCTGAAAACTCAGGTAATATAATATTTGTCCAAATTATTTATACTTTTTTATTTCAATGATAAAATTGAATTATTTTGAACTATACAAAAATCATTATCTGATATAAAAAACAAAGAAAACCCCAGAGATGGAAAATAATTTTATGAGATATGCTCACACCAATATTGTTTCAAAAAACTGGAAGAAATTATCAGATTTTTATATTAATGTTTTTGCCTGCACTGTGAAACCCCCGGTAAGGAGACTTACAGGTCAATGGTTAGATCGAGCAACCGGTTTATCAAAAGCCGGGCTAGAGGGTGTTCATTTGTTATTGCCCGGCCATGGGGATAAGGGGCCTACACTGGAAATATTCTCCTATAAAGATATGCATTCATCTGAACCCATAATGGCAAATTTTACCGGGTTCACCCATATCGCCTTTGAAGTAGATGATGTTGATACGGTATTAAAGAATGCCTTAAAAAATGGAGGTAAACTGCTAGGCAAAATAACAGAAAAGAAGGTCGATGATGTTGGATTTTTGACTTTCCTGTATTTCAGGGATCCGGAAGGGAACATCGTTGAGATACAGTCATGGAAGAAATTATCTGAGGAGAGAAATTGTGCAGCTTTATAATTTTGTCAGTTTTGCAGGCATATTTATCCTGTTGACTATTGCATGGCTCATATCACGCTTTTTATTTGGTAATAAAGACATCATTAACTGGTCTCTTATTTGCTGGGGCCTCGGGATTCAAATTTTGTTTGCACTCTTTATATTTATAGTTCCGGCAGGAATAACGCTTTTCCAGGCAATAAATGATCTTGCCGTCGTTGTCTTATCCACTGCATCTGACGGCGCAAGATTTGTTTTCGGCTCCCTTGCCGCACCACCGGGAAGTGAGGGGTCTTTGGGTTTTATTCTGGCTTTTCAGGCATTTCCCACCATCATCTTTTTCTCTGCGCTGGTGGCCATTCTCTACTATTATAATATCTTACCGTTTATCATAGCACAATTTGCAAAATTGTTCACAAAACTAATGAAGATATCCGGAGCAGAAGCCTTGTGTGCTGCCAGCAATATATTTGTCGGTGTAGAGTCTGCATTTACAATAAAGCCCTATATCTCCAAAATGACCCGTTCTGAACTGTGCACTATTTTAACTGCCGGAATGGCTACTGTGGCTTCAAATGTCCTGGCCCTTTACGTATTCACCCTGTATTCTCAGTTCCCATCCATTGCAGGTCACCTGATATCAGCATCATTTCTCTCCGCACCTGCGGCTCTTATCATGTCTAAAATTCTTTTCCCTGAAACCCAAAACCCCAAAACCATGGGAAAAGCTGTTGAAATCCATTATCAAAAGGAAGCAAGCTTGTTTGAAGCCATTATCAATGGGGCGACATCAGGGCTCAAAGTTGTTTTCAGCATTGTGGCCCTTTTAATAGCTGTACTGGGCCTTGTTGCACTTTTTGACATGGCCGTTGGAGAAGTGGGATCTAAATTCAATATCTGGCTGGGAATAAACATTGACTGGTCTTTAAAAGGATTTTTAGGATATCTGTTTTATCCTTTTACCCTTATTATCGGAATTCCTGTTGAAGACGCCAAAATCATATCACAAATAATTGGTGAGCGCATTATTCTCACTGAAGTTGCCTCGTACCAGGATTTGGCAACAGCAATCAGTGATTCGACATTGACGCATGCCAGGTCTGCTGTTGTAACATCCTACGCCCTTTGCGGTTTCGCACACGTGGCTTCCATGGCTATTTTTGTCGGTGGTGTCACAGCTCTCGCACCGGAACGGACCGCAGCGGTTTCAAAGGTGGCATTTAAAGCCCTGATTGCTGCAACCATGGCCTGTTTGCTGACTGCCTGTATCGCTGGAACATTTTTTACAAAAGCAAGCATTCTGTATGGGTAAAATCAATCAGAAAAGCGTGTGATTTTCCAATGCTGAACCTTTTGGTTCGTTATTTTTATCTGTTTTGTTCGTTCTTTGCTGAAGCAGTATTCTTCATCCTTTATGTTTGTTTGTTTCAACGGTGATATTGTGACATTTGAATGTGGCCTTACTTGCTATTTTCTGACTATGCTGATACTTTATTTTTCCAAAACAGAGAAAGAAATGCAACCCGGTCAAAGGCGGCAAGGATTGAACCGATAATTATCAGGTTAGGACATGTCATCATATCTAAATCATGAAATCTATTGATTTAATAGAACACCCAGAGGGTGGCAGATTTTGCGAGGTATTCAGGTCCGCAAAAATTATTTCTACACCAGAGGGTTCTCGCAGATCAGCCCTTACCCACATCTACTTCTCTTTGAAAACAGGTGACGTCAGTAAATTTCATAAAGTGGTTTCAGACGAAATCTGGAATCTTTACCAGGGCTCTGGGCTCAAATTGTACACCTGGGACGGTGACAACAAAGTACCGGAATGCATTACCTTATCTGCCGCGGAAAACTGTTTTTGTCATGTAATACCTGCAGGTACCTGGCAGGCAGCAGAGCCGATAGAAGAAAATGTCCTTGCGGGCTGTTCAGTTGCGCCCGGCTTTGAATTTTCTGATTTCTCTCTTATGGATCCAAGATCTGAAGAAGCAAAAAAGCTTATCTCCATGGCACCGGAGATGGCCAAATTTACATGAAATACGGCAACACATTTAAATATGTGAGGAGACCATATTTTTTAATATTTTTTTGATTACAAAGCCGCTTGACAAAATAGGGACATACATAATTTGGATATATTATCGCACGGCCTATGGGGGTTTCTAATATTAAAGAAAATAAAGCCAGGAACTCAGTTCCTGGCCGCTTTTATTTTTAATTTACTTCCTGATATCATACCCTTTGGAATGATGATGCTTTTTATGATTTTCACAGGTAATATATCCTATGCCTCATTTTCTCCTGACGTTTTACCCCCTTTTGTTTTAATAACATATAAAATTACTCACAGTGTTTTTACTTTCATGATCTTATTTTTGGCTTTTTATATCATAAAGAGATACATTTTCTGGCCGCTTTTGGGTTTGCTCATACATATATTAATTGACATTCCCACCCACGGGGGCAATGCTTATATTACGACCTTTCTTTACCCATTCAGTGATTATGCCTTTGACGGACTGCGCTGGACAAATATCTATATCATTTCAATTAATTTCCTTGTGTTAGGCATATTTTATTTCCTGTATTTTAAAAATGAATCAATTAAAGTTGACACGTTAAAATTGAATAAGATGGCATGGAAAATTCTTTTGATACCTTCACTTGTTCTTACTCTGCCTTACATTTTCCCATTATTTAAACCTGATTTATATCTTGAATCATACATGCTTGATATTGCGAATATGAATTTGGCACAAATTAGTTCATTTAACCCCAAGTTATTAACAATCCTTAAACTATTATTCAGGATGGGAAGTTCTGGAATATTATGTTTATCAATTATCTCCACAATTATTATATTGACAGGATTTAGAACCAATCAAAGATGGACATGGTATGCGTTAATACCCACCTGGGTTTTATTCTGGTCAATTGCTTTAGCTCTTGATTTTTCATTTAATGCTGGTATTTATCAATATAGTTACTCTGGATTTGCAATTGTACTGGTTCTCATTGCAGGCATTTTTTCTTATAAAGGAACCTTTACTATTGTACAAAAGAAGCAAAAGGCTTTTGGTTAATACCTTGGTTTTGGGTAGTCAAAATAAAACTTGAAAAACGCCTGACTGACTACATGAGACAGGATAAAATTACAAGTATGATCATTTTATTGCAGCGGAATTCAAGTTCCGGGAGGATAGAAATTGATTGTAAACCTCAATTCACACAATGATTCAAAATATCCCATCCATTCAACTGGCATTATCATTATTTTAATTTTCCTGGCCTTGACGGCATTAAGCGGTTGCGGACTATTTCTCCCGGATCCGTATGGTATCATATCCCCTGGCTTTGCACCTAAAGATATAGATGGCAAACCTCTTTTTATCCCCCAAAATGCGCCGTCAATTTTAAACGGATATAACTCCGGTCAAAACAAAAGAAATTATGGGCGATCCGCTTCAGGACACCTTGGTATTGATATTTATGCAAAAAGCGGCACACCTGTTATTGCACCTTTCAATGGCAAAGTCACAAGTTCATATTATGGCCCGGGTTATGGAAATACCCTTACTATATTTCACGGTAAAGGCCCTGATGACTATTACATCATGACTCAGTATCATCACATGAAAAAACGGATGGTTAGAAAAGGAGATATGGTCGTTAGAGGGCAGCAGATTGGAGAAATGGGACGGACAGGTGTTTTGGCCGGAGGCGTACTTCATCTTCACTTTGAAACATTGGTAACAAAAAAACCTGATAAAGGATATTATAAGCCTTTGAACCCTCACAGATTCTGGTACAACGGACCTGGAATCATCACCTGTTTTGAAAACAATAAAAAATTCGATGATACTGTTTTTAAGACCACCTATCCGGTTATTTGTAAATAAAATGCAAAATCAAAACATATTTTGCCAGTAAAGAATCAAGCTGTCTTAAAAAAAATGTATTCGGATTGACTGATAGTTTTATCTGCTGGGAATCAAGATATCTGTTCTATTGATTCTTTGTTTTTATTATATTTTAGTAATTTATTCGAAAAGCGTGTCTTTGGATATGTTAAAAGCAAAATCACGACTGCCTAAACCATTGTGTCATATATTGACATTTAATTGTTGCTAAACCTTTAAAGGTGATATTCAAAAAAGGAGTTGTTATGAAAAGATATCTTTTGCTGGCTCTAACTTGTTTTGCATCTCTAATTTTTACTATTTCAATTGCCCAGGCAACCGTAAATTGCTTTTGCAATGCCCTGGGATGCACTGTGGGAGACAATATTATTGTACCCAAGAGTACTTGTGATACGGTCAATGGTGTACCCTTTGGAAACAATGTCACGGACGAGGACCGGCAAACCTATCTGAATGCATATGATGGTGACTGGGATAAGCTGCCTCCCTGGATAAATGATTTTACGGATCGTTTATTAAATTCAGGTAATTATGTCAAACTGGATGCCAATGATCCGGGACAACGAAAATACCTGCAATTTGTGCTTGAGAGGAACGAGGAGCAATATAAGAGAGACCTGTTAATTGTTGAAAGACTCAGTGGAGCTGAGTTTAACCTTAAAGAAAAGCTTGATGCCCATGAAGGTATAAACAATGGGTTAAAAAATATTGCTGACGCCGATAAAAAAATAAAGGCAGAACAACAAAAATTAAATGAAGCACGGCAGGAACATGATGACAATAAAACCCGGCTCGCGAGCCTGTTTGAAGCCAGGGGAAATGATATTCAAAAATTGAACAAAGAACTTGCTGAAAAAGTCCAAAAAGGCGGATTCATTTTAGACTTAGAAAAAAAACTCAAACTATTGGACCTGTCAAAAAAAGAAGACCGGGATAAACTGGAAAAGTTCAAGCATCGCCTTCCACCCAAAGAAATCAAAGACTTGCAGACTGTCTTGCTGACAGAAACAAAACGATTGGAAGCCGATTTAGCCAAGGAAAAGAATTCCGTTCAAAAGGCCAAAGAGAAAATGGATTTGATTAACAGGGATCTTAAGGCTGCTCAACTGGAAAAGAAACAAGCCCAAGATCAGCTTAAAAAAGATCAAAAAACACTGAATATGTCCTCCTTAAACAAGAAGGACTTAGAGTGGCAGGCCAAGGAGCATGAGAAAATAAAAAAAGAATATAAAATAATTAAAAAGGAAAATAGTAAATACTTTGGCGAAGGGGTTGAACATAAACTTGTATCAGATAAACTACGCGAAATTTTAAAACAAGGAACTGAACATCAGATCAAATACGGGGATGCGCCGGATGCGGACCAATACCTGAATCTAAAAAATATCAGTTTTTCTGCAGGTGTTTCAGGCAGTTCTTTTACGGATGACCGAGGGAACAATGAGGTAAAAGGATATTCCGGCAATCTCAATCTGGGGGTTGACATCCGTTTGTCACAACGGTTTTCCATATCTCCGGGAATTGGTTATGGAAAATCTGACACGGATAACGGACCAGGAGGGGATTCTGAAAGTGACAACTATTCGGGTCAAATGGGGTTTTTCTGGGGCCCTTTTAAAACGCCGAATTTATGGTTTGACGGAAACGTCAGCTATTCCCTGACAGATTTTACAAACCAGGGTGTCGGCTCGGCAGGCCAGGTTCTCAAGATCATAGAGTATGATTCAAAGAGTAAAGGGGTGGGCATCGGTATGAACAGGCTTGTGCCCCTGAGTTTATTTTCCCAGCTTGAATACCGTTTCGGGTGGAACGGGTCATGGAGTACCCGGGAAGCCTATGTGGATGCAGCAACCCAAACCCACCCTGAGACCTCCTCTGCGTTTCATCGCCTGACCTTTGGCAGCCGCCTGGTGAAAAATACACCGTGGGGCCAGCTGTTTTTATCCGGTATTTTGCGCTATGTGGTTTCTGATAACTCAAGTGCCAACCGGGACAGTTCTCCTTTCGATGGTGACATTGGGGCGGGTATTGTTTACAGATTTAATGATTCCTGTTCTCTTTCCTCCAAAATAAACGGCGTTGTGGGCCGGAATGATTACCAGGAATACAATGGTTATCTCGGACTTAGGGTGAGCTTTTAATCCATGTACAGGTTTTTTTTCTGTCTGTGTTCTTTAACACTAATATTTACCCTGGGCAGTTGTGCAATGTTTCCACCCGCTTTGCCCAAACTGCACACTCGCGAAATAAAACCTGAAAAAGCGGCTAATCTTAAAAGAATATGGGAAAAAGAAGGTGTTACCAATGCCTCATTTTCCCTTTTAAAAAGCGATTTAAAATTTACTGAGCCGCCTTTGTTCACCCTGAGTGGTACAACTTTTCTTGTGCCGCGAAAAACCGGGTGGAACCAAGCCTCCATATTGGAGTTTGCCCGGCATCTGCCCCTTCGGCTGAAAGAATGTTCTATTTTAGCAGATCCGATTTTACTTGTTATTTTTGACTGGGTTGCACCGGTAAAAAAAAAGAACATCTATAAGCTTGCGGCAATGGTTCCAGATAGTAACCAGCCATTATTCATTTTTGTAGGTTCAAGCGGATTTGATTCCCATGGCCGTGACTCCGGGGGTATGACGATCCATTTAAGCCCGGACAGATCATTTTCAGTGGTGGCTAAACATAGCCCACAAGGATTTAAGTATGAACCCGAACAGACGATTGCCCATGAACTGGGTCACATAGCAGGTCTTGCCCACGAACAGGAAAAAGATGGACAGGGAAACCCAAATGTGAATATGATGCATCCAAGGGGTTGCCTTTATTGCAGCTTTTTACCCAAACAATGCCTAAAATTACAAAATTACTTGCAGAATCGAAAAAGGAGCCATTTTGACTGATTTTGTATTATATCAAGTATCTGCCATAACCTGCTTTTTATCCATTCAATACGGCACAGGTCTTCTTGTGCTTCACAAGGGGGTTAAGGTTAACTACACCCGTAAAATCAACCATTTTGCCCTTTTTTTTATTCCTGTTTTTTTGAGATCTGTTTTTCCCTATGAAAGATCCCTGGGGCTATTTATTTTTTCTTGTATATTGGGAACCCTTATTTTATTCATTTATATCAAACCCATTCGCGATAAGGTATCCATAATTTCCACCATGTTCCTTTCACTGGACCGCCCTGAAGATCGCCCTAATACGCTTTGGTGGCTGATTACCCAGATCTTTGTCGGCTATCTTGTTCTTGTTCCGGCAGTGATGATTTTTGTTTTAAACGATTTGGCCGGTTTAATCTGGATTCCGATTTTAATAATCATTTTTGGAGATGGCTTGGCAGAGCCTGTGGGAGTCCGGTTTGGAATGCATAAATACGAAACCTATGCTTTTTTTTCAAAAAAGAAATATGTGCGTACCCTGGAGGGGAGTGCATGTGTTTTTCTGACAAGCCTTATTGTGATTTTGATTTTTTATTCATCATTCACGCATTTACAATTCATTATTGCATTGATTTTTATTCCCGTCCTCATGACCTTTGTTGAAGCATTTTCCCCCCATACATGGGATGGGCCTACTCTTTTTCTTGCCGGTTATTGTGCGCTTTACGGAATATGCCAATTATGATTATGAAACCGGCCATATATTTGATTCCTGTGCTAATTGTATCGGTGAGTTTATTAATTGCCTGGGAATTTGCCGGCAACAAACGATATATATATGTTATCAAACCCATTTCTACGATCCTTGTTATTTTAGCTGCCCTATTATCATTTCAGGAACTAACCTGGAATACCACCTACTCATTTGGGGTAATCATAGGATTGATATTTTCACTGGGAGGGGATATTGCCCTGATGTTCCAGGAGAGTAAAAAAGCGTTCCGCCTGGGGCTGGTTCTTTTTCTTCTTGCCCACATCGTCTACACTGCCATATTTACAGTTATAGGACATTTTTCAGGGCTGTCTGCCATTTTCACCCTGGTCATGATCGTTTCAGGCCTGGGTATTTACAGGCTGATTCAATCCCAACTTGGAAATATGAGAGTCCCTGTGATCGCCTATATCGTGATTATTTCCTTGATGGTCATCCAGTCTGTCAGCGTATTTGAAAACCCGGGGATTTCAGGTTCTCATGGCACCATGATGGTTATGGGTGCCATCTTATTTTATATTTCAGATGTGATCTTGGCAGCCAACCGTTTCTGGCGGCCATGGAAATACAATCGCATCAGCCTGTCCTTTTATTACAGCGGCCAGATGCTCATTGCTTTGGCTGCCAGTTATTTTGTGAGTTGATATGACCCAGATTATTCAGCTTCACCTAAAACTTTCCAACGCATTCTTGCTTTTGGGTAAAAAGCTGGTTTTGGTAGACACGGGAACCTGTAATGAAACACCTGCTATCATCCGGGCCTTTCAAAAGGCCGGCCTGAATATAAAGGACTTATCCCTCATTGTGCACACCCATGCCCATTTTGATCATTGCGGCAGCACGGCAGACCTTCAGCAAAAATCCGGCGCCCTGGTTGCCATCCATAAATCTGACTCACAGGCTTATTTAGAAGGTAAAAGTGTCCACATTAAAGCGATTAATCTTTTCGGTAAATTAATATTGCCTCTTATGAAAGACGGATATCAGCCGACAAAAATTGATCTCTTGATGGGTGATGAGTTTGACTTACATTCTTATGGTATAGATGGTAAGATAATCGTAACGCCCGGCCATACCCCAGGATCAATTTCTGTACTGCTGGACAGCGGTGAAGCCATTGTAGGGGATCTGTTTGGGGGAGGCAGACTCATGGGGCTTTTGCAGCCGGCACGCCCCCGATACCACCATTGGTATTCTCACTTTGAGATCGCCCAAAAAAGTATTGCCCAAATCCTGGATAAAAATCCCACAAGAATCTTTGCCGGACATGGGGGACCTTTGGAAGGACAAGCGGTCATTAAATATTTTAATCAGGAGAAAAAAAATGAAAGTATATAAGTTAATCACGATATTCATACTGTCTGGGTTTATATTTCCTTTGGTTGTCATCGCAAAAAGTGAAATAAATACCGGCCTCTTTAACAAAATAGCCATGGAAAAATATGACCCGGTAGCATATTTCATTTTAAAAAAGCCTGTAAAAGGAAATGACAAATTTAAAACCGTATACAAAAAAGCAAAGTGGTTTTTTATGAGTAAAGAAAATTTGAATTTATTTCTAAAAAACCCTGAAAAGTATGCACCTAAATATGGTGGATACTGTGCATGGGCAGTTGCCCAAGGCAATACGGCAAAGGGGAATCCTAAAAATTGGACCATATATAAAAATAATTTATATTTAAACTATAACGATGCCATTGAAACAAAGTGGTTGAAACAAATAGACGATTTCATTGTAAAAGCAGATAAAAACTGGCCGGGAGTTATTCAATAAAACCGTTAACACCCCGGCTGGGATAGTTGATATCGAATTGCTCGACCAAAAAGATTTTTCTTAATCAGCTTTGACAGATCAGGTATTCACCTTGTGATTAATGGTCATAAAGGCTTCATGCAAATCTGTACCATTTCCATAAAGCGGATCAATGGATTTTACTAACTCGGCTCTCAGTAAATACTTTTTTTTTAAATCCCGGGTACCATGTTCTTTAACCATTTGTATTTTTATCAATTGTTCCTGACTCTTTTGTTTTGGACACAATTTTCCGTTCAGCCCACTACATTGATGGCATAACCTTATTTGTTAATATGTTTATACTGATGGTTTTTTTCTCCTCCCCAATAAAAATTTAGTGTTAACAATATAGAGAAACTCAGGCGGTAAAAGGGTCGGTTTTTTTAAAAAATTATTATAAATTGAAATAACAAATGGTTGATTTCAGGTTATTTTCGCAGTATTAAAAACCCTCAGCCCATAGAAAAAAGGAAATAAGAATGAATGTTTGTTATGAAGGAAATGTTCTGGAAGAACTGCTCCAGCTTTTAGCCCTGGAAAAGATTGAAGAAAATATTTACAGGGGACAAAGCCAGGACCTCGGTTTTGGAAGCGTCTTTGGAGGACAGGTACTGGGCCAGGCGTTATCGGCCGCATCCAGGACGGTTGACACAAAATTCCAGGCACATAGTCTGCATGGGTATTTTATATTGGCTGGGGATGCCACAAAACCCATAGTCTATACGGTGGATTGCATCCGCGATGGAAAAAGCTTTGTTACCCGCCGGGTGGTGGCCGTTCAGAACGGTAATGCGATTTTCTCAATGGGTGTCTCTTTTCACAAGGATGAAAAGGGATATGAACATCAGGACGACATGCCTGATGTAAAGGGGCCTGAAGGGATAGAATCAGATGTTGAAATGGCCAGACGCCTCTCTGATCAGATCCCCGATGCCATTCTTGAAAAACTTCTTTGTGAGAAACCCATTGAAATCCGGGTGGTCAACCCGGTTAATCCCTTTAACCCTAAGGCCATGCCTCCTGTAAAATATGCCTGGTTCAGAGCGATTGACAAGATCCCGGATGACGCTGCCGCTCACCGTTATATGCTGGCCTATGCCTCTGATTTTTATGTATCTTCAACCGCTCTCTATCCCCATGGCAAAACCTTTTGGTCTCCAGACATGCTGGTGGCAAGCCTTGATCATTCCATGTGGTTCCATAGAGAATTTAGAATGGATGACTGGCTTTTGTATGTCATGAAAAGCCCCAGTGCAGGAAGGGCAAGAGGGCTGAATATCGGATCCATTTATACGAGGGACGGGACTCTGGTAGCCAGTGTAGCCCAGGAAGGATTATTAAGGCCTTTAAAAAAACAGACCGGTATATAACTGATATTCATCTTTATGGCATTTAAAGAATTTCAATAAATATTAAGACATTAAGGACGTAATAATGAAAGATCCTATTTTTGAACCCATTATCATCAATCAGCTAAAAATTAATAACCGGATATATCTTCCTGCAATACATCTGGGCATGGCAATGGATTTTGAAGTTACAGAACAGATCATTAATTTCTATGCTCAAAGGGCAATGGGCAGGCCGGGAATGATTTGTGCCGGATATGCAACCATTGATGAACTATCCGGTAATACCCAGAATATAGGCGCCCATGATGATAAATTTATACCCGGGCTTCAAAAGCTTTCAAAAGCCATTAAAGATAATGGCTCTCTTAGCGCCATGCAGATAAACCATGCCGGCCGTTATAATTTCTCCTTTTTCCTCAATGGAAAACAGCCTGTGGCACCCTCTCCCATCGCATCAAGGATGACCCGGGAAACGCCCAAGGAAATGACAATAGATGAAATTAAAACCACCGTCAACTCTTTTGCGCAGGCGGCCTTAAGGGTAAAAAAAGCAGGATATGATGCAGTTGAAGTATTAAGCGGAACCGGATACCTCATCAGTGAATTCCTTTCTCCATTGACCAATCACTGTAAAGACAAATATGGCGGCAGTTTTGAAAACAGAATGAGATTCGGGCTTGAGGTTGTAACAGCTGTCCGGGATGCCATCGGTAAGGATTTCCCTTTAATTGTCAGAATGAATGGTAATGACTTTATGCCTGATGGAAACTCAAGAACCGAACTGCAGGAATATGCCAGAGCCCTGTCGGAAAATATGGTTGACGCCCTTTGTATCAATGTGGGCTGGCACGAAGCAAGGGTGCCTCAAATAGTGGCCTGTGTACCCAGGGGCGCTTTTTCCTATCTTGCCCGGGGGATAAAAGAAAAGGTAAATGTGCCCATTATTGCAAGCCACAGGATTAATGATCCTGTAACGGCAAGACAACTACTGGCTGACGGCATGTGCGACATGGTGGCCATGGGCCGCAGCCTCATTGCCGATCCCTTTCTTCCTGAAAAAACAAGACAAGGAAAAGAAAAACAAATCATGCATTGCATTGCCTGCGCCCAAGGCTGTTTTGATAACCTTTTCAAATTAAAACATGTTGAATGCCTTTGTAATCCTTTAGCGGGTTATGAAGGTAACAAGCCTGTTAATAAAACCGGCTCACCTAAAAAAGTTCTTGTGGCCGGATCAGGTCCTGCAGGTATGACTGCCGCCCTTTGTGCACACTCACGGGGACATGATGTAATCATTTATGAAAGCCTTCCCCGATCCGGAGGTCAGCTTTACCTGGCCGCCTCTCCTCCCGGACGAGATGAGTTTGTCCAGCTTGCCAAAGACCTTGAAAACCAGATTGCCGTGAAAAAAATACCCATTGTTTTAAAATCCAAGGTGACCGCCAAGATTATAAAAAAAGAAAACCCGGACAAAATCATTATTGCAACGGGTGCAAAACCGTTTATTCCGGATATTCCAGGGATAGATCTTCCCCATGTTGTGGAATCCTGGGACGTATTAAAGGATAGGGTGTATACAGGCAAAAAAACTGCCATCATCGGCGGCGGCTCGGTTGGTGTGGAAACGGCATTATTTCTTGCAGAAAAAGGAACCATGTCAGCCGAGGCCATAAAATTTTTACTTGTCAACAGAGCCGAAGACCCTGAGACTCTTTTTGAAATGGCAACCCAGGGTACAAAACAGATTACGCTTTTTGAAATGCTGGACAAAATGGGAAAAGATATCGGAAAATCAACAAAATGGGGGATGATGCAAGACCTTGGACGATATAATGTAAAAACAATGACAGGCAGCAAAGTTGTAAAAATTATCCCCAAAGGCCTGAAAGTTGAACAAAACGGCCATATTCAGGAAATTGAAGCGGATACCGTTGTTATTGCAGCAGGCAGCGTGTCAAATAATAACCTTGAAGCTGTGGCCAAAAAAATGGGTGTTGAATACAGGGTTGCCGGTGATGCAAAAAAAGTTGCCACCGCTTTTGAAGCTGTCCACCAGGGCTATAAAGCCGGATTGGAGGTGTAATCTTTATCCTTAACAAAGAGATTGAAAAAAATGTAACCTTAGAACTGCCATATCATCGGTATAAAAATTGATCCCATGAGTATGACCAGAATATTGAGAGGAATGCCTAATTTGAGATAATCCAGAAACCGATAGCGACCCGGTCCGTATACCAGAAGATTGGTCTGGTAGCCTATTGGACTTGCAAAACAGGCACTGGCACCAAAACAGATCCCGATAATAAAGGGCTTGGGATCAACCCCCAGCGTAACAGCCGTGGAAATGGCAATAGGAACCAGCAGAACAGCCGTTGCATTATTACTTATAACATGGGTACAGATACTGGTTAAAAGGATAATACCTGCCAGGACATAAGACGGACCAAGGCCCTGGAACATGCCTATAAAAAAATCTGCATACAGTTTTGTTGCACCTGTCTTTTCCATTGCCCCTCCTAATGCAATGGTCCCCACGATCAATAAAAGCACCTCTGCTTCCAAAGATCTATAGGCATCTTTAAGACTTAACACCTTTGTTAAAGCCATCAAAAAAACACCGGTTAACGCACAGACCATAATATCTGCAAGACCCAGGGAAGCCGTAAACACAACTGCACAAAATATGGTAATGGCCATTTTTGCCTTTTCCTTGTCTATGATGGCATGATGTATGTCTTCGATAATTATGAAATCTGTTCCGCGGCGTATTTTGTCCAGTTTTTTTCTGGGACAACAGATCAGGATGATATCACCGACCTTAAGTCTCACCTTTTGAATCTTCCGGTTGGAATAATGATGCCTTCGGCTTCTAATGGCAATGATCTGAATCTGATTATCATCCTGGAGTTCTGTGGATAAAAGTCTTTCATGAAGGACGTTGGACAGGGGCGGCACAATCAGTTCCACAATTAAGTTTTCTTCAAGATCCGACACCATTTTAACCTCTTTTGCGCCATGGGGCAGTTCCACCAATCCGTTTTTCAGGCAGGACAATAAATCTTCGGCTCCTCCCTTAACCAACAGGATGTCATGGGGCCGGCAGCTCACCTGTGTTCTTGCAGGATCAATAATGTCCTCATCCCTGAATATCTCTATCAGGGTCAAGCCCAGAGACTGCTGGATATATAAATAAATATCCTCCTGGTCAATTAACAGACTGTTTTTTGGCACAATCAATTCAGCAATATACCTTTTTTTCTTTGTTTCATCCAATTCACAAACCGGGGCTGTTCTTTCAGGCATAATTAAAGGAGAAACAAAATAAAGAAACAGTATTCCCATAATGGCAATGGGAACGCCAATACTGCTTAATTCAAACATTGACAGCTTCTCAAATCCGTAGGAAGCAGAAAGGTCACTGACGATAATGTTTGTGGATGTACCGATCAAGGTGCAGGTACCGGCAAGAATGGAAACATAGGATAAGGGAATCAACATTTTGGAAGGTGAAAAATCGCATTCGCAACTGAGCCCCATAACAATTGGAATAAAAAGGACCACCACAGGGGTATTGTTTATGAAAGCCGAGGCAAAGGCCACAGAGATTAGGATCAGGATAAATGCCAGGTTTTTTTTCCCTTTGGACAACTGAAGAACGACTTCTGTTACAAATCCTACAGCACCGGTCCGGATCAATCCCCTGCTGATCAGGAACATTGAACCAACAGTGATGACCGCTGAATTTGAAAATCCTGCAACCGTCTCTTTTGGCGTCAATATGCCTGTCAATGATAGGGCGACCATTATACCAACGGCAACTTTATCCACTGAAAGCATTTCAGTTATCAACATAATAAGAGATGCCACAAGTATTATAGAAACAATAACTATGAATGGATCCTGTCCTGCCATTTATACCGTCCCAAAGATATATTTTTCCTAATGAAATTTATTGATAACAATAATCAAGCTTGAACAGATTAGAAATACAATAATCATTTTTCAATTAAATCACACTAAAAAAATGTGAAAATGTAAAAAAATTATATGTTGGCTTGCAAAAAGCAAAACAAATTTCTATTCTCCCTGATCAAAATAAAAAGCAGGTATTACCTATTGATGATAATGAATCACAACCTTAAGAAAACTGTTGTTTTATAAAATTATAACGGAGACAGATAAATGTTAGTTGCCGTGATAGATAATTATGACTCATTCACATTTAACCTGGTTCACTACATCCTTAATACGGGAGTTGAGGTAAATGTATTCAGGAATGACAGGGTATCCATTGATGATCTCAACAACTTGAATCCGGGTGCAATTGTCATCTCCCCCGGTCCAGGGCGGCCTGAGGATGCTGGTATTTCCCTTGATGTTGTCAAACACTTTTCCGGCTTACTCCCTGTTCTTGGTGTCTGTCTTGGGCACCAGGTCATTGCCCAGTGCTTTGGCGGGATCATCATCCAGGCAAACCAGATCATGCATGGCAAAACGTCCCAGATTACTACGAATGGTAAACAGATTTATTCAGGGATAAAAACGCCTTTTACCGTGATGAGATACCACTCCCTTGCAGTTTCCAGAGAAAATTTCCCATCTTGCCTGAAAATCACTTCATGGACAAACGACGGTGAAATCATGGGGATTCGTCACAAAGAACATCCAACACAGGGTGTCCAGTTTCACCCTGAATCCTTTAGGACTGATGTGGGGAAAAAACTGATAAAAAATTTTATCAACGATTGTTGAAAAGATGGCATCAAAATAATAATATTTACCTAACGAGAATAATATCCCCGGTAAAAATTTTGGCATTGCCGGAAAGCTTGTTCAACTTCCGTATGGTTTCTACGTTGGTATTATATTTTTTACTGATACTATAAAGCGTTTCCCCTTTTTTTATTGTGTGATATAAACCCTTTTTTATTTTTGTTTTAGCAGGGGGGGACGATTTTGTATGTGAAACAGCAACAGATTTTTTCTTTATTCCTGTAATGCTTTTTTCAATGGTCTCCATCCGCTTTAATAAAGAATTGAATTTAACTGAAAATGCGGTTTCAAGACTAGCTACCCTCTCTTTAACAGGTCCGATACCATTCACCCCCCCCGAGCTTGAGCCATTTGAATCCTTATCATTATTTTCCAGGTTTTCAAGGGCATATTCCAGGGCGGCAACTCTTTTTTCCAAATCGGTAACAGGTGGATTTGACGGGTCTATTTGAACCGTTTCAGTTCTGATGTCTGAAGAACGGAAAAAAATAAAAAATATGATAATGGTCAATAATAAAGCACCAAAAAGAATCAGGGCAAATTCATTTTTTTTCAGATCAATCTTTTTTGTGTTGTCCTGAACCTGATCTGTATTGTTTTTATCACGATTAATCTGTGCTTCAGGCATATCTTTGGATTCCATCGCAAAGCTCCTGTTTAAGTTTTTGTTAATACCATCTTAATATCATCTTAGACGTTATTTTCAACCTAAAATCGGAAGAGGATGTATTAATTTCAATGCCGTGATTTAATTTTTTTAAAATTTTCAAACCGCTGCTCTAAAATCATCAGGTTCAACCACTCTTTATAAAGCGTTGATAACTTTTCTTCAGGCGGGTTGTCCGACTCTTGATTTTTGATCATTTCTCCCAAGCGCTTTAAATTATCGGTGACCTCATCTGAGCTTTCGTTTTCATCAAGAAATGAATAAATTTCCAAAGCCTCTTCAAAATAGCCCTGACTCTCATAAATCCTTGCGACTTCAAGTGTTTTCAATTCTTGTTTCATTTTTCTTTCCTTTTATTAGCGGATTTGTCTTTGAAGATAAGCTCATCTTCTTCAGCCATATCATGTTCTTGTTTGGCAACATGTTTGATATAATCCATATCTGTTTTTAAACTTTTAATTTGGGTTTCAAGCTTTTGATTTTCAAGGTCAATTATCTCAACCTGTTTTAAAACATCCTTTTCCTTTCCTTTTAAGGTCTTATATTCGAAAACCCCGTTTTTTGAAAAAAAAATAAGAACCAATAAAATAACAATGACAATCACGGACAGTGAAAACCCCATTTTTTCGATAGTTGTCATGATTTATGTCTGATGAACCCTTTTTGTAATAATTTTAATTCCGGGCTTGAGATAAAAAAGCTTGCACCAAAATAAAAAACAATCCCAAAACATATACAAACCGCCACCCCTGCTCCAAACCCAAATTTATTAATGTCTGGTGCCAGCATAAAAATGGCTGCTTTTTTTACAAGAAAAAACATTATAACAGATAAAAAAAGTGATCTGCAAGCAGAAACCATGATATCAAATTTATTGATATTCAATGCGCCTGGAATATTAATAAACAAAAAAACAAATCCCACCATGGCAGATATGGAAACCGACATAACAAGCCCCTTGACTCCATAGCTGCCTATAAGTAAAAAACAGAGGATCAGATTTGTAAAAATGGCGATGACGCCTGAGTAAAATGGAATTTTTATATTGGAAAGGGCATAATATAAAGTGACAAACAATCGAACCCCGGTAAATGCCCACAAACCTGAACTCAAAAAAATCAGGCAATCCGCTGTCTGCTGAATCGCCCTATCATCAAAAACACCATACCCGAATAAAAGGGCTACAATATTTTCATTTAATGCCATTAATCCAGCCATTGCTGGAATGGTTATAAAAAAGACAAGCTTAACCCCGTTTGCAAAAAGGCGGGCTATTTCGTTCATATTGCCAGATGCTGCCTTTTTTGAAAATTCGGGCAGCAGCACTGTGGCGGCAGAAACTGCAAAAAGCGCCATGGGAAACTGAACCAGCCTGTCGGCATAGTAAATAAATGACACGCTGCCCTCAGGAAGTTTGGAAGCAAAAAATGAGGCCACTGCCATATTAATATGAAAGCTGGCAGCCCCAATCATACAGGGCAGCATCATCGTGAGAATTTTTAGTATTTTTGGATGAAAAAATTGAACGCCTGAAATCTTTAAAATTCCAATACGGATCATAAAAGGAATCTGGATAAAAAGCTGAAGAATACCACCGATGGTAACACCTAAAGCCAAGCCCATTATCGGCATATCAAAATATTTTGATACCAGGACCGCAAACCCCACCACCACAAGATTAAATACAATAGGTGCAAGGGCAGGAATACCAAAGTTGCCCAGGCAATTCAATACGCCCATGCAAAGAGCCGCAATAAGAACCAACCAAAAATATGGCACCATGATTTTAAATAGTATGATTGTAAGACCATATTTATAGGAATAAACCATAAAACCCGGGGCAAGAAATTTTATGATTACTGGAGCAAAAAGGATTCCTGCAATCACAATTAGAATACCTGCAATGGATAAAAAACAAAAAAAAGAGAAAGCCAGTTCAATGGCTTTTTGGCGCCCTTCTTTTTCCATGGTTTCAGAGAATACGGGCACGAATGAAACACTTAAAATTCCCTCAGAAAAAAGTTTCCTTGCAATATCAAATGGCCTAAACGCAATAAAAAATGCATCGCTTTGAGAAGTTGTTCCAAAATACATGGCAATGACAGCATCTCGGACAATTCCAAAAACACGGCTGGCAAAAGTTAAAATGGTCAGCAATACGGTATTTTTTAAGATCTTACTCACAAGTTTTCCTTGACAAAAATCGACAATTCATATATTTGTATTGTCTTAAATTAAAATGAAATTTTAAAATAAATACATTTAAATAAGGAGCAAGACCAAGTTGGCTAACCATAAATCTGCAAAGAAACGTGCAAAACAGAGTCAGGTCAGACGGCTTAGAAACAGATCTGTAAAAACCTCTCTTAAAAATTTGGAAAAAAACCTTCACGCCGCTAAAGAAGCGGGTAGCGATAATAAAGATGAACTTCTGAGAAAAATTCAATCTGCTATTCATAAAGCCGCTAAAAAAGGTGTTATCCATAAAAAGACTGCTTCCAGAAAAATTTCAAGACTGTTCAAGTTCATGAATGCATAGCCTTTAATGGCTTTTTTGCTTAATCAGTTTTAAGACAGGATTTATTTTGATAGAATATAGATCCTGTCTTTATCATTTTAACGCTAAAAATTATTCGTCATATTATTGATTAATTTTTCAGCAATTCGAAGAGCAATTTTTTCCACTGCTAATTTTCTATTTTCGTCATCTGTAATTTTATTTTGTGAAGTGGTGTAATCTTCATAAGATGAAAAATCTAATACAGACCAGACAACTTCGTCTTTTCTGTTTATCATTTTCAAATCCATGGTGGCTGAAATTCTTCTTTCTAACACTGATTCGGTTGATGACCGGGACAAAGTGGAGAATGTGATTTCCTTGATGATTCCCTCAAAAAAAACAGATGCACGGGATTTATCGACAACTCTGGTATCGGTTTTTTGAATAATTTCTTGAATTAATGCATTGGTAAATGTGATCCCCGCCCCTGTTTCAGAACTTTGATTTTTCAAGACCGTTACAGCAGCACTTTTTACATTTTTATTAATATATCCCCCGCTTTCAAAGCGATATCCACAGGACCCCAAAAACACAATCAGGCAAATAAATATTATCCATTTTAATTTTTTCATTTTAAACCACTATATTTATAAGTGTTTGTTTTTTTCTAATAACGATAATTTTTTTGGGTGTTTTATCCCCAACATATTTTTTAATCTTTTCATCTGACAATGCTTTTTCTTTGATTATAGCCTCCTCTGCATCTGCGCCAATTGTAATTTTTGAACGCAGTTTACCGTTGACCTGAACAACAACAAGCATCTGGTCAGTTTTTAATGAATCATTTCTGTATTCAGGCCAGGACTGTTCAAGTATTGAACCGGTTTTACCCAGTTTTTCAAATAATTCTTCACAAAAATGGGGTAAAATGGGAGACAGCAATAAAATAACATTTTCAAGACTGAACATGATCACTTTTTTCATCTCTGAATCTGCAGCATCTAAATCTATCGCATACAAGGCATTTACAAGCTCCATTACCGCTGAAATAGCCGTATTAAAATGGAAACTTTTATCAATATCATCCGTAACCTTTTTAATGGTTTGGTTTGCCTTTATATAAAGTGATTTTGCCTCAGGCGATGATAGATCTGAAGCCGCACCGGTAAATGGCTGAATCTCACTCATTTTTTCCGTGCATTCAAGGGCAAAACGCCACACCCTGTTTGCAAACCTGTGGCTGCCCTCAACACCATCTTCACTCCATTCAAGATCTCTTTCAGGTGGAGCTGCAAACAAGCAGAACAACCGGGTTACATCAGCCCCGTATTTTTCAAGCAATTCATTAGGATCAACCACATTTTTCTTGGATTTGGACATTTTAATAACTCGTCCTATTTCCACATCCTTGCTGCATCTTGAACACAAAAGATTCCCTGAATCGTTTTTCAACGCCTCTTCCGGGAAAAGATAACCATGATCCGGACAGGTCATGGTCTCTTTACAAACCATGCCCTGTGTGAGAAGCCTTGTAAAAGGTTCTTTAAAATCGATCATTCCCAGGGTATTTAAAACCCTCATAAAATATCTTGAATATAATAAATGCAGAACGGCATGTTCAACGCCGCCAATATACTGATCCACCGGTGCCCAGTATTTTACAGCCTCAGAATCAAACATGCCGCTTTCATATCGGGGGGAACAATATCGCAGATAATACCAGGAGGATTCTACAAATGTATCCATGGTATCTGTATCTCTTTTTGCATCCTTCCTTTTGCATGACGGGCATGTTGCAGTGGCAAAAAAGTCAAGAGTCGGCAAAGGAGACCCTCCTTTTTCAAGAATATTGGCATCTTCAGGAAGCCTTATGGGGAGATCCGATTCAGGAACGGGTACCACTCCGCAGTCCGGACAATGGATCACAGGGATAGGGGTTCCCCAATATCTTTGCCTTGAAATTCCCCAGTCTCTTAACCGATATGAAATCGTTTTCTTTCCCCTGCCCTTTTTTTCCAGCCACTGGGTGATCACCTCAATGGCGTTTTTATTATCCAGTCCGTTAAACTCACCCGAGTTCACCATGTAACCTTCACCGGTATAGGCTTCTTCCATGGTATTGCCGTCAAGTGCCCCACCTTCCGGCTGAACAACTACCCGTATTTCAAGTCCATATTTCCGTGCAAAATCAAAATCTCTTTGATCCCCTGCCGGTACCGACATGATGGCCCCGGTTCCATATTCCATTAAAACAAAATTGGCAGTATAAACTGGAATTTTTTCCAAGGTTGCCGGATTTATACAATAGGATCCGGTAAATACCCCTTCTTTTTCGTATTTTTCAATACCTTCGGCAGATCTTTCCTGACTGGATACCTTTTGAACAAAAGCCTCTACCTGATCTTCACTTTCTGTCCCCTTTGAAAGGGTTTCAACAAGAGGATGTTCAGGCGCTAGACACATAAAGGTTGCACCAAAAACCGTATCCGGTCTTGTGGTAAAAACTTCAATATCCTCATCTTTTCCATCAATTCTAAATTTTAATTCAGACCCAACACTTTTACCGATCCAATTTTTCTGCATCAAGGTCACTTTATCCGGCCACCCCGGCAGTTCATCACAATGGACAAGAAGATCTTCGGCATAATCCGTAATTTTAAAATACCATTGCCACAATTTTTTCTGCTGAACCGTCCGAGAGCACCTCCAGCATTTGTCCTGCTCAACCTGCTCATTGGCAAGAACTGTATGGCATTTCTCACACCAGTTTACATAGGACTCCTTCCTATAAGCCATTTTCTTTTCCAGCATTTTAAGAAAAAGCCATTGCTCCCACTTATAATATTCCGGCCGGCAGGTGGCAATTTCACGGTCCCAGTCATAAGAAAACCCCATTTTTTTTAATTGTTCTCTCATGGCACCGATATTTTCGTAAGTCCAGGCCGCTGGATGGGTGTTATTATCAATGGCCGCGTTTTCAGCAGGCATGCCAAATGCGTCCCATCCCATTGGATGAATCACATTAAACCCTTTCATCCTTTTATATCGTACAACCACATCACCAATGGTATAATTTCGCACGTGACCGATATGTATTTTACCGGAAGGATACGGAAACATCTCCAATAGATAATATTTTTCTTTTGAGGGATCTTCTTTAACTTTGAAAAGTTGATTTTCTTTCCAGTATGCCTGCCATTTGGGTTCTACCGATCCCGGATGATACCGCTCCTCCATTATACTTACTCCTTGTGAAAGCTATTTCTATATTGAATTGCCACTTTTATTTAAATTTTTATAGATGCCACAATCAAACGCAAATAGCAAGAAATTCAAGAGAATTCTATCTTCTGGGTTTCTTTTCTTGTTTCATCCATCATTTTTTGATATTTTTAAAATTCCTTATCCAAATTTTGGTTATAAAATTATTAGGAGATGCAATGCTTAACCGTAAAAAATTCTCTGAACATCCAAAAATTAATCTTGTTATTGAAAAATTCATTGATGGAATTATTCCCTTTTTTGAGGAGCAGGCAAGGGAAATATCAGAACTGACCGCCATTGGCAAGGCTCTTGGAACGGGGAAGGATATAGAAATACTCCTGGAAATGATCCTCTCCATTGCCAGAAAATTCACAAAAGCTGATGGAGGAACGCTTTACCTGGTTGACGATAAAAATAAAAACCTGGTCTTTAATGTCATACACAACGAATCCTTAAACATCAACAAAGCAAAAAGTCTCATAGATCTTCCAGATGTGCCTTTATACGGTAAAGAAAACACCCCTAATCTTTCCAATGTTTGTTCATATGTGTTTCATAAGGGGAAAATTGTGAATATTGCAGATGTTTATAAAACAAAAAGGTTTCAGTTCCAGGGTACTAAGAAATTTGACGAGGCATTGCACTATATAAGCCAGTCAATGGTTGTCATTCCCATGAGAAACCATGAAGACGATATTGTCGGAATTCTTCAGTTGATCAATTCAAAAGATCCTTTTTCCAATAAAACAATTCCTTTTAGCAAAGATGATCAGGAAAAAGCAGCTGCATTAGCCAGTCAAGCCTCTGTTATTTTAACCCAGCAGATTCTTATTCTTGAAATGAAAAACCTTTTTGAGGCATTTATTAAAGCGATTGCTGTATTGATCGACGAAAAATCAAAACAAACGGGAGGTCATATTCAGCGCGTTACAGAACTTTGCATGATGATAGCTCAAAAGTTAAACCAGGATGTTAAGATCTTCAAAGCCACATCGCTTTCTTCTAATCAAATGGATGAACTCAGGATAGCTGCTTTGATGCATGACACAGGGAAAATAACCACACCAGACCATATTATCAACAAGCCCACACGATTGGAAACTGTACATGACAGAATTGAACTCATTGAAACCAGATGGGAATTATTTAAAACAAATCAAAAACTTTTAGCTGCGCAAAAGAAACTGGCCCTGTTTGATCTCTCCTTAAAAAAAGATGACATCCGTAAAATTAACAATGATTGCAGTGATAAGATTAGTCGTCTGGAAAAAGAATTTGAAACCATTTCCTGTATCAATTCAAGCAAGGGCGTTCTTGACAATAGCCTTATTCATCAATTGGAAAAAATTCAGGCGAAATCAGAACCTATTTCGGGAAGAGACTTGCCCTATCTGACTGAAAACGAGTTTGAAAACCTGTGTATCCGGCAGGGAACATTAACATCAGATGAAAGAGATATCATTAACAGTCATGCATCTTTGACTGAAAAAACCTTAAACAAGCTGCCCTGGCCAAAAAAACTGGTTAACATTCCTTTCATTGCCGGTGCCCACCATGAAAAACTGGATGGGTCTGGATATCCTTTAAAACTTACCAAAAAAAATTTAAATATCCAGGCTCGAATTTTAGCCATTGCCGATATTTTTGAAGCGCTGTCAGCCCAGGATAGATCTTATAAAAACCCCATGAAATTAAGCCAGATAGTTATGATTCTTGAAAAAATGGGTGCAAAAGGACTCTTGGATAACGATATCATCCAACTTTTTTTTAAATCTAAAATACATCTTGAATATGCAAAAAAGCACCTGACGCCATCACAAATTGACCTTTAATTATTTGAAGATTTAATCTTTATCAGTCCCTGTATATGAAATTTGAAAAACCCCTGAAATCCATTGAAAGATAAAATGTCAATTTATCTGTTATTTGAAGAAGTTAGCCTGATAATACCGCTTTTTATTTTCTAAATTTATTTAATATAGATATTGACTCAAAACAGTTTTAATGATATACGAAATAGTTTTAATATAATACCTGGATGGTAGGTATTGTTTTTAAGTTTAATCCTTGCTCTGACTAAAAGTCAGGGCTTTATATCCGTAAGGAGAAAAAATGAGGAAGTATGAAACTGTTTTTATTGTTGACCCTGATCTACAGGATAAAACCCGCACGAACCTGTATGACAAAGTCAGGAATATAATTTCCAAAGAAGGTGGTATTCTTATAGATTTTGATGAATGGGGCAACAAAAAACTTGCCTATGAAATCAAAAAAAAATTGCGGGGTCATTATGTATGTGTAACTTATGGCGGAACAGGCGAGCTTATAAAAGAGCTTGAAAGAAATTTCCGCCTGAGTGATAGTGTACTCAAGTTCATGACAATCCTTCTTTCTGATGATGTAACGGCAGAACAACTTGAAAAAGAAATCCAGGAATCCCAGGGCGAATCTGAAAAGACAGATGAGGCAAATAAAGAACCTGTCAAGGAAGATGCGGCTGTAGAAGAGGCCCCTGTAGAAGAAGAAAAAGTTGAAGAAACCGAAGTCAAAAAAGATTAATTAAGAATGGAGGATAATTACAATGTATAATAGAACACATCAAGGCGGCGGTAAAAACAGATTTTATCAACGCCGTAAAATATGCAGATTCTGTGTGGATAAAGATCTAAATATAGACTATAAAACTCCGAAAGCACTCAGACAATTCATTACGGAACGAGGGAAAATAATTCCCCGAAGAATCACAGGTACCTGTGCCAAACACCAGCGCGAGCTTACGGTTGCAATCAAGCAATCCCGTCAAATCGCCCTGTTACCCTTTGTTGGCAGGCCAATGTATTAAATTTAGTTTTCAGGAGCAATGCAGGTGACAGGTACGCTGATACAACCAACCATAGTTAAACATATCCTGACCGGTATCCTATTGTGTATATTGATCATTGCCGTCATATATATCATGCCGCTGGTCGGTGTTTTTGCATGGATGCTTCTTCCCCTGCCCGTTTTATTTTACAGGCTTAAAACGGGAAGAAACAGCAGCGGCATTATCATTGTGGCCAGTCTAGCAATTTTGGTTGTGTTTACCCAAAGCTTTGCATTTAATACACTATACTTTGGTTCCTTATTGATAACTGGTTTTTTTCTTGGAGAATTTATAGAAAAGCACCTGAGTATTGAAAAAATCATGCTCTTTACCTGCCTTGCCGTTTTTACGACATGCCTGGCGGTTCTGCTTATCTATTCTCTAAAATACGACCAGGGAATTAGACACTTGGCTTCAAATTATATTTCCAGGTATCATGCAATGTCATCTCAGCTTTTTTCAGAATCAGCACAATTGTATCCTGAAATGAAGGTTGACCGGCAAATGCTTGAAAAAGCAAGTTCTTTATTTGTTCTTATTTTCCCGGGAATATTTATCAACTCATACCTTACCATGGTATGGCTCAACATTATATTGATAAAGAAAGTGTTAATAAAAAAAGGCATCATTGTAAAAAGTATTGAAAATTTAAATCAGTGGAAAGCACCCGACTACCTTGTATTTGGTGTGATTGCATTATCTGTTTTGATATTTTTACCCATATACACTCTAAAAATAATTGCTGTAAATTGTTTAATTATTTTAATGTTTGTATATTTTTTTCAGGGGATTGCAGTGGTATCATTTTTTTTCCAAAAGAAAAGATGGCCTTTTGCATTAAGGTTTTTTTTTTACACCTTAATTGCTGTTCAACCTCTTTTCATGTTTCTTGTAATCGGATTTGGATTGTTTGATACCTGGATCAATTTTAGAAAACTTGATATTGCTAGATAATAAAAAAAATAAACTAAGATTTTGTCCTGTTGATAAAAGGCTGAATCTTTTTGGAGGTTTAAATGAAAGTTATATTAAAAGAAACCATTGACACACTCGGCATCGCAGGAGCAGAATGTGATGTTGCACCTGGATATGGTCGCAACTATCTTCTGCCACAGGGGAAGGCAATCCTTGCGACACCCCAGAACAGAAAGGTCATGGAGCAGACGAGAGCAAAGCTTGAACTTCAGATTGCCAAAGAAAGAAAAATTGCTGAAGAAATGGCTGATAAAATTAAAGATGTTGTATGTACAATCAAGGCCAAGGTTCATGAAGAATCCCGTCTTTACGGGTCAGTCACCAGCCACGACATCAAAGAGTCTTTGAACAATCAGGAAATCATGTTGGAACGCCGTTCCATCCTTCTTGCTGAACCGATAAAAGAAATCGGTGAATATAAAGTACCCATCCGACTTTACAAAGATGTTGAACCTGAAATTTCAGTCAATGTTATTGCTGAAGAAAAAGAAGGGAAATAAAATTTAAACTTTATCCGGGAAAATTGACATATTTTCCCGGATAAAGTTTCTAAATTTAAATTGTGCTTAAAAAAACCAACATATCAACAGACCCCCTCTTAAGCAAAACGCCTCCCCATGATATTGATGCGGAAGAGTCAATATTAAGTGCTATATTTATTAACAACGACAGTCTTCTTGATATTATTGATATTCTCTCCTATGAAGATTTTTACAAAGGCGCACATAAAAAAATCTTCAAGGCAATTATTGAACTTGCCGCAAAAGACGAGCCTGCAGATCTCATCACTGTTGCCAATCTGCTAAAAGAAAAAGATGAACTTGAGAGTGTTGGTGGCGCATCATATCTTGCGGCCATTTCCGATGCCGCTCCCATTGCAGTCAATGCCGTCCATTATGCTAAGATAATTAAAGGGAAGGCGTCTTTAAGGCAATTGATTACCGCTTCATCTGATATCATTGAAAAATGTCTCAAGGACAAAGGTGATTTTACTGATATTATTGATTTTGCCGAGAGCTCAATCTTTAATATTTCTGAAAAAAAAACCGGCACTGCCTTTCAAAGCCTGGGAGACCTGATCAATTTAAATATAGATAAACTTGAAGAGCAACAGGGAAAAGATGGAGGGCTTTCAGGTCTCACCTCCGGATATCCGAGATTAAATCAGATTACTTCTGGATTACAAAAATCTGATTTGATAATTCTTGCGGCAAGGCCAAGCATGGGAAAAACAGCCTTTGCACTGAATATTGCCAGGAATGTTGCCATCGAGGAACGCAAACCCGTTGCGGTTTTCTCATTGGAAATGTCCAACGAACAACTTTCCATGAGGCTTCTTACCTCAGAGGCCCGCATAGATTCAAACAGACTTAAAACAGGCTTTATCAGCCAGGAAGACTGGCAAAATGCAACAGATGCGGCTGGAATTTTAAATGAATTGCCCATCTTTATTGATGATTCACCCAATATTACCGCATTGGAAATAAGGGCAAAAGCAAGAAAGCTCTATCAAAAGCACAATGAGATCGGCCTGATTATAGTGGATTATCTTCAGTTAATGAAACCCCCCTTTAGGACAGATCGAAGAGATCTTGAAATTGCTGAAATTTCAAGATCTTTAAAAGCACTGGCCAAAGAACTGGATGTTCCGATTATTGCTTTATCCCAGCTGAACCGTATGCTTGAGCAACGGGCAGATAAACGCCCCATGCTGTCAGACCTGAGAGAATCAGGTGCCCTGGAGCAGGATGCAGATATTGTTGCATTTATTTACAGGGATGAAATCTACAACAAAGAGCCGGACAATCCTAAAAAAGGGACGGCTGAAATTATTGTAGCTAAAAACAGAAACGGGGCTACAGGCACTGCGTTTATGCATTTTCTTGGTCAATTTACCCGGTTTGAAGAATTGGCACCAGATTCATATCAGGAATTTGAATGAAGAAAAAATTGCACGGTAACACTACCGGCCTTAGAAAAACCCAGATTAAAAGGCTAGAAACACTTTACAACTTCAGCACACCACCGGAATATATCACTCTCCCGGAACATGCAAAAACCTTAGCTGAAATGTCCAGTGAGATCCGTCGACAGATCGGTCTGCTCATTGACCGTAACGGAAAGGTCATTTATGTCATTATCGGCGAATCCCACAAAATTCTTATTCCGGTCACTTCCGGATATATGGCCCTGCCAGGCAAACTCAAAGGCCTTCGCCTGATTCATACCCATTTAAAAAACGAACCCCTTACAAGAGATGACCTCACCGACCTTGCACTCTTACGCCTGGATTATATCACGGCTATATGCATTTCTAAGGACGGTAAACCTGGAATCGTATATTCAGGACATATTCTCCCGGATGAAAATTCAGAACCTTACGTGGTTCTTAAGCCCACAACCATTGATAAATTAAATATTGATTGTCTGGATCAAATCCTGGCTCTTGAATCTGAGTTGACAAGAAAAAATTCTTTACACAAGTCTGAATCAGGTATAGAAACAGCATTTTTAATCAATGCGACTACTTCAAATCCTAAAGACGCGTATGCCTCCATAGAAGAACTTAAAGAACTCTGCAAAACAAGTCGCATACGTGTTATCGGTTCAGCGGTTCAAAGAAGAAAAACCATTGACTCCAAATTTGTTGTGGGAAAAGGAAAGCTTTCAAGTCTGATTATCAAAGCGATTCAAAAGTATGCGACAATCTTGTTATTTGACAGGGAGTTGTCGCCTTCTCAAATTCGTTCAATTACTGATTTTGTAGAGATGAAAGTCATTGACCGGACCCAGTTAATTCTGGATATCTTTGCCAAGCAGGCAAAGTCAAGAGAAGGCAAATTCCAGGTAGAGCTTGCCCAAATGGAATATCTTTTACCAAGACTGATCACCAAAAACACTGCCATGTCACGATTGACAGGAGGAATAGGCGGCAGAGGGCCGGGTGAGACAAAACTTGAAATCAACCGTAGACGGGTCAATGACAGGATTCATAGATTAAAAAAAGAAATTGCAAAGATCCGCAAACAACGAAACCAACAAAAATCCAGAAGAAAAAGGAAGGATTTACCGATTATTTCAATTGTTGGTTATACAAATGTCGGTAAATCAACGCTTTTAAACACCTTGACTCAAAGTAAGATAATAGCGGCCAATAGATTGTTTGCAACCTTGGATCCATCCAGTAGGCGATTAAGATTTCCAAAAGATACAGAAGTCATTATAACAGATACTGTAGGTTTTATCCGGAACCTTCCAAAGGAGTTAATGGAGGCCTTTAACGCAACCTTGGAGGAACTTTCCGATGCAAATGTTATCCTCCATGTAATCGACATCAGCAATCCCCGGTACCAGCAGCAAAAAGATTCCGTGGAAAAAATTCTTAAAAATCTAAAATTAGATGCTATCCCTACCCTCTATGTGTTTAACAAAATCGACAAGGTTAATCTTGATTCTTTTGATGATAAATGGTTACTAAACCAAGGGGTTCTTGTGTCAGCCACTCAAAGACAAACCCTGAAGCCTTTGGTAGAAAAACTGGAATCAATGGTTTCGATTTAATTAATTTATATGTTGACCAATGGATATTTTTACACTAAATATGAAAAAAAAATAAATTTAATATGGAATGACGATGGAAATAAAACAACTTGACCAGATTCTCAGTGATGATTTAACTAAAAAAGACTCAATAGACATACCTGACTGCTTTGGGGAATATAATAAAAAAAACCGCCTTTGTTCAAAATATTGCTCAATATCTATTAGATGCTGCATCATGCATAACAAAAATCCAAAAATCGATATCTTGGAAAAACTATTAATCCAAAACCAATATGCTATAAAACTCCAATAAATTTTTCAAGGAGACTATCGAAATATAAACATTCAAAAGCCCGTACTTTTCTTTTATGCAATCAAATTTTATTCAGTGAAAAATCTTACCCGGGTTTAATATATTTAGGGGATCGAATACCTTTTTGATCCCTTTCATAAGCTCAATTTGAATCTCACCTATTTCCTGGGGGAGGTATTTAAGCTTTGTCATGCCAACCCCATGTTCCCCTGTAATGGTTCCCCCTAAATCCAATGTAGCACAAAAAAGCTCATCAACAGCTTTTTTAGCTCTTATAGATTCATTTTCATCAGCCTTATTATACATGATATTGCAATGGATATTTCCATCGCCGGCATGGCCGAAACTAACCACTTTTAAGCCAGATGACTTTTGTATTTTCTGAGTGATTTGAACCATATCTGGAATTTTATCAATGGGAACGACAATGTCTTCGTTGATTTTGTTGGTTGCAATTTTATACAACACAGGGGACAATGCTTTTCTGGCATCCCATAATTTTTGCGCATGAGTTTGATCCTTTGCAACTAGCACATCAAGTGCTTCATGGGAGTAACATAATTGTTTTATTTTTTCAGCGTCTTTTTCAACACTGCTGACATCTCCGTCAAGTTCCAGAATCAACATGGCTTTTATATCTTCGGGCAAATCAAAACTAAGCGCATCTTTTACAAGATCAAGACAGGCTTTATCCAAGTATTCAACACTTCTTGGAATTGTAGCCTCCTTCATGATACCGGATACCGCTTTTGCAGCCTTTTGCATGCTGTCAAAAAAAACAGCCATTGTTTTAATTGTTTCAGGTTTGGGCACAAGCTTTAAAGTAATTTCAGTGACCACTGCCAAAGTGCCTTCTGACCCTACGATCAGCCGTGTCAAATCATAACCGGCTACCCCTTTTGCTGTGGAAACGCCTGTTTGAATAAGGTCTCCGGAAGGAAGCACCGCCCTTAACCCAAGCACATAATCACGTGTCACCCCATATTTTACAGCTCGTGGACCGCCTGCGCACTCACCAATATTCCCCCCAATGGTGCAAACGGAAGAACTGGCAGGATCAGGCGGATAAAACAATCCTTTTTCCTCCACTGTTTTGTGAATATCTGATACGATTACACCGGGTTGGACTTTTACTAAAAAATTATTTTCGTCAATATCATAAATTTGGTTCATCCGGCTTGTGACAATTACAAGGCCCCCTTTGACCGGGATCGCTCCTCCCGTCATTCCAGAACCGGCACCACGGGGAACCACGATTAATTTCTCCTGGGATGCCAGTTTTAAAATTTGAACAACTTCATTCTCTGAACCGGGAAATATAATAACATCTGGAAGAAAAGAATTGCCAGTGGCATCATAAGAGTAACACAACAATTCTTCTCTTGCTCTTGTGACGTATTGTTTTCCTGATATTTTTTGAAGATGTCTGTAAATAGATTCTGATATTTCCATTTACAAATTTCCAGATTCGATTTTTTTTGAAAGATAATTAATTTGCTCAAAAACAACGCTTTTCTGCTTTAATTCTCTTTCTACAGCGTTGATGGCATAGATGGCAGTTGCATGATATTTATTATAACTATTGCCAATTTTTTTTATGGGCTGATCCGTATATTTTCTGGAAAGGAAAATAGCCATTTGCCTTGGCTTTACAATCCTTTTTTTTCTAGAGGCGGACACGATGTCTGATTGGGTAATTGAAAATTCTTTACACACCAGTTTTTTAATTGATTCAATCGTAATCCGTTTCTTTGCTTTTGTGATGTTCCCCAGGACACTTTTTGCCAACTCAATATCAATATTATATCCCATTAAATGCCCTTTTGCCGCCACACCAAAAAGCCCGCTTTCAAGCTGTCGTACATCATCGCACAGTTCCTGGGCAATATATTCGGTTACCAGGTTGGGAATATCATATCCAAAAACTTTGCACTTTTGTTTTAATATCCTGACTCTGGTACTATAATCCGGCACACCAATTTCCGTAACAAGCCCAAGGCTTAAACGTGATTTTAGCTGGTTGTTGAGCTTGGGGATATCATCTGGAAGCTCGCACCCTGAAAAGATAACTTTTTTATCAGCATCCAGAAAATAATCCAAGGTAATGGCCAATTCATTTTGTGTCGCTTCTTTGCCAGACAAAAAATGAACGTTTTCAAGGATCAGAACATCACATTTCTTTCTGTATTTTTCTTTAAACTTTTCTATGGTCCGATTCTTTAACGAAAATATCATTTCATTGGTGAACTCTTCAGCCGTTGTATAATAAACACTCTTAGAAAGAGAATTTGTTATAATATGATATCCGGCCGCCTGTGACAAATGGCTTTTACCAAGCCCTGTTTTGGCTAAAATATAAAGTATATTGGAACCCTTTATTTTTCCCTGTGCAAGGGATAAGGACGCTGAATACGCAAAGTTAGAATTATCTCCCACAACAAAATCATCAAAGGTGAATCCCTTTTTAAACAACCGCCCGTTATTAAACCTCATGTTGAGTCCGGGGAGAGTCAATTGCTTTGATTTTTTCAAAGGAACTGCCACCGCTGGAAAGGTGCCGTCTTTTTGGGTTACTTTTTTTGATCGGGACTTTTTTGGAGATGCGACTTCAAATTCGATATTGATATCATTCATCCCTAATTTAAAAAATGCATCTTCAAACATGGGAAGATAATTATCTTTTAACCGTTTTATAAAATATGAATTTAGACTGGATAACTTAATATGATCATTATCATAGCCAAGAAGTTCAACCGGGTCTATCCACATTCTATAACTATGCTCTGGCAAACTCTTTTTAATTTGACATTTTACTTGTTCCCAGAACGATTCCATATTTTCCAAAAAAAATCCTTTTTGCGCCAAGTTACGAATAGAAACACTGATTTATACTGCAAATTTAACTATTACATAGTTTAAAAAACTGATTAGTAATAAAAGGTATATTTTTTTTATTGAATAATTTTATATTGGTCAAATCTAATAAGAAGGGTTACTAAATTATTTCTTTTTTGTTTGGCATAATTTTTTAATTGATTGATATAATTGCATTTTTTTTGTGAAACAAAGTTTTTTCCAAACATTACAACCACTTCGACAACTATCTATTTTTTCAAGATATTTTAGCATTTGTACGCAAATTGAAAATTTCTAAATAAAAATATTTTCTCTTGTTTAAGTCAATTTGCTTTGAATTGCTTCGATTTTAATGAAAATTACAGCTTTTTTCTACTATCTGCAATTTACTATAGTTTCACAATTTTTTTTGTAAATTTTAATTTATTTGAAGCCAAATCCCAAAAAGGAATCATGATGTTGGAGTATTATAAATCTCAAATTAAAATTTGCTTTCAACATATTCATTCAAAAAATTGTCGCCTTATCAATTTCACCGTAAAATGGGCATTTTCAATGGTATGCTATTTACACTTTCTATATCAAATAGTATATTGCATAATACTTTATACGTTTAACCTTAATTTTATAGAGAGTCTGAATAAATTGTCCTCTAAACGACCATATATAGGCATTACCATGGGAGACCCTGTGGGAATCGGCCCGGAAATACTTGTAAAAGCTTTAAGCAACCCTAAGATTTATACCTTGTGCAAACCACTGATTATCGGGGATTCCCATATCATAAAACAGGCGTTAAAGCTCTTAAAATTTACCAATCACATCCATATTATAAATGATCCGGACCAGGGCAAGTATGATTTCAATACCTTGGATATCATGGATATATCAACCATTCATACAGACTGTTCCCAACTGCTTGCCCCAACCGTTGAAACCGGGGCTGCCATGCAGGACTATATAATTAAAGGTATTGATCTTGCATTGACCCAGCGCATTTCAGGCATTGTGACCTGTCCCATTACTAAAACCGCCTTAAAACTTGCAGGCTCTCAGTTTCATGGACACACTGAACTTTTGGCCCATAGAACAAAAGCAAAAGAATATGCCATGATGTTAACGGGCAAGAAACTTAAGGTTATTCTGGTTACGATTCATATACCCCTTTCCCAGGTAGTAGCCGACTTGACCCAGGAAAATATTATCAAAAAGATTAAATTGACCAATACCTCGTTGATAAATCGATTTAATATCAGAACACCCAGAATTGCTGTTGCAGGCTTAAACCCGCATGCCGGTGAAGAATCCATGTTTGGAACGGAGGAAGAAAATATTATTGCACCTGCCGTCATGCATGCAAAAAAAAGGGGGATAAACGTTAAAGGGCCTCTGCCGCCAGATACCGTTTTTTACCAGGCAGTTATGGGAAGATATGATGCTGTGGTATGCATGTATCATGACCAGGGGCTGATTCCATTCAAACTCACCCATTTTAAGGATGGTGTAAACACAACCTTAGGCCTTCCTATTATTCGAACCTCAGTGGATCACGGGACAGCTTATGATATCGCCTGGAAAGGAATTGCAGACCATTCAAGCTTAACTGAAGCCATTAAAATGGCAGCCCTCCAGGCCAGAAACCTAATGCTCCGGTAAAACAAGATAACTCAATGGATAAAAATAAAATTATCATTGAAGGTGCCCGGGAACATAACCTGAAAAATATTTCTGTTGAAATACCCAGAAACAGCTTGACGATTATTACCGGACTTTCAGGTTCAGGCAAATCAACCCTGGCCTTTGACACATTATATGCTGAAGGTCAACGCAGATATGTTGAATCCCTTTCAACCTATGCAAGACAATTTTTGGGTCAGATGGACAAACCCGATGTAGATGCCATCATCGGTCTGAGTCCTGCCATATCCATCGAGCAGAAAACGGCCAGTCACAACCCCAGATCTACCGTTGGTACTGTCACTGAAATTTATGATTATCTTAGATTGTTATTTGCGAGAGTCGGCATCCCTTATTGTCATAAATGCGGTCTGCCTATTTCTTTTATGTCAATTGATCAAATCACTGACAGGGTCATGGATCTTGATGACAAATCAAAAATTATGATTTTGGCTCCTTTAATCACCGGGCAAAAAGGCTCCCACGAAAAATTATTAGCAAAGTTAAAAAAAGAAGGCTATGCCAGGGTTAGGGTAGACAATGAGATCTATTTAATGGATGATGTTGCACCATTGGAAAAAAACAAAAAACACACAATAGATGCCATTGTAGATCGACTGGTTATTAAAAAGGGAATTGAAAAACGCCTCACCGACTCTTTGGAACTTGCTCTCTCATTATCAGAGGGACTTGTAACCCTGCTGGACATCACCCTTAATACGGAAACCCTTTTTAGTGAGAAAGCATCATGTCACCGGTGCAAGGTCAGCTATCCAGAATTTACACCGGCTTCATTTTCTTTTAACTCACCCCAAGGGGCATGCAAAAAGTGTGGCGGTCTGGGATCAGTCACCCAATTCGACCCTGATCTTATTGTTCCTGACCCAATACTTTCTTTGCGTCAAGGAGCCATTTTGCCATGGGAAAACAGAGACTCCGTCCAGTTTATGGAATTTTTGGATGCCTTGGTTACCCATTATAAAGAAGATATTTATACACCTTTTAAAGATCTTTCTGATGAATTCCAAAAGGTTTTGCTATATGGCTCAAAAAAAGAAGAGATCTCTTTTTATATTGAAAGGATGGAAAAAAAAATCAGGTATAAAAAAACCTTTGAAGGGGTGATTCCAAACCTGAAAAAGCGGTATCAGGAAACCGACTCCGGCTCCATCAGAGAAGAAATTAAAAGATTCATGAATTTTAAACCCTGCCCGTTTTGTAATGGATCAAGGCTCAACAGGGCATCCGGATCTGTCCGGGTTGGGGATAAAACCATCTGGGAGATCACGTCTCTTTCCGTACAAAATTCAATTACATACATCTCATCCTTAAATCTTTTAGGGAAAAACAAAATTATTGCAGAAAAAATTATAAAAGAACTGGTGGAAAGATTAAGTTTTTTACAAAATGTTGGTTTAGAATATCTAACCCTAGGCAGATCTGCTGCAACCCTGTCAGGTGGCGAAAGTCAGAGAATCCGTCTTGCCACCCAAATCGGTTCCAAACTCACAGGTGTTCTCTACGTCCTGGACGAACCCAGTATTGGGCTTCACCAAAAGGATAATGCAAGATTATTGACTACCCTAATGAATCTTCGAGATCTGGGTAACACGGTATTGGTTGTGGAGCATGATGAAGAGACGATTCTGTCCTCTGATCATGTCATTGATATAGGCCCTGCAGCGGGAATAAATGGGGGAGAGGTCATTTTTTCAGGTCCTCCGGAAGAACTTGTCAAAAACAAAACCTCCTTGACCGGTCAATACTTGTCAGGCAGAAAAAATATCCATATCCCTGAAAAAAGAAGATCCGGCAATGGAAAATCTTTAATAGTTTACCAGGCAAGTTCAAATAATCTTAAGAACATTGACGTTTCTTTTCCTCTAGGGTGTTTTACCTGTGTAACCGGTGTCTCAGGATCAGGAAAATCAACCCTTGTTTTATCCACTCTATACCCGGTCCTGGCCAATCGAATCAACCGATCAAGAAAAACTGCTGGGAAATTTAAAGAAATCAAAGGACTTGAACATCTTGATAAAGTGATCCATATTGATCAATCTCCCATTGGGAAAACACCCAGAAGCAACCCTGGTACCTATACTCAGGTATTTAACCAAATCAGAGAATTATTTTCCAATACACGGGAATCAAAGGCCCGTGGATATAAACCCGGACGATTCAGTTTTAATGTTAAAGGCGGCAGGTGTGAGGCCTGCACAGGAGATGGAATAATTAAAATTGAAATGCATTTTTTACCTGATGTTTACGTGGATTGTGATATTTGCAATGGTCAAAGATACAATAGAGAAACACTGGATATAAAATATAAAAATAAAAATATCGCACAAGTTCTGGATATGACCGTTAATCAATCCATCCGATTTTTTGAAAACATTTCATCCATTAGAACCAAACTTGCAACCCTCATTGAAGTGGGACTCGGATATATTAAACTTGGGCAAGCGGCAACTACCCTGTCAGGAGGGGAAGCCCAAAGAATGAAGCTCGCTAAGGAGCTTTCCAAAAAAGGGACTGGGAAAACAATCTATATACTGGATGAACCAACCACGGGGCTCCACTCCGATGATATTAACAAATTATTATTTGTTTTAAATAAGCTTGTGGATTCAGATAATACCGTGATTGTAATTGAGCACAATCTTGATGTCATCAAATGTGCAGATCATATTATCGATCTCGGGCCTGAAGGGGGTGATAAAGGGGGGAAAATAGTTGGCGTGGGAACACCCGAAGATATCACTCAAAATAAAAAATCATATACAGGCTATTATCTGAAAAAAACATTAACAAAATAAGATGATAACCCGCTTAATACTTTTTTTCAGAATTTGATTTTTATTGGATAACGCAGATATCTGAATCGCAGGAGCAGGCACCATCAACTTCACACGCATATGCAATTCTTGAAGCCTTATCAAACATAATCTCATTTATGGGGTTAAATGAAAAAGACTTCATATTTTTCTCAATAAATGTCTGATCAGGCAAATTCTCATACCCGGTTGAAATCACCTTACCGGAATCGCCGTCAACGATTTCTGCATCCTCCCCATTGGTAACAACTATCAGCGGAATCTGGTAAGGTCTGATTATCCTTGACAGTGCCAAAGTTGAAAGTCTCCTGGTGACAAGAGATCCAGGAGCAAATTTTATCAATCCAACTGTCTTTCCTTGAAAATCAATCAGAAAATCAATTTTTATAATCGCCTTTTTTACCCCGGCACCAATCTCAAGACTCATATTGTTTTTAATAGTTTTTTTTTCAAAACAGCAGTTAATGACAAGGGTTTTTGCAATTTTTTGACGATACCTTTCATCAAGTGTGTCTGGTAAAATATCACCCGTCAAAAAATCCTTGAGCTTTCCAAAAACAAAATGATGAGGGTTGGATTGACTGCCCATTTTCCAGCCTCCTTTTTGCTACAAAAATAAAACCGGCCGTGTAATATCATTAAAAAAGTTAGTACCTATCTTTTTTAACGATATTACATTGTAAATTATTTTGATGGTTAGCTCAAATGATAAGGATAAAAAAGGTTGCAAAATGATTAAATAATAATTGATCCTTATTGGAGACAATCCAACGGCCAAGTCTACTGCAGGGTCAAAGGGTGATAATAAGGACTTTTAAAACTATCGCAACAATTCTTCTGTCTGTTTTAATTTTGCAATACCCCATTCTATGTCTCTGGCATCATATGCCGGGAAAGTTAAACGGACGATTAGTCCTCTTTTTTGTTTTTCATCCCTAAGGTTGGGGGCAACGGCATCCCATGCCGGGGCGACACCTACGCCAGCTTTGGCAGCTGATGACTGAAATATCGCTTCTTTTTCAGATGGGATTGCGTCGAATGTAATGCAGGAGAAAAAACCGCCTTTGACATCCGCGGGAAAGGCCCCTGAAAAATTGGTATTAAGCGCAGTATTAAGCGCATCCATCCTCGGTTTGTACAAGTTGCACAGATAATTTAAATAGTTATCATATTCACCCGATCGGATGAAATTAAGAATAAAGCCCTGTGTCGGCAGATTAGGATTTAGCCGGGTATTTGCAACTATTTTAGTCATCTGCTCTATATTTTTTTGAGGAAGAACCATATAACCGCACTTGGTGCCAGGCGATATTATTTTTGTAAATGAACTGACTAAAACAGGCCCCCAGTCTGAAACGGCTATGGGTTCATTCAGGCTGCCGTCATAACGAAGCGGCTCATAACAGATATCCCATATGCAAAGGATATCATTTGCTTTGCATATATTTTCGACAGCTTTGCGATTATCTGTTGTATAATCAATGCCGGTTGGATTCTGGTGGAATGGAATACCATAAAAGGCAGAAAATGATTTTTTACTGATCACTTCATTAAATTTATCAATATTTAATCCAGTCGGAGTTAATTCAACACCGAATAAGTTATGTCCATACCTCTGGGCATCATGAATCACTCTATCATAAGTCATTTCCTCAACTATGATATTACTTTCCCTTGGCAACGATTTGAATAGCAGAGAAATCATTTCCATTCCGCCATTACCAACGACAATCCGCTCCGGGTCAACATGATGCAGAGTGCCTAAATGATCCCTTAATGGCTTGAAACCATTAAAGTGTCCATATTGAAGAACATCGGTTCCATAATTGTTTATTGCCGATTCATATCCTTTAGACGCCATGGGAATAAGTTTTGATAACGCCTCTTCTGCTGGAACACCACGCAAAAAATTAATTGATTGTTTATCGTTTAATTCACTCATGTTTAACTCTTTTTTATTTTAGTATTAATTAATTATAAGCAATTAACCGGTTGTACGCAGGTCAATTTTATGTTTAATATTAGCCGAATATCTATAAAATGTGGTATTATCGGTCATCCATTCAAAAACACATCAGGAATTCCATACCAAGAATTTTTATGCCTGTAAATGAATTTCAATAAATCATCATAGGAGGAAAGATTATTGTATTGGAAACCACTTGTCTGAACAGTATTTATGATTTGAGATTCGAATCCGGCTGAACTTGACAAAAATCTAATCAGATATAACGGGAGGACTGCA
>CAYVZG010000007.1:0-87429 GCA_964455805.1 uncultured Desulfobacula sp.
GAACCCCGGTTTCCGGCGTGAGAGGCCAGCGTCCTAACCGCTAGACGATGGGACCTTAAATAGGTAACTATACTTATATTAAAGTGGGCGAATTGTCAAACAAAATTGCCGTCTATACAGACTTGTTTCTTGTCCCCTTTTTATAACCGAATATGAGATATATGATCCATCCGATGACCGGTACAATGGCTATAAAATGCCAGATAATTTTCGCCTTGGTTGATCCGAAATCTTTCAGGATTATATCGATTAAGGCCAGCATGGTCAGGCCAAAGGATATGGCTGTAATGAGCATGACATATATAAGGGTCTGGTCCATGGAAAATGCCTTAACCCTTTAACTTGTCTGAAATCTTTAGCAATGTGTCCACATAATAATTGCTGTGGTTGTACCGGAACAGGACCTCATGCTGTCTTTGCCTGGCTATCCCGGGTTTCCATCCATGGTGTTTCAGATAGTTTGCAACACTGGAAATAGCGTCAGCATGTGTAAAAAGATCAATCTTGCCGTCGTTGTTCCCGTCTTTGGCAAGTTTAAGCGCATTTGAGGGCATGAATTGAGAAATCCCCATGGCTCCGGCATAGGATCCTTTAAGGGTTTCAGGGGCAAGTCCTTCCTGTTTTGTATATTTGATAAGAGCCTTGAGTTCTGCATATCCCCATTTAGATCGCCAGGCCACCTTTTTAATAAAGGTATTTTTCTTTGGTTTTTTCTTGTCGGGAATGGAGTTCCAAATCCGCTCTCTCAACGCTGTATCAGTTAAGGCAGCCATGGTGGAAAGGGTGTTAATAACGGTTTCTTTTCCAAGATATGTCCCAAGCCGCGTTTCAACAAGTAAAATTGCCGTAATAATGGTTTTATCAACACCGTATAATTTTTGCGCCTTGTTAAGATCATCCTTGTGCATATCTATATATTTAAGAGCAGCGGCAATTGATTTTTTCGATGTGAACTGATTATAGTTAAGACTTGACTCCCTGTGGATAAAAAAACTGGAAACCCCTTTGGGATTAAAAAAGACTTTTTTATTGGAGAATAAGGGTTCTATTGTTTCTTTTGCAAATCCATCGGAAAGAAGCCGCTGAATCAATTTGTCAAACTCGTTGCCTTTAATGACTTCCTGACCTGACACAGGTGTAGACAGGGTTAAAAAAATGGTGAAAATCAAAAAAATCTTTAACTTTGTGTAAATTGATGGCAACTTATTTCTCATGATTTTTTTGACTGCCCCCTTTTTTTATTTTCTGCCTTAGACAAAGTATAGCAAAATTACAAGCTTTCCCATAGGGTTACAATTTTTTAATTCTTATAGCTTATTTTTTTTCAGATTGCATTAAAAAAATAAAAGAAAATTTATTGTCAGGCGGGCTTAATAAAAACATCCGATCACCTATACCTTTGATGACCGGATGTTTGCTGTTCTATATAATTTTTTCAGATACTAAATATCATAGTAAAGATAAAATTCATGGGGGTGAGGACGGCTGATAACCGGTTTAACTTCATTTTCCATTTTATAATCAATCCAGTATTCAATAACGTCTTTGGTAAACACATCCCCTTTGAGCAGAAAGTCATGATCTTCTTTCAGAGCGCTTAAAGCCTCTTCAAGGGAACCGGGTGCGGATTCCATTTCAGCCAGTTCCTCCGGTGGAAGATCATAAATATTTTTATCCATGGGATCCCCGGGATCCATTTTATTCTGAATGCCATCAATCATTGCCATTGTAATGGCTGAAAAAGCCATGTATCCGTTGCAAGAGGGATCAGGCGTTCGAAATTCAATACGTTTGGCCTTGGGTGATCCTGAATACATAGGCAGGCGAATGGCCGCGCTCCTGTTCCTGCTGGAATACGCCAGGTTAATGGGTGCTTCAAACCCCGGCACAAGTCTCTTGTAAGAATTGGTTGTGGGGTTGGTTATGGCACAAAGGGCTTTACAATGCTTCATGATGCCTCCAATGGCGTATAAGGCATCCTGTGAAAGCCCGGCATATTTATTACCTGCAAATAAAGGAACACCTTCTTTCCAAAAACTCATGTGGGTATGCATGCCGGTTCCATTGTCCCCATATAACGGTTTTGGCATGAATGTGACGGTATGATCATATTTAGCTGCAATATTTTTAAGTACATATTTAAACCATGCAAGACTGTCTCCCATGTTCAGCAGGGAATCAAACCGGAGATCAATTTCAGACTGGCCTGCTGTGGCCACTTCATGGTGCTGACATTCCATGGCAATCCCCAAGTCTTCCAGGGTCAGCATCATCTCGGTTCTCATATCCTGATATTTATCAGCTGGAGGTAAGGGGAAATATCCATGTTTGGATCGGATCTTATATCCAAGGTTGGGCATTTCATCAATACCGGTATTCCAATGGGCTTCAGGAGAATCTATCTCAAAAAAAGAGGCATTGGGTTCAGATGCATATCTGATATTGCTAAAAATAAAAAATTCTGGTTCCGGTCCAACATAAATGGTATCTCCCAGGCCCGTGCTTTTAATATACTGTTCAACTTTCTTAGCAATTCCTCTTGGATCCCTGCTGTATGCTTCCTGGGTAATAGGATCATGAATATTTCCGATAATAGCAAGAGTGGGTACTTTGAAAAAAGGATCAATTTTTGCTGTTCCGGCTTCAGGGATTACAATCATATCAGAGTTATCAATATTCTGCCAGGCACGCATACTTGATCCGTCAAATCCAAACCCGTCTTCAAAGGCAGCTTCTCCAAATTCGCAGATGGGGACTGAAAAGTGCTGCCATGTACCGATAAAATCCATGTACCTGATATCAACGACCCTTACATTATTTTCTTTTACCATTGCAATTACATCTTTGGGTGTCATTTTACTTCCTTTCTAATTTGCTGTTTATATATGTTAAAGTGCTTCTATCCCTGTTTCACCGGTCCTTACCCGGACCACCTGCTCAACATTTGATATGAAAATTTTCCCATCTCCAATCTTCCCGCTGTTGGCTGCATTCCTAATGGTTTCAATGGATTCATCCGCCCTTTCATCACTCACTACAATCTCAACTTTTATTTTGGGCACAAAATCCACCACATATTCTGCGCCTCTGTAAATTTCCTTGTGCCCCTTCTGCCTGCCATAACCATTCACTTCAGTAACGGTCATTCCATAAATTCCAATCTCACTTAAGGCTTCTTTTACATCATCCAGTTTGAATGGTTTTATGATTGCTTCAACTTTTTTCATTGTTCATTTCCTTTTCTTTAATCTGTGGAAGACTTTTCAAAACTGTTTTCTTTATAAGGGCCAGGCCCTGTTTATTTTCAACCTTTGCTCCGTTTTCAAGACTTTTGACATAAAATACATCCACTACCTGGTCCACTTTTGTGGCAACCATTGCCACATCAACGTTTAAGCGGTTTCTATATAATGCATTTGTAATGGCAAATAAAAGCCCGGAAAAGTCATAGGTAAACACTTCAATAATGGTAAAAAAACTTGATGTTTCATTATCTATCCGGATGGTGTTGGGTCTTGGCTTTTTCCCGGATGATATCTGGATTGTCCTGGGTATTTTATCCAAAGCTTTATCCAAAAAATGATCATCATTAATTGCGTGCACCAGATCTTTTTGTGCTTTTTCCCATTTTTCGGTTTCAAAGATTCTGTCTTTAGGCGGTTTGACTTTGAAAATATCCATCACATGCTCTTCCCCGAAGGAATAGGCCTGGGAAGCAACAATATCCAGATGATTTAAAAAGAAAACGCCGGCAATTTTTGAATAAAATCCAGGTTTGTCCTTACCGCAAATGGATACGGTTCTAATATCTGAATTGTTTTCTTTTGTAATCTGCCATATAAAATCGTTGTCCTTAAGATCCTTGTACAATTTTATATGGGAGGCGATATGTTGCGCCGGGACATTGACCAGATATCTTTTTGGCATGGATTCAAGCTGTAAATTTATTTCGTCTTCATGCCAGTTTTCTTTTAATAGCCTTATAACATTTTTTTTCCTCCTGTCCATGAGACGCTGGGATTTTTTTGATGCCAGTTCTCCTTTTTTAAAAATACCCATGGTTTTTAAAAAAAGATCCTTTAAGAGATTTTCAGTCCATTCATTCCAAGCCTTGGGTCCTGTTGCCTTGGAATCTGCAACTGTGAGGAGGTAGAGCATTCTCAGCAGCCTTATCTTACCTATTTTATGGGCCATATATACGGCGGTTTCCTCATCTGATATATCTCTACGAGTGGCAGTTTTTATTAGGAGAAGGTGGTTTTCAATTAAAAAGACGGCATCTTTTACCTCTATTGAATTAAACCTGAACCTTTCAAAAATGGGTTTTGCTATTCTGGCACCGGTCTTTGAATGTTCTTTTGCAGGATCTGATTTACCGATATCGTGGAGCAAGGCTGTAAACAACAATAAATTTTTATTTCTAATTTCTTTGAAAACCGAATAATACAGTGATTTTGTAGCCGATCCCTTAAAGTCCTTAAAGCCGTTAATGATCTGGACACATCGAATGCTGTGTTTATCCACTGGAAAAAGATGGTAATGGTTATATTGAATCTTGTTCACAAGCGCTGAAAATTCCGGAATCAGTTTTTCCAGGATACCTGTTGCCAGCATCACGTTCAAAACATTGAATTCCCAGTATGACTGGGACATGACTTTCTTAAATATTTTGATGCAATCCGGATCTTTTTTTATTTTGCTGTCAATAAGATGTAAAAATTCACTGACTATCCTTCTGGCCTCTACAGATAACGGAATTTTTCTAATCCCGCTTTCCAGAAAAATCTTTAATAAAAGATCGGGCTTTTGCAGTACTGCCACTGTATTGGCAAAATTAAGCCTCCCTTTTTTAATGACCAGTCCGTCTATTTTTGTGGGGCGAAAACCCTTGGTTCCTTTTCCAATTCTGGTGGTTCCAAAAATATCTTCATAGGTAATCTGGTTTATCTGTTTTAAAAAATCCAGACGTTTATGTAAATCACCTAAAAAATGTTCAACCCGGGGCTGATTATTTTTGGAACGATACCCTAAAAGTCCGGCCAATTCTGTCTGGTATTCAAAATAGAGGGTGTCACATTTGCGTTTTGTGATGGAATGCAGAAAATTTCTGATTTTCCAGATATCATTTAAGGACTCTGTCAGGGTTAAATATTCAAAATGGGATAGAAAACCATAATACTCCAGATCTCTTCTTGTCTTGATACCTGATTTTATTTTGGCATACCACAAAAGGGTGTGGTAATCCCTTAGTCCGCCAAATCCAGACTTGATATCAGGAGCAATCAAATAGGTTGAATCACCAAAATCAAAATGTCTTTTTTCACCATTTTCATAAAGATAGTTCAAAGTATGTTTCATGTGTTTATCGGCAAGATCCGACCTGAATTTTTCCATAAACGAGGTGTAGATCAATGATGCACCGCAAATAAACCGAGCATCCAGTATCGTTGTTAAAATATCAAACCGTTCAAAAGCCATCGTAAGACATTCATCAACATTTCTGACGGCATATCCGACTTCAAATTTGGCATCCCACAGAGGGTATAACAGCTCTTGTAAAAATGGTTCCACTCCAGGTGGAATCGTTTTTTCAAACAGGATCAGCAGATCAATATCAGAATGAATACATTGTTCTTTTCTGCCATATCCTCCCAAGGCGATGATCGCGAAGGGGTTTCCTGTCATGGTCATGTCTCGCGCAGTTAAACTCTTCTCAAACACGGTTAAAAAATATTCATCCAGAATAGATGCATGTTTTGTCAGAAATTCGGGTTCATTTCCGCTGAGGAATTTTTCTATCAATGATTCCCGATTGTGAATGAATATGTCTGTGTGTTTTTTATCCATGGCTTTCATATATTTTTTTTAGTTTAGGGATATAAGCAATGGACGTGCCAGGCCAGGCCTGTCCTGGCCTTCGTCATTCACTGCATGAATATGGAGGAAAAAATCATGGTTTGCAAAGTATTTATTGCAAAAATGTTACAAATTGTAAAAAATAAATTTCATTTTTGTAATTTATTGTGCAAAATATTTGATTCGGGTGTCAGGGGATCAGTGATTATCAAGAAAAGAACTACTGCGAAAGGAGTGCCGCAGCCACACTTTTATACAAGGGTGGCTGCAAAGGTAGGTACAATCATTATTTTTTTTCAGTCTTTTTCAATTTTTTCCGGCTCATCATCATTAGCTTCAATTTTAGGATCTTTGGTGGCTTTTTTGAAATTTTTAATACCTTTCCCCAAACCGGCACCGATTTCAGGAAGTTTTCCCGCGCCGAATATAATCAGAATAATTACAAGAATAATTATCAGTTCCGGCATTCCTAGTCCCATCATAGCAAACTCCTCTTCGCTTCATGCTGTCATTAAATCAAATAAAATGTATTAACACTAAGTCTGTATGGTGTCAATCCTTTAGAATCCCAATATTAAATTTTAAAATTACAATTTTGTTATATTTTTTTTAGCCTCAGTTTCATAAAAAAACTTGTGAGCTGCTATTTTATGATTATTATTACCACTTAAAAATATTTTAAAAACTAAAAAACAACTATATATGGAGATGCTAAATGTATCAGGAACCAAAAACAGAATTTCAGGGTGCAAAAAAATATGTCCTTGATCAAGAACTGGCCTCAATTGTCAACATATCCATGAAACTCGAAATGCCCTTGCTCCTTAAAGGGGAACCGGGAACCGGGAAAACCATGCTGGCACATGCCATTACAGAAAATTTAAATATGCCCTTAATTGTTCTGAATGTAAAATCAAGCATGAAACTTGTTGAAGCGCTATACCAATATGACACCCTTACCCGTTTGAATGACTCCCGTTTCGGGGATTCTAAAAGGGATGTCAGCAACATTGATGAATACATCAAAATGGGTAAAATCGGCCAGGCCTTTTGTGCTGACCAGAGAACAGTATTGCTAATAGATGAAATAGATAAAGCTGACACAGATTTCCAGGACGATATGCTGGATGTACTGGACCAGATGCAGTTTGATATAATTGAAACAGATAAAACCGTTAAAGCCATACACCGTCCGGTTATCATTATAACATCCAACGCAAAAAAGGATCTATCCGATCCGTTTCTAGGCAGGTGTAATTTCCATCACATTGCATTTCCCGATCCTAAAATGATGAGAAAAATCATAGGGGTTCATTTCGAGGGCATCGATTCAACACTTGCAAAAAATGCCATTGATGCCTTTTACCGCATGAGGGAAATCGATTCCATAGAAAAAAAACCAGCCACAAGGGAATTGATAAACTGGATCAGGGCGTTAAATGCCGATCCAGATTTCAGAGCAAAGGATCTTATTAAAGGCAAGCTTCCATTTTTAGGTGTTTTATTTAAAAAAAGTCCTGACTATGAAAGAGCAACAAATCTGGCATCTAGACGACGAATGTTTTAATTAAAGGCAATCTATGTTTTTAAAATTTTTCTATACCTTAAAAGAGATTGGAATACCTGTTTCTCCCACCTCTTTTCTTACCTTGCAAAAGGCATTACACCAGGGAATTATTAACAATCTGGACGATTTTTATACCTGTGCCAGATCCATCCTTGTGAAAAGTGAAAGGTACTTTGATCTTTACGACCAGGTGTTTGCCCACCATTTTGAAGGGGTTCCTCTGCCTGAAAATGACGGTTTTGAAATTGATGAAATTGCACGGGGCCTGCTGGATGAATGGCTTAAAAACCCTAAGGCACTGGCAGATGCAATGGGTATTGATGAAAAAGAACTCAATAAAATGTCGCCGGAAGAGTTGATCGAATACTTTAAAGAACGGCTCAAAGATCAGGAAGGAGAACATCACGGCGGCCGAAAATGGATCGGTACCGGCGGATATTCCCCGGTGGGACATTCAGGCTATCATCCGGGAGGCATGAGAGTAGGCGGTCAATCCAGAAACAAATCTGCTGTGAAAGTTGCCAATGAGAGACGGTATAAGGATTACTCAACCGCAGGCCCTCTAACACAGGCTAAAATGAGTGAGGCGCTAAAACGGTTAAGAAACATGATTCCTGCAGGACCCAGGGATATGATCAATATTGATGACACCATCAAGGAGACCCTGAGAAATGGCGGAGAAATTGAGCTTGTTTTTGACAGAGCATTAAAGGACAGGCTCAGTGTTATCCTGGCCATTGATAACGGCGGTTGGTCAATGGACCCTTATATCCAGGTCGTTCAAACACTTTTTGACTATGCCAGAGCCCAGTTTAAGGAAGTTAAAACCTATTTTTTCCATAATACGATTTATGACCATATATGGGAAGATCCTTCAAGGTATAAGAAACCCAAGAATATTATGGAGTTTTCACGCCTTGACCCTGATACCAGACTGATTGTTGTCGGGGATGCCAGCATGGCTCCCTATGAACTCATGGCTCAAGACGGCTCCATCCATATCTCAGAAAGAAGCGGGCTGCCCAGTATAGAGCAATTGCGTTTTTTGAACAAAACCTTTCCACACTCTGTATGGCTGAATCCGGTTTCAGAGGGTATGTGGGGATATACCCATACCATAATGGCCATTGAAAAAGTTTTCCCCATGTATGAATTGTCCCTGGATGGACTTGAAAAGGCAGTTGCCAAACTGATGCAAAAAAATTAGTGATTGCTTAGCCCGTAAAAACCCGTATCTCAAAACCCTGTCTGATGGATATTTACTGGAGGTTAAGTATTGGGCATCGAAACAAATATCCATCGGATAGGTCGGTTTCAAACATGATGGCTGAATAGCTACAAAAATTAATGAATAAATTTTTTTTTGAACATAGGGCTAAAAATCAACCCTGTAAAGTGCCCTGGTATTATTATATACAGCTTGTGAAAGCGCTTCAGGGTCTGTATTTCTAACTTCGGCAAGCCTTATCAGGACTGACTTTACAAAAGAGGGTTCATTGCGGCGGAATTTATTTTTTTGAGGTGCCGGCGTAAGATAAGGCGCGTCCGTCTCAATGAGGAGCCGGTTTTCAGGAATATGGACGGCGATACGCCTCAAATATTCCCCCCTTTTCTTTATAGTCAAAATACCGGTAATACCTATATAATATCCCAGATCAAGATATCTGAAAAGTTCCTTTTTTGTACCGGAAAAGCAATGTATGACCCCCTTACGGGTTTTGGGGCCTTCTGATTTCAAAATGTCATAAAACCGTCCTTTTGAATCCCGCTCATGAAAAATCAACGGCAAATCAAGATGATGGGCAATCCTGAGCTGTTTGACAAAGCAGTCTTCCTGTTCTTTGAGTGGTGAAAACATCCGGTTAAAATCCAGACCGATTTCTCCCCATGCTTTAACGCATGCATTTTCCTTGGCAAGACCGATCAAAATGTCCATATTTTCTTTTGAGCACAAGCGGGCATCATGGGGGTGAAGCCCGACAGAGGTGATGATATTTTTATAGGTATTGGCAATTTTAATTGCTTTTAAAGGCCGCTTGATATCAATACCGACAATCATTATGCCCCGGACATTTTCATTTTCCGCCCGGTCAATAATATCATGAAGGTCGTCATCATAGCAGTCGTCATCAATATGGGAATGGGAATCAAATAATATCATTTTTTCTTTATTACCTTATTTCTATTGTTTTTTCCCCTTTGGAAAAAATTGAAGCCTTCACTGAGTGGAAGAAGCCGTTTTACGGTAACAGTGAAGGCTCATTGTAAGGAAAACTGTTTTTCAGCACTCCTTGACACAGGCAATTTATAACAGTAAATTCAGTCCCAGTCAATTATGGGCTGTGCTCAGATAGCCTAACATTGTTAAAATATAAATAAAAAAAGAATAGACACACAATGATTCGTTTGTTTAATGTCAGTAAAAGATTTGGGGGAAAGCTTGCCTTAAAAAATATTTCCCTTGATATTGAACAGGGTGAATTTATTTTTATTTCAGGGCCTTCCGGAGCCGGGAAATCAACTCTCCTGAAAATTTTGTATCTTGATGAAAATATTTTCGAAGGACAGGTCCTTATTGACGGCATGAACCTTTCCAGGATTTCTGCCTCAAAACTCCCGGTTTTAAGACGGCGTTTCGGTATTGTCTTCCAGGATTTTAAACTGATCCCCTCCCTGACCGTTTTTCAAAACATTGCTCTTGTGCTGGAAGCCGCAGGGAAAAAGCCCTCTTTTATTAAAAAAAAGGTGATGCAGGTGTTGAGAAGCACCGGCATGGAAAAAAAGGCCAAGGCGTTTCCCTTAACACTTTCAGGGGGGGAGCAGCAGCGGGTTGCCGTGGCAAGAGCTGTGGTGGGGGAACCTTCTATTATTCTTGCCGATGAACCCACCGGCAGCCTTGATTCCGCCTCTGCCAGGGCCATCCTTGATTTTTTGCTTGAGTACCATAAAAAAGGAACGACCATTTTGATCGCAAGCCATGATTTGCATCTTATGAAAGATACGATTCAAGGCAAAAATATTAAACTCAATGCAGGTAGAATTATAAGCACCGATATCATGCCTTAAAGGAAAAAGAGAGATTTAAATGATCCATTTTATAAAGAGAGCCTTAGCAGATATACGGTCAAACAAATTTTTAAATTTAATTACGATTATAACAATTTCGCTTTCCATTATGATGGTCAGTGTTTTTTTACTTTTTTTTGAGAATGCCAGCAGGGTTATTGAGTCATGGAACCAAGGCGGAAGGGCTATGATTTATCTGAAAGAAGAGTTTAACCCGGATATGCTGCCCCAGTTAAAAACCACAATCAACTCCCTTGGGGATATCGATGAAATCGTTTATATATCAAAGACAAAGGCCCTTGATACCCTGAAGGAAACCATGTCCTCCCAAACCACTTTTTTGACAAATTTAGAACACAATCCATTACCGGATGCCATTGAAATCAAAATAAGATCCTATAGAAATTTACAAGGGATCCAATCCCTTGTTCAAAATATAAAAGCAATTGATATTGTTGATACCATTGAATATGGCCAGGGCTGGCTGGGTAAATTTTTGAAGATATTTAACCTGTTCAAAATAACCGGGTACACCATGTGCGGTTTCTTTTTTTTAATGGCGCTGTTTATAACGGCAAATACCGTGCGTCTGGCATTTTACTCCCGAAAGCTTGAGGTCGAAATCATGCGGCTTGTGGGTGCAACAGAAACTTTTATCAAGGCACCCTTTTATATAGAGGGCATTATTCAGGGATTTGTTGGCGGAATTCTGGGAGTTGGTACACTGTTAATCACCTATATGATGATTTCATCCGGGATTACCCAGAGCATTGCCGCCTATGTGTATTTCGATATTCAATTTTTGTCCTCTAAAACGGTCATGTTAATTATTTTCAGCAGTACTTTCTTAGGTTGGGTTGGATGCTATCTATCCTTAAAACAAATATTCAAATAGCCTTTTTTACGGGATGGCTTCTTTTATTATTATCAAGCACCAGCCTTGAGGCCCGGGACAAATCTTCTGACATCCGCGCAAAAATTCAATCCCAGGAAAAAAAGATTGAAACTTTTACCAAAAAAGAAACAGATATTCTGGACAGATTAAATAAAATAGACCATGGATTGAATAATGCCCGTTTAAAAGCCGTAAAACTCTCAAAACATATGAAACTCCTGAAAAAAAAAATCAAACAACTGGGGCAGGACAGGGACAAATTAGAAAAAAAAATTCAAATCACTCAAAAATATGCAGGCAATAGACTTTTGGCACTCTATAAGATGAATATGATTGGCCGGCTTGACATCGCTGGGCAGCCACCATCTGTATTTGACTTTTTTCTTCAACAAAATTCAATGAAACGGATTATCAATTCAGACTTTCTTATCCTTGAAAATCAAAATTCAGACCTGTTAAAATTCCAGAGTCTGGAACTAAAATTGAAAAATGAAATCAAAGCAAAAACAACTCTAGAAGCAAAACTAAATGATCAGATTAGATACAATAAAAAAGAGGCCCAAAAAAAAGAAATCCTTTTAAAAGATATTCTTAAAAAGAAAAAGTCTACGCTTGCCATGGTTGCCTCTCTGAAACAGGCAGCGAAAAAACTGGACAAAAAAGTCAGCAGCATTCAAAAGGGATCAGTATCCCCTTCTTCCGATGAGTCTTTCGCAAATTATCAAGGCCGGTTAATTTTTCCAACACCCGGCAAAATTATTTCAAAATTCGGTCGTCTAAGAATCGGAGATTACAATTCCTTCACTTTTCGAAAAGGAATTGATATAAAGGTAAAAAAGGGGGAACCTGTCAAATCTGTTTTTAAGGGAAAGGTGATGTTCTCCCAATGGCTGAAAGGTTATGGGAATTTGTTGGTCATAGATCACGGCAGCAGCTACTATACCCTGTATGCCCATGTTGAAGACGTTTTCAAACAAAAAGGGGAGACCGTTAAAAGTGGTGAGATTATTGCAACGGCAGGAGATACCGGATCAATCAAGGGAACTTACCTGCATTTTGAAATCAGGCATCACGGCAAAGCGTTGAACCCTATGAAGTGGTTAAAAAAAGGAGCATGAAAATGAAATTCAGACTATATAATGCAGTCAAGTTTGGTTTTTGCGTTACGATTGCAGTCTGTGTGTTTATATCTATTACCGGATTTAAAAAACCCTTACAGGCCAACGAAAACACCTATAAATCCTTAAAGCTGTTTACAGATGTTTTGGAAGAACTGGAAAAAAACTATGTTGATGACGTTGATGCACAGGAATTGATCCACAACGCGATTAAGGGCATGGTGGGCAACCTTGATCCCCATTCAAGCTTTATGCCTCCAGAAGCTTTTGATGAGCTGCAGGATGATACAAAAGGGGAATTTTCCGGAATTGGTATTGTCATCACAATGAAAGATTCAATTTTAACGGTGGTTTCTCCCATTGAAGGAACCCCTGCATATAATGCCGGTATTCAGGCCGGAGATATAATTATCAGGATTGATGAAAAAACAACAAAGGATATGGCGTTATGGGAAGCGGTTAACCTTATGCGCGGCCCCAGATATAAAACGGTGCTCATTACTGTTATCCGGGATAATGAGCCTGCACCCATTAAATTTTCCCTTAAGCGGGATATGATTCCCATGAAAAGTGCCAGAAGCGTCATTTTGAAACCCGGTTACGGATATCTCCGGATTACCAATTTCAGGATGAGTACCCTTGATGATATAAAGACCCAGCTTAAAAAATTGGAATCCCAGGACAAAGGGTTAAAAGGACTTGTCATGGATTTAAGAGATAATCCGGGAGGCCTTCTGGATCAGGCGGTTAAAATATCTGATCTCTTTCTATCCAAAGGGGATATTGTTTCCATTAAAGGAAGAAGAAAAGAAAACACCCAGGTTTTTAAAGCTTACGCAAGTGATGAGGACAGAAGCTATCCAATTGTTGTTTTGATCAATGGCGGATCCGCTTCCGCTTCTGAAATCCTGGCAGGTGCTCTGCAGGATCATTCCAGAGCATTAATTTTAGGCACAACCTCCTTTGGAAAAGGATCTGTACAAACCGTACATCCTTTAAAGGAAAAATTTGGTATCAAATATACCATAGCAAGATATTATACCCCAAAGGGAAGATCCATACAGGGCAAGGGGATTATTCCTGATATTGAGGTTGAATATGAGATACTTGAAAAAAAAGAGAAAAAAATATCCTCATTTGACAGAATGATAAAGGAAAAAGATTTAAAAAACAGTTTAAAACCTGAAAATACCAAGAAACCGGTAACACCCAAAAAACAAACCAGAAAACATCAGAGACTTCTCGATACAGATCAGCTTCAACATGATGCACAAGTTAAAAGAGCCCTTGATATTCTGATAAGCTATGGAGTCTTCAGCAAATTAAATGGCAGCTAAAAAAAAGATCCTACCCAGAAAACGAAAAGACCGTCGAAAAAGCCAAAGACGCTCCCTGTTAACTGAATTTAAAAAGATACTTGTGGGAATTACTATCCTGATATTTGTGTGCCTGGCCATTGCAATGGTAGCAGATATATTTCTTCCGGCCAACAGCCCTGGAAAAAAAAGGGTTGCCGGTCAAGACAAGCCTGATCAAGTAAAAAAGACTTTCCAGGTTGAAGTCAATAAAAAAAATAAAGGTGAGAAGGTTCTTAAAGTAGATGAAATATTTGATAAAATTATAAAATATGAAGTGTTTGACGATATTGATTTCACCGTCCTGGAAAAGCCGAAACCACCCCAAAAAGTTCAAATACCCAAAATTGCGATTATCATTGATGATATCGGATATGATAAAAAAATATCATTGGCATTAAGCGACCTAGATTCAAATATCACTTTTTCTGTGCTGCCCTTTGCGCCATTTGGAAAATTTATTTCTGAAAACCTTTATTCAAAAGGGTTTCAACTAATGCTCCATCTGCCCATGGAACCGGTTGAATATCCACAGGTCAATCCCGGGCCAGGGGCAATTTTCTCTTTTATGTCTCCTGACGAACTGATTGACCAGCTAAAGAAAAACATTCAAGAAATTCCCCATATTGTAGGGGTTAACAACCACATGGGATCAAAGTTGACTGCACGTTCAGACCAGATGAACCAGATTTTTTCCATTTTAAAAAAGGAAAATTTATTCTTTGTTGACTCAAGGACCTCTGCAAAATCCCAGTGCAGGCCATCAGCAAGGCTGTTGCAGGTTAAATTTGCCCGAAGAGATGTGTTCCTGGATAATATTCAAAACACCGATTATATTGCAGGACAGCTAAAAAAACTGGTTAACCTGGCCAAAAAGAATGGCTCTGCCATTGGCATCGGGCACCCTTACGCTGTAACACTGGATGCTCTTTCAACACATTTGCCAAAACTTAAAAAAGATATAAAAATTGTCCGGGCCAATGAGTTGACAGCCATTCCAGGATAAGGGAGTGCAAAGGTTCAGCCTTAAATAACATTTATATATCAACCGGCTTCCAGATGTCTTTATCGCACCATATCCTTGAAAATGTCGAGCATGGTGGGAGCACTTTTTTTGATAAATTTAGCAGTTCAATTTTTTTATCTTTATTATACAAGGGATCCCAGGGTTCTATAATTACCGGCCCTTTTGAACCTGGAACCAGCCTTGGGGCTATGGGGTCACCCCATGACCGTTTCTTCACTTCACTTTTCAGTTCCTTAAGATTTTTGAATTTCAACATTTGGGTCAATGTTACAATTGTCGGCGGACTCAATGGAACACTCTCTTCAAGATTTTTTTCCAGCGCTTCCTGCGGGGTTAACCATATACCGTGCTTGGTTTCAACGTCATCGGGGACACAGGTCTGATTTTCCGGCATGAAAACGATAAAGAACCGGGTATCAAATCTTTTTTTCATTAATTTCGGGGTTATCCAGTGGGACCACCTGCCAAGGCTTGAAAAAGATAATATCCAGTTTTCTTTCATTATCTTTGTTTTAAACCATGATTTTGGCAGATTCCTGTTTAAACGGAATGTACAGATATCCTCCATATCCTTTTTTGTCTTGCCAATACCCGATGCGATAAACACTCCTGCTTCTTCAAGGGTTTCCCTTATGGCGGCAATACTGAACCCAGTAATTCGCCCTTTGGTAAAGTCAGTCCCCCCAAGTTGTTTTTCCAATTGCCCCGGGGTCATGTCAATGTAAGTGGACCATAAGTTAAAACCAAAATCTTCCGGATCTGCCACACCGCCGGGAAAGACATACAACCCCCCCATGAATCCGGATTTTGTACTTCTTTTTAACAAATAAACCTCAAGGGCGTTGTTTTTTTCCCTAACAAGAATCACTGTGGAAGCCTGGCGTAAAGGCGGAGGTGTCTTTTTTTGCTCACTCATATCATGTCCTGTTCATTTTGAATTTTCAACATGCAAATCTGTATCTGCTTATATTTTTGTGTGTCAATGGAAAATACATTTAAAATTTAAAATCCATTAGCGCCTTTCTTATGGCATCTGAAATCAAAATAAGCTGTCTGGGATTATCTCTTAATCCCCTGGAAAATTCCAGTTGTATCCCTTTTTTTCTGCTCCCCAGATTACAGATGTTGTCAGGGTGTGTCCCGGGAAACCTGATTTCCCCTCTTGAGTTTTTAATATTCAGCTTCTCCAAAATACCTTGAATGTGGACGGCAAGTGTTTTAAAGCGCCCTCCCACATGAATAATTTTATCCTTATCAGTACAGGCGTGGATTGTGATGATAATATCAGACGATGAAATCAGGCGTAATGCCACCGGCTCATCAAACCGGCTACTTGTGATGTGAAGGTCCTTATTATTCTTTTTTTTAATCCCCTCAAAACAATAATAATTAAAGGTATCACTGGCAATTAATTTGGCAATCAATGAGGTTTTTGGCTCAATTAAGCCTCCGTGTGGTGCACATATTAAAATTTGAGAACCGATATCACGATATCGAATTTTGTAATCCCGATTTAGAGTTTCATTGTCTGAAAGTGTCCTGAAATCAGAATATTTATCTTTTCCCATGAAGGATATTCTTTTTATCTTTACGGCTTTTGACTATCGTTTTAGGATGAATATCTATTCATCCATCAGATATATGGGTTCTGCATAATACCGTGTCTGGTCCTTGGAAAGTTTTTCCATGACCAGATCGTAAAGCCATTTATTTTTTTCATCTAAATCTCTATCAGATTTAAGATATTCAAAGTCTGCATTTAATCGCATCACCCGCCCGGAAATAATGGACCGTGTGATACCCGCCGGTACAACATTACCGGCATCAGTAATCTGGAGTATCTGATCCAGCGTTAAAACAGGAAAGGCAACTACACCTGTCAAATCAGGAAATTCGTTAATCAGGATATCTATATCATCATGGAGAACCCGGGTGACATGGCTTGCCTGGATATAAATATCCGTCAGCTTGTTAAGAGCATCCAGATGGTTTACGCCTGGTTTGGAATGAATGTGGTAAATTGTTTTATCCACTGTCTGGAGATAACATAGCCCTCCATATTCAACCATTTCAGCCTGGACGGTCTTAAGATCACTCTTTACCATGGTGATGAGATCCAGCTCATTTATTAAGGACATCAATTTTTCTGTATCAACCTTTCTAATCGCATGAAACCAGGTGTCCAGTTTATATTTATCTCTATCTTTTAGTACCTGAACAATAATGTGGGAATAATTCAGTTTTTTAAAAGCTGAGAACCGTGTGGCCCCGTCCAGCACCACATAGTAATCCTTAAATGGTACCACAATTGGTGGATTGGTGAATACTTTCGAATGATTGATTTTTTCAATGAGGTTCTCCACCCTTCGAGGATCAATGCGCTCATGTGGCAGCACCCTGTTAAGCGGAACTACGGCCAGACCCAATGGGTTTTCATATTCCGGTTCGACTATAATATCAAGAATCTGCTCGGCAATTGTTATTGCCGCTGACTGCTGGGCATCATCAGTGCTGGCCGCGATGTGGGGGGAGACGATGACATTTTCATGGGCCACCAAAGGATTGTCTATGGCTGGTTCAACCTTGAAAACATCCAGGGCGGCTCCTGCAAGGTCTCCATTATTCAATGTATCCAACAGGGCATCCTCATCCAAGACAGCGCCGCTTGATGTATTAATGATATAGGAATTAGGTTTTAGACATGAAAGCAGTTCCGCGCCGATAAAATTGATATTCTCAGTGGTGGCCGGAATGTGCAGGGATACGAAATCAGACGTGCTGAAAAGCGTTTTCAAATCCACTGTTTTAACACCCAGTTTTGCATTTCTTTTCGGCGTCGCCCTTCTTTGGGAAACCTGAATGTTCATACCGAAAGCAATAGCCCGGGAGGCCACCTGCCTGGCAATTCTTCCAAATCCAACAAGGCCCATAGTCTTACCGGCAAGTCCGGTACCCATGAGCTCTTTTTTTTCCCACCGATTATCTTTAAGACTCATGTTTGCCCGATGGAGATGTCGAACCAGGGCAAACATTAACGCAAAAGTATGCTCGGCAACGGCAACAGAGTTGGCTTCGGGAGAATTGACAACAACAATGCCTTTTTCCTTGGCCGTTTCCAGATCAATGGTGTCTATTCCTGCACCGGTCAGTCCTATGGCTTTAAGTTTTTCAGCACGATCTATAATTGCCTCTGGAAATCTTATGCCGCTTTTTACAATAGCCGCATCATAGTCTGGTATCATCTCTTGAAGTTGATCTTCAGTCAAATCTGTTTGAATATCGACTATACAATGCTTCTTAAGCATATCAATGCCGATTTTAGCGATTGGATCACATACAATAATCTTATTTTTTTGTTTCCTGCTCATAATTCTTTCCCCATTACTCTATCTGCTCGGACCTTGTATTTGCCCATACCAAAAAAGACCAGAAATAATAATTCATACTCTAATTAATTAATTTATTATCAGTGGTCAAGAAAACAAATAATTTTATATTTATAAAAACGAGGAATCCCTTGTGGCCGCAATGAAATTAAAAATGATTGTAATAGTTCAGTACCTTAAAAAAAGTTATTCCAAAGCCTTGTCTGATGGGTATCTGCAGGAGGTTAAGCGTTAGCATCGAATAAAAATATCCATCAGACAGGGCTGTTTCAAGCATAAGAGCTGGATAGTTACAATTGATTTATAATATTCTCACAACTATTCAAGCAGCCATGACTCGTGGTTGTATAGACTTAACAGGGCAGGATAAAGGATTGTATTAATCTGTTTGTTTGCACTCTTTAGTGAGTCCTTTCCAAATACAAGCTCGCTTCTGAAAACATCAGGGGTGATAAATCGTGTGGGGACATCAATGTTGAGTTTTTCGATTCCGGTTAGAATTTTTTCTTTTTTCATATTCGGGTGCCACGCCAGATACCACCCCCAGTCTCCGAAGCTGGGAACATTCTCATGAAATGGAAGAATTTCAAACGCCGCACTTTGAAGGGTTCGGCCGATACAAAGAAAACTTTCCCTGGCAAGATAGGGAGAGGTTGCCTGCACCACCATGAATCCATGTTGGGAAAGGTGCTGTTTCACTTTTTTATAAAACTCTTTTGCATAAAGCTTGGTCAATTCCGGTGTTGAAGGGTCTGGCATGTCAATAATAATGACATCCCAGAAACCTGACACATTCTTTAAAAATTTATCTGCGTCAACATTCATCACTTTTACATCGGCAAGTTTGTAGGGTTCGGTTTTTTTCGGGTTATTCTTTTTTTTGAGAGTTTCAAGATAAAGACGTCTGTTTATCCCGGGAGTGATCCCCTTTCCTGAAACCGTCACAAGACGAGCATCTTTAAAGGCATCCTGATTAATTTGTGTTAAGACAGGATGGGTTTGGGCAAGGCGGGTCATTTCAGGATCTAGGTCCACCAGGAGCACTTGTTCCACTTCCTTATATTTTACAACCTCCCTTAAGGCACACCCGTCCCCGCCTCCCAGAATAAGCACCCTTTTTTTGATCGGGGCAAGATTCATGACAGGATGAACCATGGGCTCATGGTAGCGTTGTTCATCCGTACTGCAAAATTGAAGATTCCCGTTTAGAAAAAGCCTGACTTCATCAAAGGGTTTATAATGCGTTATGGCAATATGCTGGTATTGGGTGGTTTTGGTTAAAATAATGGGGTCATCGTAAAGGGGCTGCTCAATCTTCAGGTTCCATTGCCGGTTATTAAAATATCCGTATGATACGGTACAAAATGTAATCACCATAACCACAGGCACCAGAAATCCAGTTTTCAGCAGTCCTTTTTTTGAAAAATATATAAAGGTGACAAAGGCCAGGAAAAAATTGACTCCGGCTGTCAGAAAAGCGGCTTCTGTGATTGGCGTGAACCTTAAAAGAAAAAAAACATAGACAAATGAACCCATGAGACTGCCAATATAATCAGCGCTTAAGATGTTTCCAAGGTTGGTGGACAATTCTTTGCTAAAATCATTATTGATCCGGATAATAACGGGAATTTCAAGACCAATCATGATACCTATAAAACTGACAAAAAAATAAAGGACCAGGATGTAATGGGCGGTATAACCATAGGATATATAGGTCAATGTGGGAGAAAAGCCTCCGGCAAGCGCAAGACCTGTTTCAACCGCAATAAATGCAGAAATAAGATATTTTTTGGGAATCTGTGCCTGGATGAGGCTGCCAAATCCCATCCAGAACAGCATGAGTCCTATGACCATTGCCCATTGTTCAAATGAATTGCCCAATATCATGGAGGCAAGGCTTGCCTGTATATACTCAAGGATGATACCGCAGGCGCCACTGGCAAACATGCAGGCACACAGCAGCACGGATGCAAAGTTAAAACGGGCGCTTGTTTTTGTCATCTGATTACATGGAGAAGGCGATGATGATCGCAACGGCATTAATAGCACTTACCACTACAATAAGGGCGGCACTGTTCCGGTCTTCCTTGACTTCTGTTGCAATATTGGTGGTGGGCAAAAGAAGTTTGTCAATCACTGCTCTTGCTATCAACAGCATCACAATTCCAAAAACAGCGTAAATGGCAAAACTTGTCAGGTCATTGGTCCATCCTGTAAACGGCCCTGAAATGCTTGACATGAGAATAATGCCCAGGGCAATTAGAATCCCTCCCAGCCCAATACCTGCGGCAAGATTATTATCTTTAATTTCATTTCTAACATTAAAAGGTGTTATCAGCTCGTAGAGAAATCCACAAACCAGAAGAGCCAGTTGACCCAGGACAAAAAAGAGAATCGCACTGGCAATACCTTGTAAAAAAGTTCCGCCGGTTCCTGAAATAGCCCCGTTAAGAATAAACCCCGTAGCAATATACATACCGGCTTCAACCATACCTACTGCTGTGTTACCGATACACTTACCGCCATCGGGCCGGACAAATTCCTTAATGCATTCTTTATCATTATTGATATTGCCCAGCATGATAAAATCATTTATGGACCGGGAGGAAAACATGAACCCTGTAATGATAAGCCCGTCAACCAGCAATTGGATCACGTCAAGTAAAAAACCTTTTGAAGATCCGCCAATAGCACCGGACAGTGCAATGGCAAAGCCAAGATAAAGCCCGGACCTTCTCAAACCGACAGCGATATTCCCGTCATCAATGTGGACATCATCATCAAATTCTTTGGTCCGCCAGTCATCCACTTTTTTCACAAGCCAGATAAAAAAGATGCCCACAATGACATAGGTAAATCCTTGACTAAGCCCTGTAAGAGTTACAGCTATATCCATTCCTTCCTCCTTAGAATTGTTCTATTTGCCTTTACTTTTCGGACCACCGCCGCGAAGGTTGGCCCCAGCACCTCTGACAGATGATGTCTGAGATTTAAAACCGCCGCTTTTTGCAAAGTTTGTACTCTGAAATTTTGGCGATTGTTTCACATGGGTGCCGGATGTACCATATTTCTGGAAACCTTTTTGTGTTTTGCCAAAGTATGGCCGGCTGCCCCTGTAATTAGTATTCCATCTGTTCCAGGAATTGTATGAATAATAGGATGGCCGCATATTAAAGAGCATGGAGAACATGGCATATTTCCCGTACCAGGACCAGAATTGATTTCCTGTACTATCTTTTTTCCATTCCCCATACTTTTTATTACCCACATAGGCCATTCCCGGCGGCGCTGCCTGGGTCAGACGGTCCCGTTCAAATACGCCATAGGGTTTGACCAGAATGGCCATGCCAAGAAATGCAAGGTTGGCATCATAAAAGCTTGCATCCACCTTTTCCCAATCCGTTTCCCTGGTCTCACCATTTTCTTCCAGAATGTATTTATGGAAAAAGGCCTCTTTTGAATCCGCCACCCAGAATGATGCGGCATTGTGCCCCCTGCCCGGCCATTGTTCAGCAGGATTAATGGACAATTGGTTCCACAAGTCGCCTATTTTGCTTGAAAAACGTGAACCAGTGAAACCTGCCCTAATTTCCGCAATGGTATCTATATTCTCTTTTGCTAATGCCCCATATAATTCAGGGCTGACCTGGCGTTGAAAGGTGGCAAATTTAGGGTCATAATAATCTGAATTTTCATTCCATGATTCTCTTTTTATGGTCACATAATAGTCTTCCCTCATGTCCTTGAGAATCTTTGTATAACTGGTATACAGCTGGGCTGTCTGCGCTTTTATTTTTGCCTCCAGGGTCCTGGCCTGTTCAAGACCTGAAAAAAGTGCATTTGAACTGTCTGTAAATGCGGCATAGTCAGCAATTGAACCGGCAGAATGTTTTGCATATTCATTGGATGCAACTTTTATATGATCCCGGGACTGTGTTTCAAGTTTTAACAGGGGCGCAAACCGGGAATTTAATTTTTCACTTAAATCAGGAAAATCAGAAATTGTTTTGGCCAGCAGCCCGGTTTTTACGCCATTTACAACTCTGCCAATTTCCTCGGCATCGCTTTTGGACCGGTCATATAAGCTTTGTGCATTTTCAATGCTCTCCCTGATTTTGAAAAAGCGAGCCGCAGGTGCCCGAGCTAACTTATCTGCGTCATAAAGGATTTTTGTTATCCTGGTGATCTGCTGTTTGACTCCCTGAGCATATTCTGGCTTGTTCTTGCTGATCAAAGGTTTCAAGTCTTTGTCATAAAGCACTTTTGCTCTATTAAGCTCATCATGGGCCATTTGAAATTTTTGATTCCAGTCTTCCTTTTGCGCAAACGCCTTTACCGAATTGAATTCAGATGTTTTCGTAAGACTTAAATACTTTTCCCTATGTGTATCCACCTGGGATTTACTGTTTTTAATTGCATTGGGAAGCGCTTTGGCTTCATTTTTAAGCGCTTTGGGAAGGCCTGCACCGCATCCTGCAAGTACAGCAATCACAACCGCAATGGCCAATCCTGCAATAAAGTTCATAAGCAGATGTTTTCTTTTATGAACCATCCTTAAACCTCTCCCTTGCTGATGATATTTATACTGTCCGGGTTGACTGGGCTTGACGTATAAATCTGGTATTCATCTTTTCTTGATCCAGACCATTCTTCAATGGTGAGAAATTTAGTGTGGCCTTCATTTTCAAATTCATACATATAGACTTTTTCTTCTTTTGTCCCTCTATAATAGATTGATGCCCAGTCATCTTCATACCAGAATTTCTCATTATTGATTACGATCACGTCACTGTCATCGGCAATCTGGTCCAGGTCATCTTCATCTATGGAACCCCCTGCATCATCTTTCAAATGCCTGAAGGAAAACCGTTCAAGAGTTATAGTAACTTCAAGCTCATCATCAAATTCCCACTCAAAATTAACCGTTTGTCCGGTTTCAAGACAAAGACAGGTCAACTCATATATAAAATACCCCTTTTTTCTTTTAAAATCATCAGAGGTTTCTTCATATTTATTTAGGGTTTTGACAAAATATGTATTGCCCCGATATTCAAAAAATGACTGATCTCCTATTTCCTTAATACTGAGAGCCAGTTGTTCCTTCTGAGAAACAAGGCTTTCTTTTTTCAGCATTCTTATGGCGCCCAATCTTTCCTGAAAAGATTTTTGTGTTGCAATATCAAGCATGGCATACCTCCAAAATTAAACGCAGATGTATTTTTTTGACTTATTGATCCGCGCGTCTTGCAGTTAAGGCATCGGTTCTTGCCCGGAACCGGTCATTCATTTCCCCAAGGGCATTGGAACTTTGGGATGCTATATTAATGGTTTCCTGTGAAATAAGAGCATAGGTTTCAAATGCCTTTTCATAAGTTTGGCAGGCTTCTTCTAGGGCTTCAATATTAACGGTCATGCTCTGGCTCATCTTTGCGCCTTTAATGGCGGCATTGCCGATAACATTGGCCGTATCCTTCATGGTCTCGGCAGCAGCCTGCTGAACCATATCCAGGTGTTGCATGGTCTCCATCTGCTGCTCAGCGGCAACCCTAACAGCCAGGGCATTTTTAACTGCCGTTGAAAGAATCATGTCGGTCCGCTGAACCAATCGTCTTACCAGATGAGAATTTCTCACCATCATTTCTCCGCCAAACCGTGTCTGTAAATTTGAATTGTCAATGGTCTGAAGATCCACAACAGCCATTGCAAGGTCACTTGTCAGTGTGGTAAGCGCCTCTTTATTCCTCGCATCTTCAATGGTTCCCATGTAATCCATCAGTTTCTGCCAAATGATCTGTCCTAGAAATATTTGTTCCTGAAGCCTTGGCTGTATCTCTTTTAAGGTGTCACAAATGGTGGATAATTCAGATGCGTCAAAGGCCACCTGGTCTGCTTCATTTCTTAGATGGTCCCGGATGCCGTCAATGGTGGAGTTAACCGTTTCCCTTCTCTCAGCAATAATTTTTAGTATCTCATCACCTTTGGGAAGCCTGTTGACTGTTTTTGTAAACAGGCCGAGCATTTTTTTTGGAAAGGGCATCTCAGCTCTTGCCACCATGGTGGGGTTCACCTTGTCCAGTTCGGTTTTAATTGCCAGTATATTTTTCCCCACAGGCGAGGACTCATCAGTGGCCACATTTTTGAGTACATTTCCCATTTTGCGGTCATAGAGACTGACCTGGGTCTGGGTCTCTTCCATAATCTCCCGGCCCAGCCCGAAAACAAAATTACCCAGTTGCCAGTCAGATGGATCTTGTTTTATTTTTTCAAGAAATTCATTGGCTTTGACTTCAATGGCCTGGATATCTTCAACCGATAGATGCTTGGGTTGTACCGGCTCAAGATTGGAAGGGGTCTGAACCGGGGTGAGAGCCCCCTGGCCTGACACTTGTGTCACTTCTGCAAGGACTGGTGCTTTTGCCTGCTGACCAACAGTTTGAAGGTCCTGTGCCATATCACTCATATTATCCTCCTAAAAAAAATTTCTTAATTTTAATATATTATGAAAATTTGCCGGCAAGAAAATTTGCCATGGTCTTGAACTCAGCCGTTTCATTCTTCTCAACTATATCCCTGGACCGGTTGGAGACCTCATGCAGGCTTTCTATTGTTTTTTTAAACATATCAGATTGATTTTCCCGGCTGTCCGTTGACAGGTCAAGATATTCTTTGACTGTTTTGTAAAGATGTTCTCTGCCTATTTTTTTGATTTCATAGGTCAGCGCCTCTCCGGGATATCTTTCCATCATGGAAGGGGTGATTACCATGAAATCGTCAATAATAGCCTCTATCTCCGCGATCATTTGAGCTGGAAAATCAATATCCTTTCTCATCAGAATATTTAGTTTTAGTAAAGAATCCAGGATATCTTTATACTCCTGTTCAGGGGAGGATTCAGCCTTGGGCGTAAAAGATGATGGCGGGCTCTGTTTTGATGTTTTCCCAGTGTCCTTATTTTTTCTTATCATAAAGACAACACCGATAACTGCTATAAGAAAAATTGTTGCTGCAATGATCATAGTCATTGTGTTGCTCCTTGGTTTAAGGTATTCATACCAACAATATTTTCAAAAAAATAATGCAATACTTTATATTTACAAGGTTAAAACTTGTAATACTCTATATGGGGTATTTTGAAAAATCAAGAAAGGAACAGGGTATTGCCAGCGATATGATGAATAAAGACAAATCAGCAGCAGTGGCAGAGCCTCAGCAGCCGGCCTTTTTTTACGGGTATACCATTGTTTTGGTTTCCTTCTTCATCCAGGCCATTGCCTGGGGGATCAGCAATAGTTTCGGCATATTTTTTACCCCGTTAATAAATGAATTCAGCTGGTCAAGAGCCACCATATCAGGTGCTGCTTCATTATGTTTCCTGGTGCATGGTTTGTCCAGTATGCTCATGGGTAACCTTAACGACAGGTTAGGGCCAAGACTGATAATGAGTATTTGTGGAATCTTCCTTGGGCTTGGTTATTTTATGATGACAAGGATTAATTTGATCTGGCAGCTATACCTTTTCTATGGACTGATTATCGGTATCGGCCTGGGCGGAATTGATGTCATTCCGTTGTCAACCGCGGCACGGTGGTTTGAAAAAAAGCGGGGTATGATGATCGGTATCATAAAAGTCGGTACCGGAATCGGCATGCTTGTCATGCCATTTTTTATCACATGGCTTTTAATGTCATATGGGTGGCGCATTTCATTTGCGGTTTTATCAATTGCTACCCTTGTATCTGTGATCTCACTGGCCCTGTTTTTAGTACGGGATCCGGTTTCAAAAGGACAATCCATTGACAATGACAACAGACTTGCAAAAGAAAATTTTATTAAAACAGAAGAAGGATTGACCTTTTACGAGGCCATCCGTACCAGGCAATTATGGACAATTTGCGCCATATATTTTATTATTTTATTTTGTGTTTACACCATATTGATACATATTGTTCAGCATGCAATCGACCTTGGCATCCCGTCAGCAGTAGCATCCGGAATTCTTGCCACCATTGGCGGAGTGAGTATTTCAGGTAGATTGCTCATGGGCGGAGCTGGAGACAGAATCGGAGAAAAACCCGCTTTGGTTATTTGCCTTTTATTTTTGCTAACGGCATTAATTTGGTTACAGGTTGCCAAAACCTTATGGATGTTTTATTTGTTCGCCATAGTATACGGGTTTGCCCACGGCGGTTTTTTCTCATTAAGTTCACCCTTGATTGCAAAGCAATTCGGAACGAGAACCCTTGGCCTTCTTTACGGCGTTGTCATTTTCTCCAGTACGATTGGCGGAGCTATCGGGCCTTTTATGGCCGGATATATATTTGATGAGAGCCAAAGCTATAAAATGGTATTTTTGATCCTGGCGGTCCTTTGTATTATTGCCCTTTTTCTAATAGTTTCCTTAAAACCGCTTTTCAGGGTTAATACATAATTAAAATGAAATGAATATAAAACTTAAAAAAGATGGATGAATGATATGAAGAGAAAATTATTTTTCAATCAAAATCAAAAAGAATTAATGGATGTTGCTGTCGGCACAAAAAGTGCCGACCTGGTAATTTCCAATTGCCGGATTTTTAATGTCTATACCGGTGAAATCATAGATGATCATTCAATATACATAAAAGGCAAGTGGATCTGCTGTATTGACCGGAATGATGCAGGCAGAATCCAAACAGCCGCCAAGGTGATTAATGCAAATGGGATGACGGTAATTCCCGGATTAATTGACGGCCATACCCATCTGGCCAATTATTTTAATGCCAAGGAATTTTTAACCTATGCCATTGCCGGCGGAACCACATGTATTGTAACAGAAACTCTTGAGGCCTATCCTGTTGGCGGCTTGGAAGGTGTGATTGATTTTATCGAATCCTACCAGGATCAACCCATAAAGGTTCTCAACACTGCACCGGCGGTGGTTTCACCCAGCAGAAAAACCAATGGTATCCATGAAAATCATTTGGAAGCATTGTTAAAAAGGGAAGATGTACTGGGTATGGGTGAGGTCTACTGGCAGTCCATGTTCCAGGGATCAGAGAACATCCTTGGTTTGATGAAAAAGGCACTGTCCTGCGGTAAAATTGTAGAAGGACATTCTGCAGGTGCATCCAAAGGAAAACTGGCTGCATATGTGGCATCCGGAGTATCTTCCTGCCATGAGCCCATAACCATGGCACAGGCATTGGAAAGGCTGAGAATGGGGTTGTGCGTTATGGTCCGGGAGGGCGGTGTTCGCGAAGATCTTGAAGCCATTTCAAAGATCAAGGATTTGGAAGTTGACTTGAGAAGGTTGGTTTTAGTCACCGACAGTGTGTCTCCTAAATTTCTTATCCAGAACGGAACCCTGGAACATGTACTCCAAAAAGCAATTCATCTGGGATTTAACCCTGTGGATGCAATCAGGATGGTCACATTGAACGTGGCTGAACATTTTTCCATTGATCATATGGTTGGGGGAATTGCGCCTGGCCGCTTTGCCGACCTCTGTATTATTCCTGATATCAGCACCATAAAACCGGCATGGGTAATCGGCAATGGTAAGGTTATTGCTAAAGAAGGGAAATGCATCATTTCTCCAAGAAACCATGAATATACTCCTAAAAGCCTGGACAGTATAAATCTTAAAAAAATGTTTTATAAAGACGATTTTAAAATATCAGCCCCTTTGGGAACAAAAAACATAGATGTGCGGGTAATTGAAAAAGTTTCCATGCTGGTTACCAAAGAAAAAATACTTTCCATGGCAGTGGATGAAGACGGTGAAATCCATGGTGATGTTAAAAAAGATATTGTTAAAATCGCCGCCATAGACCGTGTGAATGATTCAAACGAATGTTTTACCGGGCTGATCTCAGGTGCGGGTATGAAAAAGGGAGCCATTGCAACCAGCACATCATGGGATACAGGGGATATTACAGTTATGGGAGCAATGGAAACGGATATGGCACTTGCAGTTAACCGGATCAGTAAAATTAAAGGTGGTGTTGTGGTCTGCTCAGAGGGTGAAGTCATAGCAGAACTACCCATGCCTATCCTGGGCATCATGTCTGACCTTCCCATGGACGAGATCGCTAAAAAAACCGAACAGGTGAATCTGGCGGCCAATGGGCTTGGAATCATTTTTGAGGACCCGATATTATCTTTAGCAACAATGACCAGTGCAGCCATTCCATTTCTAAAAATGTGCGAGGAAGGACTTTTCAACCTTAAAGACGGAAAATCACCCGGTCTGCTTCTCAAATAATGCCTTTATCCAAATATTAATTTTTAAGAAGATATGTATAAACAGATCTTATCTTATTGAATATGGAATTATTAATATTTGCCTGATAAATAAAATATGTGATAAATAAAAGATCTATATTAATAACTAACAGCAAGGATGCAAATTAAAGATGGAAACAGATAATCTAAAAGGACATTTTATTGAATCAATTATCAAGAAAGATTTGGAAAAAGGTAAAAACAGTGGAAAGGTTCTTACTCGATTCCCGCCTGAGCCCAATGGATATCTTCATATCGGGCATGCAAAATCAATCTGTCTGAATTTCAATATGGCCCATAAATTTAATGGCAAATGTAATCTCAGATTTGATGATTCCAACCCTGCAAAAGAAAAACAAATCTATATTGATTCCATTAAATCCACGGTCAACTGGCTGGGATTTGAATTTGGGGAGGCGGTTTTTGCATCTGATTATTTTGAAAAACTCCATGATTTTGCCGTTGAACTGATTAAAAAGGGCAAAGCCTTTGTATGCAGCCTAAGTGCAGATGAGCTAAGGGACTATCGGGGTACTTTAACAGAACCGGGAAAAGACAGTCCTTACAGGGAAAGATCAGTCAATGAAAACCTGGATCTTTTTTTGCGAATGAAAAATGGTGAGTTTGGCGAGGGCGAACATACCCTCAGGGCAAAAATAGATATGAAATCACCCAATATCAATCTTCGCGATCCCATCATTTACAGAGTAAAAAAAGCCTCACATCCCAGAACCAAGGATCTGTGGTGTATATACCCCATGTATGATTTTACCCACTGTCTTTCAGATTCCCTGGAAGGTATTACCCACTCCCTGTGCAGCCTTGAATTTGAAGATCACAGACCCCTGTACGACTGGACCCTGGATACCCTTGAAACCCCCTGTCATCCCCAGCAGATCGAATTTGCACGAATGAATATCAATTATACGATTCTGAGTAAAAGAAAGCTGCAGCGGCTGGTGGAGGAAAACTATGTTAAGGGATGGGATGACCCAAGGTTACCTACGCTGGAAGGTATGAAAAGAAGGGGTTATACCCCTGCTTCAATCAGAAACTTCTGCAACCTTATAGGTGTTTCCAAAAAGGAAAGCCGCATTGATATGACGCTTCTTGAAAACTGCTTAAGAGATGACCTGAATGAAAAAGCACCCAGGGTCATGGCTGTTTTAAAACCTTTAAAAGTTACTATTGAAAATTATCCCGAAGGACAAACCGAGGATCTTATTGCCAAAAACCACCCCCAGAATGAACAGATGGGAACACGGACAATAAGCTTTTCCAAAGAAATCTTTGTGGAACAGGATGACTTTATGGAAGATCCGCCAAAAAAATTCTTCCGTCTGGGTCCTGGTCGTGAAGTCAGGTTGAGGTATGCTTATCTTGTTACCTGTCAAAGGGTAATAAAAGACGCATCCGGCAATGTTACAGAACTGGTCTGCACCTATGATCCTCAGACAAAAGGAGGTAATGCCCCGGATGGCAGAAAGGTCAAAGGCACCATTCACTGGGTCAATGCCGCTGACTACATTAATGCCAAAGTAAGGCTCTATGATCGTTTGTTTAAAGATGAGAACCCGGAACAGAACAAACAGGATTTTATTGAAAACCTGAACCCTGATTCTCTAAATGAGCTTGAATCCTGCAAACTTGAAAAAAGCCTTTTCAATGCCACTTCTGAAAACACATTTCAGTTTGAACGGCTGGGATATTTCTGCCTGGATTCCAAAGATGGTTCAAAAGAAAGCCCCATATTTAACAGAGCGGTGAGCCTGAGGGATACCTGGGCAAAGCGGTCAAAAAAATAAAGTAACTATTCAGCTCTTATGTTTGAACCCACCCTGCCCAATGGATATTTTTGATTGATATTTGTTTCGATGCTAAACGCTTAACCTCCTGCAAATATCCATCAGACAGGGCTTTGAGATTGCGTTTTTTATCGGGCCACATAATTACAAAATAAATTATTCAAACCGCCAGGTGGTTCCTTCAGGGCCGTCTTCAAGAGTGATGTTTTTTGCTTGCAAAATGTCCCTGATTTCATCCGCCTTTGAAAAATCTCTATTTTTACGTGCCAGGGCTCTTTGCTGGATCAGATCTTCAATTTGTGAAGGCTCAATGGCCATATCTTTTATACCCTTGTCCTTTTTGGCTTTAAAATAAGTTGAGGGAGACTGCAAAAAGATGCCAAGGATTCCGGAAATGGCCTTGATGTCATTATAGCACAGGGTCAGAGTTGTGAGGATATCGCCTGTGGGTGTATCACTGGTTTCATCCAATAACCTGTTCCCTTTTTTAATTGATTCAAAAATGAGGCCCACTGCCTTTGCAGAATTAAAATCATCATTCATAGCAAGGGAAAAATGCGTCCACAGCTCTCCTTTTTGAGGGCTGTCAATTGTAACACCGGCCTCCTCCACCCTTTCCAGAAAAGCATAAATCCTGTCCAGCCCCAAGGAGACCTCTCTCATGGAATCCTCACTGTAATCTATAGGGCTTCTATAATGATTTGACAGCAGAAACATGCGGATCACTTCCGGCGGATATGATGCAAGAACTTCCTTGATCATGGTAAAATTCCCCAGAGATTTTGACATTTTCTCATTGTTAATATCCACAAAACCGTTGTGAATCCAATATTTTACAAATGGGACTCCAAATACAGACTCGCTCTGGGCGATCTCGTTTTCATGGTGAGGGAAAATAAGGTCTTTTCCACCGCCATGAATATCAAAACTTTCACCAAGATACTCATAACTCATGGCTGAACATTCAATGTGCCACCCCGGTCTTCCTTTACCCCAGGGACTTTCCCAGAAGGGCTCACCGGGTTTGGCCGGTTTCCACAGTGTAAAATCCAGGGGGTTTCTCTTTTTTGCTTGAACTGCAATCCTTGCCCCGGCCTTCATGTCATCGGGGTTTCTACCGGAAAGTGTTCCGTAATTCTTAAAAGAATCAATGGAGAAATAGACATCCCCTCCGTCAATATGATAGGCTTTGCCCTTGTCAATGAGCATCCGTATGAAATTAATAATGTGCTGAATATGATCTGTGGCCTTGGGTTCGATAACAGGTCTTAATACATTTAGGGCATCCATTTCGTTGTGAAATTCATCAATATATTTCTCTGTAATAACGGAACATTCAGCCCCTGTCTGATTCGATTTTTTAATTATCTTGTCATCCACATCTGTAAAATTTCTCACATATTTTACGTCATACCCCAGTTTTGTAAGCCATCTGAAAATAGTATCAAAAACAACCACGGAACGGGCATGGCCTATATGGCTTGTATCATATACAGTAGGTCCGCAGACATACATCCCGACTTTTCCCTCTTTTAAGGGGACAAATTCTTCTTTTCTGCCTTTTAATGTATTATAAACTTTTAAACCCATTATTATTTTTCCCATTATTTTACGGTTGAATCTCGTTTTGCCAGTAAAGTGCACTGGGCTGCAATGCCCTGCTCTTTTCCAATAAATCCAAGCTGTTCAGTTGTTGTTGCCTTTACATTTACAAGGGTTGAATCCATATTCAAAACCCTGGCCATATTTTCTTCCATCTGCCTTTTGTGTTCTCTCATTTTTGGCACCTGGGCAAAAACAATACAGTCCACATTTGCAATGCCGTATCCCTGTGCTTTCAATAAATTTCTGCATTTTTCAAGCAGGACCATACTTGAAACACCTTTATACTGGGGATCGCTATCCGGAAAATGCTCTCCAATGTCCCCACGCCCTGCAGCCCCTAAAACCGCATCACAAACCGCATGAACAAGTACGTCCGCATCTGAGTGGCCCAGAAGACCCCGGTCAAAATCGATATTCACTCCGCCGATGATCAGCTTTCTGCCGGGAACGAGCCTGTGTACATCATATCCTGACCCTATTTTATATCCGGATTTTTCCATCTTTTAATTATTTGTCTCGTATTTAGTCATTCTCTTAAAAAAATAAAAACCAATATATTCGTTTCCCCATTAAAAGTCAAAACTGAAATGCCAAAACCTGGTGTTTACAGGCGTAAGGGATATTGTATCAAAATCCTTAAATTTATATATTAAAATAGTACTTTTTCAGGTAATGTAAATGGTATTGAATATAACTGACGCTGTTAAGGAAAAAATAATGGAAAGATGCCACTGGGTAACAAAAGATCCTGTTTATATTAAATACCACGATGAAGAGTGGGGCCTGCCTGTCCATGATGATAAAAAGCTGTTTGAATTTATAATTCTGGAAGGAGCCCAGGCAGGGCTTTCCTGGCTGACAATTCTTAAAAGAAGGCAGGGGTACCGAAACGCCTTTGCCCATTTTGATGTTAAAAAAGTGGCACGGTTTACGCCAAAAAAAATTGAAAGACTCCTTTTGGACCCGGGAATTATCCGTAACCGACTCAAGGTCAATGCAGCGGTAACAAATGCACGGGCCTTTATTAAAATCCAGGAGGAATTCGGATCTTTTGACACCTACTCCTGGCGGTTTGTAGATGGACAACAAAAAATCAACCGGTTTAAAACCCCTGACAAGATACCGGCCACTACCATTGAGTCAGACGCCTTTTCAAAGGACCTCAAACAGAGGGGGTTTAAATTTGTCGGTTCAACCATCATTTACGCCCATATGCAGGCGGTGGGGATGGTAAATGACCATCTTGTCACCTGTTTCAGGCATAAAGAAGTGATTCAATAACAATTATTAGGTTAGAGCTTTTCCATGGCTGACACCCCTTTCTTGAAAAATCCCGAAAACCCTTCCCAGCGTTCATGGTCAGGGGGGTTCAATTATCCTGACACAAAACCCCTATTGAATTTAAATGACCGGTTTTTTTCTCTTGAACGATTAAAGGAAAAGCGTTGGTGTTACATGGGTATCACTCATCCGGACATTATATTCGGTTGTGCTGTGATACACCTTGGATATATTTCAAGTGCTTTTGCCTTTGGATTTGACCGGCAGGAAGCCAAAATGATAAATCACTCCATTGTATCTCCCCCTCTGGGACAGGTCCGATATGATCGAAACCCTGAAAATGGCATTTGCAGCTACAAAAGTTTAAGGGGGGGATTGATAATCACCCATGATACGAAACATGGCAAAAGGACAATTGATGTTTCTTTTTATCTGCCGGGCAGATCTCTTAAAGCAAATATACAGATAGTTGAACCAAAAGGCGGTATCTCCCCAAAGCATTTTTTAATGTCAATGGAAAATGACACCTCAGCCTTTACCAGCAAAATAGCCGGATTAAGGTCAAAGGGAAATATAAGAATAAATCATAAAAATTTTAAGCTTAGACCGGATAATTCCTTTGCCATACTTGACTGGACAAATGGATTTTACCCGAGAAAAACATGGTGGAACTGGGCATGCGGGGCAGGAACGGCCAGTGATGGGACACCAATTGGATTTAATTTCTCATCCGGTGTATATAACAAGGGGTTGCTGGAAAATATCGTCTGGGTTAACGGGATACCATTAGAGCAAAAGAATATTCTGTTTACCTATGATGAGAAACACCCTGAACGGCCATGGCAGATTTACAGCAGGGATGGACGTATCAATCTTATATTCAAACCTGAAGGCATGAGACGGGCAAATGATAATTTGGGTTTTCTCAAATCCAGATTCATTCAGCCCTGTGGATCTTTTGAAGGATCAATAAAAACCAATGACAATCTTTGTCTTCATCTTCTTAATGTTGGCGGGGTGGTTGAAGAACATTTTGCCAAATGGTAAAGTGGATGGCATACATGCCAATCTCATTTACAAAAAAGATTTAAGGGGGAAATAACATGTTTCTGGTAACGGCAAATCAAATGCAGGAAATAGATAAAAAAGCCATAGAATCCTTTGGTATCCCAGGGCTTGTTTTAATGGAAAATGCCGGAAGAGGCGCTTTTGATTACCTGATCAGAAAATTTAAAGATATTCAATCAAAAAAAGTTGCTGTTCTAGCCGGTCGGGGAAACAATGGCGGAGATGGATTTGTCATTGCACGATATTTGATGGAAAAAAAAATTTTTGTTACCATCTTTTTATTATCTTCAAAAGACAAAGTGACAGGTGATGCAAAAACTAATATGGCGCTTGCCCAAAAATGTTGTGACCAATACGGTAATTGCGCCATTATTGAAATTCCAGATGGTGACACTTTCTTAACACAAAAAGATTCCATTGCCCGTCATGATCTATTTATCGATGCTATTTTGGGAACCGGCCTTAATTCAGATGTCCGGGGGTTTTTCAAAGATGTTATTGAATTGTTAAATTCTTCTCAACACCCTGTTTTTTCAGTGGACATCCCCTCCGGTCTTCATTCGGATTCAGGCAAGCCCTTAGGAGCCGCTGTAAGGGCCAATGCAACCGCCACATTTGCTTTTGCCAAAGCCGGACATATTCTGTATCCGGGAAATCGTTATACCGGCGACCTTGAAATCATAGACATCGGTATTCCAAAATTTATTGCCCGCCAAAAAAAGATTGAACTCTTTCTGATTGAAAAAAAGAGTGTTCAGGCCTGTTTCAGCCCCAGAAAATTTCAAAGTCATAAAGGCAGTTACGGTCATTTACTGGTCATCGGAGGATCCACTGGAAAAACAGGGGCTGCATCTCTTTGTGCCAATGCCGCCATGCGTTGCGGAACAGGGCTTGTCACTTTAGGTGTTGCCGAAAGCCTCAACAAAAGCATTGAACCCCAGGTGATTGAACCCATGACCTATCCCTTACCGGAAAAGGACAAGGGATTTTTATCAGACAATAGTTTTGATCTTATCCTTAGCCTTTTAAAAGACAGGCAGGCTCTTGCCCTGGGTCCGGGCATAGGCACCCGGGAATCCACAAAAAAGCTGATAGGCAAACTCATTGAAAAATCTGAAGTGCCCATGGTGATTGATGCTGACGCAATCAATTGTATAGCGCAGAATACGGATATCCTTAAAGAAAAAAAGGCACCGGCTATTTTAACCCCGCATCCCGGAGAAATGGCAAGGCTTTGTCATCTATCAACAAAAGATATTCAGGACGACCGGATAAATATTTCCTCAACATTTGCAAAAGACCATGATTGTATCCTTGTTTTAAAAGGTGCCCAGACGATTATCAGCCTCCCTGACGGAAGAATCTATATTTGTCCCACAGGCAACCCGGGAATGGCTTCCGGCGGCATGGGGGATGTACTGACAGGAATGATTGCCGGGTTTTGTGCCCAGGGATTTACACCGGAAAATGCCAGTCTTGCAAGCGTATTTATCCATGGCATGTGTGCAGATATCCTTTTAAAAAAAATGGGTGCATTCGGATTTGTTGCAACAGACATGGTCCAAATGATTCCGAAAACCATTCATCATTATATTTTATGAAAACTATAGAATCAAATCATTCAAATGACACCCGCAGCCTTGGCGAAAAATTAGGCAAAAAGGTCCTGGAAAAAATTCGTTCCGGGTTTTCCATAGCACTTTACGGGGAGCTTGGTGCTGGCAAGACAACTTTTGTCCAGGGATTTGCAAAAGGGCTTGGCGTGTCAGAAAAATATTATATTACAAGCCCTACTTATAATATCATTAATGAATATCCTGCAGACAAACTTACCCTTTGCCATCTGGATCTCTACCGGTTAGAGTCTGTGGATGAACTGGATACAATCGGGTTTGATGATCTTATTGATGACAGGCATATTCTAGTTGTTGAATGGCCTGAAATACTAAAACAGATCTCTTTTAAATTTGACATTGAAATAAATTTTAAATTTGATACACATTATAATAGAATGATATCTATTCTTGACTCTGGACAACCAGGGTCAAATCTGCTAAGCAAGCTATTTTTATAAATTTAAAAATTTATATATACCGGAGTTGTTATGGCGTTACGAGTACAAAAATTTGGGGGTACCTCTGTTGCAGACATTGAAAGAATCAACCATGTAGCAGACAGGGTAGCAAAAGGGCATGATCAGGGAGATAAGGTGGTGGTGGTCCTGTCTGCCATGTCAGGCGTTACAGACAGCCTTATCGATCTTGCCAAACAGGCATCCAAATCGCCTGATAAAAGAGAGCTTGACGTACTTTTGGCCACGGGTGAGCAGACAACAGCTGCTCTTCTTGCCATGATCCTTAAATCAAGAGGATACAAAGCCAAATCATTCTTAGGTTTTCAGGCCGGCATCCAGACAAATAAAATTCCCGGCAAGGCAAGGATACTGGACATTGACTGCCAAAATATTAGACACGACCTTGAAAAAGGATATATTGCAGTGGTTGCCGGATTTCAAGGCATTGATATGGATGGCGCCATTACCACTTTAGGTAGGGGGGGGTCTGACACTTCAGCCGTTGCCATTGCATCGTCTCTGAAAGCTGATGTCTGTGAAATCTTCACAGATGTGGACGGTGTTTACACGACAGATCCCAGAATTTGCAGCCTTGCGAAAAAAATCAATAAAATTTCCTATGAAGAAATGCTTGAAATGGCCATATTGGGTGCCAAGGTTCTCCAAATCCGGTCCGTTGAGTTTGCAAAAAAATATAATGTACCCGTACATGTTCGGTCATCATTCAGTGAGGAGGAAGGAACAATGGTTGTCAACGAGAGTTCTGATATGGAAAGTGTAATCGTATCAGGTATTACATGTGATATGAATGAGGCAAGAATAACTTTAAAGAAGGTTCCGGACCAGCCTGGTGTTTCCGCAAAAATATTCACCCCCCTGGCCGAAGCGGAAATAAGCGTGGATATGATTATTCAGAATACCCGTTTAGGCGGAGAAACCGACCTTACCTTTACGGTGACAAAAGATGACTTTGAACGGGCAAAGGAAATTTCCCAAAACGTTGCCAAAGAAATGGGTGCAATTGAGATTCTCACCGCTGAAGAAATTGCAAAGGTTTCTGTTATAGGACTGGGGATGAAAAGCCATTCCGGTGTTGCAGCTACCATGTTCCAGGCCCTGGCCTCAGAAAATATAAACATCCGGTTGATCAGCACTTCTGAAATCAGGATTTCCTGTGTCATTCTGGCAAAATATGCTGAGCTTGCCGTGAGGACACTTCACACGGCATTCGGGCTGGATCAGAAAAAATAAATCCGGCAATTGCCCGATATTTATCCGGTATTTAATTAAGCCGAACTCAAAACCTGTTCTATCTCTTTAATCACCTTTCGGGCTGCCAGGGAAGGATCTTTGGCATCCCTGATGGGTCTCCCGATGACGATCAGATCACTGCCCGATGACACGGCCTGTCCCGGGGTTGTCACTCTTTTCTGGTCATCATTTTCAAGCAGGGTCCAGGAGGGCCTGATTCCAGGTGTCACAGCCAAAAAAGATTCTCCAAATCTTTTCTTGATCTGTTGAGTCTCACGTCCTGAACAGATCACACCATGGCAACCGGATTCGTATGCCATTTCCGCACGGTGCATAACCAATAGATGGGGATCTTTTACATACTTATCTTCAAATCCTGCTGCGGCCACGGCATTGGCATCATTATCAGTCAAAAGAGTAACCCCTAAAACCTTTGTTTTACCTTTGCCGCCCTTAACTGCTTTTTCCAGCATTGAAACGGATGAACAGTGAACGGTTACAAAATCTACTCCCAGGGTCACCACCCTTTCCATAGCCCTTTGAACCGTGGTTGAAATATCATGAAGTTTAAGATCAAGAAATATTTTTGAACGGCTGTGCTGCTTCACCATTTTAACCACGGAAGGCCCCTGATCAATAAAAAGCTCAAGACCTATTTTAAAGGTTCCCACTTTTCCATCAAGTAGTTTTACATATTGTTCTGCTTTCCTTACAGAAGAGAAATCCAGGGGAAACACGATATAGTCATTACCTTTTTTTTCCATCACCCTATCCTTATCAAACAATTAATTTTCCTATTCCTCTATCAACACCTTTTCCTTTTGATTCACCTGTGGCCTATACAGTTTTTTGATATCCTCAAGGATCATGTAAAAACAGGGTACCAGCAAAAGAGTGATAAGAGTTGCAAACAAAATACCAAATCCCAGAGATATTGCCATGGGAATTAAAAACCTTGCCTGGCGTGATGTTTCCGTAATAATGGGGGCAAGACCGCCGCAGGTGGTTAATGTTGTCAATAAAATGGGCCTGAATCTCTGAATGCCTGCCGAATGAACCGCATTAAATACCGGTATCCCCTCCCGATGCCTGCGGTTGGCAAAATCTATCAAGACTAAAGAATCATTCACCACAACCCCTGACATGGCAACCAGCCCGAAAAGGCTCATAATGGAAAGCGAGTATCCCATTATAAGATGACCTGCAATGGCACCGATCATGCCAAAGGGGATACAGAACATAATGATAAAAGGTTGCAGATAGCTTTTAAACGGTATTGCCAAAAGAGCAAAAATACAGACAAGTGCCAGGCCCAGTCCGTTTAAAAGTGCTGAGATACTTTCTTTTATATCGGCCTGCCGCCCTTTAAAACTATAGGACAAACCAGGATATCTGCTCAAAAGATCCGGTAAAATTTCTTTTTTCAGGTCCTTTAAGATATTTTCTGCCTGGGAAGGCGGCCGAACATTTGCAGTAACAGAAATCTCACGTCGCCCATTTGTTCTTTTTATCGATGTATATGCCCTTCCTGTTATTGTTTCTACAGCACTTCGAAGCTGGATCTCACCCTTAGGCGCCAGCAGCACCAATTCTTCAAAAGTTGATTCCGACATCCTTTCTTTTTCAGGCAAGAGAATTCTTACCGTGACCTCACTTCTTCCCCGTTGATTTTTTACTGCAGACACTCCCTGAAAGGCATGACGAATCTGGTTGGCCACTTCCCTTGAGGTCAGCCCCATCCTTTTTCCCGCCGGACTCAAGGTAATATCAAATTGTTTCTTTCCTTTGGCTGATCCGTCATCAACATCATGGACAATAGAATACCCGGAAAGACTTTTTGCAAGATCCTCCCCAGCCCTGTCAAGCAAACCTTTATCCCTGTGACTCAGGCTCACCGTCAGGTTTTTGCCTGACCCGGGACCCCCCCTGTCCGATTCAAAGGTAATGGTTTCAATCCCGGAAATCCTTCCTGCTTTTTGTCTCCAGATATTTGTGACATCCGAAGTGCTCAACGGGCGTACATCCGGATCTGTCAAATAAAGCCTGACCCTGACCTGGTTATCCCATACCCTTGAGAAAACACCGGTTGACAATTGATCTTTACCGTTTTCATCGATTACCTCATGGGCTTTTTCAACAAGAAACTGCTCAACCTTCTTCAAGGTGTCAGAAGGGGTGCCATAGGGCAGGACTGCCTCACAAAATGCATAATCAGACTCCACTTTGGGAAACATCACCATCCCCATTCGTCCGGAAGAGACAAACCCCGCCGTTGACATGAGAAGCGCTATTCCAAGGGAAATGACAATATATCTGTATTCCAGGACCCGGAACAAAAATCCACCATAATATTTTTTAACCATGGTTTCAAAGAACCTGGAAAATTTTCTCTGGCCCTTTTCAAGATAATTCAATGGGAAAAACAAAGGCCGCCTGTTTTCATGGCTTAAATGGGCCGGCAGAATAAACAGACTCTCAATCAAAGAAACCGCGAACACTGCAATCACCACTATGGGGAGGGTTTTAAATACTTTCCCCATAAATCCGGGTACAAACATTAAGGGTATAAAAACCACCATGTTGGTTATCACACTGAACACCACAGGCATGGCAATGCTTTTGGTTCCTTTCACAGCTGCTTCTAAAAATGGCATCCCCTGACGCCTGAAAAAATAAACATTTTCTCCCACAACCACAGCATCGTCAACAACAATACCCAAGGTGACTATGAAGGCAAACATACTGATAATATTAATGGAAAATGTGGTGGGTGCCAGAAATAGAAAAGAGCCTAAAAAAGAAATGGGGATACCAAGACTGACCCAGAATGCCAGACGAATTTCAAGAAAAAGGGCAAGGAAAAAAAATACAAGCCCCAGTCCGATATAGGCATTTTTAAGTAACAGGTTGGCTCTCTGGGCAAATATTTTGGAGAGGTCTCTTAAAACGGTCAAATTGACGCCGTCGGGCAGGGATTCATCAATTCTTTTTACAATTGCCTTACCTGAAGTTGCCACCTGGATAGGGGTCTGATCACCCACCCTATAAACCTCAATGATGACAGCCCGTTCCCCGTTAAAGGATGCCCAGTTATCTGTTTCCTCAAAACCTTCGGTGACGGTGGCGATATCTTCAAGCAATACACGCGAGCCGTCTTCCAGGACAATAATCGGAAGCTTTGCATATTCTCTGGCATAATCCCTGCGATCCCTTACCCGCAATAGGATATCGCCTTTTGTGGTTTTAATGCTACCGCCTCCAAGTTCCACAGATGCCTTTGACAAGGTGAGTGCGACATCCTGCAGGGTCATGCTGTAACGCCTCAAGGTCTGCCTTGAAACAGCCACCTGAATTTCCCTGTCCCTTACCCCCTCAAGCTCAACTTGGGTAATACCTTTGTCCATCAGAAGTTCATCCCGGATCTGGTCTGCCAGGGCCCTCATGGTGGTCTCAGTGGCATCTCCGTAAAGAGCCAGCCTTAAGACCTCTCTTTTCCGTGCTGCAATGGAAATTTGAGGCTCTTCAGCCTCATCCGGAAAAGTGGAAATACGGTCCACCTCGCTTTTGATCTCCTGCCACAGCCGGTTGATATTTGCTCCTTCAAGTGCTTCTATGCTGATAAAACCAAATCCTTCACTGGCGGTGGCCGTTATTTCATCAATCCCTTCCAGATCCTGGATGGTTTCCTCAATGGCCAGGAGAAGTCCGTTTTCCACCTCTTCCGGGCTTGCACCGGGATAGGCTATCGTAATGTTGACTATATCAAGACTGAATTCCGGGAATACCTCCTGCTTTATGTTAAACCCCATATAAAGCCCACCCACGAGAAGCACAGCCATTATCAGGTTGGCAGCAACCGAATTGCCGGCCATCCATGTAATCGGTCCCCTGCCTGGCCTATGATCAGCTTTTGTCATGAACGATCTCCTGTTGAAAGCTGCAGTGCCATCCCTTTTACCGGAACCGGAAGATCAGATGTAATGAGGGCGTCTCCCGGGTTGATACCGGATTTTATAAAAACCTGTCCATCTTCTTTCCAGGCAAGGCTCACTTTTTTAATTTCAAGAAAACCGGAATTGTAAATCCAGACCGTGCTGCCATCCCTTAAAACGGCTCTTGGTATCTTAAATACATTTTCAAGAGTTTCTCCCATAATCCTGACATCCACATGATCATCCAGCAATAATTGAGGATTATTTTCCCCCCGATTCAATCCCATTGGATCGGTTACTAAAATAATAACACCTGCCATGCGGCTTTTGCTGGTCATCTTTCCTGTTGTTCTTACCGCCTTCCCCTGCCAGGTTTGTTTTGAGTACTGAGAACGGATAATGGCCTCACTGCCGTTTTTCTCACTGATCATCAGCGAGGACAGCCGGTCCGGAGGAACTTGGGCTTCAACCCTGTAAGTGTCTACATCCACCAGAGTGGCAATCATCCCCTGTATGGTCACAAGGGACCCGATATTCACCTGCCTTTCAAGTACAAGTGCGTTAAAGGGGACGATCACTTTTGTCCGTGACAGGTTCAGCCTGGCTTTTTCAAGATCAGCCTGGGCCCTTTCAACCTCTGCTTTTGCCTGAATAAGCTGTGGTTTTCTCAGGGCGAGATCAGTTGCCTTTACCACACCCTGGGAAGCCTTGTTTATCAATTTAAGTTCTTCTTTTGCAACCATTTGGCTGCCCTTTTCAATGGCAAGAGATGATAAGGCTTTATCAAGGGCACTTTTGGCTTTCTGAATGTCTATTTTATAATCAGAATCTTCCAGCATGATAAGCGTCTCACCTTTTTTAACCACCCCTCCCTGGACAAATTTTGGAGAAATAAATATCACTTCTCCTGCGACTTTGGATTTTAGTGTGATCTGGGTATCCGGCATAACCGTGCCCATGGCCTGGACTGAGCTTATATAATTGCCTGGCTTCATCAAAATAGTTTCCACTGCAATTGCCTGTTTCTTTGGCGCCTTTCGTTTCATTTTCGGTTCTTTGGATTTAAAATAGTTCCATCCGGCCACACCTGCCAAAATCAAGCAAATGGGCAGGATAATTTTTATCATCAGTTTGAGAGCTGAACCTAATTTTTTAATGAAGCTCATCTTTTTTACTCCACATCTTCATATCATCTACATCATTCTAAGATACATTCATTTCGTTTGAAGTGCTGATTTCCAACCAAGAGCCCTGTAAAGACCGATACGATCTTTAATAAAAGTTGCCCGCTCACCCACCAATTGTCTTTCCAGCCTCTCAATACTGGTCCAGGCAATCAAATAGGACAAATAACTGCTTTGACCATTCTGGTATTGCACCATTGCATCTTTCAGCGTCAGCCTCACCACGGCCAGTTCTTCTTCAAGTAATTGGATATATGCCGCCTGTTTGTGTATGCTGACAAGACTGTCTTCAACCTCACGAATGGCTTTTGCAACCGTTCTGGCATAAAGATTTAACTGCTCCATGGCAAACGCCTGGGTTCTTTTTACCTCGGCATTTCTAAATCCCCCATCAAAAATAGGACCTGCAACACTTCCCACAAGTGTTGCCACCCAGTTTTGAAATAAAAGGTCAAGACTTCCACTTGAAAAAAGTGCCTGGGCTGTCAGCTTAAAAGAGGGCAAAAGATCTGCTTCAGCGGCTTTAACAGTCCAATGAGATGAGTTCAGCCGCATTCTGGCAGCTCTTATATCCGGACGGTTTTCCAGGAGTTCTGACGGGATCCCTATCCTGGAAAGCGGTATGGGTTCAGGCAAGGTTTTTGTTTCCACTTGGATCAGTCCATTTGCCGCGGTACCAGATAGAAAAGCCAGGCGGTTCAATAAAAGAAGCTCTTGTTTTTCCAGCAATGGAACCTGTGAACTTGCCGCTGCCAGAGCTTCTCTTTGCTGAGACACATCTAGCGCATTTGCCTTTCCATTGGCAAATCTTAATTTTTGAAGTTCCAAAAGGGTTTTGTTAATTTTGATTTGATTTTCTAAGATAATCTTCTTGTTCCGTGCAGAAATAATATCAATCCAGAGTTCGGCAATATCTGCAGTTAATTTTAGGGTGGATTCCCTTAAATCCTGATTTGCAGCCTTAAGGTTTAATAATTGAGCCTGTCGGTCGGCTTTTGCCTCCCCCCAAACATCTGCCGTATAAGAACCGGTTAAAGAACCATCCCAAGAATGGCTGCCATCGTAGAAGGAACCGCTATCACGGTTTTTTTTGACTTGAACACCTGTTTTTTGCCCTCCCACTGAAAATCCAAAATCCGGATAAAAAGAGGCGTCTTCTTTTGCAAGTCTGGCTTTTGCCTGTGTTATCCTTGCTTTAAGCGTTTTTAAATCAAAATTGGCATCAACGGCGTTTTTGATTAATGTATTGAGTTCGTCACTACCAAAAAATAGCCACCAATTTTCGATGGGCTCTTCCTGCCCGGCATCCATTGTAAAATATTTCGGCATTGCCAATGAAATCGGAACCCTTTTTTCCGGCTCAAGTGTTTTGCAGCCGGAAAAAATTAGTATACTCAATACCACAATAATAAAACCAGATCTCATCATTCCTGTTTCCCTGAAGTTTAAACTTTAAAATACTTCAGAAGTAAAGAGATAGCAATACTCAATACTCCGCTTTAAAGATTGGTCTATTCAACTATTTTTAAAGCATTTATATAAAATTCATTCAAAGCAAATGACGGGCCAAACGAAAACTATTTTTTCAACAATTGAAATTATTACATATAATCACATTGCAATCATTTAAATGATTATTGTTAAATCACTGGTTGTGTGTACTATTTACACACCGATCCGCATTCAGGTGTATATAAATTCCCCACAATCATGATGTCTTAAAATCACCAGCACCTTAAACAAATCCGTTAAAATTCTTAACTTTACAAACACGGCCAGTATTGGTAGAAATTCAAGTAACCCAAGATCCGAGAATATTAGAAATTTTAATTTGCCTCATCTGTGTACAAGGAGTTTTATATAAAACATTATGGACAAGAACAAATACATACTTACGATGCTGGTGGAAAATGAACCCGGTGTAACAGCAAGGATCGCAGGGCTTTTTGCCGGAAGGGGATACAATATTGAAACCATCTGCGGTGCCCCTACGGCCAACCCCAAAATGTCCAGAATCACAATTACTACAAAGGCCCACCCTTTACAGTTGGAGCAATGCCAAAAACAAATAAAACGCCTTGTAAACGTTATCAAACTAAGGGATATGACCGGAGAAAAAGCCGTAAAAAGGGAAATGGCACTGATCTGTGTTAAAAAACCGTCAAAAGAAAAAGAAACCCTTGATCAGATTATCAAAGCGTATAACGGACGTATAATGGATACTGGACCTGAATACTATATTGTTGAGGTAACCGGTAATGAAGATACCATTGATGAACTGCTTAACCAACTTGAACCCTTTGGAATCAAAAAACTTGCAAGATCCGGTGTACTGGCTCTGTATAAAGAATCCTAGGATAATAAAATCTTAAGATAAGGGTTGAAAGCTTTGGATAATTAATGCTATCTAATACTATTTTTTAATAAAATAAGGTATAAATGGCAGTTTTGAATAAGCATAACAGCCTTAAACACCTCCCTGGTGTTGATCATCTTCTGGACCTTGCCCAAAAGGATGATCGATTTATCGACATACCCCGAAGCGTGATTCTTGAGGTCATAAGAAAAGCACTTGATCATGTGAGACAGGACATCCTGGCAGATATTGAAGCCAGCACAGACCATGACTCAATTCTTGATGCAGCCCTCAGTCTTGCATTGAAAAAGATCAGGCCCAAACTGGTACCCGTCATAAACGCCACCGGTGTGCTGCTCCATACAAACCTCGGACGCTCACTTTTATGTGAAGACGCCATAGAGAACATGACTCGCATTGCAGAGGCCTATTCCAATCTGGAGTTGAAAATTAATACCGGCAAGAGAGGGATCCGTTATGAGGCCGTGGATGAACTGATCTGTGAACTGACCGGAGCTCAAAGTGCCATCGTTGTAAATAACAACGCCGGGGCCGTGTTTCTTTCATTGAACACCATTGCCAGGGACACAGATGTGGTGGTGTCCAGAGGTGAACTTGTTGAAATCGGCGGATCTTTCAGAATACCGGACGTAATGACAAAAAGCGGATGTAACCTAAAGGAAGTCGGTACTACAAACAGGACACATTTAAGGGATTATGCTGGAGCCATTTCTGATTCCACAGGCCTTTTTTTAAAAGTTCATGCCAGTAATTATAAAATTGAAGGTTTTACAGCAAGTGTCGCTTTAAAAGACCTTGTGCTGTTGGGAAAAGAAACGAACATACCCGTAATGGAGGACCTTGGATCCGGCACCTTAATTGATTTTTCCAAATATGGCCTGCCGCTGGAACCCACGATTGCCGATTCAGTCAAATCTGGCGCAGACATTATCACCTTTAGTGGTGACAAACTTTTAGGCGGCCCCCAGGCCGGAATTATTATCGGACAAAAAAAGACCATTGATCTGATAAAAAAAAATCCCCTGACACGGGCACTGAGAATTGATAAATTAACCCTGGCCGCTCTAGAATCCACCTTAAAGCTATACCGGGATGAAAAAACAGCCATCCAGAAAATACCCACTTTAAGAATGCTGACCATTTCTTTTAAGGATATCTGCAAAAGAGCTGAGCAGTTGTCCAAACTCATTAAGGAAGCGGTGGGCTGTCTTGCGAGTATTGATTTTGCAAACCTGAACTCACGACCGGGAGGGGGCTCTTTTCCAGAGCTGAACTTGGCAAGCCGGTGCATCACCGTTCAACCCAAAAAGATATCCGTTTCAAAGCTTGAAATGTGTATGCGTCTTTCTACACCATCCATTATTGGTAGGATAGAAGACAATAAATATATTCTGGATCCAAGAACAATTCAAAATGGCCAGGAGATTGTTATTTCATCAACATTAGCCAAGATATTGAAAAAAAATGACGCCTAAATTCACTTCAAAAGAAATTCATTTTTTGAAAACCGATTCTGACAATTTCAAAATCAAGCCGCCGGAAACCTATTTTGGGGATCTCCTTCTTGAAAAAGCAGACAGGCTTTGTGACTTTGAAAAAAGACTGTTGCAAACAAAAATCCCAGGAAAAAAATTCTTTATTGCTGTGGTTCAAATTTCCTTAACTTCCGATAGCACCCTGGAAACGTCGGAAGATACCTTTAAAGTACTGTGCAACTCATTTGTGGATGATAAAAAAGGTATCTGGGAAAATTTAAACCAGAATTTTTTTGCTCTGGCATTCTGGGGATATAAAAATAAAAAAAAGGCGACCCAGCTGATTGTGTCTTTTAAAGACAAATTATCAAAATCGCTTAAGGCAGATATCCTTATTGGCTATGCACACTTTCCTTTTCATGATTTTTCAAAATCGCAAACCCTTGCCAACGCCATTAAAGCCGCTGACCATGCTGCTTTTTTCGGTCCATACAGCATGGTTCCTTTTGATGCAACATCTCTGAACATCAGTGGTGATAGGCTTTATCAACTGGACAAATGCGAAATGGCCATGGCGGATTATCAAAAAGGGCTTGAAATTGAACCTGAAAACATTAACCTGATCAACAGCCTCGGGGTGTGTTTCGGTGTCATGGGACAACTTGACAGGGCAAAACTTGAATTTGAAAAAGCCATGGATATAAACCCGGATGAACTTATCGTTATTTACAATCTTGGACTTCTTTATCAAATAGAAGGAGATATCGGCAAGGCTGTAATGTATTTGAAAAAAGCCCATGGCAGCAAACTTCCCGTTTTTGAAGTCGAACTGCTGCTCGGTCACTTGCTGATTAAAAAAAAGTGCCATGACCAGGCCCTTGAGCACCTTGAAAAGGCAAGCCTGATAAATCCGAAATCAGGAATTACTTTCCGTATGAAAGGAGAGATTTATCTTGGGGAAAATCTTCCTGAAAAAGCAGGTCAGCAATTTAATTCTGCTATCAAGCTGAATCCATGTGATGCAGCATCTTTATCCGGGTATGCCAGATCACTTGAACTTCAGGGAAGGAACTTAAACATTGCCCTCACCTTTGCAAAAAAAAGCATTGCCCTTGAACCTGACAATAAAAAATTCAAAAAAAGATTAAAAGTCATCCAGACTAAAATCGACCAGGCATCTATCCCTCCTCAACACGAATTAAAACAGCAGCATAGAACCATGTAAAAGAAATTAAATTATGAAAAACATTATCCAAGCAACGGTTGAAGAAAGTATTGCTGCCAAAAAGTTTTTTTTTGCAGACCATGGGGAAAAAATAGAATCATGCGCTGCCATGATGGCTCTGGCATTAAAAAAAGGCCGGAAAATTCTTTTATTTGGAAATGGAGGAAGTGCAGCAGATTGTCAGCATATTGCCGCTGAATTTGTCAATCGCTTCCTCATGGAAAGAAAACCGCTTGCAGCCATTGCGCTCACCACGGATACCTCCATTATCACGAGTATTGGAAATGATTATGCCTTTGAAGATATATTTCTCAAACAAATCCAGGCAATGGGGAAAAAAGGAGATATTGCGCTTGCCATCTCAACTTCCGGTGATTCTCCCAATGTGATAAAAGCAGTTAAAGAAGCCAGGGACATGGGGCTTTCCATTGTTGGGCTCTCTGGTAATAAAGGCAAATTAAAGGCCTTATGCGATATCCCTTTTTGTGTTGATTCAAATACAACGGCAAGAATACAGGAGGTTCATATCCTGCTGGCCCACATCTTGTGCGACTTGACAGAAAGGATCCTTTTCAATGAATGAATACTTTAAAGCCCTTGATTTTAATAAGCTTAAGACCTATTCCATCAAGGAGAGAATCAGCAAAGTAAATCATGAGGATTTTTCAACGCCCTGGAAAAAGGGGTCAAATTTCTCTGCTTTTCTGGACTCTCTGCCATCCATTCTTGCAGGTAATGATCTCAGAACCGTTATAAAGGCCATCAGTCTTGCTGCGAAAACCAAAAAACTGGTCTGTTTTGCCATGGGCGGACATGTCATAAAAACAGGTATGTCTCCCATTATCATTGACCTTATGGAGAAACATGTCTTTACCCTTATCGCAATGAACGGATCCTGCATTATCCATGATCTTGAAACAGCCATGGTGGGAAGAACCTCGGAAGACGTTGCCCATTCTCTTGGTAATGGCAGTTTTGGTATGGCAAAAGAGACATCGTCTTTTCTCAACCAGGCCATAAAAAATGCAAAAGCACAATCCATTGGACTGGGTAGAGCTGTCGGGAACATGATCCTTAAGGAGAACCTCCCGTTTAAGCATTTAAGCCTGACAGCATCAGGGGCTGCCCTTGATATCCCTGTAACGGTTCATGTGGCCATTGGTACGGATATCATTCACATGCACCCTGATTTTGATGCTGCTGCCTGTGGCGAGGCATCCCATTATGATTTCAAATGGTTTTCCTCAAATATCTGTCAATTAGAAAAAGGCGTCTTTATTAATGCCGGCTCAGCTGTCATCATGCCGGAAGTATTTTTAAAAGCCATATCTCTTGTCAGAAACCTGGGCCACTGCCTTGATGATTTTACAACAGTGAATCTTGATTTCATCCGGCATTACCGGCCCATGACCAATGTGGTAAACAGACCCACTCTCGGAAAAGGCAGGGGTTTTGCCATTGTTGGACATCATGAAATACTTATCCCGCTTATTGCAGCAGGCATTATTGAATCTCTTTGATAACGCTTTCTTTGGGATTGTTCAAAAATCCGGAAACTTTTTTTGAAAATTTTGTCTATATCCTTATTTTTCTTTTTCAAAACAAATCCGATACCATTAAAAAATTCCGACTTGAAAATACTCAATTAAATCCTTATATTATCGGTTTAACTAAAAACACTACAATGAGGTTATTAAATGCCAATATATGAATATACTTGCAACGGTTGCGATAAAAATTTTGAAACCCTTGTTATGGGCAACTCAAAGCCGGAATGTCCCTATTGTGACAGCCAGGATTTGTCACGGCTGATGTCTGCCTGCGGTTTTATCTCCAAATCATCAGGCCCCGGCAATGAAACCCAGGTTAAATCATCTGCTTCACCCGGGTGCGGTACCTGCTCATCCTCCAGCTGTTCTTCCTGCGGGGTCGGATAAACATTTATGAAAAACAACATATGTATTGGTACCAGAGGAAGCCAGCTGGCTTTGTGGCAGGCTAATTTTATAAAATCGGAAATCCAACGCTTTTTTCCAGATCTCAATGTCCAATTAAAAATTATCAAAACAACCGGGGACAGGATCACGGACAGACCCCTGGCCATGGTGGGTGGCAAAGGGCTATTTGTCAAGGAGATTGAAAATGCGCTTTTAAACAATGATATTGATCTTGCCGTCCACAGCATGAAAGACATGCCCGGAGATCTGCCAAAGGGACTCATTATTGGTGCCATCCCAAAAAGAGAGAACCCATTCGATGTTCTTATTTCAAAAAACAAAGATCTGTTATCTGATTATAAGAAAGGATCTAAAATAGGCACTTCAAGCCTCAGACGGGCATCACAGCTGAAACATATAAGGCCGGACCTCAATATTGAATCCATCAGGGGTAATCTGGACACCCGGATTAAAAAACTCAAAGCCGGTGACTATGATGCCATTGTGCTTGCAGCGGCAGGTCTCAGGCGTCTGGGACAATCCAACGAAATAACCGAATACCTGGATGAAACCATCATGCTTCCGGCAGTGGGACAAGGCGCCCTTTGCATTGAGACAAGGCAAAAAGATGCAAAGATCGCTGCAATCATGAAAAAACTGGATCATCATGACACGCGGATCTGTGTTATGGGCGAACGGGCCTTTTTAAAACAGATAGAAGGATCTTGCCATATTCCCGTGGCCTGTTTTGGAGAAATAAAAGAAAATAAAGTGATGCTAACGGCTGTTGTTGCCTCAGTGAACGGCAAAGAGTTAGTTAAGGAATGCATTATTTCCCCTGCCAATAAAGTTGAATATTCCGGCCGGGCTCTTGCTGATAAGGTCCTTGAAAAAGGGGGGAAATTAATTTTGGAGCAATTGAATCAAAATGGTGAATAAAACAGGAATCGTATATCTTATTGGAGCGGGTCCGGGCGACCCCGGCCTATTAACCATTAAAGCAAAAGAATGCATCGAAACTGCAGATGTTGTGGTTTATGACTATCTTGCATCTCCTTTTTTACTGGATTACGCCAGAGAGGACGCCCAGATTATTTATGTCGGTAAGAAAGGGGGTGACCACACCCTTTCCCAGGATAAAATCAACCTTTTGCTGGTGGAAAAAGCAAGGCTTGGATATGACGTAGCAAGACTCAAAGGCGGGGATCCATTTGTTTTCGGTAGAGGCGGCGAAGAAGCCCAGATGCTATTGAGCCACCAGGTACCATATGAAGTTATACCAGGAGTTACATCGGCCGTTGCAGCACCCGCCTATGCCGGAATTCCGGTAACCCACAGGGATCATACATCCTTTGTATCATTTATTACCGGCCATGAGGATCCGACAAAAAAGGATTCCTCCATGCAATGGGACATATATGCAAAATCCAATGCCACCCTTGTATTTTTGATGGGCGTGAAAAACCTTGAAAATATTGTAAAAAACCTGGTTAAACATGGCAAAGCTTCAAACACACCGGTTGCCCTGGTAAGATGGGGTACCACAACCAGACAAAAAACGGTCACCGGAACACTTGAAACAATCACTGATCAGGTTAAACAAGCCAAACTTAAATCCCCTGCCATTATTGTTATTGGGCATGTGGTTTCCTTAAGAGACGAACTGTCATGGTTTGATAAGAAGCCTTTATTTGGTAAACGCATTGTTATTACCAGAGCCCGTGCCCAGGCGAGCGGTCTTGTGTCAACGCTTTCAAAACTAGGCGCCCATTGTATTGAAATTCCCACCATCCAAATAGCTGAACCTGAAAATACCCAACCCTTAAAAGAATCCATAGAAAATATAAAAGATTATGACTGGCTTGTCTTTACCAGTGTCAATGGTGTGAAATTCTTTTTTAACACCTTATTTGAAATGGGCTATGATGTAAGAGTGCTGGGACATCTAAAATTTGCATGTATCGGTCCTGTAACAAAGGAACGGTTAAAAGATTATGGTATTATAAGCGATATCCTTCCGGAAACATATAGAGCGGAAAGTGTTATTGATGCATTCTCAGCCTTTGAAATTAAACATAAAAAAATTTTACTGCCACGGGCAAAGCAGGCCAGGACCATCCTGCCGGAAGAATTGACGCGAATGGGAGCTCAGGTTGATGATATTACCGCCTATGAAACGCTTCTCAATACAGATGGGAAAAATGATCTTATTTCTTTTTTGGAAAACCAAAAAATAGATGCGATCACCTTTACCAGTTCTTCTACAGTGTCTAATTTCATATCTCAACTGGAATCAAAGGATACCAGAAAATTGTTAAAAAATGTGGCCATTGCCAGTATTGGACCGATAACATCTGATACGGCAAGATCCTATGGTATTGAACCTGAAATTGAAGCAAAGGAATTTACCATTCAAGGGCTTGTGAATTCATTGCTGGCATACTATGAAGGAAAATAAAAAATGATTGCCGGCAACAGATCTATTAATTATCTCCGCATCTCTGTCACAGACCGGTGTAATTTCAAGTGCATGTACTGTGTTCCTTCTTCACCCTTTTCTGTGATTACACATGATAAGATTGCCAGCTATGAAGAAATTCTCAGGATTACACGGATTGCCTGCGAGCTTGGTATAACAAAAGTCAGAATTACAGGCGGGGAACCCTTTGTAAGAAAAGATATCTTTTCGTTTCTTGAACGCCTGTGTGCCATTGAAAGCCTTAAAGATATTTCCATCACCACCAATGGTGCACTGCTGACCCGAAAAAAAATAAAAAAATTGATCGCCCTAGGAATTAAACGCCTTAATTTCAGCCTTGATACCCTGGACAAGGATAAATTTGCCCGGATCACCGGTCGGGACAGATTCGGCCAGGTCAGGGAATCCATTTTTACCGCCCATGAACTTGGGATATCCCCCGTAAAAATCAATACCGTTATTTTACGAGGGATCAATGATGATGAAATCGAGAGTATAACAGCCTTAACACTGAAATACCCTTTTCATGTCAGGTTTATTGAATACATGCCCATGGGAGATTCGGCCGTTGAAAAGCAACAGCAGGTATTAACCCGGGAAATCAAGGAAAGAATCGAAACCCGATTTGATAATCTTTTACCGGTTAAACAAAACATCAATGACGGACCTGCAAAAAAATTTCACATTAAAGATGCCAAAGGCATTGTAGGGTTTATCACACCCATCAGCTCCCATTTTTGCAGCGAGTGTAATCGATTGAGACTCACATCAAGGGGGACTTTACGCCCGTGCCTGTTGAACAACTACGAAAAAGATATTTTAACCCCGCTTCGAAATGGTGCCGCTGACCAGGAGTTAAAACAAATCATTATCAACACACTAACAAAAAAACCATCCTATCACGGATTAACAGATCAAATCGCAAAAGGGATACCCATAAGCCATATGACTTCAATTGGCGGATAATCATCACTCTCCAAACGTTAAAATTCTTATTTTAAAAAAAAATGAGCATTTTCATTTTTCCGGTGTCAATGGTTAATAGAAGAGCAAATGTCTTGTAATTTCTCTTTTTTTAATACTAAGATGGAGGACAAACAAAATGAAAAAATTAATCGCCATAACGACATCTGTACTGTTAATGAGTTTTTTTTCCACGGTATCGGCCCATGCCGACAAAAAGACCGTGGAAGGATTTATGCTCGGAACTGGAATCGCCATATTAGGAGCGGCTATTTTTAATGGAATCCATAATGATTCAACCTCTTACCAGTACTCACGACACCGATCCGAGCCTCCTAAACTGCGCCATGCAGAGCATCGATACGACCGCAGATACAGGCATAAAAAAAGATTCAACCATCATGGACCCAGAGGATATTGGGAAATTGAAAGAATATGGGTAGATCCTGTTTACGAAAAAAAATGGAATCCCGGTCATTATAATCGCAGAGGGAACTGGGTATCTGGCAGGCATGAAAAGTTTCTGGTTCGCAATGGATTCTGGCGGGAAGAAAAAATATGGGTGCGGTATTAAACAATACAATTGCTTATTATAAATTATTGTGAACAAATTAGAAACCAGTGCAGACGATATTAACGAACATGATCTGGTCGAAAGGCTGAAAAAGAAACAACCATGGGCTTTTAACGCTCTTGTCAACCAATACCAGAATCGCTTGTTAAAAATTGCCTATGGGATCACCCTTGATCGCGAGGACAGTCTGGAAGTTGTGCAGGATGTTTTTATCAGCGTATTTAAAAATATCCATACCTTCCGCCAGGATGCCAGTCTGGCCACCTGGTTGAGGAAAATCACAATTAATCAATGTCTGAACTGGAAAAGAAGATGGAAAAGAAGATTCAAATGGAATCATAAATCCATCGAATCAGTGGACGATTCAACCTTATTTAAAGCAGATAATAATACCAATGATCCGGAAATGCTGTATAGAGAAAAACAATTTGAAAAAAACCTCATGGAAGCAATTGGTAAACTTCCGGAAAAAATAAGGCTGGTTCTTGTTTTGAGTGTCTTTGAGGGACTCACGTATAATGACATCGCAAAGGCGCTAAATATTAAAAAGGGTACTGTCAGTTCAAGACTTCATTTTGCAAGAAAAAATCTTTTTGATTCATTAAAAACCAATGATACAAGGGACAATTAAGATGACAAAAAAAAGCAAGTGCCATTCTTCTGAAAATATAAGCCGGTTTGTTGACAAGGAGCTTGACCACGATTTTTATAATGAGGTGGCTCAACATCTGGATCACTGCCCGGATTGCAGAAAGATATCGGAAGCCTACAAGACCCTATCTGATGTTTTTACTGATCATGCGCATACACAAATTTCAAAAATTGACCCTGGTATATTAAAACAAAAATTAGTATCCCCTCTGGAACATATAGAAAAAAAATCTATGGGTAATTTTTTTGGAATTTTTAGTAAAAATATATACTTGAAACTTGCATCCATAACTGCAATATTGATGATCAGCCTATATACATTGCAAGGGTATTATCCTAAAGGTCCAAGTGCGATTGTAAAATCTGTTGACACAGATTTTGCTTCCGTTATGATTATTGAAACTCAAAAGGAAAAGCATACGATCATCTGGTTTTCTGAAACCTGATATAAAAAGGGACGACATGATCAGATTTATAAAAATTTTATTATTGATTATAGGAATATTCTGTATTATTTCCCAGCAAGCCCAAGCCGTTGCAAAAAACAGAGTTTTAACGAACGTAAAAGTAATCCACGCTTCAACCGTTTCCAATCATGTTGACCCCAGTCTCAAAAGAATTATTTCAGAACTTAAATCTGTATTTAAATATACTTCATACAGACTTTTAAACAACCGGAATTTGAATCTTGGCTTTAATGAAATGGGCCGGGTCGCTTTACCGGGAAAAAGGACTCTGATTGTGATACCTTCAAATATGGAGGGTAAAAGAATCCGCTATCAAATAAATATCCAAAAAAACAGACAATCCATTTTTCAAACCCGCGTGCTTCTGAAAAACAATGGCAGTATCACCATTGGCGGTCCCCAGTTCAATAACGGTGTTCTTTTGTTTAATATTTCAGGATCTGTGCGATGAAAAAGATTATTTTCTTGTTTGAAGCTCCATGTAAGCGTCCTTATTCGAACCCAGCAAAATAGACAGCCATTTTGTTGATTCCTGGCCTCTCAATGCGATTTTCACTCCCATGGTTAATGGAACAGAAAGCAGCATTCCCACAGGACCCAGCACCCAACCCCAAAAAGCCAGAGATAAAAATACCACAAGGGCAGAAAGTCCAATCCCCTGTCCCATGACCTTGGGCTCGATCACACTTCCCACCAGGATATTTACGACTAAAAAACCAAGGGAGGTGATACCTGCAGCTAATGGTCCCAATTGAATAAGGACAAGAAGAACAGCTGGAACTGCAGCAATGATAGAACCGATATTGGGGATATAATTTAATAAAAAAGCAAAAACACCCCACATGACAGGATAATCAACTCCCTGAACCGCAAGCCATATGGAAATTGCAATCCCCGTCCCAAGACTGGTAAGTGTTTTTATTCCCAGATACCGGTTCACTCCAGCCGTGATTTCGGCATATTTTTCAAGATCCGTATTTTTGTCATTTAAAATGGCCCTCAATTTATTTGGAAATCCTGAAGCCTCTGAAAGAATAAAGATAAAGGTTAAAAACACAAAAAATGTATTGGTTAAAACACTTCCCAGACCATTTAAGGTGTTTGCCACAAGTTTAAGGATTCGGCTGGGATTAATCACTTCAGTCAGCTTTTCTGTCTCAAGCTCAATACCCTGGTTTGACAATATTTGCAAAGTCTCAAATGTTAAGATTTTTAAACGCTCCTGATAAAATGGAATGTTTCCTGAAAAATCTGCAATGGATGAAGAGACAAGGGTCACCAAAAGCATTTGTATGGCAATCACACCAGACATTAGTACAAGTATTCCCAGTATACCCGGAACGCCTTTTTCCTGCATCCAGAACAGAGGGGGTACGCAAATAATGGATAAAAATGCGGCCAGCAGAAACGGGACAACGAGAACTGATGCAGCTTTCAATCCCGCAACAACCACAACAAATGCAGCAAATTGAATGAGGGTGCCTGATCGATAAGACTTAACTTCCATAATCATTACGCCTTTTATAATCTTTGATTTTAATCACTTGTATTCAAACTCAAAGGCAAAGTCAAGGCTATGAAAGGACTTGCCTGATAAATTATTGCGCTTCAAAATAATGAATCATATTGACTTTATCTGGCCGGCAAATTAAAAAAAGGATTATTTAACAATCAAAATGTAACTAAAACTATGCCGATTCCAACATCAATTTTACAGCGGTTAAGGAAAAACGAAATTATTGCAAAAAAATTTCATGAAATCGAAATCAGTATTTTAAGTATATTAAACTTTCAGGATTTTATCGAAAAATTATTATTTGAGATCAGTTCTAAATTTTCCGTTCCCTATACATGGCTCACCATTATCGAGGAGAGCAATATTACAGAATACCTTCATAATATTCAGAACTCGGAACTCTTAAAAACATCAACTGCATTCATATCGGCAAAGCAGTTTTCAAGTATTACCCAGGATCAGCTCAAGCCGCTGTTATCCAATGAGAATTTAAGCCAATTCAATTTACTCATACCAGAAGAGGCAAGATATGAAATCGGTTCCATTGCTATTGCGCCCATTACTATGGACGGCGTTATTGTGGGAAGTATTAACCAGGCAGACAAAAATATTAACCGTTTTGAACCGGGTATTGACACATCCTTACTAGAACAATTAGCGCTAAAAGCCTCCCTGTGCCTTTCCAATGTTACGGCTCATGAACAATTAAAATTTCTTGCCTTCCATGATCCTTTGACCAAGCTTTTAAACCGGAGAGTTATGGAAAGGATTCTCGAAAGAGAATTCCAGCGATCAAAACGATACCACATCGACCTGGTACTTCTTTTCCTTGACCTGGATGACTTTAAATCAATTAATGATACCTTTGGTCATGATAATGGTGATAAGGCTTTATGCCATACCGCAAATTGCCTGAACAGCCTTAAAAGGGACTCTGATATAGTGGCTCGCTTTGCCGGGGATGAGTTTGTTGTTATTTTGCCCTCAACCAATATACATCAGGCAGAGACCTATATTCGCAGGGTGAAACAAAAACTTGTAAATAACCCAATTTATGCAAACAACAAAAGCTTTCAAATCAAACTAAGCCATGGCCTTTCTTCGGTCTTTGAAAAAGGCATGGATTCATCTGCCATTCTTTTAAGGACTGCAGATAAAAGGCTTTACAAAGCAAAAAAAAGTAAATGACTTATTTTGTGTCAGCTGTCAGCCGTATCCGTCATGAAAAATGATAATTGGTTTTACGTTTAGAAACAAAAATCCCTGGCTTTTTTATCTACCAGGGATTTTAGTATTTTTAATTGCGCAGGTTTAAAATATCAATCAAAGATCAATTCGATCTGGACCATTGGAGCAACATCTCCTTTTCTTGGGCCAAGTTTGATAATTCTTGTATAACCGCCTTGTCTTGAATTAAACTTCTCTGATACTTCATTAAACAATGTATGGGCAACATCTTTTTCCCGGATAAAAGCAAGGGCCTGGCGCCTGGCATGCAAGTCACCTCTTTTTGCAAGGGTGACCATTTTATCAGCTATCTTTCTTAACCCTTTTGCTTTTGCTTCGGTTGTCTTAATTTTACTATGTTTGAACAGAGAAGTTACCATGTTTCTGAACATAGCCTTTCTATGACTTGAGGTTCTGTTCAATTTCAATACGGTTTTTCTATGTTTCATGGACGTATTCTCCTTCCTGATTATTCTCATCTTCTGGTGGTTCAAAACCCTCAAGGTCCATTCCAAGTGTAAGATCCATTGATGTAAGGACTTCCTTTATCTCGTTTAGGGATTTTCGACCGAAATTTTTCGTTTTCAGCATTTCACTGTCTGTTTTTTGAACCAGTTGATAAATGGTGTGTATCCTTGCATTTTTCAAACAATTGGAGCTTCTGACTGATAATTCCAACTCATCCACTGACCGGTAAATATTCTCATTAAATCCTTGATCTGCTTCATTTGAACTGGGGTCAACATGATCAGGTTCCAAATCCTCATCAAAATTGATAAATGGATTCATCTGCTCTTTGAGAATTTTTGCAGCATAGGCAACCGAATTATCCGGAGTAACAGAACCATCGGTCCATACTTCAAGGGTTAATTTGTCATAATCAGTTTTATGTCCAATTCGCGAGGTTCCTACAACATATTTCACACGTTTAATAGGCGAAAAGACACTATCAATAGGGATAGTTCCAATAGGTGCATCCTCATCCTTGTTAGCAGAGGCAAGGGCATAACCCTTACCGGTTTTAACAACCATGGTCATATTTAATACACCGTTATTGGAGAGTGTGGCAATGTGCTGTTCCGGGTTAAGGACCTCAACCCTGCCGTCCGGGCTTACAACATCTGCACCGGTGACTTCGCACTCACCCCTTACACTCAAAGTTAGTACCTTGTCTTCAATATCATCAACCCTAAGTTTCAACTCTTTAAGGTTTAAAATAATTTCGCTCACATCTTCTCTAACATCAGAAATAACACTATATTCATGAAGCGCATCATCAAATTTAACGGATACAATCGCTGCGCCATAGATCGATGAAAGAATAATACGGCGCAAAGAGTTTCCTATAGTGATACCAAATCCCCTTCCAAGGGGTTCACATACAAATTTACCATATGTTGAAGTTGTAGTAACATCAAGCTTCTCCGGCTTGATCATCTCTCGCCAGTTAACATATGCAAGTTTTTCAGATGACATTTATATCTCCTGAATAAATATTTGGGCAAACCATATAATATGGATTGCCTATTTTGAATAAAGCTCTACAATTAATTGTTCCTGTATGGGTAGCGTGATATCTTCACGAACCGGAACACCAACAACTTCGCCTTTATACTCTTCTTTTTTAATTTCAATCCATTGGGGGATGCCTCGTCTTACAATGGCATCCAGGGAATCTGAAATAGTTTGAATTTTTTTTGACTTCTCTCGCAGCTCTATAACATCCCCTTTTTTAACCTGGTAAGACGGTATATTTACCTTTTTCCCATTTACAATGAAATGATTATGTCTTACAAAGTGTCTGCCCTGGCTTCTGGAATTAACAAATCCCATCCTGAAAACAGTATTATCCATACGTGTTTCCAATATCCTTAAAAGGTTTGTACCTGTAATTCCCTTTTGGCGATCAGCTCTTTTGAATGAAATCCGAAACTGTTTTTCTGAAATTCCATAAAGCCTTCTGACTTTCTGTTTTTCCCTGAGCTGGATGCCATAATCAGATAACTTACTTCTTCTCTGCCCATGCTGTCCAGGGGGATAGCCTCGTCTATCAAAACTGCATTTATCTGAAAAGCATCTATCGCCCTTCAAAAAAAGCTTCATATTTTCGCGTCTGCATTGCCGGCAAACAGAACCTCTATATCGTGACAATGTTTTTCTCCTTTATAAAACCGGTAAACTTATACTCTTCTTCTTTTAGGCGGACGGCATCCATTGTGAGGAACCGGGGTAACATCTTTGATCATGGATATATTGAATCCAAGCGCATGCAGTGCCCTTAGCGCTGACTCTCTACCAGGTCCGGGGCCTTTAACAAACACACCAATGTTTTTCATGCCGTGTTCCATTGCTTTTGCACCTGCATCTTCTGCTACCAGTTTGGCTGCAAAAGGGGTACTTTTTCTGGAGCCTTTAAAGCCCTGCACTCCCGCACTGGACCATGAAATAGTATTTCCGTTTTCATCGGCAATCGTGACAATTGTATTATTAAAAGTAGATTGAATGTGCACGATGCCGGTAGAAATATTCTTTCGTATCCGTTTTTTGGATACAACTTTTTTAGACTTTTTTGCCATAATTATTATACCTTTTGTATTATCCTACTTTTTCTTTTTAACCGCAGTCCTTTTTGGACCTTTTCTTGTTCTAGCATTTGTGCTGGTTCTCTGCCCATGACAGGGAAGGCCTTTACGATGGCGTAACCCCCTGTAGCAGCCGAGATCCATGAGCCGTTTAATATTCATAGAAACTTCGCTTCTCAACTCACCTTCTACCTTAAACTCTGCATCAATAACTTTTCTGATCTCGTTAACCTGTTCTTCGGTCAAGTCATTTGCTTTTGTTGTAGGATCAATGCTGGTTTTTTCAAGAATTAACTTTGATCTGCTTCTGCCTATCCCATAGATATAAGTCAAAGCAATCCATGCATGCTTATCTCTTGGTAAATCTACTCCTGCAATACGTGCCAAATTTCTTTCCCCCTATCCCTGCCTCTGTTTATGGCGTTTATTAATGCAAATAACCCTTATGACACCACGTCTTTTTATTATTTTACAATCTCTACAAATTTTTTTTACAGATGCTCTGACTTTCATCCACTAACTCCTAACCTAATATTTTAATATCGTATAAATTCAATATTTATTTATATCTATATGTAATTCTGCCCCGACTCAAATCATAGGGCGAAATTTCTACTGTAACCCTGTCGCCGGGCAGGATCTTGATAAAATGCATTCTCATTTTACCTGAAATATGAGCTAACAATACATGTTTGTTTTCGAGCTCCACCTTGAACATGGCATTGGGCAAAGTCTCAAGCACTTTTCCATCAACTTTAATAGGTTCTTCTTTTGCCATAATTTAAAAATCTCCTATCGGGTTAGACTGTTTCAGGATCTGCCTTTTATTCTTTTGCTACCGGATCTACCTAAAAAGCCTTCATAATTACCACTAATCAGATGAGACTCTATTTGTGATATGGTATCAATGGATACACCCACAACTATCAAAAGAGCCGTGCCTCCAAAATAAAACGGAACATTAAATTTACTCATCAAAAAAGTTGGCAGAACACAGACGGCAGACACATACAAAGCACCGCCCAGTGTAATTCTTGTCAACACTCTATCAATATATTCAGACGTCCTTTTACCCGGTCTGATACCTGGGATATACCCACCATTTTTTTTCATATTTTCGGCAACATCTTCCGGGTTGAACTGTACAGCTGTGTAGAAAAAACAAAAGAAAATAATAAATCCAACATAAAGAAGATAATACCAGATCGTACCCGGGCTGAACATTGCTGCCACTGTCGTCATAATCGGCAAATTGGTAAATTGTGCCAGGGTGGTTGGAAACATAATGATGGAAGATGCAAATATGGGGGGTATAACACCTGCTGTATTTATTTTTAACGGAAGATGAGAGGTTTGCCCGCCATACATTTTACGCCCAACAACACGCTTGGCATAATGAACCGGTATCCTGCGCTGCGCCTGCTCCATATATATAATTGCAGCAATAACAGCAACCATCAGAACGATGAGGATGATCAGCAAAAAAACACCAATTTCCCCGGTTGTCATAAGCCGAACCGTGTTTCCCATGGCAGAAGGCATCTGCGCCACAATACCTGCAAAAATTATCAAAGAGATACCGTTTCCGATTCCTCTTTCGGTAATCTGCTCTCCCAGCCACATGATAAAAGATGTGCCGGCAGTCAGCGTAATAATGGTAACCAGTCTGAATGCCCACCCGGGATATGGAACAATCGGCACACCAGCAGGTGATGTCATTGATTCAAGCCCTACACTGATACCCAGGCCTTGAATAACTGATAACAGAACCGTACCATAACGGGTATACTGTGTTTTCTTTTTACGACCTGCATCACCCTCTTTTTTTAGCTGTGCAAGGTGAGGTACAACAACTGTCATAAGCTCTAAAATAATGGAAGCGCTGATATAGGGCATAATTCCCAGTGCAAATATGGAAAATCTTTCCAAAGCGCCGCCTGAGAACATATTGAACATGGAAAATAAGGTTCCTTGAGCAGAAGCAAAAAAAGAAGAAAGAGCTGCACCATCCACCCCGGGCGTTGGGACATGAATTCCCACCCGATATACAAACAGCAGTGCAAGTGTGATAAAAATCTTTCTTTTAAGCTCAGGAAGTTTAAATAAATTCTGATAGCTGTTCTCGATCATTTATAGGTCCCTTACATCACTTCTATTATATAGTTATTCAATCGTTCCGCCGGTTGATTCGATTTTTTCCTTGGCAGTCTTGGAAACAAGTATATTTTTTAATACAAATTTCTTTGTTGTTTCACCATCACCGAGAATTTTAACGCCATCAATGCGGCCTTTTACCATGCCTGCATCTCTTAAGGCATCAATATCAATGGTTGCACCATCTTCAAATCTATCCAGATCTCTTACGTTTAAAACAGCATTATTGGTTTTAAATATATTAAAGAATCCCCTTTTAGGAAGCCTTCTATAAATAGGCATTTGACCGCCCTCAAAACCGGGTCGCACATTACCGCCTGATCTTGCCTTAAGACCTTTGTGACCACGGGTACTGGTCTTACCCATGCCTGAGCCGGGGCCTCGCCCTACTTTTTTTCTGTTCTTCCTGGAACCGGGTGCAGGTGCTAAATCATGAAGCTGCATATTACACCTCCTCTACTTTAACAAGATGACTGACTTTTTTAACCTGTCCCAGGATAACCGGGTCAGCATTGTGTTCAACCGTTTGATTCATTTTTCTAAACCCGAGCGATCGAATAATCCGACCATGTTTTGCCGGTCTTCCAATTGTGCTTTTCACTTGTGTAATTCGTATTCTATCTGCCATTTTTCACAACCTTTATATATCTTCAGGTCTAAGACCACGACGTTTTGCTACTTCTTCTCTTGTGCAAAGCGATTGAAGGCCAGCCATCGTTGCCCGGACAATATTTTGGGTATTATGTGTTCCAATGCATTTTGTCAGGATATCGGTCACACCCACAGCCTCAAGGACTGCACGAATTCCGCCTCCTGCAATCAGACCCGTACCGGGAGAAGCAGGCTTTAGCAATACTCTGCCAGCGCCGGCCTTTCCAACAACTTCAAAGGGAACCGTGCCATCGAGCAATGAGATTTTGACCATATTTCTTTTTGCCTTTTCCAGGCCTTTTCTAATTGCCTCAGGTACTTCTGTTGCTTTTCCTAGGCCGTAACCAACGCTGCCTTCGCCGTCACCGACAACGACAAGTGCACTAAACCTGAAATTTCTACCGCCTTTTACTACTTTTGCAACACGGTTGATCCTGACAACCTTATCAATTAATCCATTATCTTCCATCTGCTGTCTTGCCAAGAGTTTGTCCTCCAAAATTTAAAAATTCAATCCGGCTTCACGGGCTCCGTCTGAAAGCGCTTTTATGCGTCCATGATATAAAAATCCATTCCTGTCCAGGACCACTTTTTTGATTCCTTTATCAAGAGCTCTTTTACCGACGAGGGTTCCAACTGCCTTTGCAATTTCCGCCTTTTTGCCTTCTACCTTAGTTTTCTTAAACTCACTATCAAGGGTAGATGCAGATACAAGTGTGCTGCCGCTGGTATCATCAACAAGCTGAGCATAAATATGTTTTGAACTTCTGAACACACTTAATCTTGGACGATCCTGATTACCAAAAATATTTTTTCTGATTCTTTTTTTTCTTTTAAGCCTGGCTTTAAGCCTTGGTGCTGTATTTCCCATAATCTTATATCCCGCCTTTTACGTGTGACCTTCAGGTTATTCCTTACCTGCAGTCTTACCAGCTTTTCTTATAATTCTTTCATCTGCATACATAATACCTTTGCCTTTGTAGGGCTCGGGTGGCCTAATATTTCTTATGTTTGCCGCTGCCTGACCAAGTGTTTCTTTATTAATTCCAGATAAAAGAATCTGAGTATTATTTTCAACTGCAGCCGAAATCCCTTCGGGAAGCTTAAAGTCAACCGGATTTGAATATCCTACATTAAGTATAAGGCTTTTACCTTTTACTTCTGCACGATAACCAATACCGGAGAGTTGAAGTTTTTTCTCATATCCTGCAGTTACACCAGTCACCATATTGGAAATCAGAGATCTGAACAATCCTTGCAGCGCCACTTTTTTCTTGTCGCTTAAATCTGTGTCAACACTTACAACATTATCATTAATACTTATTTCGACAGCCGGATGCACTTGTCTTTCAAGTTGCCCCTTAGGTCCTTTGATCGAAATCATATCGCCATTCATAGCAAATTGGACTTTATCTGGAAGCTGTACCGGCTTTTTTCCTATTCTAGACATATATTACTCCTGTACTACCATACGTTACAAAGAATTTCACCGCCGACATTAGCTTCTTTAGCCTGTTTATCTGTCATCAACCCTTTTGATGTTGAAACAATAGATATGCCAAGACCATTTAAAACCGGCTTTAGTTGTTTTGATTTAGAATAAACCCTGCATGATGGTTTACTCACTCTTTCGATACCGAAAATTGTGGGTTGTCCCTCGGATACATATTTTATGTAGACACGAATAACACCTTGTGTCTCATCTTCAAGGAATTTAAAATCCTTTATATATCCTTGTTCTTTAAGCACCCGCACCAGTTCCAACTTAATTTTTGATCCGGGGATATCCACCTTAACAAACCCTGCTTTACCACCATTTCTAATGATTGTCAGCATGTCTGCAATTGGATCACTACTTGCCATTTGAAATCTCCTTAAAATCCGCTGATATAATTTTGTTTAAAAGTTTTTGCCTTACCAACTTGATTTAGTAACGCCTGGTAGCTTGCCTTCGGATGCAAGTTTCCTAAAACAAATTCTGCAAATACCAGCTTTCCTAATAAATCCTCTTGGTCTTCCGCATAGGGGACATCTGTTATATGCACGTGTCGAAAACTTTGGTTTTCTTTGCGCCTTTGTGATTAAAGCTTTTTTAGCCAAGCTTTCCTCCTTAAGATCCTTAATTTTTGAAAGGCATTCCCAGTAACTTCAAGAATTCTTTGCCTTCCTCATCGGTTTTAGCTGTCGTTACAATAGTTATGTTAAGACCCTTAATGCTGTCGGTCTTATCATAATCTATTTCAGGGAATATGATATGTTCAGTAATACCCAGACTGTAATTTCCCCTGCCATCAAACGCTTTTGGCGATATTCCTCTAAAATCCCTGACACGCGGTAAAGCGATATTCACAAGTCTGTCAAAAAAATCGAACATTTTTTTTCGCCGCAAAGTCACTTTGCACCCGATGGGCAGATCAGCACGAAGTTTAAAATTTGCAATCGGTTTTTTTGCTCTTGTAATAACTGCTTTCTGACCGGCAATCAAAGCCAGCTCAGATGCTGCTGAATCAACTATCTTGGGATTTCTTACCGCCTCTCCAAGTCCCATATTTAACACAATTTTCTCAAGCTTTGGCACCTCAAATTTATTATTATAATTAAAGGCTTTATTAAGCTGAGGAACAACCTCGTTATTGTACTTTTCCTTAAGGGTTGACATGTATTCTCTCCACCTTTGGTCTTAAGAATCTATCTGCTGATTGCATTTTTTGCAGATTCTTACCCGTTTTCCATTTTCCAATAGTTTCATTCCAATTCTTGTTGGTTTAACACATGCATTACACATGACCATCAGGTTGGAAATTTGAATCGGCATGGTTTTATCCACGATACCGCCTTGTGGATTCGCCTGTGTTGGTCTCTGATGAACTTTAACTATATTCATATTTTCGACAAGTACCCGATTGGTTTTTTTAACGACTTTCAGCACTTTGCCGATTTTGCCTTTATCTTTACCTGTCAGTATTTTAACCTTGTCATCTTTTTTTATTCTAATTTTCATTGCTTCCATAGGATTACTTCTCCAATAACCTGATAATTAAAGCACGTCAGGAGCCAGAGAGACAATTTTCATAAATCGTTTTGCTCTTAACTCTCTTGCTACCGGACCAAAGATACGTGTACCGACCGGTTCATTTGATTTTGATAAAATGACAGCTGAATTATCATCAAACCTGATCATTGAGCCATCGACCCTTGATATTTCCTTCTTGGTTCTGACAATCACCGCCTGGACAATGTCCCCCTTGCTAACCTTTGCATTGGGAATAGCTTCTTTAACAGAACAGGTAATGATATCGCCAATACTGGCATATCTTCTTTTGGATCCCCCGAGCACCTTTATGCAGTACAATTCCTTTGCACCGGAGTTGTCAGCAACAGTTAATCTAGTCTCACTCTGAATCATTTCTCAACTCCTTTAATCAAACGGTTTTTTTAACGATTCCACTAACTCTGAAACGTTTTAGCTTGCTCAAAGGTCTTGTCTCGATAATTTTAACTGTATCACCGATCCTGCAAACATTTTTCTCATCATGAGCATGGTATTTTTTATACCGTTTCATAAACTTTTTATAAACCTTGTGCTGAACAAATCTTTCGACCTGAACGACTACTGATTTATCCATTTTGTCTGATACAATAATACCGATCAGCTCTCTTTTATTTTTTTGAATATTTTCCATAGTAGTTTCTTCGCAAATTAGCTAATGTTTACATTCATTTCTCTGGATATTGTGTAAAGTCTTGCAATATCTTTTTTGACGTTTGAAAGCGTTGCTGTATTTTCAAGCTGTCCGACATCGTTTTGAAAGCGTAAATTAAAAAGCTCTTTTTTTAATTCTGCAAGCTTTTCTTTAATCTTGTCTGCTTCCATTTCTCTAATTTCACTAGCTTTCATCTCTATTTACCCCTTTCCACAAAACGAGTTTTTATGGAAAGTTTTCTGGCAGCGAGTGTCATGGCTTCTTTTGCAACTTCTCTTGTGATACCTTCCATTTCATAAAGAATTTTACCAGGTTTTACTCTGGCAACCCAAGCATCTGTTGCACCTTTACCTTTACCCATTCTTACTTCTGCAGGTTTCTTTGTAACAGGGTGGTCAGGAAAAAATCTTATCCAACTTTTGCCTGCTCTTTTTGCATGCCGGGTTAAGGCAACCCTTGCTGCCTCAATCTGTCTTGCATTTACATAGCCGCATTCAACAGCCTGCAGGCCGAAGTCCCCAAAGCTTAAGGTATTACCTCTGTTTGGCGAGCCCTTTGTTCTGCCTCGAAACTGTTTGCGGTATTTCATATTTTTTGGACTAAGCATTTTTTATCTCTCCAACTTTATCTATCTTGGTCGCCTCTATTTTGCCAACACTTTTTCACCAGGATTTATAACTTCACCTTTAAATATAAAGGCTTTAATTCCAATGGTACCGTATGTGGTTCTTGCTTCAGTAAAACCGTAATCGACATCAGCCCTTAATGTGTGTAGAGGAATACGACCTTCTTTATACCACTCAGTTCTTGCCATTTCAGCACCACCAAGTCGACCAGCACAAATGATTTTTATACCCTTTGCACCAAACCGCATGGCTGAGGATACACTTCGTTTCATTGCCCGCCGGAAAGCAATTCGTCTTTCCAGTTGAAGGGCGATATTCTCTGCTACCAGCTGAGCATCTATTTCAGGCCGCCTGACTTCTTTAATATCAATCAGCACCGAAGGGTTTAACATTTTTTCAAGTTCCTGTTTGAGAAGCGCGATCTCTGATCCTTTTTTCCCGATGATGATACCGGGTCTTGCTGCAAACACTCTCAGCCGAATTTGTTTAGAAAATCGTTCGATTTCAATTTTTGAAATACCTGCGTGAAAGAGCTTCTTTTTCAAAAATTTTCTGACTTTAAAATCTTCTTCAACAAAAGAGGCATAATCTTTATCCGCATACCATCTGGAATCCCAGGTCCTGATAATGCCTAATCTTAAACTGGTAGGATGTACTTTCTGGCCCAAGCTTATTCCCTCCTATTTGTCAATTTCTTCAACAATTACTGTTAAATGACTACTTCTTTTTAAAATTCTGGATGCTCTTCCCCTGGCTCTCGGTCTGAACCTTTTCATGGTTGGACCATGATCTACAAAAATATTTTTGACAACCAGCTTATCCACATCAAGCTCATTATTATGCTCTGCATTTGCAACAGCCGACTGCAAGGTTTTATGAATTATTCCCGCGGCCTTAAGAGGCATAAACTTTAAAAGGGTCAACGCTTGTCCGGCATTTTTACCTTTTACTTCATTAATGGGCAACCGGAGCTTAAATGGTGAAATCCTTGTGTATCTTGTAGTTGCTTTTACTTCCATATCAATATCCTTTAATCGAACAAGAGATTATCTCTTGGCTTTTTTATCTCCTGCATGGCCCCAAAATGTTCTTGTTGGAGAAAACTCACCCAGCTTATGACCGACCATATTTTCTGAAACAAATACGGGTATAAATTTTTTGCCATTATGTACAGCAAATGTCACACCGACCATTTCAGGAAATATTGTAGATCTACGTGACCAGGTTTTTATAACTTTGTTACGTGAGGATTTACTTGCTTCCAAAACTTTTTTCATAAGTTGCGGGGCAATGTATGGTCCTTTTTTTAATGATCTTGGCATAATTTATCACCTATTTATTTTTACCTATTTTCTCTTACTTCTTCGTTTAACAATATATCGATCAGTTCTGGCATTTTTTCTGGTTCTTTTACCTTTTGTCGGTACACCCCAGGGTGTACAAGGCTGTCTACCGCCTGAGGATCTACCTTCACCGCCGCCCATGGGATGATCAACCGGATTCATAGCCACTCCGCGAACAGAAGGTCTTTTCCCCATCCACCGGGATCGACCGGCTTTACCAATCTTTACATCACCATGTTTTTCATTTCCGACTCTGCCAACAGTGGCTTTACATTTCAGATGAATCATCCTGACTTCACCTGAAGGCAAGAGAACCTGTGCATAGGTGCCTTCTTTTGCCATAAGCCGTGCATAGGCACCGGCACTTCTGACAATCTGTCCACCTTTGTTCTGCTTCAATTCAATATTATGAATTCTAGTACCCAAAGGAATATACTCAAGCGCCATGCAATTGCCGGGTTTGATATCGGCATCAGCGCCTGTTTCCAGGATATCACCGACTTTTACCTCCAAGGGTGCCAAAATATATCTTTTTTCGCCATCCGCATAAACCAAAAGGGCTATCCTTGCACTTCTGTTCGGATCGTATTCAATGGCTGAAACCTTTGCCGGAATACCATCTTTATCTCTTTTAAAATCAATTATACGATATTTCTTTTTTGCCCCGCCACCTCTATGTCTTGCTGTAATTCTTCCATAAGAATTTCGACCGGCTCGTTTATTCAACTTTTTGGTAAGTTTTCTTTCAGGCTTTGTTTTGGTAATTTCATCAAAAGAAAGGTATTCCTGAGAGCGCCGTCCGGGAGATGTAGGCTTTGTCTTAATTATTGTTGACATATATATACCTCTTTAAACACCTTCAAAAAAATCGATTCTCTGTCCAGGCATCAGTGTAATAACTGCTTTTTTCCAGTCTTTTCTTTTGCCAATGATTCTGCCGCGCTGTTTTACTTTTCCTTTTACCTGTAGGGTTCTGACCTGTTTCACCTTGGTATTGAAACTTTTCTCAACAGCGTTCTTTATTTCAACCCGATTTGCTCTTTTATCAACTTTGAGTGTCACCTGATTGTTCAGTTCTTTTTGAAGGGTAGTTTTTTCTGTAACTACAGGACCCCTAATAATGTCATGCTCTTTCATATTAGCTTAACCTCCCCTCGATATTTTTAATGGACGATTCTACTAAAAGAAGGTTTTTAAACTTTAAAATATCATAAACGTTCAGACCCTCTGTTTTTATCACTTTAACATCTGAAATATTCCTGGAAGAAAGCAAAAGAGGTGTTTCATCCGAATCAGATACAATCAACAGATCAGAAAGGTCTAATGCATTGAGTACATTAACAAATTCTTTGGTCTTGATGCTCTCGAGCTTGAAATCATCAATAATATAAATCGTATTATCTTCTACCTTAGAACTTAGTGCCATTTTCAGGGCAAGTTTTTTAACTTTTTTGGGTACTTTGATCGCATAAGATCTTTGAGACGGACCAAAAATAACCCCCCCACCCTTTCTTAAAGGCGATTTTACACTGCCGGCACGTGCATTACCGGTCCCTTTTTGTCTAAAAAGTTTTTTTGTACTCCCTTTCACCATACCCCGGGTCTTACACGCAGCAGTCCCCTCTCGTTTTGCAACAAGCTGGGATCGAACAACCTCGTGAAGAACGCTTTTTTTAATGGGCGTGTTGAAAATCTCCTCAGGGAGCTGAGTTTCAGACACTTTTTTACCTGCACTGTTTAATACATCTACAGTAGCCATATTCTTCCTCATAAATTTTGATCAGCTATGCATCACTGCGAAAAAATTGCAATACCCATAGCCGCATTTTATCTTACATTAATTTGTGAGTGGTGAAGTCTTGAGTTGTGAAAACTTACTATCGATATCTTCTCGTCACTTCCCAAATTTCAATACTCAAATCTCACACTTATTTATCACTTTTTTGCACTTCCAATATTCCTGTTTTAAAACCGGGCACCGGGCCCTTAACCAACAGGAGGTTATCTTCATGCTTAATATCCACTATTGTGAGATTTTTTATAGTCTGTCTGTCTGTGCCCATATGACCGGGAAGTTTTTTTCCCTTAAAAACTCTTCCAGGCCAAGCACTGTTACCTATAGACCCTGGTTTTCTATGGTTTCTGCTACCATGTGTTTCAGGACCACGGCTAAAACCGTGTCTTTTAATGGTTCCCTGAAAACCGCGTCCTTTTGAAGTCCCGGATATATTCACTTTATCTCCAATATCAAATATATCAATTCCGATGGTGGCTCCTGCTTCAACTTCCTGGCCATCGTCGGTTCTGAACTCCCTTAAAACACGGAATCCTTTATCACCCGATTTACTCAAATGCCCTGCAATGGGTTTGGTCAGTTTCTCAACCGGTTTCTCATCAAATCCAAGCTGAAGAGCATTGTATCCATCTGTCTCTTTTGTTTTTACCTGGGTAACAACACAGGGTCCGACCTGCACAACTGTAACAGGAACAAGCCTTCCATCTGAGGAAAAGACATTAGTCATTCCGATTTTTTTTCCAAGTAACGCGCTCATAATTGGTTCCTGTTATTGAACTATAATTTAATTTCCACGTCCACACCCGGCGAAAGATCAAGCTTCATTAAAGCGTCAACTGTTTGCTGGGTTGGTTCTAGAATATCCATCATTCTTTTATGCGTTCTGATTTCAAATTGTTCCCGTGATTTTTTATTCACATGGGGAGAACGCAAAACAGTAAACTTGTTTATCCGTGTCGGAAGGGGCACCGGGCCTACAATTTTGGCACCGGTTTTCCTTGCGGTATCAACTATATCTACTGAGGACTGATCAAGAAGTTTATGATCATACGCCTTTAGCCTGATCCTTATTTTTGTTTTCAACATGATAGAAGTATTCTTCCTAACTTATTCTATAATTTCACCGATAACACCGGCACCAACAGTCCGTCCACCTTCCCTGATTGCAAACCTGAGCTCTTTTTCCATTGCAATTGGGTTAATCAACTCTACATTAATGGTTGCATTGTCTCCGGGCATGATCATCTCTACACCCTCGTCCAAAGTCAAAACACCTGTAATATCAGTTGTTCTGAAAAAGAACTGCGGCCTGTAACCACTGAAAAACGGTGTGTGGCGACCACCTTCCTCTTTACTCAATGCATACATTTCTGCTTTGAATTTTGTATGTGGATTGATTGTTCCGGGTTTGGATACAACCTGACCTCTTTCCACCTGATCACGTTTGGTCCCTCGAAGAAGAAGCCCTACGTTGTCTCCTGCCTGACCTTCATCAAGAAGCTTTCTAAACATCTCAACACCGGTACATACAGTCTTGGCTGTCTCTCTGATCCCTACGATCTCAACTTCTTCACCGGTTTTAACGATACCACGTTCAATTCTTCCGGTAACAACGGTTCCACGACCTGAAATACTGAATACGTCCTCTATGGGCATCAGGAATGGTTTTGCTGTATCTCTTTCAGGTTCCTCCACATATGTGTCAAGGACATCCAGAAGTTCCCAGATTGGCTTGGCATCTTCACTGTCTACGTCATCACTCTCAAGGGCTTTCAAGGCACTGCCTTTGATGATTGGTGTTGTATCTCCTGGAAATTCATAGGTGTCCAGAAGTTCCTGGAGTTCCATTTCAACCAGTTCAATCAACTCTTCATCATCCACCATGTCGCATTTGTTTAAAAATACAACCATTTTAGGCACACCAACCTGACGGGCAAGAAGGATATGCTCTCTTGTCTGAGGCATGGGACCATCATCAGCACTTACTACCAATACGGCACCGTCCATCTGCGCCGCACCTGTAATCATGTTCTTAATGTAGTCAGCATGGCCTGGGCAGTCCACATGTGCATAGTGACGATTATCTGTCTCATACTCTACATGGGCTGTAGCTATTGTGATACCACGCTCTCTTTCTTCAGGCGCCTTGTCAATTTCATCAAACGGAACAAACTCTGCATTGCCTTTCATTCCGGCATGCTTGGTGATTGCTGCTGTAAGCGTAGTCTTACCATGATCGATATGACCGATTGTCCCTATGTTCACATGCGGCTTTGTCCGCTCAAATTTCTCCTTAGCCATCTTCTTAACTCCTCCTGTGGAATGTTATCAGGATATTCAAAATATTAATTACCACCTGAAATGAGCAAACGCCTTGTTGGCTTCTGCCATTTTGTGTGTATCTTCTTTTTTCTTCATTGCTCCGCCACGTCCATTACAAGCATCAAGCAGTTCTGAAGCAAGTTTATTTGCAAATCCCTTTTCAGAGCGGTTGCGACTGAAGTTAATCAACCAACGAAAAGCCAGAGCAGTCTGCCTGCTGGGTTTAATATCTGTTGGCACCTGGTATGTTGAACCACCTATTCTCCGGGATTTAACCTCAACTGCAGGCCTGATATTGTCAATTGCTTTTTTAAGAACGTCCAGAGCAGGCTCTCCAACTTTTTCCTCTGCAATAGACAAAGCATCCCTAACCGCTTTGCGTGCCGCATTCTTTTTGCCGTCTTTCATGACACAATTAACAAATTTAGCAGCAAGCTTTTCTTCCTGGCTGGCACTTTTTGTTACATTATCAAGGTTAATCTCTTTTACTGCCATCATTCATGTCCACCATAACTTAAATTTAAATCTTTAATGTTTATTTAGGTCTTTTTGCACCGTATTTTGATCGGCCCTGTCTTCTATCATCCACACCCAATGTATCAAGAGCGCCCCTTACTATATGATAGCGAACACCTGGAAGGTCTTTTACCCTGCCACCCCTGACAAGAACAACAGAGTGCTCCTGCAGGTTATGACCCATACCTGGTATATATGCAGCAACTTCCATTCCGGTAGTCAAACGAACCCTGGCCACTTTTCTCAAGGCAGAGTTAGGTTTTTTAGGAGTTGAAGTGTACACCCTTGTACACACTCCACGTTTCTGTGGCCCACCCTTCAAAGCAGGCGTACTCACCTTTTTCTCTGCTTTCTTCCTACCTTTTCTAACCAACTGATTAATGGTCGGCATAACTTTACCCTACGCTCCTTATAATATTTAAACTATTGTCATACACGACAAAATATTCAATTTTACTTTCACTTATGAAATATGTCAAGTTTTTTTATTTTTAATTACACCTGCGCACCCTCTCCGAACCCTACTTCAACGTTATTGTATCCTGAGAATCCGGTTCCGGCAGGGATGATTCGGCCCATTACAACATTTTCTTTCAACCCTTTAAGGCCATCATATTTTCCTTCGATGGCCGCAAGGGTCAAGACCTTTGTTGTTTCCTGGAAAGAGGCTGCAGAAAGGAAACTGTCCGTGGACAGAGATGCTTTTGTAATACCAAGGATCAAAGGCTCGCCTTTTGCAGGCTCGCCACCTATCATGGCCACCTCCCGATTGACATCTTCAAAATGAATTCTGTCCACCTGCTCATCGGGGATAAAATTGGTGTCACCAGTACTGATAACTTTAACACGCCTCATCATCTGACGGATAACAACTTCAATATGCTTGTCATTAATTCTTACACCCTGAAGTCGATACACTTCCTGCACCTCATCAACCAAATACTTTGCCAATGCAACCTCGCCCTTGATATTCATAATGTCTTGAGGATTTGCACTTCCGGCAATCAATGGATCACCTGCTTTAACATAATCACCGTCATAAACCGTGACATGCTGGCCTTTAGGAGCAGAATACTCTTTCTTTTCTCCAATATCTGCAGGAGTTATCGTTACTTTCTGTCTTCCTTTTGTTCCCTTTGAAACAGATACATATCCGTCTATTTCCGTCAACATTCCAGGATCTTTTGGTTTTCTGACTTCAAAAAGCTCTGCAACCCTTGGAAGACCACCTGTTATATCCTTGGTCTTTGTTGTTGCCCTGGGCAATTTTCCAATAACATCGCCGGCCATGACCTGATCATCTTCATCCACGGTAAGAATGGCATTCACCGGCAGATAATATCTGGCTGCCTTACCATTTGGTAGTTTAACACCTTTTCCTTCTTTATCCTTTATTGTAATTCTGGGTCTAATCTCAGTATCCCTACCTTCAATAATGGTTCGCGAAACCTTACCGGTCACCTGATCAATCTGCTCTTGGACCGTATTACCAACTTCTATATCAGCAAATCTAATTCGCCCTGTGACCTCTGTGATTATTGGTGTTGTAAAAGGATCCCAGGTTGCAATTACATCACCCGGTTCGATTTTGTGACCATCTTTAATGTGAAGGGTCGCTCCATAAATCACTGTTTCCTTAGCTCTCTCCCGCCCTTCTTTTCCAACGATGGTAATGCCTCCGCCTTTACGGTTCATTACAATAACATCTTTATCGGCTGTAATTACGGTTTGGATATCATCATTGTATTTCAATATACCACCGACTCTGGCCTTGATTTCAGCCACTTCAACCTTTCTTGAGGCAGTACCGCCAATATGAAAGGTTCTCATGGTCAACTGGGTACCAGGTTCTCCAATGGACTGGGCAGCAACTATTCCAATTGCCTGACCAATCTCAACGGTAACACCATGGGCTAAATCCCGTCCGTAACATCTTGAACAGACTCCGTGTTTTGAATTACAGGTAAGAACAGAACGGATTTTAACTTTTTGCACTCCTGCAGCTTCTATTTTTTTAACATCACCTTCAGAAAGTTCGGTATCAACCCCTACGATAAAATCATCTGAGTAGGGATCATGAATATCCTCCTGGGTGACCCTTCCAAGAATTCTCTCTCCAAGGGTTTGTATGACCTCACCCCCTTCGTAAAGCGATTCCACTTCAATACCGTTTATAGTACCGCAATCGGGTTCAACAATGGTACAATCTTGACCCACATCGGCCAGACGTCTTGTGAGATAACCTGAGTTTGCCGTCTTTAGAGCAGTATCAGCCAGTCCTTTACGCGCACCATGGGTGGATATAAAATATTGAAGAACGGATAGACCCTCTCGAAAATTTGCTGTGATGGGATTTTCGATAATCTCACCGGAAGGTTTGGCCATTAAGCCACGCATACCAGCCAGCTGGCGCATCTGATCCTTACTGCCGCGAGCACCTGAATCTGCCATTACATAAACAGCGTTCAATTCGTCCGGTGCATCTTTATCTTTTGCACCCTTTGGATTTTTCATGACTTCCATCATGGCATTGGCAATATCATCCGTTGCCTGTGCCCAGATATCTACCACTTTATTGTATTTCTCACCCTGTGTAATCAATCCTTCTGAATACTGATTTTTTATATCTCCAATACTCTTTTCGGATCTATCAATAATATCCCACTTTTCATCCGGAATAATCATATCGTCCACGCAGATGGAGAGCCCGCCCAAAGTAGAATATTTATATCCGATATCCTTAAGTCTGTCAGAAAGGATAACCGTTTCTTTCAGGCCTATGTTGCGGTATGCATAGTCAATCAATTTGACAATGGAAGATTTATCCATCAGCCTGTTTACCAAATTAAAGGGAAGGGTAGTTTTTCGTTCATCCACCTTAAATATGGTATAAAAATCCCCGACCTTTCTGATATCTGTAAACTGATCAGGTTTCAGGCCATAGAGCTGTTCAACAACAATCTCTGATACCTGAAACATATTTTTAAATTCCTTTCTGGTAAGAAAAGTTGTTTGGCCTTTTGTCTTTTTAATTTCGTCATCAGAATATTTTGTTAAGACCCTGTTAAAGTTTTTCCCCGCCTTTAATTCCTCCATAGCGGCTTCACAATCTTCCAAGGTTTCAGTTCTGATCCTCTTTAATGATAAAAGAATATCCCCGGGTATTGTTTCCCAGAGAAGTATTCTTCCGGTGGTTGTATCGTATATTTCCTCATCAATTCTAACTTTAATCCTGGCATGAAGGTCCAGTTCACCGGCATCAAATGCATATCTGACTTCTTCGATACTTGAGAACCTGACTCCTTCGCCTTTTTGAAGCCGAACAGCACGGGTCATGTAATAAATTCCCAGAACAATATCCTGGGTTGGTACAATAATCGGCTGACCATTTGCAGGGGACAAAATGTTATTGGTGGATAGCATCATGATCCTGGCCTCAAGTTGAGACTCAAGAGAAAGCGGTACATGGACCGCCATCTGGTCACCATCAAAATCCGCATTAAAAGCAGGACAGACCAGCGGGTGAAGCTGAATTGCCTTCCCCTCGATTAACACAGGCTCAAACGCCTGAAACCCGAGACGATGAAGCGTGGGGGCACGGTTAAGCATCACCGGATATTCCTTTACAACCGATTCAAGGGCATCCCAAACTTCTGTTTCCTCACGTTCAACCATTTTCTTGGCGCTCTTAACCGTTGAAACAAGACCTTTTTGTTCAAGATAATTATAAATAAACGGTTTAAACAACTCCAGGGCCATCTTTTTGGGTATACCACATTGATGAAGCCGTAATTCAGAACCAACAGTAATTACCGTACGACCGGAGTAATCCACTCGTTTACCGAGAAGATTCTGCCTAAATCGTCCTTGTTTACCCTTTAAAGTATCACTCAATGACTTTAACGGTCGTTTATTAGTGCCTGTGACAACCCTGCCATGACGGCCGTTATCAAACAGGACATCAACGGCTTCCTGCAGCATTCTTTTTTCATTTCTAACGATGATATCGGGTGCGTTCAGATCAACCAGTCTTTTTAAACGGTTGTTCCTGTTTAATACCCTTCTATACAAATCATTCAAATCAGAGGTCGCAAACCGGCCTCCTTCAAGGGGAACCAACGGCCTTAAATCAGGGGGCAGTATCGGACAGGCCGTCATAATCATTCGTGTCGGCTCTATCCCAGATGTTAAAAATGCATCAATTACCCTCATCCTTTTGGACATTTTCTGTTTTTTAGCAACAGATCTAGTCAGGCTGATCTCCTCTTTCAGCTCATCATGGACCGCCTGCAGGTCGATCTCTTCCAGAAGTTTCAATATTGCTTCTGCACCGATACCCGCCTCAAACTCATCACCGAAAGTATCCAGTGCTTCATAGTATTGATCATCAGATAAAAGCTGAAGCTTTTTAAGTCCCGTATCTTTTGGGTCTATGACAAGATAAGAATCAAAATATAAAACTTTTTCAAGATTCTTTAGGGTCAAATCAAGTACATTTCCAATCTTACTGGGCAGACTTTTTAAAAACCAGATGTGTGATACAGGAGAAGCCAGTTCTATGTGAGCCATCCTTTCACGTCTGACTTTTGACTGGATGACCTCAACACCGCATTTTTCGCAGACAACCCCACGATGTTTCATGCGTTTGTATTTACCACAATTGCATTCATAATCCTTAGTGGGACCAAAAACTTTTGCGCAGAAAAGTCCATCTCTTTCAGGCTTGAAAGTTCTGTAATTTATTGTTTCCGGCTTTTTTATTTCACCATGAGACCATTCTCTTATCTGGTCTGAAGATGCAAGGCTTATTTGAACGCCCGTATAAATTTTAGGATCTTTTGGTTTTGCGAAGAAATCATATATATTATCCAAAATATTCTCCTTATTTAATTCCTTCTAAAAGATTCATATCTAAACCCAGACTATTCAATTCTTTAGTAAGAACCCTGAAAGATTCAGGCATTCCAGGTTCAAGAACATTCTGGCCTTTTACTATTTTTTCATACATTCGAGTCCTGCCTATCATATCATCAGACTTAACAGTCAAAAATTCCTGTAGTGCATGGGCTGCACCATATGCTTCCATTGCCCAGACTTCCATCTCTCCAAGTCTTTGCCCGCCAAATTGAGCTTTACCACCCAAAGGTTGCTGGGTAACCAGCGAATAAGGCCCTATAGAACGTGCATGAAGTTTATCATCAACCAGATGGTGAAGTTTGAGCATATACATGGTTCCAACGGTAACTGTTTTATCAAAGGGCTCACCGGTTCTGCCATCATAAAGCACGGCCTGTCCCGATGTATTAAATCCAGCCATTTCAACCAGCTGTTTTATCTCATCCTCACTGGCTCCATCAAAAACCGGCGTTGCCATATGCACACCATTTTTATAAAGAGACGCAAAATCAATCAGCTCTTTATCAGACATCTTTTCAAGGTCTTTTGCTAATGTGTCTTCTCTATTATCCTTCTTCTGGTTTTCAGTCATAGAAAATATTTGAATGACTTTTTCTCTCAGCTTATCCAGCTTTTTCTGGCTTAAATATTCATCTATTCTCTGTCCCAGACCAAAGGCTGCATGTCCCAAATGAATCTCCAATATCTGACCGACATTCATACGTGAAGGCACGCCCAGAGGATTAAGGACCATATCCACTGGTCTTCCGTCTTCAAAATAAGGCAAATCTTCCACTCTTAAAATTCTTGAAACAACCCCTTTATTTCCATGGCGACCAGCCATTTTATCACCAACAGAGAGAACTCTTTCCATGGCAACACTGATTTTAATCATCTTTAGTACGCCCGGAGGAAGGTCATCTCCTTTTTCAAATCTGGACACCTGTCTATTGAACCGTTCTTTTGCCTTTTTAATTTGTTCCTGGGCATTTTCTAATATAACTTGAGCTTTTTCAGTGATTACAGCATCTTTTACTGCAACATTGACTAACACAGATACTGAAATCCCGGTAAAAAGTCCTTCTTTGACTTTGCTCCCGGATTTAACCAGAATTTTTCCTGATTTTTCAAGATCGATGATGAGTTTCTTGTCTGCAAGAATTAACTCGACTTTTTCCCGTGCAACATCAGAAATAATTTTAATTTCATCGTCTCGGTCTTTTTCAAGCCGCTCGATTTCCTCATCTTCAATGAGTCTTGTCCGATCATCTTTAGTAAGACCTCTTCGTGAAAAGACTTTTGCATCAATTACTTTACCTTTCACACCCGGGGGAACGCAAAGAGATGTATCCTTCACATCGCCGGCTTTTTCACCAAAGATAGCCCTTAAAAGTTTTTCCTCGGGGGATAGTTGAGTCTCACCCTTTGGGGTAATTTTACCCACAAGGATATCCCCTGATTTAACCTCTGCTCCCAATCGAATGATACCGCTTTCATCAAGATTTTTTAAAGCTTCTTCACCCACGTTGGGTATATCTCGTGTGATTTCCTCTTTCCCAAGTTTTGTGTCCCGCGCCAGAACTTCAAATTCTTCAATGTGAATCGATGTATAAATACCATCCTTTACCAGACGCTCGCTTACCAGGATTGAATCTTCATAATTGTATCCATCCCAGGGCATGAATGCTACAGTAACATTTTTACCAAGGGCAAGTTCTCCCATCTCAGTGGATGGTCCGTCAGCAATCACCTGGCCTTTTCTTACTGTTTCACCTTTTTCAACTATGGGCCGGTGATTAAAGCATGTATTTTGGTTAGAACGAATAAATTTTGAACAATCATATATTGAGACTGCTTTTTCAAAGTTACTGCCTTTAGTGTCTTTGTTCCGTACAACAATTCTCTTGGAATCCACATCAACAACGATACCATCGTAATCAGCCACAATGGTGACTCCTGAATCCCTTGCAACCACACTTTCCATACCAGTTCCCACCAGAGGCGCTTCGCTCTTTATCAAGGGAACGGCCTGGCGTTGCATATTTGACCCCATTAAAGCCCTGTTGGCGTCATCATTTTCAAGAAACGGAATCAGTGATGCAGATACAGATACCAACTGGTTAGGTGAGACATCCATAAATCTAACATCTTTATTTTCAATCATCTCAAATTCACCCGCAACCCGCGAAGAAACCAGAGGATTGATAAAATTACCATCCACGTCAAGGGGGGCATTTGCCTGTCCGATAGGGTGTTCCTGTTCTTCAAAGGCTGTTAAATGCTTTATTTCCCTGGATGCATTTCCATTATCTGCGATTCTGAATGGGGTTTCGATAAACCCGAAATCATTCACCCGTGCATAGGTACAAAGAGAAACAATCAACCCGATATTAGGACCTTCAGGCGTTTCAATCGGACAAATTCTACCGTAATGGGAAGGATGAACATCCCTGACTTCGAAACCGGCCCTCTCCCTTGTCAAACCGCCGGGTCCAAGTGCGGACAATCTTCTTTTATGTGTGGTTTCAGACAAAGGGTTTGTCTGGTCCATGAATTGGGATAATTGTGAAGTACCAAAGAATTCCCGGACAACCGCTGAAACAGGCTTGGGATTGATTAAGTCATGGGGCATCATGGCATCCACTTCCTGCATGCTCATTTTTTCTTTAATGGCCCTCTCCATCCGCACAAGTCCAATCCTGTAGTGGTTTTGAAGGAGTTCACCCACGGCACGGACACGGCGATTTCCCAAATGGTCAATATCATCGACCTGTCCCTGGGTATCTTTAAGCTCGATCAATGTAGCAGCGGTTAACAGGACATCTTCTTTTCGTAAGGTTTTTACATCAATCTTGGTATCAACCCCAAGACGATGATTCATTTTTAACCGGCCTACTTTTGACAAATCATAATAAGCCTGTCTGAAAAAGAGGTGATCGATAAAATCCTGTGCCACTTCCATAGTGGCTGGATTCCCCGGTCGAAGGCGCCTGTAAATATTCATCAATGCATCTTCTTTGTTCTGAATTTTATCGGCAAAAAGGGTTTTTCGCATGGAATCCGAACTTCTGGGATCAACACAAAGGATATTAAACTCACTCAGATTTTTTTCTTCTATAAGCTCAAAATTGTCCTCTGTAATCAAATCGCCGGCGTTAAACAGGATATTGCCTGTCTCATCATCATAAACATTCTGTGCAAACGCCTTATCAATCAGCTCGGACTCGAGAATAGGAATAAAATCCAGCCCGTCTTCTTCCAGACTTTTTAAGGCTCGTTTTGTAAAAATTCTTCCTTTTTTAACAACAATCTCTTTGGTTTTTGGAGATTTAATATCAAAGCTGGCCCTTTGGCGTGCCAAATTTTCCGGAGAAAATTCCTTAAAAAATGCTCCGCCCTTTTTCTTAATTCGCTCTTTATTATAGAAAAAGTCCAAAATATCTTCACTGGTATAACCAAAGGATTTAAATAAAATTGATACTGGAAATTTTCGTCGCCGATCGATCCTGATATAGACAATGTCCTTGGCATCAATTTCCATATCAATCCAAGAACCCCTGACAGGAATTATTCTGGCTGAATATATAATCTTTCCTGTGGAATATTTTTTCCCTTTATCATGATCAAAAAACACACCTGATGATCGGTGCAACTGACTGACAACGGCTCTTTCAGTACCATTAATGATAAAGGTACCCTGCCGTGTCATCAGCGGTATGGTTCCAAAATAAATTTCTTGTTCTTTTATGTCACGAATCGTTGAAACAGAACTTTCTTTATCATGATCGTATACAACAAGCCGGACTTTAATATTTACCGGAATATCATAGGTCATTCCACGTGACGTGCACTCTTTCATGGAATGTTTGGGTTCCCCAAAGGAGTATGAAACATACTCTAAGGATGATGTATCAGTAAAATCCTTGATTGGGAAAACAGATTTGAAAACGGCATGAAGTCCCTTTTCTTCCCGTTCTTCAGGCAGGACATCTTTTTGAAGAAAACCTTCATAAGAATTCCGTTGCATCCCTATTAAATCAGGAATCTCAATTATTTTTCTTCTGCTGCCAAACTCTTTTCTATTACGCTTATTTATCAAAAGACTTCCGGTCATGGTATCTCCCAGTGTGAGTTTTTCCAACCGTAAAAGCGGAGACATGGCACTTTTGCCTTGCCCCCGCATAAATTTTATGCAACTTAAAACTATTATAAGTTAAATTATTTTGCAAAAATTATTTTACAGAAACCTGCGCACCAGCCCCTTCTAACTGTTCTTTAACTTTGTCGGCTTCTTCTTTTGTAACACCCTCTTTAACTGCTTTTGGGGCTTCTTCAACAAGCGCTTTTGCTTCTTTAAGACCTAAACCGGTAATTGCTCTTACTTCTTTAATAACATTAATTTTCTTGTCACCAAAGGTTTCGAGAACAACATCAAATTCTGTCTGTTCTTCTTCAGCAGCTGCATCACCAGCAGGCATTGCACCGGCTGCAAATGCCATCGGTGCAGCAGCAGTCACACCAAATTTATCTTCAAGCTCTTTTACCAGCTCTGAAAGTTCAAGTACGCTCATATTGGATATAAATTCAATTACATCATCTTTTGTGATATCGGCCATTTTTTTCTCCTAAATAAAACTGTAAAGAATATATTTTTCTAAAATTATAAATTATAAATAAAAATGTTTACGCAGCTTCTTTTTGATCTTTAATTGCATTAAGAACATTAACAAAAGACCGCGGAACACCGGAAAGAACATTAACAATTGAAGTTGGAACCGCATTAAGCGTATAAACCAATTTACCAAGAAGCTCTTCTCTGGAAAGCATTTTAGCTAATTGTTTTATCTCTTCCGGGTTGAGAAGTTTTCCTGATAAAGCACCTGCTTTAATCTCAAGTTTCTCATTGTCCTTTGCAAAATTGACTAAAATTTTTGCCGGGGCAACAGGATCATCCTTTGATAAAACAATGGCATTGGGCCCTTTGTAAAAATCTTTCATCAAGGCCGCATCTGTACCTTCTGATGCTAAGTCCAATAATGTATTTTTAACAACTTCCATACTGACGCCTTCATTCCGAAGTTGCGCACGAAGGTCAGTCATTTTCAATACATCAAGACCCTTATAATCAACCAAAATGGAAATCTCAGATTCTGAAAACTCTTTAGCGAGTCTTTTGACCTGTTCTTTTTTTTGAGAAATATTCAGCATTTTTCTTACACCTCCTTCCATAAATTATATTTGTACGAAGGTGCCAACTAAACCAAAACAAAATAATATTATCTTCTATCTCGGCAGGCCGGCAAATCCGATTATGCGCTTTTTAATAAAAGCACACCTACTGTCTATGACAGGTTTAAAAATCTATTTATTCAGCCTATTTTATCAACAGGGGGTCCACTTTTATTCCAGGGCCCATTGTTGAAGATATGCTGATTGCTTTCAAATAAGTCCCCTTACTGGCTGCGGGTTTCAATGCCACCAATTTATCTAAAAAGGCTTTAACGTTTTCAAATAATTTTTGTGCACCAAAAGAAATTTTACCCACTGGAACATGAACAATACCTGCTTTTTCAACTCGGAAATCAATTTTACCTGATTTCACTTCATTGATTGCTTTTTCAAGCTCAAAGGTTACGGTTCCTGTTTTAGCATTGGGCATTAGGCCTCTTGGCCCTAATATCCGACCCAGCTTTCCCACTGAACCCATCATATCCGGAGTTGCAATGGCTTTATCAAATCCAAACCAACCGTCTTGAATCTTTTTAATGGTTTCATCATCGGCAATAAAGTCTGCCCCTGCATCCAAGGCCTCTTTTTCCTTTTCACCTTTTGCAAAAACTAATACTTTTACTTCTTTACCAAGTCCATTGGGTAATATAACAGTTCCACGGACCATTTGATCGGCATGCCGGGGATCAACGCTCAACCTTACGGCAACATCGACAGTTTCATCAAACTTTGCATAACTGGAAGAAACTGTCAGTTCCAAGGCATTTAGTGGATCATATTGAACCATTCTATCGATTTTTTTAAGTGCTTCTGTATGATTTTTACTCCGCTTTGGCATTTTCATCACTCTTTTACTTAAAGTTAAACTACTTCTATCCCCATGCTTCTTGCTGTGCCGGCAATAATTTTAACGGCAGCATCAATATCAGAGGCATTTAAATCTTCTTTTTTGGTTTCGGCAATTGCAACAAGCTGATCCCTTGTAACCTTTCCAACTTTATCCCGGTTGGGCTCCCCAGACCCTTTTGCAATTTTCGCGGCAGCCAGCAATAATCTGGATGCTGGGGGTGTTTTTGTAATAAAGCTGAACGATCTATCTTTATAAACGGTTATAACGACTGGAATGATAGATCCTATGTCATTAGCGGTCTTTGCATTAAAAGCCTTACAAAAATCCATAATGTTTACACCATGCTGACCTAAAGCGGGTCCTATGGGTGGAGATGGATTGGCTTTTCCTGCTTCAACCTGAAGCTTTATCTGTGTCATTACTTTTTTTGCCATTGTTTTAAACTCCTGAAACTTAACTTATTAACCTAAACTATATTTTGGTAACCTGTATAAAATTCAATTCTACAGGAGTTGCGCGCCCAAAAATACTAACCAACACTTTAATTTTCTCCTTGTCAGGAGATACATCTTCCACTGTTCCGACAAAACTGGAAAAAGGTCCATCAATAACCCGTACCTCATCTCCCGGCTCAAAAAAGTATTTTGGCTGAGGCTTATTTTTACCTTGTTGCATTTTATCTACAATGCTTTTTGCCTCTTTATCACTAATCGGCGCAGGTTTATTTTTCCCGCCCAAAAAACCGGTAACCTTTGCAGTTGAACTTACAATATGCCATGTCTCATTATCCAAATGCATTCTAACAAGAATGTACCCTGGATAAAATTTTCTTGAAGATTCCCTTTTCTTTCCGTTAACAAGTTCTACAATATTTTCCGTGGGAATGAGAATCTCGCCAAACTTTTCAGGATTTTTAGAAGCTTTAATTTTTTCTTCCAGAGCAACTTTTACTTTTTGCTCATGACCTGAATATACGTGTACTACGTACCATTTTAGAGACATGTTACTTCCTCGTGTTTTATGTCAGGACAACCTGAACAAGCTTTGAAAGACCAAAATCAAAAAGTCCGAGAAAAGCTGCAAGAACAAAAACAAAAATTATCACAACGATGGTTGTCCCGGTGGTTTGTTTTCTTGTCGGCCAGGTTACCTTTTTTAATTCAACCTTGACTTCTCTTAAAAATTCCATTGCTTTCTGGAAAAAATTTGGCACCCCTGTTTTAGTCTCAACCAAATTTTTATCTGATTTTGCTTTTAAAGGGCTTGATACAGTGGCTGATTTTGTATTTGAAAGCTTTGATGCGCCTTCGGTGGAATCAACTTTGCCTCCCGTCTCAATCCTCTTCTTTTTCTTTTCGGTTACCGACTTTTTTTTCTGTAATCGTGACATACAACTCCTCAGTTTACCCTGAAATCTTACACCGGTTTTCCAATTCAGATTTCAAGTTGAAAAAATGTGGCAGGTCAGGAGGGAGTCGAACCCACAACCGCCGGATTTGGAGTCCGGAGCTCTGCCAATTGGAGCTACTGACCTGCATATATTTTTGCTATTTAACCTTTGTTTCCTTATGCACTAAATGTTTATTACAGAATTTGCAGTATTTTTTAAACTCTACCTTATCTGGAGTTTTCCGCTTATTCTTTGTCGTTGTATAATTTCTTCTCTTGCACTCTGTACAGGCAAGACCAATAATGACTCTGTCCATTATTAACTCCTTTTGGACGTTATTCTATAATTTCACCGATAACACCGGCACCAACAGTCCGTCCACCTTCCCTGATTGCAAACCTGAGCTCTTTTTCCATTGCAATTGGGTTAATCAACTCTACATTAATGGTTGCATTGTCTCCGGGCATGATCATCTCTACACCCTCGTCCAAAGTCAAAACACCTGTAATATCAGTTGTTCTGAAAAAGAACTGCGGCCTGTAACCACTGAAAAACGGTGTGTGGCGACCACCTTCCTCTTTACTCAATGCATACATTTCTGCTTTGAATTTTGTATGTGGATTGATTGTTCCGGGTTTGGATACAACCTGACCTCTTTCCACCTGATCACGTTTGGTCCCTCGAAGAAGAAGCCCTACGTTGTCTCCTGCCTGACCTTCATCAAGAAGCTTTCTAAACATCTCAACACCGGTACATACAGTCTTGGCTGTCTCTCTGATCCCTACGATCTCAACTTCTTCACCGGTTTTAACGATACCACGTTCAATTCTTCCGGTAACAACGGTTCCACGACCTGAAATACTGAATACGTCCTCTATGGGCATCAGGAATGGTTTTGCTGTATCTCTTTCAGGTTCCTCCACATATGTGTCAAGGACATCCAGAAGTTCCCAGATTGGCTTGGCATCTTCACTGTCTACGTCATCACTCTCAAGGGCTTTCAAGGCACTGCCTTTGATGATTGGTGTTGTATCTCCTGGAAATTCATAGGTGTCCAGAAGTTCCTGGAGTTCCATTTCAACCAGTTCAATCAACTCTTCATCATCCACCATGTCGCATTTGTTTAAAAATACAACCATTTTAGGCACACCAACCTGACGGGCAAGAAGGATATGCTCTCTTGTCTGAGGCATGGGACCATCATCAGCACTTACTACCAATACGGCACCGTCCATCTGCGCCGCACCTGTAATCATGTTCTTAATGTAGTCAGCATGGCCTGGGCAGTCCACATGTGCATAGTGACGATTATCTGTCTCATACTCTACATGGGCTGTAGCTATTGTGATACCACGCTCTCTTTCTTCAGGCGCCTTGTCAATTTCATCAAACGGAACAAACTCTGCATTGCCTTTCATTCCGGCATGCTTGGTGATTGCTGCTGTAAGCGTAGTCTTACCATGATCGATATGACCGATTGTCCCTATGTTCACATGCGGCTTTGTCCGCTCAAATTTCTCCTTAGCCATCTTCTTAACTCCTCCTGTCGTTGTTTTGGAGCCCATGATCGGAATTGAACCGATGAACCTCTTCCTTACCAAGGAAGCGCTCTACCGACTGAGCTACATGGGCCCAATACGCGATTTAAATTAACTAAAATTTAACTCAAACCATTTTTCCAGTGAAGATCCAAAAGAAGTGGAGCGGGAGACGAGATTCGAACTCGCGACATTCAGCTTGGAAGGCT
>CAYVZG010000008.1:0-63320 GCA_964455805.1 uncultured Desulfobacula sp.
GTCGATGGTACTGCATGGGAGACTGTGTGGGAGAGTAGAACGCTGCCAGATTAATCTTTTAAAAAGCCCTGATCGTTCTTACAATGGTCAGGGTTTTTTGTATTTGCACAATCGTTCTACTCCCAACATCAGGAAAATCAATCAGCTGGTAACATCACAATCCCATCTCAATCACGGAAGGCCCGATTTTAAGTTTTGGTCTTTAGCGTACGATGGTAGGCAATAGGACTGGCAATTTTGGAGACCAGAACCCTGCCGGATGAATCGTTTAAAAAGGCCCAGACCATTACGACAATGGCCTGGGCTTTTTTATTTTAGTACACAATAGTCATCGCGTACACGGGGAAAAATTTGTTGAATCCCCGTGTTCAATGATAACATTAATTTTACCTCTTGTGTTTTTGTTTTTTCATGGCCTTAATTTTTAAAGCCACACCTTTCCAGCGTTCTTTTTCCACCCGGTCAGCACTTTTTTGTTGCCGGTCGGATAAATATGCCAACTCACGCTTCATTTTTTGGTAGTTATCCAACCTGTCCGGCCTGATTGTTCCGGATCTTACTTTGTCAAGCACTTGGCAGCCTGGTTCACAGGTGTGGCTGCAATCATGAAAACGACATGTCTTAGCAAGGCTTTCAATCTCCGGAAAGGCGGCATCTAAACCGCCTCCATCGTCCCATAACCCTATTTCCCGGATACCTGGATTATCAATCAGCATTCCTCCCCGGGGCATTAAGATAAGGCTACGATTGGTGGTGGTATGCCTTCCCTTTCCAAGGGTTTCACTAACTACATGAGTGGTTTGCACTATTTTGCCATAAAGCCGGTTCACCAGTGTTGATTTACCCGCACCTGAAGATCCGACCATGGTGACGGTTTGCCCTTCTGATATATACGCCTCCAAAGAAATTAATCCATGTGAATCATTGGCTGATACCAGGTGTACGGGCACTCCAAATGCGACACCTTCGACCTCGCTCACAAAACAATCCGGTTCTTGATGAAGGTCTGCCTTAGTTAAAATGATGACAGGGTTCACCCCACAATTATAAACCAGAGTAAGGTATCGTTCTATGCGCCTTATATTGAAATCCCGGTCCAGGCCGCTTACGATAAATACCGTGTCAAGATTGGCTGCAATGACCTGTTCTTTATTGGACGACATGCCTTGTTTGCCACGAGTGCCGGCAGCTCCTCTGGACAGGGCGTTTTTACGTGGTAATACATCAGTAATGACTTTGTCAGCGACTAAGACCCAATCTCCTATGACGGGAAACAGATGGTCTTTATTGTGACTGAGTCTTCCTGCCACAGTAACCAGTGTTTCTTTATTCCCTTGATGGATGAGAAAACTATTTTTGTGCACCCCGACCACTCTGGCCGGAAAAGCTTTGCCACAGCAGATATCGTCCAAATGGTTTTGAAAATGAGAATTCCATCCCAACATTGAAAGAGATTTGGAAATGGTGTTTGTATCTATATTATTTGTGATTATTATTGATCTCCGTTTTCTTTTTTTTGTAAATTTATTGAAATTGGATATTCAATGAATCAAACGTCGATTCATCAATTTAACCGATAAATTTTATAGGTTGTGATATATCTTTGCAGTGCTGTTGCTTTGAAAAGGCGGAGCAATAATGGCGGAACCTTAAATAGAAAGCGGTCTGGAAATGATCAAAAAGAATATCGTCTGTTTTAATCTAACGATTAATTTTGATCCGGGCTAAATTAAAATCAATCTGGCGCCGCTTAATTGTACCTTTTGCCGGCAACAGTTGACACAATCTCTAATGATCTGGTAAACAAAAAAACTCCTTTTAATAATGCAATTGAACGGGACTCTTATCATAGTCCTGCAGATGTTGTCAATATAATACTAATGAATTTACACAACCATAGTTAGTCATTAAGAAGATGAAAAATTGAAACAACTTCCAATGATCCTCCCCAAGAAAATCGGCACCAAGGTTAAGCTGTTTTTACTGAAATTGATTGGTTGAAAATTCTTTACAGGCATTTAAAATACTGATACAGGTTTACTATTCATTATACTTTATCATGGTCGTATATCATTCAATTTTGCATGATATATGACTTGCAGAATTACTTTTAACTTGACTTCATTTTACAATGTTTAAGATGTTAAATCCACATTTCCGCAAATCGTATCGCAAGGTACGATGATTCAGTTGTTTATAAAATATTTCATGAAACCCAATGGATGAAAAAATGAAATCCAAATCATCAAAAAAAAACAAATTGTCTCGAAGGTCATTTTTAAAATGCACGGGTACCATCGTTTTTGTTATGGGAAGCACCAGCTATCTGCTGAATGGATGCAGGGGGAAAAAAGGCGAATCAGAAATGGCAGTTTCCGACGGATACCTTGTGGTTGATGTTGAAAAATGCCAAGGGTGCCTCACCTGTATGCTTGCCTGTTCCCTTGTTCATGAGGGTGTGCAGAATCCGTCTCTTTCAAGGATACAGATTCTACAGGACTCATTTGGGAAATTCCCTGAAGATCTCAGCATTGAGCAGTGCCGGCAATGTGAAGCGCCCGAGTGTGTGGAAGCCTGCCCTGAAAATGCCCTTACGGCCAATACAGAATTCGGGAATGTACGAATGGTGGATAAAGAAAAATGCACAGGCTGCGGCAGCTGTTTTGAGGCCTGTCCCTACACTCCGGCCAGGCTTTCGGTTATGGAGGATAGTGCCTTTAATAATGAACTGAAGAGCCGAAAATGTGATCTATGTGCCAATACACCCCATCACTGGGAAAAAAAAGGCGGCGGTCCTGGCGGTAAACAGGCCTGCGTAGAAGTTTGTCCTGTGGGTGCCATTGCCTTTACCCAAAAACTTCCCATCCAGGAAGGAATGTCAGGATATAAGGTCAACCTAAGGGACAAGAACTGGACAAAACTGGGATATCTAAACGGATAGGTCCTATCATGTATGACAACAACATGACTCACTGTTGGAGGGATCATTTATGAACGGATATGCAGGCAAGATTTTAAGTATTAACCTGAGTACCCGGCGTATTACAACCATACCCACTAAAAAATATGAACAATGGGTGGGCGGGCACGGCATGGGATCTGCCCTGTTTTTTGATATGGTTAAAGATAAGACCATTGACGGATTTAACCCGGAGAATGTCATTACCCTTATGAGTTCGCCTTTATGCGGCACTCTGGTTCCATCCGGGGCTGCAAGAACTGAAATTCAGGGCATTGGTGTTCAATCCCTTCCCATTGGCTGGTTTACCCGGAGTAATTTCGGCGGACGGTTTTCATCCATGCTCAAATATGCCGGCTGGGACGGGATCGCAATCCAGGGTCAGGCTGACAGCAGGGTATGGATTGATATTCGCAATGATGAAGTAAAAATCAGGGAATGTAATGATTTAAATCTATGGGGAACCGATACATGGGAGTGCCAGAAGGCCATCTGGAAAGATGTTACCGGAGAAGGAACGTACGGAGACTGGATTAAAATAAATGAAAAAGGTGACATGACCACTCAGCGGCCCGCGGTCCTGGCCATTGGGCCTGCGGGCGAAAACTTAAGCCGTATGGCTTGTCTGATCCATGATGCCGGGAATGGTGCGGGCCAGGGTGGTTTTGGTGCGGTATTTGGTAAAAAAGGTCTTAAAGCCATCAGCGTTATCGGCACGGGCAGCATTCATGTGAACGATCCAAAAGGGTTGATGATTTCCAGGCTGTGGCTGAAAAAAAAGTATTCATTTAACCTGAAAAATTTGAAAATTAAAGACTTTACCATGGGGTTCCAAAGCCCGCCGGTTCCTATGGCCTTATACTCGGGTGGGAAACCCAGGATAGGCCAGAGACCCCAGGCATGCGTTGGATGCACGGCCGGATGCCGGGGCCGGTACGAGGATGGTATCGGCAACGAAGCCATCTGTTTTAATTCCATATTTTATCTTTTTGGAAAGACTCTCCTAATCCAACGGCAGGCTGCGGATCTGCTCAACAGATACGGTTTGAATGCAGCTGAAATGTTTGTGGGTGAACTTTACTTAAAAAAACTTCGAGACAGGGGTTTTATTGGTAAGGGAAAAGCAATTGACTGCCCCCTTGATTTTAAACAATACGGGGAGCTGTCATATGCTGAACAATTGATTAAAGCGATTTCCTATCGCAATGACGGCAAAGGGGATCCCCATCCTTTTGGTGATATTCTTGCCGAGGGTTTTGTCCGTGCTGCAGAAAAATGGGGTCGCCTGGAAGGGAAAGACTCTGATTTAAAAACCGGCCTGCTCAGGTTCCCTCACTGGGGCCTGCCAGTGCATAAGCTGGAGAGATCACAGCTTGACTGGGGCTATGGCACCATTTTGTCAGACCGGGATATCAATGAGCACTGCTTTGACATGTTAAGGGCATTTCCAACGTATCTTAAACTGTTGGATCGACGACTCCCCCCTGCTGAAGTCATTGTTCAAGGTATCACAAACAAAATGGAACCCTTTCAGGGGGATAAAAAAATGCTCGATTTCAGTACGGAGAACATGTATTCGGAGCATATAATAAAGCTGGTGACCTGGCACCGGCATTATACCCGGTTCTGGAAGCAGTCGGCCCAGTTGTGTGATTTCAGGTGGCCGGATTTTCTCAACCTGTACGGTCCCAATAAATTCGGTGCCACGGGTATTGCCGAACAAAGATTCTTCAACGATGTGACCGGTAAAGGCTTCTCCTTTCTGGACGGGATCAACCTGGGGAAAAAAATCTGGAATCTGGATAATGCCATATGGATTCTCCAGGGCAGGCACCGGGACATGGTTCGGTTTGCAGATTATATCTATACCAATCCCGGCAAGACATCCAGCGGATATCCCGAATACATGCCCGGGATAAAAAACGGAAAATGGGATTATGTGGTTACGTCGGGGCGGCATTTTGATGAGGATAAATTTGAAGATTTTAAAACCCGTTTCTACAGATTTCAGGGATGGGATGAAAAAACCGGTTGCCCCACAAGGAAGACATTGGAATCACTCGCTCTTGAGCATGTTGCAGATGAACTTGAAAAAAATGGAAAAATGTAAAACAGTGCCAAAAACAACAAAACCAGGCAGAAGGCCAGCCACAGAAATAGATGTTCAAAATTCAAATTTATTTTCTGATAATTGATGCAAATCGTGACTTTGGATCATTCAAGTTAGGTTCTTAAAATGTAATCTCTGCGGGATCGCTCTTTACATTTATAGGCCTTAAGGATATTCAAAATTCAATCCGGTTTTCATGTCTCACTAACAGGATAATACTGCGATTCAGACCTTAAACCAGTGTCCGCATTCATTTAGGAGGTGGCAATTATGAAAGAAAAAGCAATGACACGAAGGCAGTTTAATAAACTTTTGATGGCAGGTGTGATGGTTTCTGCTGAGGGATTATTGAATAGTAGCATTGCAGCAACGAGTTTTGCAAAAATCGGCGATATGAATGGTCTTGGAAGTTACTCGGCAACAAGCTTAGTCAAGGCAATTAAAAATAAAAAGATCAGTGCAACTGAATTGTTGAAGTATTTCATAGATAGACATAAGCGCTTAGATACAAAAATAAATGCTGTTGTTACAACAAATTTTGAAGGTGCTTTGAAACGAGCTCAAAAAGCTGATGAAATGCTAAGCAGAGGTGAAACTTTGGGTCCATTGCACGGTCTTCCAATGACGATTAAAGATAACATTGAAGTTGCAGGGATGTTAACCACGTACGGATCTTCTTATTTTAAAAACTACAGACCAACTAAAAACGCGGATGTTGTTCAGTCTCTGCTGGATGCCGGTGCTGTTATATTCGGTAAAACCAATTTACCTGTTTTTGGAACGGATACCCAAAGCTTTAATGATGTTTTTGGTCAAACGAACAACCCATGGGACATAACAAAGACTCCAGGCGGTTCGTCCGGTGGATCAGCCGCTGCTCTTGCTGCCGGATTAACTGGATTGGAAATTGGAAATGATATAGGCGGTTCGATTCGTCTCCCGGCTCATTTCTGTGGCATCTATGGGCATAAACCGACTTACAATATTGTCCCTATGCATGGCGGGAAAAACCCCTGGACAACAAAACATTCAAATTATCCCGCAGATGTAGATCTTGCAGTGAAAGGTCCGCTTGCACGAAGTGCTGATGATTTAAAGCTGGCAATGGATGTTATCGTCGCTCCTCCTTCCTATCAACGTAAAGCTATCAAGATCAAACTACCTGATTCGCGAAAATCAAAGCTGAAAGAGTTTAGAGTTGGGCTGTGGATTGATGATTCACTTTATCCTCCGGACAGTGATGTGGGAAATTGTTTGCAGAAAATGGTCACTGAATTGACTGGAACAGGAGCCAACCTTAAAGACAAAAAGCCTGATATTGATTTGAAACAAAGTCACTGGTTAAGAGGTGACTTGGAAACATCTACTACAAGCCATTTTCCACCATCAGGAAAGTATGAATGGGCCATGAGTCAAGTAAAGACACTTAAAGACGATGATCATAGTCCCACAGCCAGGTGGGTGCGGGCAATGACCGGAACTCATCGTGATTGGAACAAACTTAATGAAGAACGAGCTGTCATGAGGCAAAAATGGGAAGACTATTTTCAGGATTTTGATGTACTATTATGTCCGGTTGCCAGGATCGCTGCTCACGATCATGATCATACTAAAATAGGGTCCCGGACTATCCGGTTTGACGATGAAACATTGAATTATTGGGACGTGGTTGGCCCATGGAACGCTTTAAGCCTGGTCTCTTATTTACCTTCTACGGTGGCTCCCATTGGCTTTACGCCCAGTGGTTTACCAGTAGGTGTCCAGATTATTGGACCTTATTTAGAGGACTATACGTCTATTCAATTTGCAAAGCTGCTTGAAAGAATGAACGGAAGTTATAAACCGCCTAAAGGATTTGAATTCTGAATTTATCAGACCAAATAACAATACACTGAGATGGAAATATATCTAATAGAGTCAATAAACCTATTGCAACGAACCTATTCTCAACATCTGACACCAGTGAACGCTATCGTTAATTCAAGAATATTATCCTAAGCCAGAATCATATACGGGATAATTATAGAGTATGAAAAAAATGAATGTTAACTAAAATATTCAAGCAAATGCAAACCACCGACACTAAATTTGTGGTTGACCAATTTCGCTAAAAGCGTTGATCACATCATAAGCACTCCCTCAGTGAAACAATAAAAATGCTACAACCTAAAAGTAGTGCCTATTTGTCGAAAGCATTGTTTAGCCTTTAGGGGATAGAATATTATATTTTTTTAGTTTTTGGTACAGCGTGCTTCGGCTGATGCCTAAGTTTAAGGCTGCTACTGTTTTATTCCAATTGCACTCATTGAGCGTTTTGCGGATTATATTTTCTTCATTGGCTGTCAGCACCTTTTGGGTGGAGACAGGGGAAACAGTCATGGCGTCAAAAAAATGATCCGGCAGATCAGAGGTGAAAATCTGTTGAGATTTAGATAAGGTGACAGCATGCTCTATGCAGTTTTCAAGTTCCCTGATATTACCCGGCCATCTGTATTCCAGAAGGAGACGCATGGTGCCACCATCAATTCTTTCAATCTGTTTTCCTTGTTCCTCTGAAAATTTTTTGAGAAAAAAATTGGCCAGGAGAGGTATATCGTTTTTTCTCCGGCTCAACGGGGGGAGATTGATCGGTATGACATTCAGCCGATAGAAAAGATCTTCTCTGAAAGTTCCTTTTTTGACCTCATCGATCAGATTCCTGTTTGTGGCGGCCAGAACCCGTGTATTCACTTTGATGGATTCGTTACCACCAATGCGTTCAATTTTCTGACTTTGCAGCACGCGCAACAACATGGTCTGGGCAGACAATGAAATTTCCCCGATTTCATCCAGAAAAACAGTACCGTCATTTGCTTTTTCAAATCGTCCTATTTTTCGTTGGTGGGCACCGGTAAAGGCTCCTTTTTCATGTCCGAAAAGCTCGCTTTCCAAAAGCGTGGCAGGGTATGCAGAACAATTAATCACAATAAACGGCTTGTCGGAGCGATCGCTTAAATCATGGACCGCCTGGGCAACCATTTCCTTACCAGTTCCACTATCACCCAGGATCAATACGGTTGCATCCGTTGGTGCAACATCTTCAATAAGTTTGTAAATAGTCTGGATTTTAGGATCCTTGCCGATCATTCCCTGGAAACCGGAAACTGTATCAATGCGGCCCCTGAGTCCGCTGATTTCCTTTTCGTGCTCAAATGCACGGAAGACCGCTCCGGACGCCTGCGAAAGAATCATATGAATAACATCCATTTCCGTTTTTACACAGACACAGTCATCAGGACATGCGATGAGAATCGCCCCTAAAACCTGGCGATGGTAATTAAATGGGAATATGGCCATTCTGGAGGATATCTCGCCTTTGTGTGGCAATGGCAGGTTTTTTATTGCCTCAATTTTTAAAAAAACGGGGGATTGATTCTGGCTGGCCTGGTTATACAACGGCTCAAAACTAGCTCTTTTTAAGGTGATATAATTATTGTCCAAAGTCAGGTAGGGAATTTTTTTATCATTATCAAAGACCACCATTGAAATGTTTTTGCATTCAACAATATCCTGCAGCGTTTTTACAAGGAAAAAGCAGATTTTTTTCAAGTCCGGTAGTGCGGTAATCGTCTGGGAAACGGAAAATGTTGTTGCAAATTGCTTATGAGCCCGGTCAAGATCAATATTGCGCTGCTCCAGGGTCCGGTTGGTTTTTTTAAGCTTTGAGGTAAACTCTGCAATCCTTTGTATCATTCCATTGTAAGCACCAACCAGTCTGTTGATTTCAGCAGGCCCACTCACGCGAATAAGACCTTCAAGATTGTCTTCATCAATGTTCATGACGGTATCGGTTAATATAAGCAGCGGTGCCATCAGATGTGAAATTATAATTTGACCCAGGATAAGTGAAATAACCAGGACCACAAGAGTGATCAAGGTCATTTTCATGCTCAGTTGTTGGACTTTGTGCCGGTAAGGTGTTTCAGAAATTCCCAGGCGAAGGACCCCGGCCTTGGCTTTAAGAACGGGCCATCGTATATCAACAAATCGTTCCCCTTTCTCTGAAACCAGTTTTTTAACACTCTCTTTGGCAAGATCGCCTGTATTGTTCACTTCCACCAAATAAATGGGAATCCCGTTTTGAAATGTATGAACCAGAACCTGATTCCCGTTAAGAATAAAAAGATAGGATACGGCTGGTTCACTTTGCAACTGGTCATCCAGTATTTTCTGTACAGCCACAAGGTCATTGATCAAAATTTTATCTGTTACATCCAAAGACAGTTTGTGAGCAGTGCTTTCCGCACGTGTAATGACCTGGGATAAAAGACTTGAACTGTAATTTTTAATGACAAGCTGAGATACGACAATGCCGGTGGCAATAACCAGAAATGCAACGGTTAAAAGAAGCATGGTCTTGAGGTGGTTAAATCGGTTCGTTCTCAACGTAAATCTCATTATAGTTTCCCGTGAAATTGCTTGTACATGGCTTGGATGTTCTTGTACCATCTTTCTTCAGGAGGATCGAAACGTTCAATCATTAAACTTTCAAGAAGTGCTTTGCCTTTTTCTGTCTGGTGCATGGAAAGGATAATTTTTTGAATTTTTAATTTAAGCTGAGGATCTAGGAATGCAGATGCAACAATTGGAGGGCTTCCAAACCGTTCAGATTTCCGAATGACACGGGTCTGGGCTGTTAAATATGGATTCTTTTCATTGTAATACTCCCACATGTGTCCATCCACGGCAGCGCCGTCAACAAGCCCTTTGGACACGGCAAAAATCGAATTGTCATGACTGTAAGTATAGGTGGTCCTGTTGAAAAAGGAAGCAGGGGTTTTATTCTGCTGTAAAAGCCAGAATCGCGGAACAAGGGTACCGGTATTTGAATCCGGGTCTGTAAAAGCAAAGACTTTATCTTTCAGATCAATCAAAGAATGATAGCCAGAGCCTTTCTGAACGATTAAGTATGATTGATAATACGGTTCTCCTCTTACAATGGGGGTGGCAATTCCCTCAAATTTATATTTTTCTTTTTGGTTTGCATAAGGTCCGGAACATACAAATGCCAGATCGATCAACCGTTTTGGGAAAAGCTCGTTAATTTCGGAATAGGTTTTCCTCTGGATCAGTTCGATTTCATAATCCAGTTCCTGTCCGATATAATTTAACAATTCTTCATAATAAACAAGCGTTTCCTTGGGTGAAATCATGGCCGCCACAGCCACCCTGAGCTTTTGTTTTGAGTCAGACGATGGAATTTGTTTGTTTGTATCTGTTTTCTTGCTGAAATCGACAAACGAGTATTCGTCACTCTTCTCACATCCGAGGCAGAGAAACAAAAAAACTATTACAGCGATTTTTATGGCAAATTGACCTGTTTTCATTTTTCCCCCTGATAATCCCATGGGCATCCAAAGGTTTTTAATTTTAAAGGCAAATCGCGTACCATCAAGATCAAATTCCACTTAAATATTCCAGTGGAGCCGGCAGCTTCAAGTGTGAAAAACAAGTAGGACTGTGTGTAAGAACCGAGAAATACCGTATAACCCATCCAGACAATACAACTTTCTGTACGATTTTCGTATGTCTCTAATATATTGAATTAACTTATTTTTTGGATATTGTCAAGTATTTGTGTTCGATTTTCGTACAATTGGTAGCGATGGCTGAGTAGCATGGCAGCGATGCCTGAACAGGGAGTATCACAAATGTCAGACAAAGTTGAATATTTAGTAACCATTGGTATTCAAGGGATCTCGGGGATTTAATATAGTCTCGTTCAAGGGTGATGAATAAGGCAGTTGGTTCATGGCATGCCTGTTGCAAATTTAAACACGTTGTAAAGCAACAGGACACCGCTGGGCTAATTTTCTATTTACGACCCGCATATAAGGCAGACAGGATGGAAAAGATAATTCTGATCAGCAAAAACAAACAGGAAATAGAAAGCTTGAAGCACAACCCGGTCCTGGGTCAATATGAACTGTTTCCCATAGACGAAACTGAAAAATTAGGCGAACTGCTTTCAAGGACCAATAGTTTCTGTGTGATTTTGGATATAGATTCCATTCAAGTTGATAACCGGACCATTAGAAAACTGACCATTCAATATCCGCAGGTCTATTTTCTGTGTATGTCCATCGACCGGTTTCATCCTGATCTTAAAGATGCCATCTGTTATCACATTTATGCCTGCCTGACCAAACCGCTTGATGAAGATGAACTTTTATATTGGTTAAAATGTATCGAAGACGAAGAAAAAGGCACTTTTAAAGACCAGTAACATAACCTAATTTTTATAAGTGTTTTGTTATAAACCTTTAATTTGGAGGAACAATGAAAAAGAGAAAATCAAGTTCCTTGATTTCCGAATTTCTGAAAAACAGTGGATTGTCGCGGCGGTCATTTCTCAAAGCCACTGCTGCGAGCGGAGCTGCAGTGACATTGGGCGGCGGCGTGCTGCCTAAAATGAAAGCACTCGCTGTGTCATCGGCAAATTCAGGAGGTGATCAAGGTAAATGGATGCCGGCAACATGCCAGGGATGCACCTCGTGGTGTTCATCACAGGTTTATGTAATTAACGGCAGGGCCGTCAAAATCAGAGGAAACCCAAATTCAAAAGTTAATCTGGGGGCAGGTTGTCCCAGGTCACATCTGGCGCTGCAACAGGTTTATGATCCGGACCGGATTAAAACGCCCATGAAAAGGACCAATCCCAAAAAGGGGAGGAACGAAGATCCCAAATTTGTTCCAATCTCGTGGGATGAGGCAATCGACACCATTGCAGATAAAATAATGGCGCTCCGGAAAAATAATGAAACCCACAAATACATGTTGATGAGGGGCCGGTATTCATATATGAGAGATGTCCTGTACAGCAGGATGACCAAAATCATCGGATCGCCCAATAATATCTCCCATTCATCCCTGTGTGCAGAAGCGGAAAAATTCGGTCCCTACTATACGGAAGGGTACTGGGGATACCGGCAGTATGATGTTGAAAATGCACGGTATATACTTTTATGGGGGGCCGATCCCCTGGCTGCAAACCGTCAGGTCTCATATTATTCAAAGGTCTGGGGTGAAGCGGTAGACCGGTCGACAATCGCCATCGTCGAGCCGAGATTGTCGGCAACGGCAACCAAAGCGGATGAGTGGCTTCCGGCAAAACCGGGCACTGATGGCGCCCTGGCAGTTGCCATGGCCCATGTGCTCCTGACAAAAGGGCTTTGGTACAAACCTTTTGTTGGCGATTTTACGGACGGAAACAATCTTTTTGTCAAAGGCGAGTATGTTGATGAGACCTTTTTTGAAGAAAAATACACCCATGGCCTGGTCAAGTGGTGGAATCTTGAACTGAAGGACAAGACACCGGAATGGGCGGCTGAGATCACAGATATACCTGCAGAACAGATCAGGCGTGTGGCAACCGAATATGGCAAGGCCGCACCCCATGCCATCTCCTGGCTGGGCGGCGGACCCTGCATGCAGGTCAGGGGTGGATTTACTGCCATGGCGGTCCATGCGCTTAACGGTCTGGTTGGGGCAGTGGACAATGTGGGCGGAACCCAAAAAACAAATAAAGAATATACGGTCAAATTCCCCAAAGAAAAAGCGTTTATGGATGATGTCGCCAAAAAGGGTAAAAAGAATGAAAAGATTGACCAGCGCGGAAGGCTCCATATCCCTTGTCTCAAAAAAGGCAAACCCGGCAGCGGCGTGATTACCAACAACGCGGCAGAAGGCATATTAGATGAGGATCCTTATGATATCAAAGTTGCCATTGCCTACATGAACAATTTTGCCTTTTCAGCGCCACAGCCGGAAAGATGGGAAAGGGCATTGTCCAAAATACCGTTTCTGGCGCATATTACGACCAATGCATCAGAATTTTCCTGGTTTGCGGACATTCTTCTTCCAGATACCCACCACATGTTTGAAAAATGGGGATATACAAAGGCCCATGGTAATGGACACCGCCATGTGACCATTATGCAGCCGATTATAAAAAAGGTATGGGATTACAAGACAGATGAAACGGAAATCCCATGGCTTATTGCTGAAAAACTGGCTGAAAAAGGATTTGATAACCTGTTGCGCCATTACAAGACATACAAGGATCCGGAAACAGGGAAATCTCCTGAAAATGAACAAGAATTTGCGTTGTATAGCCTGAAATATGCGACCCAGAAACTCTGGGATCCTGCCAAATATAAAGGGGGTGACAAGTTTGACGGGTGGAAGCATTTTACCGACATCGGCGTATGGAACTCCGACTCGTATCCCTACAAAAAAAGATGGGGCAAGATGAAAACAAAAACAAAAATGTTTGAGTTTTACAGTGAAACATTGAAAACAGCGCTTCAAAAACATGCAGACAAGCACAATGTCACCATTGATGAAGTGATGAAGAAGACCAACTATCTGGCAAGGGGGGAGATGGCTTTTGTCCCCCACTATGAGGAACCCTTTATCCTGGGTGATGAAAAGGAATATCCATTTGTACATGTTGACCACAAATCACGGCTCAACCGCGAGGGAAGATCGGCAAATTGCTCCTGGTATTATGAATTCAAAGACATAGACCCGGGAGATGAAACCTGGGACGATGTCGCCAAGATCAACCCGGTTGACGGTAAAAAGCTGAATATCCGGTCCGGTGATAAGATCCGGGTATCCTCGCCCACCGGAAGCCTGGTCTGTACGGCAAAACTCTGGGAAGGTGTCCGGCCGGGAACCGTGGCAAAGTGTTACGGACAGGGGCATTGGGCCTATGGCCGCCTGGCATCTAAGAAGTTTGGCAAAGAACCGCGGGGTGGCAGCAGCAACGATATTATTCCGGCACAATACGAAGCATTGAGCGGAAGTACTGCCTTTTACGGGGTCACCCGGATTAAGATAGAAAAAGTATAAGGAGGGAATTACTATGCCAAGATATGCAATGGTCATAGATCTTCAGAAATGTACCGGATGCAGCTCATGCAGCATATCGTGCAAGACTGAAAACAATGTGCCAGAGGGTATATTCTGGTCACACAAGATAACCGAAACATCGGGAACGTTCCCCAACGTGCGGTTTCATTATATTCCGACGCTGTGCAACCACTGTGAAAACGCTCCGTGTGTGAGGGGATGCCCGACAAAGGCAATGCACAAACTTGATAACGGCATAACCATGCACAATCCGAAAAAATGCATTGGCTGCCGGTATTGCATGTTCAATTGTCCATATGGGGTCATCCAGTTTAATTGGCAGGATGCCCATGGGTCATGGAAGGACAATACGTCTTTGATAAAAGGAGGCACGGCAAGTCCGGCTGATGAAGTCCGAAAGGTCAACTCCAAAGCCACGCCGTATTATAACCCTGAAAGGGAGGATACACTCACAGGGATTCGCCGCCGGGGGGTTGTGGAGAAATGCACCTTCTGCGATCATCGGGTCAAGAGGGGCAAACTGCCAAGTTGCGTGAATTCCTGCCCGTGCGATGCAAGAATATTCGGCGACCTGGATGATCCAAAAAGTCAGGTAAACAAGCTGCTTGGAAAATTCAAGCCGTTTCGGCTGAAAGAATCCCTAGGGACCAGTCCCAAGGTCTTTTACATCAGGGATTTCAGCTCGGCTGGTTACCCGAGTACAAAAGGAGGGATATAAATGAAACTTAAAATATGGATTGGTCTACTTGGTTTGGGCATTTTACTGGGGCTTATTACCGTTTATAAGGTATATTCCGCCGGATTTGTCCTTTATGCAAAAACAGATGTCCTGGTCTGGACCCTGCCGCTGGCAACTTATATTTTTTTCTCACTCACCAGTGCAGGTCTTGCCTTTGTTTCATCCATACCCACCGTTTTCGGCGTTAAACGGTTTGAAATAATGAAAAAACGGACCATGTTCCTTGAATTTGCGGTCCTTATAGGTTCTTTTGTCTGCCTTATCATGCACCTGGGCTCTCCTCTGAATCTTTTCTATTACCTGTTCTCACCCAACCCGGCGTCTCCGTTGTGGTGGTTGGGAATGCTTTATGGCGTCTACCTTGTCGTCCTGGTGATCGCTTTCAAAGCACTTATAGAAGGTAAGAGCATCTATACGTTTAATATCCTGATATTCCTTATTGCCATCGCAACCTCAACAACGCTTGGCTGGCTTCTGGGCATGACGGATGCCCGGCCGTCGCTAGATGTATCCTTTTTGTCCATGTATTTTCCATTTACAGCTTTTGTAAGCGGTCTTTCAGCTCTTTTGCTTGTCAGCATCGCCGGCAATTATTTTAAAGGTCAAAAAGTTACAAAAGAGGTAAATGATCTGTACGGCGAAATCTCAAAAACCTTAGGGATTGTGGCCGGGCTGGTACTAATTTTATTTTTCTGGCGAACGGTCGCCGGAGGAAATTCCTCAACTGGCCAGGGATTTCTGGCATTTAAGTATATGGTCGGATCGATTTCGTATAACCTGGAGCTCTGGGGTCTTGTGATCCCGGCGGTTTTGATGCTGACACCCGGCATCCGTGTTACCAACTGGGGTAAGGTGACGGCTGCATCATTGATACTGGTGGGTATGCTGGCCGGCCGGCTCGAATTCATTCTCAGCAGTGAAGTGATGCCGCTGGGGCAGATGGCAGAAGTGCATCCGGGTTTTGTCGGTTATATGCCAACGTCTTCAGAATTCCTGGTCACCATATTCGGGTTATCTGTTGTTCTCATGGTTTACACGTTAGGGGACTGTTATTTGAAACTGGATGAAGTATCTGAATAGGATACCAGGAAGCAGTTGCGCTTCAGTCTCGTACCGCCGGCCTGTTTGAATGAGTTGGCCGGCGGTACTGAGATTCACTGACACGAAAACAGGGGAGGATATATACATGGAAAAAGATGAAATCCTATGTTTTGAAACAGCAAGGATGAATATTTACCAGGCTTTGTCACAGCTCTATCAATTGCCGGATCAACATCTGCCAGAGTATGTTCAGATATTGGCTGAAAACCTTCACCACGTAGAACCGGAATTGACAGAATATGTAGGCCTCATGCAAGAGCAACTATCAATCAAGCTGGATTTTCACAAACTGACTCTTGATTTTACAGGGCTCTTTGCCGGTCCTTACAGTATACCGGCACCGCCCTACGGATCCGTTTATATTGACGGGGAACGCAAGGTCATGGGTGACTCAACCATGGATGTGATAAAAAGATACCAGCATTTTGGGTTGGATATTTCAGATAAATTTAATGAAGTGCCGGATCACATTACGATTGAACTTGAGTTTATGTTTTTTTTGATTTTCAAGGAGATCGAAAGTTTAAGGGCCAATCTGCCCGGACAGACTCAGGAGCTGCTTTTGCATCAAAGATCGTTTCATACCGATCATTTAAATATCTGGATACCCGCTTTCACCGGTTGTGTGATTGACCATTCCTCAAATAAATTTTATCGGAACCTGGCCAGGGCCACCAGGATGTTCATGGCAGAAGATCTGGCATACCTGGAAGATGTATCTCTTTTAGAAACACTTTAAAGGAATACCAATGGATTCGTTTGACACTCTGCTTGAGGGATCGATCAGACGGCACGGGCATCTTTGTCCCGGACAGGTGGTTGGTGTACGGATGGCGATGCTGGGCTGCAGGCTTATAGGTCTTGACAACCCCAAAAGTCGGGAACAGATCAAAAAGCTGCTGATTTTTGTAGAGATGGATAGATGCACTGCAGACGCCGTGGCCTACGTAACCGGGGTTAAACTGGGGCGAAGAAGTTTAAAATTCATGGATTACGGTATTATGGCTGCCTCATTTATTAACCTGGCCACTGATAAATCCTTTCGGATTATTTCAACTGAAGAGTCACGGGATCTTTGCGATGTCTATGCGCCCGGGGTTGAAGGGAAATCTCAAAGACAACTTTCAGCCTATAAAAGAATGCCGGAATGCGTACTTTTTAAAGTGCAGAAAGTTTATATTGATATTCCTGATATTGACCTTCCCGGACCGACAAAACAAAAAACTATTTGCAGTCAATGCGGGCAGGTTGTCCGAGATGGCCGGGAAATAATAAAAAAGGATCAGATACTTTGCAAGCCCTGCAGTGGAAATTGTTATTTTTCGGATGCCATGGAGATTTCATGGCCTGGAATGGATCGATCACCTTTAAATGGCATCAACTGAAGACAGGCACAGGATTTTACAAAAGCCATCTGCCGGCTTATGCAGGACAGGATTGATGGTAACAGATAACTAAGAAAGGAGAACCCAAGGTGTTAAAAAAAATCCGCGTTAAAGATGCAGTTGGTCAAACACTGAGCCATGACATCACAGAAATAAGGCCGGGCGAATTCAAAGGGGCTGCTTTCAGGAAAGGGCACACGGTGTGTGATGAAGATATCTGCCATTTGCAGAAACTGGGAAAAAATCATCTTTATCTGATTGATCTTGAGAAAGATGAAATACATGAAAACCAAGCCGCATCAATACTAGCCAAGGGCTTGGCCGGTTCCGGTGTAAAATGGGAAAATGATCCCAGGGAAGGTAAAATATCTCTTTATGCCGAATATGACGGGTTGCTGGTGGTGAACAAGGCAAATATAGCATCGTTTAATATGGTGGATGAAGTCATGTGTGCATCCCTGCACAGCTACACCATGGTAAAAAAGGGCAGGCAGGTTGCCGCGACAAGAGCCATTCCTCTGGTTATGAAAAAAGCGCCGGTGGAACGAGCAGCTGCCATTGCCGGGCAAGACGGCGGAACATTTTCAGTCCGCAGGCTTAAGCGTTTAAAAGTAGGTATCGTGATCACGGGCAATGAAATCTTTAACGGTCTGATAGAAGATAAGTTTGCACCTGTATTAGTCGAAAAAGTGGAAAGCATCGGCTCCAATGTGTCTGGAATTGTATTTGCACCCGATGATGAGAAACTGATCTGTCAGGCCATTGAAAAACATAAGGCAGACGGATGTGATTTAATGCTTATAAGCGGTGGTATGAGTGTTGACCCTGATGATGTTACACGTAAAGGTATCAGCAAGGCTGGTGCAACAGAATTGCACTATGGAGCTGCGGCATTGCCAGGAGCAATGCTTGTAGTTGGATATATTGGGGAAACGCCGCTTGTAGGTGTACCTGCATGTGGACTTCATCATAAAGTAACGGTTCTTGACTTGATTTTACCTCGTATATTGTTTGGTGAGCACATTGGTAAAAAAGAATTGGCATTAATCGGACACGGGGGGCTGTGCATGGATTGTCCAGAGTGCAAGCATCCTCATTGTCCATTCGGTAAAGGGATGTAAAATATTAAAACTTAATTAATAGGTGGGTTATGTATCTTCCGTCGATCTACAAAAGATTTTCATCACAATACCCTGAAGTGTTTAAAGCTTATGAACAACTGGGAGTAAAAAGCAGGGAAGCCGGACCTTTGGACCGTAAAACTCAAGATTTGATCAAACTTGGAATTTCAGTCGGAAATTCATCCAGAGGAGCGGTGATGTCCCATACAAGAAAAGCACTTGAACGTGGGGCGACAAAAGAAGAAATTATGCATGTTGTTTTATTAATTTTAACAACGGCAGGATTCCCGAGTATGGTAGCCGCTTTTGGATGGGTTGATGAAGTATTTCAAAAAGCAGGCGAATAAGGGCGCACAGACATTTAATCGGAAATATTTTTTATTGATTTACCAGAGTTAGGCTCTTGGCCAGTATATAATCACAAATACACCGGCTTAGGCAATGCATCCGCCTGTTAGATCAAATTTGCCCGTTTAAATAGGCTAGTATATTAAAAAAATTTTTCTAGTCAGAAAAAAAATCGCAATAATGATCACACTTCCAAGAATTTTTTCCATTATTTTTGATGAAAGTTTTACTGCCCCAAGAAAAGATCCTGCAAATCCTCCGATCAATACGGCTATAATCAAAGAAAAGTATTCTGTGATATCAATAGTATTGAACTGAAGGCGTGCGGCAAGGCCTGTCACTGAATTCATCCAGATAAACACAGAACCACAAGCAGCAGCTTCTTTAGGTGAACCAAGATCTAATATAATGATCAGCGGTACAAGGTATATACCTCCGCCAATTCCTACAATGCCAGCAATGAGTCCTAATAAGGCACCGCAAATAAGAGATAGAATACTTTTCCCATAAGGCTGCAGGTTCAGCTTAAATGAGGTGGATTCCCAGAAATAGATTCTGAGTGCCACAAAGATGAGTGATATCAAAAGTATAATGAAAAAATATTGTTTGGGTAATTGTATGGCACCGCCGAGATAGGCAGCAGGTATGGAGGAAATTAGAAACGGAAAAATTAATTTGAAACGGCCATGGCTGTTTTTTAAAAAATGATAACTGCCTACAGTAGTGACAAAAATATTTAACGACAAAGAAATCATCGGGATGGCCGCAGCGCTCATTCCAAATAAGGCCATCAAGGCAATATAAGATGACCCTCCACCTAATCCGACAGATGAATAAACGAAAGCGACAATGAAAAAAAGGAATGGTAACACAAAAATTGAATCAAATAAGAATTCCATCTGGTGAGGATAACACATCGTTTAAACAAATGCATTGCTGATATTATGATTAAATTAAAAATTTGGAAAGCAGTGATCTTTGCATTCATTTTGCCATTGTTGGATTTCAAATCGAATCTTTAAACCGATGATTGCTTATCGAAGGGCTGGCATATGAAGTAATAAATTTTACATCACCAGAGTAAAAAGTAATTATCCAAGGAAAAACGCTTATATGGGTTAATTGTGTATAAAATATCTATTGAGTCCATGACATTTCGTGAACTGCAAAAACTTGAAATTTAAGTCATTTGTTGAAGCAGATGGAAACCCAGTAATAGGTCTGTTATTGTTGACTTTCTTTAAGATTATCCCACCACAATATATTGTGATTTTGTTTTAGTCAGAAAATTAGACCGGTTAATGTATTTGTTTGAATGAGGTGAGATACTTTTAATAACCGGTAATAGTAATCTCGATCTTGCGGTTTCTTGGGTGGTTATCATGGTTAATGGCCACCACCTGCTGCCAGGTCCCCAGTTTCATTTTGCCGGAGAACACCGGAATAGCAATGCACGGACCCAACAGAGCGGCTTGAACATGACTGTGCCCATTACCGTCATGCCATGCTTTTTCATGAGCATACTCTAACCCAATAGGTGCCAATGTGTTAATAGCGTGTTTGAGGTCTTCAACAACACCAGGTTCGTATTCAATGGTGGTGACAGAGCCAGTGGAACCGATGACGAAGATATTGACAATGCCAGTGGAAATCTTGTTATCTTTTATCACCTTGTTAACCTCATTTGTGATGTTTCTGATATCACAACCCGTTTTCAGGTCAACATGAATACTTTGGGTCACACATTTTAAACCTGTCATTTCAGCTTTTCCTATTTATTTTGTATGGTTTTTCTTATTTATCAAATGATTCAGAAATTTTGATTGCGGTCTGGCGAGTTCGATTTAGTTTCAACTCAAGTACATCCGGTCGGGAATAATGGCCAGCCGGGTCGAAGTTTTGCCTTTCTGCCCTGACATGCTGATGATCAATCTCAGCGGTAATCAATTTTTCCTCTTCAATACATGGCTCAACTACCCATTCACCGTCAGGCCCGGCAATACAGGAACCGCCATTGGCCAAAAAACCATTGCAGTTAGATAGAATTTTATCAAGATGAGGTGTTTTTTGAGGAAAATCTTTGGGCTGCATGACTGCCGAGGCTGAAATGATATAAGATCTGGCTTCTTTTGCTATAAATCGGGTGATACCAGATGTGTTATGTATCCCACCCGGCCATATGGCAACATGAAGGTCTTCTCCCTGGGAATAGAGAGAGGCTCTTGCCAAAGGCATCCAGTTTTCCCAGCAGTTCAACCCGCCAATGGTAAATGGTCCTAATTTGTGAACCCTCAGCCCATGACCGTCACCAGGTGCCCATGTCAATCTCTCTTCATAGGTCGGCATCAGTTTTCGGTGCACGGACCGGATCCCTTTTTTAGGATCAATATAAATCATTGTACAATAAAGACTGTGTCTGCCTCGGTCAGCAGCTTTGTCAATACAACCCAAATATACGGCAATATTGTTTTTTGACGCTGAGTCACAAAGAGAATCAAGATCACCAGCATCAATGTCAACGGACTGATCTATATAGTGGGCATGAAGATCCTTTTGTATTTTGGAGTCGAATTTAGCACCATCGGTTCGTTCAATCCAGAAGGGATAACCAGGAAGTAATGCTTCTCCGAAAGTGACCAACCGGCAACCCTCAGTTCCAGCCAATTCTGTATATTTGATGATTTTTTTTAAGGTTTGATTTCTGTTCAGCCATATCGGAGCAACTTGTGCGATTCCGACTTTTAGAATATCTTCAACCATATCCCTTTTTGATCCTCCCAAATATGTTGGATACTAAATTCAGTCACTTTTTATATCATATGGAAGTATTTTTTGAGGTCAAGGATAATTATTTTAAACCGCCATCCGCCCCTCAAGGTATGAATGTCATCAGCTCAAATTCTGATAAATTGTTGAAAATAAACAGATCATTTCGCAGGAACAGTTAACAATGCCTTAGTCCCTTTCCCTAATGATGAATTTATGTTCAGATTGCCTCCCATATTTTCAAGTCGCTCAGAAAGGCTATATAATCCAAAGCCGCAAAAGCTTTTAATATGAATATCATTTATATCAAACCCAATACCCTTATCCTCAATTCTGATTCGGATGTTATTTTTAACTTTTGACAATTCAATTTCAGCAACGGATGAACCTGAATGTTTTATAATGTTATTGATTAATTCTATGGTAGCTCGATAAATGGTTAGCTGTGTTGTCTCGGTTAAACTAATCGGCTCAATTATTCTGTTAATGTATTTAATTTCTACTTGTTTTTTTTCGTTAATACTCTCGATTAAATGACCCAAAACCAAATCGATGCTGAAATCTTCTAATACCTGTGGGTGAATCTGATTGATAAGACTACGGATATCCTTAATTGCCATTTCTATATTTTTTTGAATATCTGGGATAAATGCACTTTTATTTTTTAAGCCTCCTTCCCTTATATCTTTAACTTTTGAAACTGCCATTGCAAGGTTCTGAGCCACACCATCATGCAGCTCATAAGCTAATTTTTTCCGCTCATTATTTTCTGAATGAATAAGATGCTCATTTAACCTTTTTAATGCATCTGTTCTTTTTTTTACTTTATTATCAAGATCATTATTAAGGCTTATTAACGCCTTTTCTGAATTTTTGCGATCCGTAATATCACGGATGAACACCAAAAATGTTCCATTACTTTCTGGAGTAAAGGAGGCAGAGATTTCTACATCAATAATTTCTCCATTTTTCTTTTTATTCTTGCCTTCAAATTTATCACCACCGGCATCAATAATTTTTTGGGTTAAATCTTTCAATTCTTCTTTAGAGATATGTACTTCGAAATCCTTTAGCGCCATACTAAGGACTTCACTCCGCGTGTACCCCAATAATTGACAATATGCGTCATTAACTTCCATAATATTGCCATTAATATCAGCAATAGCAAAACCGTCGATGGAACCGTTAATAATTTGTTTGAATTTTTTCTCTTCCTGCCTTTTCTCCGTGATATCCCTACCAACGGCCATAAACTTATTTTCTTCAACCACCGAAGAAACTTTCCATTCTATCAGCTTGTATGATCCATTCTTGCACCGGTATCTATTTTCAAAATTATGTGCTTTCTTACCTTTTTGGGCATCACTCACGGCCTTTCTTGACTTTTCCTGATCATCACCATGCACAAAAAAAAGGAACGGCTTTTTAAGAAACTCCTTTTTGTTATACCCGAGTATATGTTCAACAGAGTTACTAATTTTTATAAAATAACCATCCAAACTGCCAATACCGATCATATCTAACGACAAATTAAAAATTTCGCTTAACTCCGCTATCAACTCATCTTGTTTATGGATTTTTTCTTCTAATTCTTGGCAGGTTGATTTTTTATCCATTTTGATGTCCTCTATTACATCGGAAAAAAAGTATATTACAAAACTACGTGACACTATATAATTATTTTAATTTAATCAAATCCAATGATTTTGTTTACTTGGTTTCCCTAAGATCATCGATTTTGCTTTCACGCCAGAAGAATGTTAACCTCCATCACTCAGTTAGGGTATGGGAAAATCGAACGAATCCGGGTTTTTTTTCATTGGATGTGCTCAATTTCTAATAGTTGAAAATATATTGACTTTGAATTTTTTTAATTGTAGGCAAATTAAGAATCCAGGCCGCATAAATGAGACAAGGATAATAAATGAAAAAAATTATATTTGTAATTGGTTTGATCCTCATTCTGGGACTAGTTGGAATGCCACTTTTCAACGGCCTTGCCATGGAGAAAATTCTAAAACAGTCATTAGGTGAGATCAACCGGCAAAATGCAGATGCGGGGTTATATCCTTTTGTTGAAATTGATCAATATGACAGAAATTATTTTTCTTCTAAAATAGAATGGAAAATTAAACTGGGTGCTTTAAAATCAGTATACGGTGTTGACGAAATTATCTTTATCGAAAATGCAGATCATGGATTTTCAAAAATCATATCAACAACAAGCCTTGAGAAAAACAAATGGTTTATGGATTTTGTAAATAAATATCTGGAAGGGAAAAATCCCTTTGATATTAAAACTGAATATAAATTATCAGGTGATATTGAATCAAAAATCGTCCTGCATGCGTTTTCATTTAAACAGGGAAAGGATCTTATTGAAATTAAACCGGGAAGAATACATTTATCCTACGCTAAAAACATGAACAATATCTTTTCTGAAATGGTCTGGGCAGGATGCTCGATTCCAGGCAAATTCAGCGTGGATAACATTATATTAAATTCAAAAATGAAAAAACAGAACACATATATTTGGGAAGGATTAACCTCTTTTGCCGTTGGAAATATTAAGGCCACGGGCAAAACCAAGCCCTATGAAATGGCAAACCTGGAATGTGATTATCAATCGAATTTTGATATATCTGAAAATGAATTATCCTTTGGAATGGTAAATAGTATCAACCGCATTGCAACAGGGCAGGAAGAAATTAAGGATATTTTTTCAAAAATCAGCATCAAAAAGATTGATGCTTTGGGGTATGAAACATTTATAGGCCTATATTTACAGATGCTGAATAATGTCATGGCTGAGATGAAGACAACACAGGTGCGTCCTGATATGGTGAAACAATTATTTAAAGAACAACTGGCATCAGCGGGGTTTCAACTGCTTGAGGCAATTGATCAACTATTAAAAAAGGGATTTGAAATTCAAGTTTCAGATGTGAGAGCCAGGCTGCCCCAGGGGAACATTAATGGGGATATCACTTTACGCCTGATAAAAGACATGACCATAGCACAATTTATTCCTGTCTTTTTGGTGCCATCGAAAGCGCTGGATATTATATATTTGAAATCAGATCTGAGTTTGCCATATGAACTTTTGGGGGAAAATCAGATGCTGTTTTCACGGATTTATCCCCAGATGCAGACAGGTTTGTTCCTAAAAGAGGGAGAGAAAGCGATCCATAAAGCCGAAACTCTGGATGGGAAATTGCTTTTAAACGGAAAAGAGGTGCTGTTACACTAGGTTTGCTTTAATGATAAATGATGTGACAATTTTATACAGGAGATAAAATGTATTATTGCTATTTTAACTCACCTGTGGGTCAGCTGTTATTAACAGGTGAAAGTATGCTTGAAAGCCTGCATTTTCCCACTGGAAAAACAAGGGTTGAACCTGGAAAAGACTGGATACATAAACAAGATTTGTTTCTGGAAGCAACAGGTCAGCTTCGGGCTTATTTTAATGGAGAACGAACACACTTTGATCTTAAGCTGAATATGAAAGGTACTGATTTTCAAAAAAAGGTCTGGCAGCAGCTGGTAAAAATTCCATATGGAGAAACCATATCCTATGGTGAGCTTGCAAAAAGAATAGGAAACCCAAAAGCGTCAAGAGCAGTTGGTATGGCAAATGGTAAAAACCCGATTTCGATTATCGTACCCTGTCATAGAGTTATAGGCAAAAATGGAAGCCTCACCGGGTTTGGCGGCGGGATAGCCGTAAAAGAACATTTGATTGAGATGGAGAAAAGATTAAAAAAATAAAGACTTAGAGGAATGAGCTTTTTTTGAAACGAACAAAAATCACCCAGCAAATTACCTATGTTGAACCGGATTCCATGACAAACTTTACCTCATGTGCAGGTATTATTGTCCAATCAAAAAATAAGGTAATGATAGATGTGAACATGGGAGCCAAAGAAACACCTGGCTTGATTAAAGATGAAAAGCCGGATGCAGCTATGATCACCCATTACCATCTGGATCATTTCCTGTGGACCCGGCATATAGACACCCTTTCCAAGGCGGTTGTGTTTATCCCGGAGGCAGAAGAGTCATATCTGACCTCCCTTGATTTTTTTATGGCCCATACGGCGGGCTCCCATGTTACAGCGGAAAAATGGAAGGCATTTACGATGAATATGGGGTATACACCCCTTAAAAGTTATGAATGCTATAATGAACACACCACCTTTAAAGACTTAGCGCCTGAAATCGTTCTGGTTGAGACCCCGGGCCATTCTCCTTCTCACACATCTTTTTATTTTCCCGATGAAAAAATCCTTTTCTCCGGCGATATGGGCCTGGATCGATTTGGTCCATGGTATGGCTGGGTTGACTGTGATGTAAAACAAATTGTTGAATCCATTTTAAGACTGGATGGCCTGGCCGTTAACTTGATCCTTACCAGCCATGGAGGATTGATAAAAAAAGAGATCCAAAAACAATGGGCCCGGTGCATTGGTTATATTTTTAAGAGGGAAGGAAAAATTATTCAAAAGCTTGAAAAAGGAACAATCAAAAAGGATATCATCAAGCAGGGTGTATTTTTTTCAGATAAGCAAAAAGTTAAAGAACCCATGAGATCTTTTTTAGATATGTGGGATACTAACATGTACAACCATCATGAAAGCCTCATTAAGGAGGGAGGATTAGTAAAATTATTCCCTGAGATTAAGAACATTTTAAAACTATTTTAGCAGAGAAAATTTTCCTTGACCCTTGAAATACCGGGAATCACCGTCTGGGTCCTGTTTATGCCGCTAATTCTTCTTATATGTTGATCAACAAATTCTGCTATGATTTCTGCATCAGAGGCGAGAAAATCTCTTTTCAGGACAATTTTCACAAGAATATCAATGATCCCGTGGACAGAGTGAACTTCCTGAACTTCATCCAAAGCAAATAGTTTATCAATGATCTTTATCTCAGTTGAAGTGTTAATATTGATCATAATAAAGGCTGTGATACTGCGTTTCATTTCAGGATAATCCGGAGTGTTTTTCTCAAGCATGGCCGTTCTAAAGGCTTCCATACTCCTTGGAATCAGTCGGTCAATTCCAATACCGTATCTTCGGCCGGAGGTTCTTTCCCAGTGATGATAGGAAATATATGTGTAGAGATCACCAACACTTCTTTTGGGGAAATACCGGATCAGCTTCCCATTGTTTATAATAGTGGTTAAAGGTGTATAAATGGTGTTGTACCAATCCTTGGCTGCCTTTACAAGATCAGTCTCCTTTCCGGAAATATTGGTCAGATGGCTTTTATGCTTTTTGATCTGCTTTTCTAAAAAATTGTATTTTCCAACCTCGGTCAAATCAATTTTCTCTGATAGTTGTGTTTCTTTGTAAAATTTAATTCTTTCAATATATAAAAGATTTTCCATGGTATTTTTTGATGAAAGTAATTCAACCACATTTGCCAGGATATCAAAGCGGCCCAATTCTTTTGCCGCTGCCACACGATGATTGCCGTCCAGAACATAATAATTATCTCTGATTTGATATAATTTTACCGGGGTGAGTGGCTTTCCTTCACGCATGGCTTTTTTTATGTCTAAAAACCGTTTCCCAATGACATGTTTTTTCGGTCTGAATTGAGAATCAAAATCATGATATTTGCCCACACTTCCAATGATGTGATCAAGGTCGATGGTTTTAACACCATGATCTATAAATTCAACATCTTCCTCCTGGGCCTGCTGTTCATTAAATGAATGGACATGATTTTGGGTTTCATCGTTTTTTGATGAAAAAAGATTTTTTAAAAAAGTTATCATGATTAAACCTCCAAAATGGTAAATCCACAGGTGTTTATCACTTTTGTTGAATTAACGATGGTTGTTCTTTCGTCAAGGGTCTTAAAGTCTTTATGTACATGGCCATGAATAAAATATTCGGGTTTTCTTTTGTTAATTAATTTGACAAAACTTTCAAACCCCATATGACACCGGTCTTCAGCATCGTGGATATGTCTTGGTGGCGCATGGGTGATAACCATGTTGATGCCTCCTTTTCGCCAGATGGGAAACCACATGCCAAAAATAATTCTTTTCATCTCTTTATCAGTGTATTGATTCAAACCACCATTATACCATAAAGAGCCTTCCAGGCCTAAAATATTTATTGATTTAAACCGGACCACTCTTTGGTTAATATTTTCACACCCCACAGGATTGGATGATGTGTATCGGATATCGTGGTTTCCCTTTATGTAAAAAAGAGGTCTATCAAGTCTATCCCTTAAAAATGAAAGATATTCCGGGGCCAGGTCTCCACAGGATATAATCAGGTCAGGGCGTTCAAGAGTTTTATCTTCAATCATTTTGGTTAATGATTTATCAACAAAATCCGATACAGCCAGAATTCTTAATTTATCAGGTGTTGTAGAAATATTTTCCATAGGGCTTAATTTAGCGTTAGCTGTCCTTTTTTAATACATGTGTTATGACATAATCCAAAATTTGGGGAGTCCTTTCGTACAGATCGTCCATGAGCACACGTTCCGTCAGTTTATGAAAATCTTTTCCCCACGGCCCGATATTCATGCATGGCATTTTAATTTCATTGATGTCTTCAAAGGCAATTTCATAGGGCCCTCCCCATAATGGCATGTTGGCGGCAACCGATGCTGTCAAATCCTTTTTTTGAAAAAGGGATGAATAACTTAGATCAGAAATTCCGGTATAATAATTTCTTGAAATATAAGGCTGCTGCCATTGTTCCATTGAAAATTGATGGATCGTGTTGACAAGATGCCTGATTTTTCTGTCTAAATCAGGCATTCTCTGATTGGCAACATCCGGGTAATAGGGCGGCGATAATCCAATAACAATGATGGGCGATTTGTCCCTGGAATATTTAAGGCAAAATTCAATCAGCTCAAAACTGCTTTCAACCAGACTTTTCTTACCGGCTGCCACAGATTCATTGATTTTTTCCAATTTCATCTGGAATGCAGAAAGAAAAGATCCATTCTTTGGTTCACTTATTTCGGCAAACAGTTCAGCAAATGTTTTAACATTGATTTTCCAGGGCAGTTTTTTAACGGGTTGATGGTTCAACTCAAGGTATTTTTGGTAAGATTTATTCATTCGCCGGATGACCATGGCAAATGATTGCTCGGCTGCGGCTTTAAGTTTTTTTAAGAATGCATCTGGCCGGGTGTTCATTGTAAGCACACTTAAATAGGCACAGATTTCTGTTGGAATGGATACGTCATAATGGGTTTTTTGATCTTTCAGATATAGCCAGGAAGGAGGGGGAGTGGCTTCACCATCCAAAATATCTGAAAAATCCATGTTTAAATCCGTATTGACAACCAATTGGGACATAATATGAAGGGGGTTTATTCCATCAAAAATTCGGCCCACATGGGCCAGGCTGCCTCTTACGTATATCACGGGCATTAATTTGCCCACAGAACCTTCATACACAACACCTGATTCAGAATGTAAGCGCTGATGGGGTTCTGAGTTGATCATTAATTGATAGTTGAGTGCAAATTTTTGTTTTAAGTCTGACAACAAATTTATGGCTGATCTCATCCCTGCCGACAGGTTTTCCTCATCAGGCAGGCAGAGCACAACTATATTTCCCGGGAAATCAGATTTCAGAGTGTATTTTTTTAATAATGCCAGTTGAATCGCCCCTCCGGCCTTCATGTCGGCAGAACCTCTGCCGAACTGCCATTTTCCGCTTTCCAGATCCTCAATGGCTTCTGCATCAAACTTATGACGCATTGATCTGATCTGAGTATTAATCTGATGAACATCATGGGCAAAAGGCTTAACCGTTTCAAAATCCGCTATTTCCACCACATCATAGTGATGGATCATTACAATGGTATTATCGCCTTCTCCTTTAGCCATTCCCCAGATAACATGGCGATTCAGGGGATCGTTAAAAACCGGATGTTTGCCCCAGTGCCGGGGATGTTTTAAAAAATAATCCTGTTCCTTAAACCAGGATTCCAAAAATGGCGTCACCTGTTTTTCCCTGGGCGTATTTGTATAGCTTTGTATGTTAACATATCTGGAAAAAATCCGTTGAACGTCTTGTTTAAGATTTATACGCTGAGGCTCTTTCATCAATAATCAGCTTTTTTTGTGAGTTCTGAAAACCGGCTGTGTCAGGCAGGTGGGCCCCCCGGTTCCCTTAAGTGATAATTCTATTCCCGGGTAAAGATGAATGTTAACGCCAAGGTTGGTCAATTTGTTTTGGATGTCGGGATTTCCCTGTATCATAATGCAATTTCTCGGCGACAAAGCCAGAATGTTGGAGCCCAGTCGATCATACTCTTCATCGGAAACATCAATGAGGGTAATACCACGACTTTCCAGTATTTCTTTAAAAAAAACAGGCAGATACTTAAGGTACACCACAGCCAGATCATGATCGATCATACTGATCAGACTCATCAGATGAAGACAGGCATCCGGGCCTTCTGCATGGGGAAGAGGGATAATAAAAAATTCTTTGATGAAATCACCGGTTAATTTCAAAAATTGATCGATTCCCTCTTTATTGGTTCGATAACCCATTCCCAGGGCCACTGTCTGGTCATCCAGCCATACAATATCCCCGCCTTCCATTTTTCCTTTTCCTTTAATATGGCCCAGGGTTTTTATGGAAATACTTTCTAAATAGGATTCCATAGCCCAGGTTTCAGATTCTCTTAATGATTTACCCATGGGAAAATAAATAGCACCGTGACGGGTGATCTTTACAGAATCGTGGGTATAGATAGAGTCCATCCCCACATTTTTATCAAAGGGAAGATAAAGAACCTGGGGTACATGGTCCAGGATGATTTGTTCAAATCTGGAAAATTCCTGTAAGGCTTTTTCAAAGTCCGGAACTGCCTGATAATCAAATTCCTGCCAGGAATCGTTTAAATGATCCTGGCTGATAAATGCATCTTGCGGGTGTTTGATAAGGATCGTCTCTGCTTTGTCAAACATGGATTGACAGCCGTATTTCATAGATCGCCTTTTATTAGATACCGTTGAATATTATGTGATAAAAATTAACACACCGCAAATGTGTTGTATAGCTTTTGTTTGGTTTTTTTTGTCGGGGGAAGTGGTATTTCAGGAACAACCGATTGGAATATTTAACTATGAACAAATAATTCTTGCCATTTATAATGATTATGCTAAGTATTAGTCTTACTTATAGTGAGTTTAACAAGATGTCTAATCACGGTAGTATGAGGGTGACATAAAAAATTCGCCTGATATGCCAAAATTTTAATGAGGAGGATTAAGGATGAAAAAAGTATTAATTTCATTGTTTGCACTGGCTTTTCTTTTTGTTTCAGCACCCGTATTTGCTGATGATATTGAACTGGCCAAGAAATCAACTATTGAATCAATTCTTAAAAGTAAAAAGCTTCGTGTTGGATTTGAATCCGGCTACATGCCGTTTGAGATGACCAACAAAGAAGGTAAATTCATGGGATTTGATGTTGACCTGGGCAAAGCGCTTGCCAAATCAATGGGTGTAAAATGGGTTCCTGTAAACACTGCATGGGACGGCATTATTCCCGCCCTTGTAACAGACAAATTTGATATTATTATCGGCGGTATGACGGTTACCCAGTCCAGAAACCTCCAGATTAACTTCTCCGATCCTTACATCGTTGTTGGCCAGGCCGTTCTTCTGAACAAAAAACATGAGGGTGTTGTTAAATCCTATAAAGACCTGAATGATCCCAAATACACCATCGTTTCCAGACTTGGAACAACAGGTGAGCAAGCAGCCATGAAAATGCTTCCACGGGCAAACTATAAATCTTATGAAGCAGAAGCAGAAGCAGCAATGGAAGTTATTTCAGGCAATGCTGATGCATTGATTTATGACCTTCCGTTTATTGAAAAAGTCCAGGCTCAGCATGGTGCTGGAAAATCCATCGCCCTTGGTACACCGTTCACTTATGAACCCCTTGCCATGGCCATCAGAAAAGGTGATCCGGATTTCATGAATTACCTGAACAACTTCCTGCGCCAGTACAAAGGTGACGGACTGTGGCAGCGGTCTTATGACAAATGGTTCAAAAGCACAGCCTGGTTTGATAAAGTTGGCGAATAATCATTTGATTATAATGTAATATTCTGGGCCGGCAGGAAATTTTCTTGCCGGTCCTTTTTGTGTTACCCCAAGAATTTAAGGGAAAAACAAATATATGGACACAAAAATATCCAATGTTCAAAGGTTGAGTAACCCCAAAGCCTATTGGGCATCAGTGGTCGGTTTTTTTGCGCTGATGGCGCTGGTGTTCGGGGCTGTATATTATGCAACCGTGACCGTGAAATATCAGTGGCGATGGTATAAGGTACCCAAATATTTTGCGTATATAGATACGGTAACGGTTTACGCAGATTCCAATGGTGAAATAAAACAGATCAAGCCAAATGGCGAGAAGTTCGAAGTGACAATAACGGACGATCTGGGTGATAAAACCTTTGTTTTTCCCAAAGGGTCTTTTGATTTTGACGAAGGCGACTTTACCTCTACGGGCGATGTACTTGCAGAATATGAAGGGGGATGGCGGCCAGGGCTTTTGGCAATCGGTTTATGGACGACCTTGAAAATCAGTTTTATCTCAACCATTATAGGGATTTTTCTAGGGATTATCGGTGGTGTGGCAAGGGTGTCAGATACCCCGGTGCTGAAATGGACGGCCATTACCTATGTGGAGATCATTCGGGGTTCTCCTCTGCTGGTGCAGATAATGATCGCCTATTTTGTCCTGGGTACCACGATTAACGGGCTTCTCGTTATGAATGGATTCAATGTTATTGATCCGGAATGGTATGGTATTGCAGCGCTCTCTGTTTTTACAGGCGCCTATGTGGTCGAAATTGTCCGAGCCGGCATCGGTGCGATCCATCCGGGCCAGGTGGAAGCTGCCCGCTCAGGGGGTATGAGCTATTTTCAGAGCATGTATCATATTATTCTTCCCCAGGCATTGAAAACCATTCTGCCGCCCCTGGCAGGCCAGTTTATTAACCTGATTAAGGATTCTTCCCTTCTGGGTATGATCGCTATCAGGGAATTGACCAAAGCCACAAGGGAGGGGATTACAACCAGCCTCCAGGCATTTGAATTATGGTTTATGTGCGCTGTATTGTATCTGTTTATGACCTTTACACTCTCCATGTGTGTACAATATCTGGAACGGAGGACATCAACAAAATGATAGAAGTAAAAAATATATATAAAACATTTTTTGTCCCCCACGAGGTAAAAGCGCTTGTGGATGTTTCAAATAAAATTGAGGCTGGAGAAGTGGTGGTTGTAATCGGACCATCCGGTTCTGGAAAGAGTACGTTTTTAAGATGTTTAAACCGCCTGGAAACAGCAGAACAGGGACAGATATTCGTGGACGGGGTGGATATTTTTGATCCAAAGACAAATATCAACAAAGTCAGGGCTGAGATGGGAATGGTATTCCAGTCCTTTAACTTATTTCCCCATTTGTCCATCCTGGGTAATGTTACGATTACCCAGAAACTGGTGCGGAAAAGGGGCAAAAGAGAACGAGAGAGAAAAGCCATGGCCATTCTCGAAAAGGTTGGCATCGCCGACAAGGCCAAGGCGCATCCGGCGAATCTTTCCGGCGGACAACAGCAGCGGGTGGCCATCGCAAGAGCACTTGCAATGGATCCCAAGATCATGCTGTTTGACGAACCCACATCCGCCCTTGATCCGGAAATGATCGGTGAGGTTTTGGATGTCATGAAAACCCTTGCAAACGAAGGGATGACAATGGTCTGCGTCACCCATGAAATGGGATTTGCAAAGGAAGTCGGCGACCGGGTTATCTTCATGGATGAAGGCAAAATCGTGGAAGAAGGAACCCCGGAACACTTTTTCACCAATCCGGATCACGACCGGACAAAGCTCTTTTTAAAGCAGATCTTATAACCCTTTTTTATCATTCTGGGGTCAAAAGCCTGGAAAAATTCCAGGCTTTTGAAGGATATCCGATATCCAGGGATAATTATTTTTTTCTCAGGGCTTCTATTGAAATTTCAACAGCGACTTTTTCACCAACAACACCCATTTTCAGGAATTTTCCATTCCCCACCTTAAAATCAAGCCTTGAGATGGCAAAAACGGTTTTAAATCCAGCAACCCATTTCTTTTTATCAAAGGGGTGAATTTGCGGCTGAAAAAATACAAATTCAAAATGCATCTTTTTTGTGACATCTTTAATTGTCATCAGGCCTTCCAATGAATAACGATTGTCTTTAATATGGTCAATCTTAGAAGATTTAAAGCTCATCTCAGAATACTTGTCAGCACTGAAAAAATCTTTTGATCGTAAATGGTTATCTCTTTTTCCATTATGGGTGTTAACGCTTTTGACCTTAACGGTAAAATTAAATTTGCCTTTACCTGGATCTTCAGGGTTAAAAAATATGTCCCCTTTAAAATCGGAAAATTGTCCTGAAACAGTTGTAAGTATGTGTTTTACCTCAAAGCGAATTTCAGAATGGTCATCATCAATATTCCAATTGTATGCAAAGGCGGTTGACGTAAAACAACACAAGGCAAATACTGCCAGAATTTTAAATATTATTTTCATGGGTTATCTCCTTTGTGTTTGAAACTAAGTGCATGTTTTTATGCGACGAAAAAATTGAATCGGTAAGCATTCTCATAAAATAAGGCATGATCTTTTATGTGCAAACCCAAATAAAAAATTCTGGGGGTTTGTTTTTAGATGCCTATTCAGGAAAACGATTTTCTGACAAATAAAAAAATCATGATCAAACCTGCTGCACCTAAAAGATAAAATGGCCATCCTGATTCAAAAGACCGGCTTACATTTGGAATGTGGATGAACATCAGAATCAGGATGATGGGTGCCATTGTTTTATGAACCGTTCGCCATGTTTTATAATTTAAGTCCAGCTTTTTTTGCAAAAAGGAGATGACAACAAAAGGCAGCAATAATATTAATAAAAAAATCCCAACAAATTCGGGCCAGTACTTGGTTTCAAAAGGGAAAAAAACAAAGTGGTCAGCACCAAGAATAAGAATGGGGTGGATCAGGGCTGTTGTTAATAGTATTATGGCGTTTGTTTTGTGATATTGAAACAGTTTTTTCAGGGTGAATATTTTATTGAGTTTTGCAAATCGCCCCACGAAAACAGGTTGAAAAAGTAAAAGTACAGCCGTAATAATTCCAAAAATTTTACCTGCTCGAAGCATGATTTTATCCATCCCTGTTTTATAATAAATGGAGGGGGATTCAAAAAAAAAGGGGATGGTGCCGGCAGCAAAAAGAATCACTGCAAAAATAAGCAGACAGATTAATTTTAAGAAACCTGAGTTTTTTTCTGATTTTTTGGATTTCCCGGTCATTTATGTTTGAGCCCGTTATTATATTTTTCCATTTTCATCTGTGATGGCACACGCGCCATTGAGATTATCAAAAACCAGTTGATTAAATGGTTGATTTTTTGTAATTCCTATATAGTGTTTTCAGTATTAGCCATATGGATTTTCTTTTATAAAGGTTGCGGTCATCTCTTTTATTTCCGATTTGGAAAGATAATTTGTATAAATGATGCTGAATTCTTTTCTGAAAATAAGACGAAAAAAATAAAAGTCGATAAAAATAAATTGCTTTTATAAATATAAAATGAAAAAGTCAAAATAAGAATGACACCAAATTTTTAATTTTATTTAAGATATTTGAAAGGATAACCATGTTAATTGAAGAGCCAGAAATCTATTCGGACGAAACATTAATTATCAAAGAAAAAAATTTTAATACAAAAAATGTCTGTATTGTGACTGGCGCAGGAACAGGAATAGGACGGGCCACTGCAATTGCAGCAGCTAAGAATCAGCTCATGGTTGTCGGGCTTGATATTAATGAGGAAGAGGGAAAACTAACCCAGAAAACAGCCACAGACTATGGCGGGCAAATGGTTTTTATAAAAACGGATCTGTGTGATGATGATGATATCCAAAATGCGATTAAAGAAGCATCAACACTTGGTCAGATTAAATACCTGGCCAATATTGCCGGCATCCAGCATGTGAACGCCATTGAAGATTTTCCAATGGAAAAATATGACCTCATGCATAGATTGATGCTCAGGGCACCATTGTTTTTATCAAAGCTTGTCATTCCCTATATGAAAGAAAGTTCTGATAAAACAGGTGTAATTGCCAACATGTCATCGATTCACGGTCATATCTGCACCATGAACAAGCCGGCTTACAATATTACCAAGTTCGGGCTCAGAGCCTTGAGCCAGTCGATTTCAGCCGAAGGGAAAGGAAAGATAAGATCCTTTACCGTGAGCACTGGATTTGTAAAAACCCCTTTGGCAGATAAACAGATCGACGCCCAGGCAGAACAAAGAGGCATCACCACACAAGAGGTTATTAAAAATGTCATGATGGGAACATCCCGTGTCAAGGAAATGATGACCCCCATTGAAGTGGCAAATTTGATCATTTTTGGGCTTTCACAACATGCCAAATATCTTGTGGGAGGCGACCTTTTGTTTGATGGCGGCTGTGTGCTTACCTATTAAAAAAATATCAAAAAGATCGTTTCGAAACGGAATTAGGTGAATCACTAAACCATATTCACTTAAGACAAGTTGCTGTATTTAAGACTAAAAAATTGATAGAGAAAAGATGAATATAATGTCCTTTGTTATTTTTGTTGAATCATCTTTATGACTTCAACCAGCCTTGTACACAGATGGTCATGGTATTTTTTACCACCTTCAAGGCTGGCTTTGGACGGTTCTCCAGTGGTTCCTCCTGATTTTAAAGTTAAAGCTTTCATCTCCTCAAGGCTTGAAGGAACATAACAAAGCGTGTCTCCTTTATATGATGGATCAACGCTGTATAATTGGTTTTTGGGATGAGGGTTGTCAATGGCCCGGTCCATTTTTACGAGATCGGGATAACGGTACATCATGTGAGATCCTTCTATCTCTTCGGCATGCCCCACATCTCCCCAGCCTAATTTTGTAGTGATTGATTTTGACATGTAGGCAGGATCAAAAATCACCAATTTAACGCCAAATTCCCGTTTTGCCCGTTCACCTGCTATCTGCATCCAGGCAATATTGACAATTCTGTGACCATTTATCAAAATAAATTTATCAAACCCGTGTTGATGAAGAGACGATATGATATCAAATGCGATTTCAGCAAGGATTTCAGGCCTGATGGTTATGGTTCCGGGTAATATCATGTGATGGGGACTCCATCCAAACCAGAGCGGGGGTGCAACAGGAACATTGGTCTTTGTGGCTGCATCCTGGGCCAGGGTCATGGCCACCATGGTATCTGTCCCAAGCGGCAGGTGGGGGCCATGCTGTTCCGTGCTTCCAAAAGGAAGTATGACGGTTTTGAAACTCTCATCAACTTTAGTCTTGATTTCCTCCCAGGTCATTTCCTGGAGCCATATCGTGTCGGCCATGTTTACCTCTGTTTTTACATTAGAATTTTTCTAAAAAATGGGTATCAATATCCCCTTTTTGAAATTGATCATTTTTAATTACTTTTTTATAAAATCCGATGGTCGTCTCAATCCCATTTATCTCGAATTCAAAAAGCGCCCGGCTCATGCGATTGATAGCGGCGGGCCGGTCTTTTGCCCAGACAATCAGTTTTCCAATAAGCGAATCATAAAAAGGGGTGACCATGTATTTATCATGGATATGGGTGTCCAGTCTAATTCCAGGCCCCCCTGGAAAGATAACAGATTCAATTTGACCGGGTGAGGGCATAAAATTATCATTGGGATCGTTTGCGTTTATACGGCATTCCATTGACCATCCATCAATGTTTATATCATTTTGTTTTAATACCAGTTTTTCTCCGGAGGCAATTAAAATCTGCTGTTGAACGATATCAACCCCTGTGACAAGTTCTGTCACAGGATGTTCAACCTGAACCCTTGCATTCACTTCCATAAAATAAAAATTTTTATGCTTATCCACAAGAAATTCCATGGTTCCCGCATTGGTGTAATTGATTGCTTTTGCGATCTTAATGGCTGTTTCGCCAAGTTCCGTGCGAAAATTTTCATCAACAAAGGGTGAGGGAGATTCTTCGATGAGTTTTTGATATCTCAACTGAATACTACATTCCCTTTCTGCCAGGTGGATATAATTACCAAAATGGTCTCCAAGGATTTGGACTTCAATATGTCTTGGTTTCTCAATATATTTTTCAAGGTAAATATCAGGATTTCCAAAAGCAACCTTTGCCTCTCCTGAAGCAATGGAGAATGCAGTGATAAGTTCGGACCGGTTGTATGCGATTCTCATCCCCCGGCCGCCACCGCCGCCTGCCGCCTTTAATATAATCGGATACCCCACGCTGTCGGCAACCTGACAAGCCTCATCTGACGATGAAATGATATCATCACTGCCGGGAATAATCGGAATACCAAGATCCATTAATGTCTGTCTTGCTGCTGATTTGTCGCCGGCCATTGCAATGCTTTTTGCTGAGGGGCCGATAAACATAATATCATTATCAAAACAGGCTTTGGCAAAGTCGGAATTTTCAGAGAGAAAGCCATAGCCGGGGTGAATCGCCTCGGCTTTGGTCTTTTTTGCCGCATCAATTATGTTGCCAATGTTTAAATAACTTTTGCGGCTTAAGGCAGGCCCGATATTAACCGCTTCATCTGCATATTTTACATGGAGACCGTCTTTGTCTGCATCGGAAAAAACAGCAACGGTCTTAATTCCCATTTCTTTACAGGCGCGAATGACTCTGACCGCGATTTCCCCTCTGTTCGCAATTAAAATGGTCTTAAATAACATTTCTCCCCCGAAGTTTTAAAAGACAGTTTAGGTTTAATTGGGTTCAATCTCTATCAATGCCTGGTTTTTCATGACAGGGTCTTCGTTTTCCACTAAAATTTTTCTTACGATACCTGATTGTTCACTTCGAAGTTCAGTAAAGATTTTCATGGATTCAATCATACACACTATATCTGATGTATTGATTTTTTGTCCAACTTCCACCAGAAATTTTTCACCCGGTGCAGTGGATCTGTAAAAAGTTCCCATGACAGGTGAGGTTATGGTATGAAATTTTTCACCCATGTTTTTATCTCCTTATTATATGGTTAGGGCCATCTTGTTTTTTATAAAATATACTTGACATATATTTTAAATATGTGTCAAGTTTATTTTTATTCCTATAATAAGCATCCAAAGAAAGGATAACCTCCGGTATGGGTAAAACAGCAAAAATACAAAAGATTCCAAAACAACCATTGGCTGTCACTGCCTATGAAACCATTGTCCGAAAGATCATCTGTCTTGAATACCAGCCAAGTCAGCACCTTGAAGAAAATCAGCTTGTGGATGACCTGGAGATTGGAAGGACACCGATAAGGGAAGCGCTTGTCAGACTGCACAGTGAAAAAATGGTGGAGGCCCACCCCAAAAGAGGTGTTATTGTTCGCCCCATTACGTTGCAAAATACCAAGGCAATGTTTGAAAGTATGAGGATTATGGAACTGGGCCTTGTTGATATAGCGATTAATAAAAACTGCTCAACTTTTATAAGGAAAATGAAAGAATCAAATAAACAAGTTGAAAAAGCAATTGCAGTCAATGATGTTTTTGAAATGGTTGAGGCCAATCATGATTTCCATATGAATTTTGCAAAGTGTTCGCAAAATGAATTTATCATCAGAGCCATCCAGGATGTGAGAACCGAGGCAAAAAGACTTTCCTATTTGTCCTATGGAAATAAAATTGATCCACAAAGACCCCTTGAATCCCATTACGAGTCCGTGTTTCAGGAACATGAACAAATGATCAAGTGTCTTGTGGAAAAAGATGCAAAAAGGCTTAAAAAACTCATTGAAAAACATATTTTAATTTTTCGGCAAAGGATCATTGTTTTTATGACATCCTGATCAAATTTTTTAAAGGGTGCAAACGCTTATAAAATATTTTTAACCTTAAAAAGGAGAAAGAGATGAAAAAATTATTTATCGTATTAACGGGCCTGATGTTTGCCTTGACTTTTTTTCCAATGCCATGGCAAAAACCAAGTGGGATCTGCACTTAAACTATCCTGCTAGTAACTTTCATTCCAAAGGGGCACAAGTATTTGCTGATAAAGTCGCCAAGGCAACCAATGGCGAACTGACTATTGTTCTTCATCCGGGCTCCTCATTGGGATTCAAGGGCCCTGAGCTTTTAAGAGCTGTTGCCGAAGGCCAGTTGGCCGTTGCTGAAATACCCACGGGCATGGTTGAAGGGGATGCACCGGTTCTTGCATTGACAGCACAACCCTTTATTTCCACAAATGCATTTGAGCAGCGTCTTCTTTATCAACTGGCAAAACCCGTATATGCAAAAAACCTGAAAAAATTCAATCAGATGACACTTTACACCTCTATCTGGCCTTTTTCCGGCATTTATACCCAGCGCAAAATTCAGGCTGAATCAGACTTAAAGGGATTGAAGATGAGGGTTTATGATGGTACGGGGCTGGCCTTTGGAAAAGCTACGGGTATTGCGGCAAGGAAAATGCCTTTTTCCGAAGTATATCCAGCCATGAAAGCCGGACTTTTAGATTCAATGTATACATCTTCCGTTTCCGGGGTTGATGCAAAAGCATGGGAAGTTTTAAAGTATTTTACACCCATCAATATTGTCGGTCCTGTAAACATGATCAATGTCAATCAGGCTGCCTGGGATAAGCTGGATAAAAACATCCAGACAATCGTCCTTGAAATTGCCAATCAGATGGAAGATGACATGTGGAATCTTGCTGGAGACATGGATCGTAAAAGCCGTGCAACTCTTGTGGAAAAAGGAATGACCATTGATCCTGTGAGCAATGAATTTCGTGCTCAGCTCAATGCCGTTGGTGAAAAGTTAAGGGCACAATGGGCAAAAAAAGCAGGTAGTGATGCCCAGTCTATTTTAAGCCAGTACGACAAGATTACAGGCAGGTAAAAAACAGATCTTAAACAAACCCTAATGTTTGCTACATTAGGGTTAATATTATAATGATGGACGAGAAAGCCGGTCCATTATTTGAAACCTTTGAATGACGAACTCTTTAGCCCGATTGCTGCGGAAGATGAAAATGACAATCCCTTGAATATAATTTTCATCTTCCATGCACTAAAACAAAACAGCGCATTATTCGAAGGCCTCTATTATAAATTCTGGTGGTGGAAATGAATACATTTGTAAAATTGTCAGACAAATTAAGCGATTTTATGGCGAATATATCTGCTGTAATTTTAGGACTGATGTCTATTTTAATTATAGTGGAAATTTTTATATGGAACCTGTTTGAAAAGACAACTTTAATAGCAGATGAGTACAGTGCCTATGGCCTTGCAGCAATAATATTTATGGGGGCAGGATACTGCCTTAAGGAAAAAGGCCATATCAGAATTACCCTTGTCCTGGGATTTCTACCCCAAAGGCTGGCCAGATTCATTACCTTTTTTGCAACCTTGATTACCACTGTCTTTATGGGATATTTATGGTGGTATCTTTTTAAAATGGTTGGTTCTGCTATCAGATATGAATCAACATCCGGCACATTGACAAACACGCCATTATGGATTCCCCAGACCATCATGCTGGTTGGGGCCGGATGCTTTTTTATCCAGCTTTTCGCCACTACCCTGAAAACCTGGCAGGCCATTTCAACCAAAGAGGAGGTCGTTTAATGGAATCAGAACTCCTTTTTATGTCTATAGTGGTATTTGGCGTTCTTTTTATCGCTCTATCCTCAGGTATCTGGGTCGGGTTTTCTCTTTTTATTGTGGGTTTTGTCGGAATGACCCTGTTTTCTTCCCTGCCTGCAGGAAACAATATGGCATCATCGGCATGGGCAACCATAGAAAAATGGGAGTATGTGGCCCTGCCTCTGTTTATTTTGATGGGTGAGATATTATACCGGTCAGGGATTTCTGAAAGACTTTTCAAGGCGCTTGTCCCATGGCTCTACCGTCTTCCAGGCGGACTTTTGCTCATGAATATTGTATCGTGTACGCTTTTTGCTGCCGTGTCAGGTTCAAGTGCAGCCACAACAGCCACTGTGGGCAGAATTACCCTGGCAGAGTTTGATAAACTGGGGTATGACCAAAGCCTTTCAATGGGATCACTTGCCGGAGCCGGTACGTTGGGATTTTTAATTCCGCCTTCTTTGATCATGATCGTTTATGCGATTTTAGCAGAGGTTTCCATAGGCAAAATGTTTATGGCAGGTGTTTTACCCGGGTTGCTTCTGGCGGGAATTTATTCTGTATATATCATTTACAGGGGAATTATAAATCCTGAAATCGCCCCGCAGTCCCAAGAGAGCTATTCATGGGCAGACCGTTTATTAGGCCTTAAGGATCTTGCACCCACATTAATACTCATCCTTGTGGTTCTCGGAAGCATTTACGGGGGTTTTGCCACCCCGACGGAAGCCGCTGCCCTGGGTGTTTTAGGTGCCTTTGTTTTTGCCGCCATAAACCGACAATTGACGATTAAAATTTTTTTTGAATGTCTTAAAGGGGCTGTTAAAACCAATGCCATGATCATGCTCATCGTAGTGGGGGCAGGTTTTTTATCCAGAGTAATGGGGTTTTTAGGAATCCCTGCTGCAATTACTCTTGCTATCACCCAATTGAACCTTTCGCCATACATGCTCATGATTCTTCTGGGGGGTGTTTATCTCGTGCTGGGATGCCTTCTGGACGGGTTTTCCATTGTTGTCATGACGTTGCCCATAGCGCTTCCCATGGTTACTGCAGCGGGATTTGACCCCATATGGTTTGGTATTTATCTTATTTTAATGGTGGAAGTCAGTCAGATCACCCCTCCTGTTGGGTTTAATCTTTTTGTGATACAGGGTCTGACAGGTGAGCCCATTATGAAGATAGCCAGGTATGCGCTGCCATTCTTTTTTTTGATGTTATTGACAACGGCCATCCTGACGGTATTTCCGCAGATTGCATTGTATCTTCCAGAGCTCATGGTAACAAAATAGATAAAGAGGTGAAAGATGAAGGTAATCGATTTAAATTGTGACATGGGCGAAAGTTTTGGTGCATACAGCATTGGTATGGACGAAAAGGTTATGACCTATATTAGTTCGGCAAATATCGCCTGCGGTTTTCACGCCGGAGATCCGCTTGTAATGGATAAAACCATTCAAATGGCAGTTGAAAACAAGGTGGGAATCGGCGCACATCCGGGATATCCAGACCTTTTGGGATTTGGTCGCAGGAACATGGCCTGCTCTGCTGAAGAAATCCAGCACTATCTGGTTTATCAGGTGAGTGCCATAAAAGGATTTTGCCATGTGCACAAGACAAAACTTTCCCATGTTAAACCCCATGGGGCGCTTTATCTTGAGGCGGTTGAAAACCAGATAACGGCCAGGGCAATTGCAAAAGGGATAATGAGTCTGGACCCTGAACTTTATTTTGTTGCCCTGGCAGGGAAAAAAGGGGCAACAATGAGGCGCATGGGAGAGGAAATGGGGCTTAAAGTTGTGTACGAAGCGTTTCCTGACAGAGCGTATACACCTGAAGGAACGCTTGTATCCAGAAAACAACCAGGAGCCGTTATTTCAGATCCAGATGAAGTGGCTAAAAGAGCCCTTGATATGGCAAAGGGGTTTGTAACAGCCGTTGATGGAACAAAGATTGACCTTGAAGTGCAGACCCTTTGTGTGCATGGTGATAATATCGGCGCTGTTAACCTTGTAAATAATATTAGAAAAACGCTTGAGGAAAATGATATACTCGTAAAACCCATGGGGAAAGGGTAAACCCATGGAATCAATGTTGTTTGAAAAACCCGTATACCGCATAGCTGGAGATAAAGGCCTTCTTGTTGAATTTGGCGAGGGCATTGATCCAAAAGTAAATGCCAAGGTCAGAGCAATGGCCAAAACCCTGGAAAAAAACTCACCCCATGGCGTCAAGGAAATGGTTCCAACCTACAGGTCTCTTTTGTTTATTTATGATCCCGCCGTTACTAATCCGGACAAACTGTGTGAGCTGATTGATACAGTTAACCATTCACTTGAAAAAATAGAAATTGATCCCTGGAAGGTTGTTGAAATCCCGGTGTGCTACGGGAATAAATTTGGCCCTGATATAGAGAATGTACAAAAGGCCCATGGATTGACCCTAGAAGAAGTCATTAGCCTTCATTCAACACCTGAATATTTGATTTATATGGTGGGGTTTACTCCTGGTTTTGCTTTTTTAGGCGGGCTTGATGAAAAATTACACACCCCAAGACTTTCAACACCACGTACGCTTGTTCCTGAAGGCTCTGTGGGAATAGCAAACAACCAGACAGGAATGTACCCCATTGCAAGCCCGGGCGGCTGGCAGCTCATAGGTAAAACGCCGTTGAAACTCTTTGCTCCGCATCGTGCCAATCCATTTCTCTATAAGGCAGGAGACAAGATTAAATTTAAACCGGTTTCAGAAAAAGAATATGAACGGCTTGCCCAACGGGAGAATAACGGATGAGTGCAATAAAAATTTTGGCACCTGGGGGATTTACCACTATTCAAGACAATGGAAGATTCGGTTATCAGCAAATGGGCATTCCCGTGTGTGGCGTACTTGATTCCTTTGCCTTTAAAGGGGCAAATATCCTGGTGGGAAATGATGACAATCAGGCGGTTCTTGAAATTACCGTTATGGGACCTTCCCTGGAATTTACAAAGGAAATGGATATTGCCCTTACCGGTGCAAAAATGGGAATGACCCTGAATGACAAACCCATTGAGCAATGGAAATCCATAAGGGTAAGCCCCGGAGATATCTTGACGATTTCACAGATTCAATCCGGATGCAGATCCTATCTCGCTTTTACAGGAGGGTTGAAGGTTCCAGAGGTCATGGGTAGCTTTTCAACCTATGTGAGCGGAAAAATAGGCGGGTTTATGGGAAGGCCTTTGCAAAAAGGAGACATCCTTGAGACCAACAAAGCCAGGGTATTGAAAAGACCCCGTTCCTTTCCCCGGCAAATGTTACCCCAATATTCGTCAAATCCGGTTATCCGTCTTATTTTAGGACCCCAGGATGACCATTTTGACCAGGGTATTCTTGCTTTGACAGAATCCAATTACCTGGTTACTGCAAAAGCGGATCGCATGGGATACCGTTTGCAGGGACCCCCTGTACCCTTAATTAGCGGTATGCCTGAAAGCATTGTTTCAGAACCGTCAATGCCCGGCAGTATCCAGATCCCGCCTGATGAACAACCCATTATTTTATTGGTGGAACAAACAGTTGGCGGATATGCTAAAATTGCAACGGTCATTTCTACAGATCTGTCAAGGGTTGCACAGACAACTCCGGGGGATACAATCACATTTGAAAAGACGGATCTGAAAACTGCCCATCATCTCTATATGGAAGAAAAAAATAAAATAATTAAATTAAAGAATTGTTTTTAATTATCATGTTTCAATAAATATTATCCAAGGCTTTTCGGACGATTATGGCAAGTTCCCTCGGGGTGAACGGCTTGTGAAGATAGTGCTGCCCCTTGTCCAGAATTCCGCGATGTTCGATGGAATCCGCTGAATATCCTGACATGAACATACATTTTAGACCTGAATAAAAGGGTGCCAATTGTTTTGACAATTCAAGCCCGTTCATTTCAGGCATGATAACATCAGTTAAAAGCAGATGAACATTCCCCTTATAATTTCTGGCAATCCCCATGGCTTGTTTTGGGGTGCTGGCCGAAAGGACTTTGTAACCCAGTCCATTGAGAATCTTGTCTGTTAGTTTCAGAATGGGTATGTCATCCTCCACCAGAAGAATGGTTTCACCCTGAGCCTTGGGTGTTTTTTCTGACACCTCTTTCTGAGACCTTTCTGTTTTGCTGTCATGGCGAGGCAGGTAGATATTCACCTGGGTTCCTTTGCCGGATTCACTATGGATATCAATAAATCCTCTGTTCTGCTTAACGATTCCGTATACAGTGGCCATCCCAAGTCCGGTGCCTTGATCTAAGGTTTTTGTTGTGAAAAACGGATCAAAAATGTTTTGCAGGACCTCTTTTTCCATACCGCAGCCATTGTCAATGATGGACAAAAGAACAAACCTGCCCGGTACAAAACCGGAATGATCAGCGCAAAAGACATCATCCAGGATTTTATTTTTTGTTTGAATACTTATCTTTCCTATCCCGTCAATGGCGTCTTTTGCATTTACGCAAAGGTTGGCCAGGATTTGATCAATCTGGGACGGGTCCATTTTCACAGGCCAAAGTTTTTTTCCCGGCACCCAGGATAGATCTATGTCCTCACCAATGAGACGCTGGAGCATTTTCATCATGCTTTTCACATTTTCGTTCAGGTCGAGAGAAAAAGGCGCAATGTTCTGTTTACGCGCAAAGGCCATTAGCTGCCGGGTAATATCAGTGGCACGTCTGGCGGCTTTGACAACATGATCCAGGTTGGCCTGAAGCTTTCCAGCAGGATCGTCCACCTCTGACAATGCCAGTTCAGTATAGCCCATTATTACGCTTAGTGTATTATTATAATCATGGGCGATCCCACCGGCCAGTCGTCCTACAGATTCCATCTTCTGAGCATGTAAAAGCTGGGCTTCTATTTTTTTTTGTTCGGAGATATCTCTAATAACACCTTGAAATCCAATGGTCCGGCCTTTTGAATTCACTCTGATCGAGATGGATGTCTCAACAAAGCAATTGGAACCATCCTTTCTGACAAACTCCCAATCATAGGCTTTATAGGGGTTTTTTGTTTTATAAACCAGATTAAAGGCTTTAAACACGATTTTGTAATTTTTGGCATCCAAAAACTGCCTGTTATTCATGCCCAGTAATTCATCTTTGGAATATCCCAAAATCCGGCATAATGAACGATTAAAAAAGGTAAGATTCCCTGCAAGATCAGCTTCATAGTAAGCCTCTTCAATGCTGTCAAGAATGGTTCGGTATTTTTCCTCGCTTTTTTTAAGCGCTTTTTCAGTGTGTATACGCTCTGTGATATCATTGACCAGAGAGGCCATACCGATAGGGTTACCATCAACATCTTTCAAGGCTGTATTGTACCAATCACATATGATCCGCCTGCCGTCTTTGGTCACATTATCATTTATGCTGTGTACGCCACCTTTTTCAGATACGAGATTTTTTAGAATATCTTCAACATATTCCTTCATATCTTCAGGAAGAATAAGCTGTGTGATATGTTTGCCTATGGCCTCTTCTTTCGTGTATCCAAAGATGTTTTCCGCTGCAGGATTCCACTCGATCGTTTTAAAATCCAAGTCCCAGGAAATGGCCCCGATGGGTGTATTTAAAAGATGGGTTGAAAGCTGCTGCTGACTCTTTAGCAGTGCAGCCTCGATTTTTCTGCGTTCGTCAATAACCTCATTATATATGACAATACCCCCGATTGAACCATCATATTCATACCAGGGGCGGCATTCCCAGCGTGTCCAGTTTACAAGGCCGTCCTCTCTGTAATAAGGATCGTCCTCTGCCGTTATCACTTCACCGGCCAATACTCTTTTATGCACCTCTTTCCATTTGTCCGGAATATCCGGAAAAATTTCATAATGGTGTTTACCGGCAATATTTTGATTTTTGACCTTGTAATCTTTAAGATATCGTTTACTTCCATACATATATTTTAAGTCCTTGTCGTAAACGGCAATGGCACTCCGGGCATTGGAAATAATATAATCCATCAAATCGTAGGAGTGAACAAGTTTCTCTTTATACTGTTTAAGCTGAAATTTGGTCTGATCTAATTCGTCACGGGAAGGTTTTTTAGCCATGGATTTTTCCTTTTTTTAGATATTTACCGGGACCCTTATCATCGCATGGGTGCCTTTTCCGATAACTGACTTTACACTTAGTTCACCCCCGATATTTGATAACCGCTCAGAGAGACTGTACAATCCGAATCCACAATAGTTGCTTTTATGAATAGAGCCGGTATCAAACCCGGATCCCTTATCTTCAACTTTTATTATAATTTGATTTTTAATTTTTGACAATTCAATTTCAGCTTCTAATGAATTGGAATGTTTTAAAATATTGGTAATAAGCTCACTGACCGCCCTATAAAGGGTAATTTTATGTGTCCGGACAAGGTGAAGCGGTTCATGAAGATTATTGATATATTTAAAATGAGCCTGGTGTTTGTTATTACTTTCCTCAATTAAGAATCCTAAGGCTAAATCAATGTCAAAATCATCCAGAACAGGAGGACTGAGCTGATAAATTACAGAACGTATTTCTCGATTGGCCTGCTCAAGATGTACCTGGATTTGAGAAATGAGTTCCGAGTCAGATTCAGAATGTAATTCTTTAACGCTTTTTATTTTAGAAAGACTCAGCCCAATTGACTGGGTTACACCATCATGAAGATCGTTGGCAATTGATTTGCGGCTTTTTTCCTCCGTGTTAATCATATGTTCATTTAATCGCTTAAGTTCAAGGGTTCTTTGTTTTACTTTTTTATCAAGAGATTTATTTATTTCAATGAGCTCAAGCTCAGCTTTTTTACGAATAGTGATGTTTCTATCGATACCGATTATCTTTAAAGGCTCACCGTTTTCCCCATAGGCTATACAGGTACCGCGTTCCCAAATCCATTGCCACTCTCCGGATTTATTTTTAATCTGATATTCCAGTTCATAGTATTTTTTTTGGGTTTCAAGATATTTTTTGAACACGTCTCTAAAGGTAATCAGGCTGTCCGGGTGGAGGCTTTTTTCCCACCAGGTAAAATCGAAAAATGTGGTACCGGGTGAGTATCCCATTATTCTGCACCAATTGTCGCTTACAGACAAATCGCCTGACACAATATCCCATTCCCATAACCCTTGATCCGTACCGTCCAGAGCAAGCATGACCCTTTCCTCGCTGTCCTTTAATGCCACTGCGGTTTTTTTTCGATGGGTGATATCGATAACAGTGCCAAGCAGTGTTTCAGGATTTCCAGTCTCATCAAATGCTAACTCACCCTGGACATGAACCCAGATAAGGTTTCCATCAGGCCTGATGATGCGATGATCGATATTGTAGTCTTTAATACCTTCAATGGCCATTTTAAGGTTTTTTTCCACAATTGCCAGGTCGTCCGGGTGTACTAAATCCATGGTTAGCTCTAAACTGGGCGGGGTTGTTTTGTCATTAACGCCATAAAGGTCATAGATTTCATCAGACCAATAAATCCCATTGGTTTTTAGATTCCATTCCAAAAAACCTACCCTTGCAACTTTTTGTAATTTCAACAGTCTGTTTTTGTTTTTTTCCAGGGCCTCTTCAGTTTTCCTGGCCTTAGATTTTACCTGGTCTAATTGCGTGATGATTCTTTTTAATTCTTCACGGGCTGGTTTTTTGGTCATATCAACCTCTTTTCAGGTATAGATGAACGTGAACCATTGTAAAATTGAATATTCTGGATATTTTGAATTAAAATCAACCTACAAGAAATTCACCTATATGGCAAACGCTTTATCTCTGGCCGGAAAAGTTCTTTTTTCCCTGAGTTGATTGATTTTTTAAATCAAGGTCTTATTTTTATGGTCAGATCACGCTTTTTTTAATCTTTACAAATTAAGGGTGTCATATCTTAAATCATCATAAAAAAAGGAGATACTCATGAAAGCAATAGAATGTGTCCCTCAGAAAATATCCAAATTAATGCTGGGTTCATTGTTGTTGGCAGCTGCCATCGCTCTTATTATTATCGGAGTCACCCTGCTGCCTATTTTCGGGTTTGTCCTGGCCGTACCTGTCGTTGCCATGGCAATTTATGTTTTCCGGCTTCATTTGAATGACCGTTGTGAGATTGATTTTCCAGACGAATAGATCTGTAATTAATTTGAAATATTCAAAATGACAGATGTCATTGCTTATAAGTATGGTTGTTTGAAATCATGTTAACACCAGAACTATAAATGTCTGTATCAAGCAAGAAAGCTCCTATAGGGCATTCAAAAAACACAGTCAGAATTTTATGGCATTTAAAGTAATTTTATGCTTTAATTAAAATCGTTTGCAGGGCCTTAATAAAAGGTATGTTTTATTTTTATAACTTTTAATCATGGAGCGTTTAAAGTTTTTTAATGGTAAACTAATTTTTTTTAAACAACCATCCTTATTGTTATGAAACCGAGAATCAATTATATCCTTATTTTATTTGCAGCTGTTCTAATCAGTGTTTTTTTTGCAGTACAATTCAAAAAAGAAAATGATCACAATAAAATTAATGCAAAATATATTTTGTCTTTAAAAAGTGATATCCAGGATTTGGAAAGAATTATTTCTATCTATGAAAGCAAAGAAATGCACTTAAGATCAATTATCAAATCCAAAAAAGACAAACTGGAAGTAATTACAAAAGCAAATGTCACTTTAACAGGATATCATCCCTGGTCAAATGGAATCAACTCAGATGGTAATCCTGATAAAACAGCAACCATGACCAAACCCGTTGCCGGGCGAACTTGCGCCATCAGTTCCGAACTTGTGGATAGGGGCTGGCTGGGCAAAAAAATATATATCGAGGGTATCGGTGTCTTCATTGCCGAAGATCGTATGAACGTTGACCTGAACGGTTTGAGAATTGATCTGTGCATGGGGTCACTGGAAGAGGCGTTAAAATTCGGCAAAAAGAGAAATATTCTAGCAATCAATCTCAACTAAACCTTTTTTTAAAAAACCCACCATTTACACAAGAATATAATTTTTGGCACACATATTTTTTAGACTCCTTTTTTAAGCAATTCTTGTTTAAAAGTTAGGGATATTATACCGTTTAAAAATTTTGTAAAAGCCCAGGAAGCCCGCCTTTATTAAAGTTTTTGAAACACAGAATATCAAAATTATATTTTCCTTGACAATGACTCTGTTTTTATCCTACTACCTTTTTTCAAAATAGGCCCAACACTAAATTTTCCCCCTAGAAAAGTGGGTACGAAAATTAGCCGCTTTTTTGAAAATGGTTCAATGATTCATTTAAAGGAAAAGAGGTAAAAAATGACAATGGTCAGAAATGGTTTAACGTCAGCTGTTGGAATGGGATTAAATGTTTTTTCCCAGGATGAACTTGAGACAATTCACCGTGGTGCCTGCCACATTTTAAAGCACACGGGTGTGCTTGTGGAGATGGAAGAAGCAGCCGAGCGGTTAAGCAGCGCAGGCGCTTTCGTACTGAAAAAGGGTCCGAACTGGCTGGTTAAAATTCCTGAGTGGTTAGTTACTGACAGCATCGCAAGCGTGGCAAAAAGTGTGACCTATTATGCCCGTGATCCTAAAAAAGATTTTTATATGGAAAAAGGGAATGTAGGGTTTTCCACCTTTGGAGAACAGGTCAATCTGATTGATCTTGATACCCGATCATGCCGTAATTCAACGAAAGAGGATTGCAATAATATATATCACGTCGTGGATGCATTGGACGGGTTTGCATGGTGTCAACGAACGGTTTGTCCCGGAGATAAAAAAGCCGCTTCTCAAGCCGTGCACAATTTTGAATCTTTGATTACACACAACAGCAAGCATATTACCATCGGCATGGTGGACGAGCGCAGTGTTAAAACCATTGTAAAGATGGCTGCAGCAGCAGTGGGAGGAATGGATCAATTACGACAGCGGCCCATGTGTACCTGCTCATGCTGTGTTACAAGTCCTTTGACCCTTGCAACCCAATGTTGCGAAACCCTTATTACCGCCTTGGAAGCGGGTATAAATGTAGACATAATGGCCATGGCTCTTTCCGGTGGAACAGGACCTGTAACACTGGCCGGTACCATTGTTCAGACCCTTGCCGAACATCTTAGCGGACTGGTTCTTGCCCAGACGGTCAGAAGGGGTTCTAATGTTTCCTTTGGTTCATGCAGTACTATTATGGATCTGAAAACCGGACTGACGTCGGTGGGAGCCCCTGAGTGGAGTATGGTGGGTACCGCCATTACAAGGATGTCCCAATTTTATGGTATCCCCTGCCGAATCGGGGCAGGTGTAAGTGATTCCAAGGCACCTGATGCCCAGGCCGGTTATGAGTTTAGTTTTAACGTTTTGCCCATTGCCCTGTCCGGGGCCAATATGATTTTTGGCGCAGGGGGTTTAGAGACAGGCTTGACATTTGATTACGCCAAATTGGTTATGGATCATGAGTGCATCACAAATATCCATAAACTGATCGGCGGGGTAAAGGTCGATCAGGAATCCATGGTTTTGAATCTCATAGATGAGATTGGTCCCGGGGGCAGTTATCTTACCCATGACCATACATTTCAACATACAAGAAGCCAGTCCCAGGCGTTCGTATTTGACAGAAAAACCAGGGCACAATGGATGCAGTCTTCCAATGGAAAAGATCTTGTTGAGATGGCCTATGAAAAGGCGAAAAATATATTAGCCAACCATAAGCCGCTTGAACTTTCCTCCGATGCAAAAGGAACAATTAATGACCTTTTGGAAGAATTTGAGGCTGAAGTACAGGCAGGCAATGGGACAGATCTTTGAATAAGGCCTGTTTTTACACGATAGCTGCGAAAAACAAAACTAAATAGTATATTCTTTAAAGGCCCTGGTTGACAATTATGAATCTTAAAAAAACATATTATCATTTTCAAAAAGGATATAAGAGGGCCGCAGATACGGTCACAGGAACAGCTGATCGGGTACCCGTTTATGCCCAGATTTGTGAATTGCTGCCCAAGGAGATGAATCTTTCCGCCCAAGAGATTTTTCATGATGCAAAATTGTTAAATATAGGGACATTGGATATTTGTGACAAATATGGTATCGATATTCCAACAGTGGATTTAGACACCTATAATATTGAAGCTGAAGCCATCGGCCAGAAGTTACGCTTCCACGATGATATCATGCCTGACATTGACAGAGCCCACCCCCTTATCCTGGAGGAGGATGATATTAAAAAAATTGTCACCCCTGATTTTGACACGGCAGGAAGATGTTCTCTTGTTATTGACATGTATAATGTTTTTGAGGAATTGACAGGGGTCATGGCAAACGTGGCATTTTGCGCTCCCTTCAGCCTTGCAGCCAATATAAGGGGAATCGAAACGCTGATTATGGACATGTGCCTGAAACCAAAATTTGCCCATGAATTCATGACAAGGGTAACACAGGAACTGCTCATTCCATGGCTTGAATATCTGAAAAGGAAATTTCCCCGGACCCAGGCTTTTATGGGTGCCGATGCACTGGCTTCCCTGCCCATCGTAAATATAAAGATCATGGATGAATTCATTGCACCCTATGTTGAAATGCTGCGCAATGCATGCGGACCAAATGTATTTGTGCCCAATTGGACAGGGGAAAGATGGGCAAAAAATCCCGAAGAAGTTATGGATATCCGCTTGCGGGCCAACCCCGGGTTTGTGGAAGGCCAGGATCCCGATGTTGAAGCCCTGGGGCCTGAATTTTACAAGGCCTATGCAATAAAGCACGATCTTCCGCTGTTGCTGGGTGTGGGAGCTGTATTCTTAAGGACCGGCACGCCCGAAGAGGTTTTCAACAGGGTAAAGCACTATGTAAAGGTGGGTAGGGAAAATCGCCGCCTATGGTTTTATCTTTGCAATATTGCGCCGGGAACTCCCATGGAAAATATAAAAGCGGCAATTGCAGCCGTCCGTAAATACGGAACATATGATAACTAAATTTTTTTATTTAAAAATGGTTTTCAATGCATCAATGAGGTGCAAGGTATCATCCATGGTGTTATAATGGGCAAAACTCAGTCTTAGAACACCATCATCAGTATCGATTCCCAATGCTTTCAATACCCTATACGCATAAAAGTGACCGTTTTTTGCTGCAACCCCTTTTTTTGCCAATAATGAGGCAAGCAAAGTTGATGAATGGGAAGAGCAAATTAAGGAAATATTTGCTTCCCGGCCGTTTATGCTTGACCTGCCGATAATTCTCAGCGGCATTTGATTGAGCGCGTCGATTAAAATTTTACAAATAGATCGTTCGTGTTTATTCATAAGATTTGAAACTTTTAAGGCTTTTTGATTCAGGCTTAAATCAGAACTACCAAAGTGGTGGTCATAAAGGGTCTGAAAAAAATCACCTATTCCGGCAAGAGCTGCGATCAAAGCATGATCAGGACCGGCAGCATCTAAACGGGCCCATGGATTTTTGTTATTAAAAAAATGGCATTGAGGTGTGAGTTGGTCCATAAAATCCGGAGCGATATACATGATGCCCAAATGTGTTCCAAAGGTTTTATAGGTACTAAAACAATAGGCATCTGCATGTAACGATGGGATATCAGGCCAGCTGTGTGGTGCAAAGGAAATACCGTCAATAACCACTTTTGCCCCGAAATCATGCCCTGAACGAATAATCTTTTGAACCGGGTTTGCGGTTCCAATGATATTAGAACTGTGGGTTACGCATACAATTTTTGTTCGTTTGTTCAAAAGGGTTTCAAATGCGGCAAAATCAAGTTCACCATTTTCAGGGTTGACCTTCCAAAACCGTAAAATCGCCCCTGATTTTCGGGCTGCTCTTTCCCAGGCGCCAATATTTGCTTCATGGTCTTGTTCAGATACAAGGATTTCATCTCCCTGGTTGAGAAAACCCAGGCAGGCAATACTGAGTGTATTGATATTTTGGGTGGTTGAAGGGCCAATTGTTATCGTTTCAACCGGCAGGCCTAAAAGACTGGAAATGACATTGCGGCCCTTATCCATTTGTTCACCGGCAGAGGCAGCAAGTGCATTGTCACCATAGGGTTGCACTTTGTTGACTTGATAAAAATGGGTTAATTTTTCCACCACGGAACGGCATGCAAAGGTTCCTCCGGCATTTTCAAAAAATCGCCATTGTTTGGATTCATCCAGGCTGAAAAAAGGAAATTGCTGCCGTGCAAAATCAACATCAAAATAATTTTGGTTTTTTTTAGATATCATAAGTATCGTTTTCCTGGTACAAATAATGAGATTATGCAATCCCTTGTTTAGTTTGGAGCACAAAAATCACAATATATTTTGTGCTCCATTTTATACATTAACAGTCTATGTCCCTACCGCGAACCTTGATTTCCTTTCCTGCTTTGGATGGTTCAAAGTCTTCAAGACATTCTGGGAAACCTTCTGCCCGGAAGTCAATACAGCAGTCATCTTCCTTTCGTTTAACCACCATGGAAGACCATGCCCGTTTTCCAAAACGATCCAGGCCATCCTTGATAACATCTAAAGTTAAGGGTGCAATCTCCATGGGTACCCCGTAACGATGACCAAGATCATTGAATATACTCATATCTTTTAAAGCCAAATCCATTGTGAAATTGATATTGTAACTGCCGTTAAGGATGATCTGGCTCTCTGTTTCGTGAACAAATGAATTACCGGATGAAATGCGGATGGCCTCATAGGCCATGGAAAGGTCCATGCCTGACAATTTAGCCACGGACCAGGCTTCTCCCAATGCCACAAGGTGAACCCCGGCAAGATAGTTGGTGATCACCTTCATAACCGAAGCAGAGCCCAAGGGTCCTGTGTGAAGAATTTCATTGCCCATTACAGAAATGGCTGGGAACGCTTTTTCAAAGCCTTGTCTATCTCCCCCCACCAGGATGGCGATATTTCCTGTTGCAGCCCGGTGGCAACCGCCTGATACGGGACTATCCAGAGGGATAGCGCCTTTAGCAGCCACAAGAGCGCCTATGCGTTTTACCTCTGCCTCATCCGTGGTACTCATCTCAAGCCAGATTTTACCATCGCTCAACCCTGCAATAACACCATCTTCCGATTCCATCACCTCGCTCACGATGGCAGGGGAACCCAGGCAAGTGATAATTAAATCAGCTGATTCAGCCAGCGCTTTTGGGGATTTGGCCCATTGCGCACCATTTGTCAAAAATGGCTCGGCAGCAGCTTTGTCAATGTCCCTTACGATAAGCTCAAAACAGTTCTCTTGCAGGCTGCCTGCGAGTTTGCCTCCAACATTGCCGAGGCCGATAAATCCGATTTTCATTGTCTTCTCCTCTAATTGGTTTTTTTGGGGTGATCTCCTGAGTCATATTTAAGTTACCATCCTTAAGATCGATAACCTTGCTATATTTTCGATTCCTATAGAGAAGAAATTTCATTTTGTAAAGAAAAATACGCATCTACCTTAAAAAAATTTTAAAGGGATAATAAAATGAGCCGTCAATTTATTTCAGGTCCCTTTATTTCAGGACATGTCGCCGTTTTCAAATTGTTGCTCCAACACCCGAATAATTTGGAGACAGGCTTGATTTGCCGGTGTTTTTACACCATGAATTTTGCCCAATTCAACAACTTTTCCGCCAAAAATTTCAACTTCGGTTTTGCGTTTTGCCTCAATATCCTGAAACATTGATGTTTTGCCCCGGGGTGATAGAACATTTAGAAACCCATACCATTCCTTTATATCATGGAAACTCAGATCAACACCCATGACATCTGTCAATGCGATGACTTCTTTCATCAATGCTTCCATTAAACCCATGGCATCCGGAGATGACTGAAAAGCGCCATAGGTAGCCTTCATCACAGCGGATGCCTGGTTCATCCCAACATTGATCATAAATTTCCACCACATTATCCGGATCATATCCTTTGGTGTTTCATATGCGATTTTTGCCCTGTCAAATGCGTCTTGTACGCAAAGAACCCTTTGGCTTAAATGAGTATTGTCGGCTTCACCAAAAAAATGTTTGCCCGGCTTGGTATAGGTTGTCCTATTGCCATCACGTAAAGCATCTATTGCAACGGAAATGGCATATAACACCTTGTCTTTACCATAGATGGAGCCAATATATTCTTCACTTTCAAGACCATTCATGACAGATATAATGGTGGTTGAGTTACTGATCAGTTTTTCTAAACCGTGAACCGCTTTTTCAAGATGATGATGTTTTAAAGCCACGATAATAAGATCCACGGTAGAAATGGCCTCATCAGGTGATATGACAGGAATAGCATAGGATTTTCCATTAACAATTAAACCGTTGGTTTTGAGTTTTTCCAACCGCTTTCCCTTTGCAACCAATACCGTTGAAAAACCATCTGTATCAAAAAATCTGCTTGCAAAATAAGAGCCCATTGCTCCGGCTCCAATAATGGCAACTTTTTGGATGTTTGGTATATTTATTTTATTTTTTTCGGAATTTGACAGAGTCATAATATCTCCTTGTAAAGGATGGTTCTTATTTATCAATTATTAATTGTGTTTCCTGTATGGTGTCTCCCAGCTTATAGGGGATGAAAATTATAAAACCCAAAATGCAGGACAACGCACAGATAATCCAGGTCACACTGACTCCAAAAGAGTTTTCCGGGCTGTACCCAAATATGGAAAAAGTGGTTGTCAGAATAATGGAGCAAAAAGCCCACCCTGTTTTTCTTACAATGCCGTATATCCCAAAATAAATGGCCTCGGTCCTGTTACCATTTTTTAGTTCTCCATAATCGGTGAGATCGGAAATAAGCCCCAGGGAGGCTGTAAACATTCCCCCCATCGGGATGGCGGCAATTGGCAGAATAATGATGGCCTGAATATATGGTGAAAAAATAGGAATCCTGCCGATAAAAAAACTCAGGCAAAAACTCAGACTCATGAAACCGATGATAAATCGCATGACATTTCTTTTAGGATATTTATTTAAAAGAAAATACCATAAGGGTATGGACAGTGCCATGAGCAGGATAACCTCACCCATGAGCACGGAAGCAAATGATTTAGGCCGGCCCAGAACCAGGGTGGTCATATAGGGGACATTCATGAGCATAAGCTGGTAGGTCAGCTGAACAAACATGATCATTCCGCAGAAGGAAAGGACCTGTTTGTCTGAAAAGACCTCCTTAAGGGTCTTAACAAATCCTTTCTTAATAGTAGTTTTTTGGGGCGGAACATAATTTTCCTTTATCCCGAACAGGGAAAATCCACCTGCCAAAAAGGCAAAAGATCCCAATATCAATGCCATGATAAATGGATTAAATTTCTCAATGAGCATACCAGATAGCCCACCGCCAACTATGGCTCCCAAGGTACCCAGGACAATACCCACGGATACGACTTTTATACGTTGATCATTTTTTGGACTTAACTCTGGCAGGGTGGCAAGCCAGGGGATGAGAAAGCCTGTATAGGCCCAGTAATAGAAAAACAGGACAAAGGCCAGGTAAACCGCATTTACCAAACTTGTCCCCTCAACCGGGGGGCGCCAGGCAAGGACAAAGAAAATAAACAGCAACGGGCCTGACACAAAGATAAAAGGTTTTCTGCGGCCCCACCGGGAAAGGGTTTTATCGCTTATATACCCCACAAAAGGATCTGTGAACGCATCCAGAATCCGTCCGGCTGCCAGGATAAAACCAAATAGGGCCAGGGATATGTATTGGATGGAATCCGAATTTTCCGGCGGTGTATAAAAATAGGGTAACCAAGCATAAAGTATGGTGTCATATAAATTAAAGGCAAATCCGGCCAGGTTATATAGGAGAATGGTTCCAAGGGAAAGTTTTACTGATTTTTTTATTCCCCCCCTGTTTAAGCCTAACGGTTTTTCAGATTTTGATTCCGACATTATGTTACCTCATCTTTTTTTAAAACCAGGTGTCTGCCAGAGGCTGTCCACGGTTTCCTTTTTTTATCTGAATGGGGTTAATTATCAACATGGACTTCCACCTTGAAAACAGGATAGGTGTCCACCATTACATAGGCCCTGATATCACGGGACAGTACAATTTTTTCATATTCAAGAATAATGGCGGTTGCAAATCCCAGACGATCTGTTTTGACTCTTGTTTTACGGGCATAGTTGGCGGCAATGTGCCGGTTTGTACGGGCATTTATCAAAAGGATACCAAACACATGGTCTTTTGTTTTAAGCCTGCAGTTGGATAGTTTTGCAATAGCCGTGTTGTTTCCAATTTTAAGTTCCACCCGGCCTTCAACTATAGGACTTCTCATTCCCTTGGTATTCCACAGTTTAAAGTTCAGTCCGCCGCAGATATGCATGAGACCTGTTTTAATATCTGACATGCCCATGAGTTTGAGAAATTTACCATACATCTTTATTTTGTCACATTGGGTAACTGCATTTAAAGCGCCTTTTTTCAAAACCTGTCCGGTTTGGGGATCAACCCGTGTTGCAATTCTATATAATGCAAAGGGCATGTCCCATGATCCAACAAAACTGAGCATAAACCCGTCATAATTATACAATGTCAAAAGACCACTTTCATAGGCCATGTATAAGACATATACATCTTTTAAATTAGGGTTCACAACCGTTTTGCCCGTTGCCTCGTCCAGTCTGCCCGGCACCACCCAGAGAATGGCATCAGATCCCTTGTCTTCAACCATGCCTGCCAGATAATGGAGAGAATCAAATCCGATCTGATTATAGGAGGGCAGCATGGTGGGACTGGGACAACAAAGCCGGCTGATTTCAAAAACAGTGGAGGGGTCTGTTGGGGTTTTAGGAATGTCATAGGGCATGGTAATCTTGTCAGGGCCATTTGCTAATTTTTTGTAAGGCGCCACCTGAAATTTGAATTCACCCTCATGGGAATTTGTTTTTCTGCCTCCAAAAAACTTGAGGCCGAAACGTCTCAACCGGGTAATCAGATCACATTGGATGCGAATGGTTAGCAGGCCGCCTTCAGGACCGGTCCAGGTCTCTTTTGGGATAAGGGTGATGAACTTACGGTTGGCAGATACGTTGACCCGTGCGTGGATTTTTTTTCCAAAAGAAACCTTAAGACTTTTGATATCAACGGCTGACAAAAGGGTTTTATTGTCTTTCCGGACCGTGTGGGTAAGCATGATAGGGTCGTTGGCATCTATTATTTCAGGTACTTTGTTGAGAAGGCTGCCAAATTTGTCCACATAAAAAAAGTGACTGCCATTTTTTGGCAGGGTTATTTCAGAGGTCAAAACCGACCGTTTGTCTTTTTGGCCAACCGTGGTCAAGGGATAATCATAGGGGACAAAAAATATGGCCCCGTTTTCCCCGGCAATATAAATACCGTGGTTTCCCAGGGCAGGGGATCCGTTCAAATCATTTCTGTCCCCGTCAATACATTGATAGGCCCACCGGAAACTGCCCTCTTTGTTAAGACAATAAAGCCTTCCTTCGCCTGATCCAAAATAGATGTGGTCCTTTGCATCCACAGCAGGTGAAGAGCGAATGGGTTCTCGGGTGTCAAAAGTCCAGATGGGTTTTCCAGTAGCCGGGTCCAGGCCGTAGACAGTACCGTCACAGGACGCCTGAACAATAGTACCGCATGACAACTGGGCAGGGCTGCCATAGATGTGGTCGCGAGTGCCAAAAGACCAGATCTGTTTTCCGTTTTTCTGTGACAGGGCTCTTAAAATACCGTCAAATCCGCCAACTATAACGGCCCCGTCCGGATTGTTTGAGGTCAGCATGGAAGAAGCGGAAATGGTGCCAAGTCCTCCGGAGGTCCAGATTTTTTCCCCAGTACCTGCATTAAAACAGAAAAAATTAACGGCCGCAATAAAGCAGGAGCCAAAGAAAAGCCGGTCTGTATCCGTATTCACGGCCGGGCAGGACCAGATCATTTCATTGCTTAAGAAGTGGGTGCTCAATTTTCCTGTTTGTCGATCAATACCATAGACCAGATAATTGTCATTTGGGGCCAGGATGGTGCCGTCTTTCAGCATGGCCATATTGCCCTCAAACCAGTTTAAATTATAGGTTTTAATATTAAATATTTGTTCCACCTCTTTTGTGGAATGAGCCTTGAATTTCCATATCTGTTCTCCCATGTTTCGATCAAGGCAGTATACATAACCGTCTCCTGAACCGAAATAAACCCTTTGCCTGTCGTCAAGCAATGCAGAAGAATCAATAATCTCTTTTGTGGCAAACCGCCACTTCAGCTGACCTTGTTTATTGATGGCATAAAAATAATGGTCTGCAGATCCAATATATACGGTCCCGTCATGATCAATGACAGGAGAACTGAAAATTCCCTTGCCTGTCTGATATTCCCAGGGAACGCTGTCAGATGTTTTGGGTTCTATTTTTGAGCAGCCGTTTTGCAAAGCATTGCCTCTGAATTTTGGCCATGGGCTTTTGGGGTCCAGGGGTAGATCCCGGGGATTGTGGTTTTCGGCAGACAGATTTGCCCGGGGTTGAGGTCGTTTGATGCAGCGTTTTATAAGGTCTTTAATCATGATGTCTCCGTGGATTGCACAGACCCGATTTTTTCAAATGATGCGGTAATAATTATTTTTCAATGTTATCAGATCTGTGTTTTCCGGTGTTATTTGTCATTAAAAAATCAAAAACAGCAATATTAAATTCGTCTGGATTGTCCCTGTGCATCCCATGGGAGGCGTTTGATATAATTGTTTTTTTTAAAAATTTAAGCCCGGCTTCAAGTTCGTTATGCATCATCCCGTAAAGACAGGGGCTTTTCTCTCCACTAACAAGCAAAACAGGCATATCTAAATTCATGGTATCTTTTAAAGTAAAAGGGACCTTTCCATCTAAAGGAAGACTTTTTAACGATAATGCATTTTCCCGGCGAATCTGCTTGTCGGCTTCAGCAAGTTTCTTCCAAAAGCCTTTATAGCTAACGCCATCTGTGAAAATTTCCAACCCATTATCCAATTTGCCTTGTTTAATTTGATCAAGAGCTGCCATAATAAATCTGTTTCGTTTTTTTAATTCCACAAGAACCGCAGGTTCCTTTGGAAGCAATGTATCCAAAGGGGCAGGATCGGCAAGAATGAGGGTATGAAAAAGTTCAGGGTGTCTGGCAGCCAGGATTAATGCAAGTGCACCCCCCCGAGAATGGCCAGCCAGGTGAACCGGTCCAGCGTTTAAATGTTTTAAAAATACGGATATGTCGTGAGCTTGATGGGAAATTAAACACTTATTTTCTACACCTCTCAAGGACTGAGGGCAAAACGGATTAAGGGTTAAGGCAATGGTTCGAAAATGTTTACTGAAAAAGTCAAGTTGAAAAGCCCAGGAGCGGTAATCGCTCAACGAGCCGTGAATGAATACCAGGGGAGTTCCCTGGCCGCGTTCTATATACTTAATTTTCATTATAAAAATTTTCAGAACCCGTATTGAAAACTGAAATTAATCTTATGGCCATTGCCTTTATTCCCGGAAAGTAAATTCAGTATTGAAAAATATTACTGAGTTATATAAGAGGGTTTTAATAAAAGCAATCATGAAAACGATTGCTTTATGCAAGCTTGTGCCGGGTTTCCAGCCTGATTAAATACAAACCGCTGCTGATAATAAATAAAATACCCAGAAGGGTTGAGGCAGATGGCACTTCACCCCAGAATACAAAACCCCAGAGAACAGCAGGGACCATTGCGGTATACTCAAAAGGGGTTACTATTGAAGATTTTGCCAGGCGATAGGCCTGTGCTAAACAATAGGATCCAATGGATAAGAACAGGCCGATCCCCATCATGACTACTAGGTCTTTTGCAGGTGGTAAAATCCATGGGCGAGTTGCAAATACCAGGCAGGCAGGGGTTTGGGTTGTTTCCAAACCATTTCCCATAAACAATCCAAACCCTGCAGATATGAAAAGCGAGTAAATCACAAGGTTAAACCCCATTACCGACCCGCTTTCACTGCTGGCAACTCTTCTCGTAATCATGATGGACAATGCATAGGTTAAAGCGGCTAATATGGGGAATACAGCAGAGACATTAAAAATCCCCTTCTGTGGAGACATGATGATCAAGACACCAAAAAATCCGGCAAAAAGAGACATCCACTGGATAAGTTTTACGCGTTCGTAAAGAAAAAAAACTGATAAAACAGTCACAAAAAAAGGAGCTGTGAAAAAAAGAGCAACTGCATTGGCAAGGGGGAGGGCTGCAACTCCCAGATAGTAGAAAACATAGGCAAGAAACAAAAAAGTTGCCCGGAGCAAATGCGCTCCCACCCGTTTTGTTTTCAAACTTTTGAGTCCTGAATCGAAATGTACAATCAGTAAACAGGGAATAATGGCTGATAGACTTCGGATAAACAATATTTCAAACAAAGGGTAACCATTGCTTAAATATTTTATTAAAACATCCTGGGTTGAAAAGACGAATATACCGCCGACCAAAAATAAAATTCCCTTTATCGGCGTATCCCCCTGCTGATTGATTGCCATATTTATAAATTCCTTACATAAAATTGACCGAATCAACATGCAATCACATTCAACCATCTTAAAAAAATGTGAGTTTAGAAACAAACAAATACATATTCAAACAAGGTTCTCTACACTATATTAAATGATCATAGAAAATATGATGTAAAAAAGGACTTTTTTGAGTGAGGGAGAGTATCAGAAAAAATTTAAAAAAATGCAAGCAAAAAAAAACGATATATCATTAAAAAGCCAAATTTGTACATGCGTATATTTACCGGGACAGGCGTGAATCATATAAATGAATAGATAAGGTGAATTTAAAACAATTATTTTACACCCATAGTTTTGCTTATTTCTTGCATTCTCATATAAATTTGAATACCTGTATAGAACAATAAATATCGTATAAAATATTTTAGGTTTTCTAAGGTCAAGGAAAACAAAACCAAAGATGATGGAGTCGTATACAAAAAATGATAATTGACGGTCACGCCCATTTGTTCCATCCGAAAGTGATTTTAAATGTGAAGAAAAAAAGGAAAATGGTTGAAAAACTGGGCTTGAAGGCAAAAGGAGCGGAGAATAGATCCGGGGTGAAATCCCTTAAAAAATCATTAAAGGCCAGCGGAATCGGTGGATGTTTGATTCTGCCCACAGCAGGGGTGAAAGAGGTTGGTCTGGTAAATGATTCTTTTTATGAAACCATTAA
>CAYVZG010000008.1:63330-81302 GCA_964455805.1 uncultured Desulfobacula sp.
ATTCTTTTATTTTTTTTGTATTTAACATTCCAAAAAGAATCCAAGGTTTTATATACTGCAGGCACTCTTCATCCGGGTAATTTAAGCAACAAAGAAGAGCTTTTAAAATTTATATCACGAAAAATCAAGGCCATAAAGCTTTGTTCATTTTCACAGAAATTTGCTTTAAATGATCCCAGAACGTTTGATCTTTTTGACTTAATACAAGAATTTAATATCAGCAAGGGGAGCTCCTTTTTTATGGTTATAGACACCTTTTATTTGGCAGATCTGTTTTTTGGAAGTCATCCTGATCACAATACAACACCGAAACTTCTGGCTGATTTGGTTAAAAGTTTTCCAAAGATTAATTTTATTGCCGCCCATATGGGGGGACTTGCAGCTCCCTTTAGAGAGATCATTTCAAATCTTACCCCTGCTGACAACCTTTTTTTTGATACCTCAAATGCTGCCCACGTGCTTGCGGAACAGGAGTTTATTACCCTATTAAAGGCTCACGGACCGGAACATATCATCTTTGGTACGGACTGGCCGTGGTTTACTCATTTAACTGAGATGGAGTTACAAAATTTGATGTTTGAAAAAGCGGGATTTTCCAGAAAGGAAAAGGCGTTGATTTATTCAAAAAACATGGGCCGTCTGTTAGGAGTTTTGCATTAGTTTTGTTTGATTAATGCCCAATAATGGTAAAGATCAAAAATAAAATGAGGCAAGCAAATGAAAACCAAACATAAATTCATATTCTCAGATTCGAGACAGATGCGAGACCTGTCAGATGAAAGTGTTGATTTAATGGTCACCTCCCCTCCTTACCCGATGATTGAGATGTGGGATGATTTGTTTTGTGTTCAAGGTGCGTCTGTTAAAAAAAAAATGAAAAAACAAGATGGATTTGGTGCCTTTGAATCAATGCACAAAATGCTCGACGACACCTGGAGACAAGTTTACAGGGTTTTAAAACCCGGCAGGTTTGCCTGTATCAATATTGGGGATGCCACAAGAACCATTAACGGTAATTTTGCCTTGTACACAAACCATGCAAGAATTCTTAAATTTACACAGAAATTAGGTTTTTCATCTCTTCCATGCATTTTATGGAGAAAACAAACCAATGCCCCTAATAAGTTTATGGGTTCGGGTATGCTGCCGGCGGGCGCATATGTTACTTTGGAACATGAATATATTCTGATTTTAAGAAAAGGGGGTAAAAGAGAATTCAAAAAAGAAACAGACAAAATCAACCGGCGCGAAAGTGCTTTTTTCTGGGAAGAACGCAATCTTTGGTTTTCAGATATGTGGTTAGATATAAAAGGAAGTCCGCAAATCCTTCATGACAAGGCAACCCGCAAAAGGAGTGCTGCATTTCCATTTGAACTGGCCTATAGGTTAATCAATATGTATTCGGTAAAAGGAGATGTGGTTCTTGATCCTTTTTCCGGATTGGGAACCACAACGCAGGCAGCTATAGCAAGCGGTCGAAATAGCGTTGGCTATGAAATTGAAAATAAACTTCAGGATCTGAATCATCATGCAAAAAGTGATATTATAAAAGTATCACGGCAGATTATCAGACAAAGACTTGTAAATCATTTGGCTTTTGTTTTCCAGAGAACAGCATCCAAGGGAAAATTGAAATATAGAAATAATCATTATGGTTTTCCCATAATGACTGCCCAGGAAAAAGAGCTCCTGATTAATGAACCCCTGGATATCAAAATCACGGATGAAAATGTATCTATTGTTGATTATTCCCTGAAAGCGCAAAAAGAGTTCTGCAAAGACTGGTCAGAAATTTATCAAGACGAAAAGCACAATATTTTTTAATTGAAAATTTAAAACAGGCAAGTGATTTATATTTATAGCGGCCATATTTCATTATAAAAAATGATGACCGCTACTTGGGACTAGTAATTTCTTTGCATCATTTTGGTGCACGTATGGTTGGCAGCAAACTCTGCCATTTTCTCAGCATCCAACTCTGTCCCGCCTTTGGCCCAGGCAAAATCGGTCATGGAACGCCAGGAATCAACTTTTTTGCCGGTTCTTCCATCATATATCCTTATGGAAAGATCCACATCCCTGCGCCAGCCGGTAAATTTAAGCGTTTTTCTAATTGCCATGGTACCATGTATGACATAATCCACCCCAAGGGCATTTGCCAGGGAGGCATATTGGGATGCTTTCAAACCAAACATTTTGTCCATGTCGAACCCGCTTGAAAGAACGGCCTGGTCCACTTTTGTTTTTGGTGTAAATTTAAAGATCTTCCTGTCTTTAAGGCATGCTTCCAGATATTGTGTGATATAATCTGCAGTTGCTTGTTCATATGAATTCATAATGGGAAGCATGGCTGCAGTGGGCGTACCATTGGATTGTTTTGGTTGTTTTGTCATGGGTGGTGCCGCCGTTGGTGTGGACGTGGCAAAACAACCACTTAAAAAAAGCATGGCCAAAAAAACCATCAACAGTGATACTTGTCTAATTTTGCAGTTTAACATAAAAATTTTTTCCTGTTCAAAATATAGTTATAAATAATTAAACAGAACAAGGTTCATAGTTAAAACCCTTGTCTGTCTCACCAAACACATCTTAACAAGATGACAGTGTAACATGCTCCTTTTAAAAACTTATTTCAAGAGGATATTCACATTTTTTTTTGATTTTTAACAAAGAGGAGACATAATTGAACAGGTCGTTTTTATAACCGCCTGTTTTGTTTTTATAACCAGGAATTTTCTATGGTATCAATGAATATAATTTTTTTATTTAGCCGGTTTTTTCCATTTATCAGTGGCAAGCCTGATACCGTTTTCTTCTAATTTCAGAATTCTTTTTTTAAACAGGCCTCCAATGGCTCTTTTAAATTCTTTTTTGCTCATGGAAAATGTTCTCTTAATTTCTTGAGGAGAACTTTTATCGTGGCAGGGTATAAAGCCTCCTGCTTTTTTCAAAATATGGACAATGGTGTCCCCGGATTCTTTTACAGAGCTAAACCCTGGTTTTTTCAAAGTCAGATCAATTTTTTTGTCTTCACGGACCCGCATGATATAACCGGTACAGGTATTTCCTATTGATAAATCCTGATAGATTTCGTTTATATATAACATACCAATGTGCCTGTTATTTATAACGGCCATAATGCCGATCTTTGTAAAGGAGTAAATAAGAAGGTCTACTTTCTGACCCGTTTTAAGATCATTTATATTCTTATCACAATGCATGGAAATTTTTGTAGTGCCAAAAACTCTGCCCGTTTTATCGTCAAAACAGATTTTTGTGACATATTTTTTTCCGGGAACCATTCTATCCTGCTGCTCACTTTTGGGCACCAGCAAATCTTTTTCAAGCCCCCAGTCCATAAATGTCCCAAAGGATGTAACATCCGTTGCTTTTAGAAAAACAAAATCTCCTAGAATTCCAAGGGGCTCTAAGGTTGTTGCAACAGGTCTGTCTTCAGAATCAGTATAAACAAACACCCGAATCGTATCACCAATATTTACATCTTTTGGAACATATTTTAGCGGCAGTAAGATACTGTCGCCTTCGGTTAGCAGATATAAACCGAAATCCACCTTTTTTTCCACAATCAAATCATTGAATTGACCAATTTTCAGCATGTTCTTCCCACACGTTTTTTATAAAACAAGGTTGAGTAGATAATGATAATTTCATCATCATTTTTAACCATCAGGAACGTGTCATTTTTTTTAGAACCTGTTTTACCATATTACCGTCGGCAAGTTTCCCAAAATGCTTCATAACAGCTCCCATGGCCTGCATGGGACTGTTATACTCTGAAAGGTCGATATTATCTTTTATCCATAGCTCCACCTGCTCGAAACTGGCCATTTTTGGGAGATATAAATTCAGCAATTCCAGGTAATCTGAGGTGGTTTGGTTCTTATGCTCTAACACGGTCTTTTCCGATTTAACAAATTTGCGAATAATGTTAACCAGGTCATCATCTGTTATTTCATCAGGCTTTTTGACCCGGGTGGTTTTTTTCCCGCTTTCAAGGGTTATTGGAATAGTGAGGCCGGGAAATTCTCCAATGATCAGCCGCATGGTGTCCCGAACACCAGAATTTTCATTAACCATGGCGGTTTTCATATCCTTACGGATCTTATCGTAAAGAGAAATCCCAAGGGTGTTATCCCACCCATATTTATTTTTATTTTCTGACATCAGTGTTCTGTTTCCTTTTATGATCCTTTGATTTTTATTCGTGACCTGAAATTTATCCGACCATCATACCATGTTGAAGAAAATATCGCCATAGGAACAAAGAAATGGACGTCAAGCGCCTGGAGAGGACTGGTGCCTCCCTAAACGTTTACTGATCCTTAAGCTTTCCATACATTAGGCCAGAGAATGACAAAATTGGCTTGACATTTAACAGGCTTTAGTATTAACCCGTTTTTTATCATTATTCTAAAAAATAAAAATATGATTAATCCATCTAATGATAATGTAATAAAAGGAATCTTGACTGAAATGAATGATAGAATGCAGACAATAGACAAATCAGAGCTGGATAAAATTCATCAAGCCACCTTAAGGGTATTAATGGAAACCGGCATCCGGTTTCAGGACGAAGAAGCCGTTGAAATTTTTAAACAGCATGGGATTAAAACAGATAAGGATGTGGTTTTCATCGATCCTAAAACACTTGAGAGTGCAATAGAATCAGTCCCTTCCCAGTTTACACTTCAGGGAAGGAATCCATCCAAAAATGTGACCATTGGCGGGGATCATATCGCCCTGGCCCCTGGATATGGCAGTTGCCAGATATTGACTGCTTCAGGTGAAATGAGAGATCCTGTCTGTGAGGATTATGATAATTTCTGTAAACTGGTACACACTTCTAAAATACTTAATATGAACGGATGTTTGATGGTTGATCCCTCTGACATTGATCCCAGAAAATCACATCGTTACATGCTCCGGTCCAATATTCTCCTGTGCGACAAACCCTTTTTCGGCAGTTCGGTTTCCCGTGAGGCAGCACAAGATTCTTTTCACATGGCTGGCATGGCATGGGGAGGAAAGGACCAAATAAAAGATAAATCGGTCATGATCGCCATCATCAACTCTTTGTCTCCACTTCAATACTCTGCTGAAATGGCGGGTGCCATTGTCGAATATGCCAAAAATGGTCAGGCTAACATGCTGGGAGGCATGGTTATGGCAGGAGCCACCGGACCGGTAAAGCTGCAGGGAACAATAGTGCTCCAGAATGCTGAATTTTTATCCGGTGTTGTCCTGGCTCAGCTGACCCGTCCGGGTGCTCCCTGCGTGTACGGCGGGACCAGCACGATTACCGACATGAGAACCGGGCTGCCTTCGGTGGGAGCTCCCGAGCAAATGATCATGCAGAATGCACAGAGCCAGATTGCCAGGTATTATAATCTACCTTGCAGGGGTTCTGGAGGGATATCCGATGGATTCATACCCGATGGCCAAGCGGCCATGGAATCTGCCATGTCACTGATGAACACCCTTAGAAGCGGTAGCCATTTTATCATGCAGTCTGCAGGTATTTTAAGCGCCTATCTTGCCATGTCCTATGAAAAATTCATCATGGATGAAGAAATCCTGGCAAAGCTGTTACGGATCTTCAAACCTTTGGATTTTTCAGAAGAGCACATTGATCTGGAAACGATCCAGACAATTGGTATTGGCGATGAATACCTGACCCATCCAACGACGTATAAGCATTTTAAAAAAGAGTATTATGTATCAGGCCTGACCCGACGCCAAAGTTACGAAGCCTGGGTAGAGTCTGGCAAAAAAACGATTCATGAAAAGGCCGGCCAGAAGGTAAAAGAAAGAATTGAAGCGTATAAAAAACCTGATATCTCACCGGATATTGAAAAGGATTTGAATAAATATGCCGAACTGAAAAATTAGCGGCTGATAGTTCTGTGCACAGCTTGGAAAAGCTAATTAATGAGGCAGATTCCCATCTCTATCAGGTAAAGTTAAATGGATGAAACCGTGTTTCGGCACCAAGAGAATAGGCAAGTTTTCTGATACAATCAAGGCAAGGCTTTGTTTTGCATTATAAAAGTTTATGATGTAAGGTTCATCTGTCTTGCTTAAATAGTAAAATATTTGGAGAATCAACCATAATGACCTTATTGATAATATCAGTTGGGGTTTTGCTCCTTTTGGCCGGAATCGTAATTATCATAAATCCAGACCTTATATTTGGATTTTTTCGAAACAACGCGGATAAATTATTTCTGCACATTCTGGCTGTCGGCCTTAGAATTGTTTTTGGTCTAATATTGATATACCAAAGCAATGAATCAAAATTTGACTTGGCTATTGAAATTATTGGCTGGCTCTCTATAGCAGCTGCCATAATTATGGCATTAATAGGGCGGCGCAATTTTATTCGTCTCATATCGTGGTTTTTATCTTATACAAGTTCCATTGGGCGTATTGGAGGCCTGTTGGCCATGGGATTCGGAGCATTCCTTATTTATGCTTTTGTTTGATCCTTTTTATAATAATCATCAATCGTTTTTAAATATTCATCTGTCATTAAAAATTATTTAATATTTTGAAGGAGAGCGCACATTTGTTAGAAAAGCTTATCTCATTTGCTAAGAAAGGAAACGGACGACGATTGCTCAATTCCTTGAATAAGAATACTCATGATCTCACTTATGCCATGCTCAATGAAATTTTGAAATCATATTGTGAAGTGGGGTTGCAAAAGGAAGTTGAGGTGTTGAAACAAAGAAGAGGCATTTTAAGCGATGATCAGTATGATGCATTGGCCCGGGAGGTAAAGCGCAATTGCTGTTATGAAAACTATGACGATTTTAAAGCCTCATTAAGGAGGTTGTTGACAAGCGGCATAAAGATGAACCCCACAAAAATGGATGTTGAAGATCTGTCAGATCAAACCTAAGCAAATTTTAGATCTTCTATTTGGGTTATCACACCTAATTCTTACATTGTTTTAATTGCTGGGCGTAACGGTTTGCATTGGCTTTTACTTTTTTAGCCACACGAATCAGCCACTTTTTTTTAAGGTAGGTCTTGCGTTTATATCCGCCATGTCCTTCATGGTAGGCAAGATATTGCCCATAGGCATCCCATTTGGATATTTTCAACAGTCTATAGGAGACGCTTCCATACCAGCCGATAAAATCAACGGCATCGTCAAAATCATCTCGATCTGCAAACCAGTTGCCGGTTTTATCTTTATACCACTCCCAGGTGCTGTCTTTCACCTGGGCATAACCAAATGCATCACTGGGACGGGTCCAGGGAATAAACCAGAAAAGTTTTTGTCTTGGCGGTTTCGCATCATGTACAAAACGCGATTCCTGATGCATTATGGCCAATTGAACATGTACGGGAACTCCCCACTTTTTATAGGATTTATACGAGGCTTTATACCATCCTGATTTTTCATCAAATATATCGCAGGCATTGTTGATTCTTTTGGGCGGGCTTTTAGAACAACCTGAAAGAATAATCAAAATCAATAACACGGGAAAAAAAAGTTTTGTTCCAATTGTTTTATTCAATGCGATCAGCCTCTTTTTTTGAATTCTGAAATGCGTGACCGATCACCTGCTAATTCTGATTTCATAATATCACCATTATCCTTATATTCAGGCCATAAATATATCCATTGTATAGGTCTTAAATCAAATATCATCAAGTGTTATTTTAATTTTGATCTGTATATTGTTTTGCTGATTTGTCATTGACAACACTTACATTTTATCAGAAGGTGATTGCGTTGGATGAAAGTATAACCCTTGTCATGGCTTGAACAATAATTTTACTTTGCCATGGCATCTAAAAGGTTAAAACATGAATACAAGGAGGTAACGATTGAGACGAAACACTCATGCCGGGAAAACCCTTAGTGGTGGATTCGGTGTTAACCTTTTCTCCAGTGATGAGCTTGAAGAGATTCACTTGGCAACCCTGGAAGTACTTGAAAATACAGGGGTGTTTGTGGAGGATCCTGAAGCCATTGAACTTTTTCAAAAAGGCGGAGCAAGGGTTGATCCGGACAATAAAGTTGTTAAGCTTCAGCCATATATGGTTGAAGAAGCAATAAGTTCTGCCCCGTCCAAGCTGTTTCTGGCAGGCAGGACGCCTGAAAATGATATTATCCTTGAAAGCAATCGCGTCGGTTTTACCACCTTTGGTGAAGGGGTCAAGGTAAGAGATCCGTACACAGGCGAATTGAGAGTCCCCACAAAAAAAGATGTTGGCAATGCAGCAAAACTGGCCGATGCCATGGATGAAATTGATGTCTATGAAAGGGCTATAGGCGCACATGATGTGTCCCAGACAGTAGGCCAACTGCACAATGCCGAAGCCAGTTTTAATAATACCAGCAAGCATCTTTTTCTGGGCCCCTTTGATGGATTCCAGCTGGATAAAATAGTTGAAATGGCCACGGCCATTGCCGGAAGCCGCGAAAAGCTTTTGGAACGTCCTCTGGTTACATTTGTTACCTGTCCGGTCAGCCCTTTAAAACTGGTGAAAGATACCTGCGAGGTGATCATGGGGGCTGCACGCTCAGGAATGGCAGTGAATATACTTTCCATGGCAATGGCAGGCGGATCATCTCCTGTGACACTTGCCGGAACCCTGGTGAACCACAATGCAGAAGTATTGTCCGGAATCGTGTTGAGTCAATTGACCTGTAAAGGAGCCAAGGTCATCTATGGCAGCTCCACCACAGCAATGGACTTAAGGTTGGCAAGCGCTTCTGTAGGATCGCCTGAATGTGCCATGATCAGCGGAGCTGTGGCAAGGCTGGCACGATACTATGCCCTGCCGAGTTTTGTTGCCGGCGGCTAGGCTGACAGCAAAATATCCGATGTCCAGACCGGCCATGAAAAAACCCTTACAGCCTTGTTACCGGCGTTGGCAGGTGCCAACCTCATTTACGGCTTGGGTATGGTAGAGTCAGGTATGACATTTGATTTTGGTCAATTGGTTATTGATAATGAGTTTGCAAAAATGATTCGATATACCATAGGTGGAATCCCTGTGAACGATGAAACGCTGGCCGTTGATGTCACAAAAGATGTGGGACCTTTTAATGATTTTTTAAGTCACCCCGCCACTTTCAAGCACATGCGAATTCAATCCCATCCAAAAATAATCAATCGTAAGGGAATTGATCGATGGATGGCTGATGGATCTAAAACCATGTATGAAAATGCAATCATCAAAGCACAACATTTACTGGAGAATCATGAGCCTACCCCATTGCCCACCGGGGTAAAGGAAAAACTGCGTAAAATTGTCCAGGATGCTGAAAAAGAAACAGCATTTTGAGAAACAAATATTTATTTGAATGAGAAGATAAAATGGAAAGATTTTTAGTGATTGTTTTTTCCGCTGCTGTTGGAGTTGCTTTTTTTCTATGGTTTTCCCAGGCTGTTAAAAAGCAATCCATGAAAGACTATATTATGTCACACCAGTGGCTGTTGCACCCGAACTCAATTTGTTATTGGCGGACAGCCATGGCTGTCCTGGGATTTATCCTATATTTTTTCACAGGCTTTCAAGCCATAGCCATATTTATATTTACCTTTGCGGCAATCCTTGACGGTGCAGACGGTGTTGTGGCAAGGGGATGCGATCTTGGGTCTGTCTGGGGCGAATGGCTGGATCCCATGTGCGACAAATTGACCTATTTACCGCCATTAATTGGTTTTGCCTATACAGGAATTATATCAATCGATCTGGTATGGATTCTTGTGGCCATTGAATTTGTGGGTCAGTTTTTTGCCCGGCGGATTTTAACCTGGATCAAATTCTCCGGAGCAGCTAATAATTTTGGAAAAATAAAGGCAATGATTTGTTTTGGCCTGGTGATTTTATGCGCATTGATGGAGAAAAATCCGGACTTAATAAACATCCTAGATGAAGTACTCATGGCCTGTGTCATACTCTCTGCTGCATCTGTGATCTTTAAATTTATTCCCAATAGGCTTTATGCAGATATCCTTTCCGGCCTTAATTTTTGCTGCGGCGTGACAAGCCTTGTCATGACCCATAACCATTATTTTGCCTGGGCGATTTGTATCATCATAGTGGGACAATTGTTTGACTTGTTTGATGGGCGTATGGCTCTAAAGCACGGGGGAACCAAATACGGTCCTTATCTGGATGATATCGCTGATTTTGTCAGCTTTGGATTGGCGCCAGCCTATGTGATTGTTCAAATTGGCGGCACATTGGCATGGTTTATCGGTATTGTTTTTATTGTGGGTGTTGCTTTTCGACTCTACCGGTTTATCGCCATGGATAAAAGCCGGAAGGACCTGCCTGAAGGTATATTCAACGGGCTTCCAAGTCCTGCAGGAGCCTTGATCGTTCTTGGTGCATCTCTTGTTGCTCCTCCGGGCATTTTGTGGGGTCTGACGGCAATATCCGTTTTTTTAATGGTGGGCCATATCCGGTTTGTCCATTTTGGAAGGGTGATCCTTAAACAGATCCCCAAACCTGTGTTTTTTATAATAAGTGCGGCAGTTATCCTTACGCTTTCCTTTATTTTTAAAACAAAAAACGCCCAGATGTTTGGATACCTGATTTTAAGTTCTGTTATCCTCTATATCGTTGTGGGCAGAAAATGGGTGAGATGATGATAAAGGTTTTTTAAAGTGAACGCATTGTTTCAGGCACAGGCAGTTTCCGCCTGTGCAGCGTATCCTATTCGGAAGCAAGATGTGCATTTAACCATGCTTCTACATCGTTCAATACCTTTTCATGTTCCGGTTCATTAAATACTTCATGGTAAAAACCATTATAGATGTTTATTGTTTTATCTTTTGTGCCGACTCTATCATATAGAAATCGGGCACCACCGGGATCAACTAATTTATCTTCACTTCCCTGCACTATCATGATGGGCAGGCGTATTTTTGCCGCTTGTTTTGATACATCCTGCATGGTTTTGATTAATTCTGCACCCAGACGTGCCGTGGCTTTACCCGTAAACACCAGGGGATCATTGTTATAAGCATCCACCACATCCGGATCCCGGCTGATGCCATTGGAATCCAATTGTTTTATTCCCAACCGGGGCATGAGGATGGAAAACAGTTTTGCAGCTATAATGGTGGCTTTTGAAATATTATCAGACATTTTAATTCCTGGCCCAGAAAGAACGGCCCCTGATAATTTTTCCTGATATTTTAAAAGGAAAGCGGCACTAATCAAACCGCCCAAACTATGCCCGATAATAAATATCGGTTTTTTTGGATGCATTTTTTGAATTGTATCAAGATAATCTTTCAGAGGGTTTATGTAATCTTCGAACTGTTCCACGAATGCTCTTTTGCCCTCTGATTTACCATGTCCTATATGATCTATCCCGTAAACAGCAAATCCCGATGGAATAAGGTGGTGGACAAGATTCATGTATCGTCCGCTGTGCTCAGCCAAACCATGAACAACTATAATAACGGCTTTAGGTTCGTTTTCAGGCAACCAGTGTTGATAATAAATATTGGAATCGCGAACACCTTTAAAGTATCCATCTTGATGTTTCATTCATATCTCCTTGTTTTTTAAAGAAAAATGAGCATCAGCAATAATACACAATAGTTCATACATCATTGTTGATGCAATCAGCGCTGTATTACCGGAAGAGTCAAAGGGAGGGGACACTTCTACAACATCAGCACCAATAATATTTAATCCTCTCAACCCGCGGATCAATGTCTGAGCTTCCAAAGGTAAGATGCCGCCAATTTCCGGGGTACCAGTGCCCGGTGCAAATGCCGGATCAATGCCATCCACATCAAAAGAAATATAGGTTTGGCCGTTTCCGATCACCCGCCTGGCTTCTTGAATTACTTTTTGAACCCCTAAATGTGCAAACTCTTCAATGTAAATGACCCGAATGCCGTGTTTCGTGGCAAACTCCCAGCATTCTTCAGAGTTGGCAGCTCCCCTTATACCAATCTGGACCGTTCTTTTTGGATCAAGCAGGCCTTCCTCTACGGCCCGGCGAAATGGAGTGCCATGGCTGTATTTGGAGTTCATTTCCTCGTCACAGCAATCTGTATGGGCGTCAACATGTACCATTCCTACAGACCCTTTTCGGGCAACAGCCCTCATAATCGGCAATGTAATGGAATGATCACCTCCGGCACTGATGGGGATAACGTCATGGTTAACAAGTTTTTCTATAAATCGGGTAATATCCCCATGGCTGGCGGTCACATCAAAAATTTGTTTAAATCCGATATCACCGACATCGCCCACCCGGCATAATTCATAAGGGTTGATCCGTGTTACATGGTGAATTTTTCTCATCATACTGGACATATCCCGAATCTGGCGGGGGCCCTGCCGGGTGCCTGACCGGGCCTCTACAGCGCCGTCATAAGGGATACCGACAAAAGCAATGTCAAGCTTGGTAAAATCTTCTACATATGGGGCTCTCATGAATGTAGGAATGCCGCAATATCTGGGTGAATCCATTGCTTTATAAATGTTTGCCATCATAGATCCTTTCAAAATGTTAACAACAGGGATACTTTGTCATTTTCAATCCTTTTTATAAAGATCTTTTTTATAATAAAATGATCCGATAAAAAGTAAAATACCTGCAAGAAAAGCAAATAAAGGCAGGATTGTAAGGGCCTTATCAAGACCGTATGTGTCGGAAAGTTTTCCGATGACAATAGGAGCAAGGCTTGAACCCAAAAGATGCTGGATGATAATATTCAGGCTTAAGGAAACCGCGCAAAGTCCGGGGTGTACAACATCCTGTGTCACGGCTACGCCGGATGGAACAAAGGCCACAGCAGTTATACCGATGAAAAGCAGGACAATATATTGAACACTGCCCTGTATAAAGTTAAAAGATATAAAAAGTAACACTCCCGTAAGAATGGATGATAACGCCGGGAACAAGAGCCGTGCATTATCCTTTTTTTTCATCCACAGATCGGAAAGAAACCCACCAAGAGGGGCCCCAATGATTGCAAGAACCATTATGGAGCTGGCTTTCATGCTTGCCTTATCCATGGCAAGATTTTCAAATCTATGAAAGTAAGTGGGTAACCAGGTCAGAAGGGATGTGGTGATAAAGACATTCAAGGCAAAGGCAAGATTGTTGAAAATCAGGGTGGTATTATGGGTAAATTGTCTGGTTATATCAACCAGCTGCATTTTTGTTTCTTTGCCGGTTTGTTCTTTTTTAGTGAGTTGGATGGTTTTATAATCTTTTACAAAATAAAACATTATGGCAATGATCAAGCCGGGGACAGCCACAAGACCAAATGCATGGCGCCAGCCAAAATTATGGGCGACAAATCCTCCGATTCCTATACCAAGAGCACTTCCAAGGGGAATGGATGCATTCCAAAACCCCAGTATTCTTGCTCTTTTTTCCTTTGGAAAATTTGCAGAAAGCATGGCAGTTCCGCCAGGGGCATACCCAGCCTCACCAATGCCGATAGCTGTTCTGGCAATCAACAGCTGGGCAAAATTTTTCGTAAAAGCACAGGCTAAGGTCGCCATGCTCCAGAAAACCGCCATAATGGAAATGCTTTTTGTGCGGCTCCAGCGATCAACACATATGGAAACGGGAAACGAAAAGATCAGGATGGACCAGTATACACTGGACATGAGCAGGCCGCACTGGGAATCGGTCAAACCCATATCATTCTGGAGATATGGAAAAAGGGATACAATAATCATGCGATCCATGTAATCAAACATATAAAGGACGAACAGCAGCCAGAAAATGGTCCAGGATTGTTTTTCAGCCATTGCTTAATTCCCTTTTATACGGTTTATAGTTTCAAGCATTTGATTCAACTTGTCAGCTGAAATGCTGAGGGATGCATTCATGATAAACCGCCTATGAATAAAACGGTATTACATCAAGAAATGCGACTCTGATCTAGAATTGCCCTTGCAATGGAATCAAGGGGCACCACCTTGTCCACGGCACCCCGTTTTATGGCTTCATTTGGCATTCCAAAAACCACACTGGTCTTTTCGTCCTGGGCAATGGTATATGCTTCAGCCTCTTTCATCTCCCCCAGGCCCCTTGCACCATCATCTCCCATCCCCGTCATGATGACGCCAATACTATTGTTTCCGGCGTACCGGGCTGTGGATCTGAACAAAACATCCACAGAAGGCCTGTGCCTTGACACCAGTGGGCCTGTACGGACTTGTACATAATATCTGGCCCCGCTTCTTTTTAATAGCATGTGTTTGTTTCCAGGGGCAATCAAAACCTGGCCGGGAATAACCGTATCATTGTTCTCAGCCTCCTTGACCGAAACCCGGCAGAGATCATCCAGTCGTTTGGCAAAGGTGGTGGTAAAATGTTCCGGCATATGTTGAACCACCACAATTCCCGGTGCATCCATGGGCAGAGCTTCCAATAATATCCTCAAGGCTTCGGTACCACCGGTGGAAGCGCCCACTGCCACCACTTTTTCAGTTGTAGCCATCATGGCCTGCCTGATGAGCGGTTTCTTAAGGATCGCATCGGCACTTAATTTCGGAGTGGTCTTCCGCTGTTTCATTAATTTTTTAATTTTGGAGAGAGCGGCTGCTTTGACAGTATCGATGATTTGTACTCTTGATTCTTCAATGAATTTTTTTGTGCCCAGGGCTGGTTTCTGAATGATTTCAACGGCTCCGTATTCCAGGGCTTTCATGGCTGTTTTGGATCCGGTACCGGCCAGGCTCGAACAGATCACCACTGGAATGGGGTGTTGGGTCATTATTTTCTTAAGAAAGGTAATGCCATCCATTCGGGGCATTTCCACATCCAGGGTGATGACATCCGGCACCTGGGATCTCATTTTCCCGGCAGCAATATAGGGATCTCCAGCCGTACCCATCACCTCAATATCTGAATCTGATTCCAGAATATGTGACAGGGCGTTCCTCACAAGGGCTGAATCATCGACAATAAGGACCTTTATTTTTTGTTTCATCTAATTCCTTTTCTGCCTAAATTATTAACTCAGATATAATTTTATTCAAGTAATTTTTTTATAAATGGTCGGAGCGACTGGAACCAAAGGAAAACTTTTGTCGTGGATCACTTCGGAATGCCCCATGAAAAGGTATCCATTGGGGCGAATCGCATGGCAAATCTTATGCAGCAATCTGTTCTGGGTCTTTCTGTCAAAATAGATCATGACGTTCCGGCAAAATACAATATCAACACCGGGTTTGATATCCAGGGATGGGCTCATGAGGTTCAATTGTCTGAACGTCACCATTCTCCTTAACCTGGGCACAATCCGAACCAGATTATTTTTGGGGTTCTTGCTGCGTAACAGGTATTTTTTTCTCAAATCATTGGAAACAGGAATAATCTCATTGTGATCATAGACAGCCTTTCGTGATACACCCAGCACCCGGGTGGATATGTCCGTGCCCAGGATGTTTGATCTAAAAGACAATCCCGGGTTTTTTCTGATAAATTCACTGACCACCATGGCAATGGTATAGGGTTCATGTCCACTTGAGCATGCCGTACACCAGACCCGGATCGTTTTCTGGGAACCTGTCCTCTTTTGATTGAGCAGCGCGGGCAGGGCATGATGCTCCATAAAAGAAAAATGGGCAGGCTCTCTGAAAAAATCTGTCTTATTGGTGGTAATCTGATTAATGAATTCGTCAAGTTCTGTTTCAATGCCCCGGCGGCTGAATAAAAAGTTGCAATAATCTTCGTAGCTTTTGATACCAAGCTTGGTCAACCGCTTCTTTAAACGGGACTCCACCATCTGTTTCTTCACCGCAGGCATTTTGATACCAAATTTTGAATGAATAAAATGGCCCAGCTTTCTGAACGTTGTATCATTCAGCCGGGGCATCCTGGGCATCTGAAAAGATTCATTATTCATGAAACATCACAAGACAAGATCATCAATATTTTTCAAACTCCCGGTCCAGGTCATCTTCCGGTCCACTCTCATTCATTTTAAGTTCCACACCCCCATTTTTGCTATCAAACACGGGTTTTGCTGCTTTTTCCTCAATTCGTGAGGATTTGGCTTGATCACCTTTACCAGCATATCTTTTAGCAGTAACTACCTGTTTACTCTGTTCCTCCCCGATATTAAAGAATGCAATGGTTGTTTTGAGCTGTTCTGCCTGGGAAGATAACTCCTCTGAAGTGGATGACATCTCTTCTGAGCTAGATGCATTTTGCTGGATGACCTGATCCAGCTGCTGAAGGGCAAGGTTAATCTGGGTGGCGCCGGTATTCTGTTCTGAAGACGCAGCATTGATTTCCTGGACCAGTTCTGATGTTTTCCGGATATCCGGTACGATTTTGTTCAGCATCTTGCCGGCATTTTCAGCAATATCCACACTGGTGGAGGACAATTTGCTAATCTCTCCGGCGGCAGTCTGACTCCTTTCTGCAAGTTTTCTCACGGCATCGGCCACAACCGCAAACCCCTTGCCGTGTTCACCAGCCCTGGCAGCCTCTATTGCGGCGTTCAAGGCCAGCATATTTGTCTGGCGGGCGATTTCTTCGATAATTGATATTTTTTCAGCAATCTGTTTCATGGCAACAACGGTTTTCTCAACCGCCTGTCCACCCGTATCTGCATCTTCGGCTGCCTGGGTGGCAATGCTCTCTGTCTGCTGGGCATTGTCTGCATTCTGTTTAATATTTGCGGCCATCTCCTCCATGGAAGATGCGGCTTGTTCACCAGAAGCGGCTTGCTCTGAAGCACCCTGGGACATCTGCTGGGATGTTGAACTCAACTCCAGGCTGCCGGCCGCCACACTGTCTGAAGCAGTCTTTACAGTGGTTACAACTTCACCGAAGTTTTTTATCATACGGTTTAATGATTGCATCAGTCTGTCTGATTCTGAGCGTTCATTGACAACCACATCAAGGTCGCCCCTTGACATTTTTTCCGCCACGGCGGCCACTTCATTTGTGGCATCAATCAATTGGTTGAGGTTGACTTTAATCCGGTCAAACTCTCCTTTATATTCTTCTGTTATTTTTTCCGGCATATCTCCAATGGAAATGCGTCCCATATATTCTGCCGATATTTTGAATGGTGAAACAAAGGCATCCACAAGACTGTTGAGTCCCTGAATCAGGCTTTGCCATCCGCCGACAAACTTGTCGGCATTGCCGCGGGATTCCAGGTCTCCATTCTGAATTTTTGTGGTCAAGGTATTCACTTCAGAAGACACATCTGAAATTTTGCCCAGCATGTTTCGAAATGCTTCGGCAAGTTTTCCAATTTCATCGTTCTGGTCTATATCGACCTCACGGTCCAGGTTGCCTTCGGCAATAGCATTGGCAATATGAACTATTTTATTGACCGGTTTTGTGATCATGTGCGTTATAAAAAAACCGAGTATGAGGGCTATAAGACATGTAATTATCCCAATCATTATGGCAAAATTCGACCCGGATTTTGCCATTTGGGTTGTGGTCTCGGTTTTTGACGATGCCATTTTCATTGCTGTATCAAAAAGGGCTGCCACTTCCGGTTCGATCTTATGAACAGTATCCCGCATGGTTGCGGTGATGGCTTTTATGATCTTATCTTCAGCCACCAACTCATCAAATGATTTTTTATACGCATTAATATTAGTTTCAGCGGCTACAATGTGTTTTTCGAAAACACCCGAACTCTTAAATGCCTGGATCAAATCTTCAAGGGCCTTGTGTGTTGACGTTACATATTTTGGACTACCCCGGAGGAGATAATCTTTTTCATGCCGCCGAATCATGAGGGCCATTGCATTGGCATCGGGGACATGGATGGAGTCCAGTGCCGCTTCAATGCCGTGGGCTGAGCTTCTCAGAATCTCATAACTTTGATCCTGGGCCGTTACAGATTCCGTGGCAGCCAAATAGGCCTTAAACCCATTTTTGTATTTGTTGATTTCTTCTACCATTTTCAGTTTTGCATTTTTACTTGCTTTGCTGTCTTTTAAAAGCGTTTCAAAGTTAT
>CAYVZG010000009.1:0-2641 GCA_964455805.1 uncultured Desulfobacula sp.
CGATGCTAAACGCTTAACCTCCTCCAAATATCCATCAGACAGGGCTTTGGGATAACTTTTTTAACGAGCTGAACACTTACTATTTATTTAGTGGTTGGCGAAAACCACCCATTTTCCCTGATGACTTGTTTGAGCTTTGGCAGATATGCATTGTAAAATATTTTTTCGCTATATTCAAATCAAATATTATGTTAAGCATTAGGATTACAATAATCAGCCTAAATTTAAGGTATATTTAATTGGAAAAGGAAAAGAAAAAAAATAATCTGGTTCACATCGGTGATATCCTGACATCTGCACTTGGCCGGTACAGGCCTGCCATGGATACCCAGATGACAAAAATATGGGATATCTGGGATGGGGCTGTGGGAAAACCCATTGCCATGAATGCCAAACCAAATTCTTTTAAAGACGGGATATTGATTGTAAACGTTTCAAGCTCAGCATGGATTCATCAGCTCAAATTCCTAGAAAAAGAAATGATTTTGAATATCAACAAAAAGCTTGACCGGTCATTGGTCAAGCACCTCCGGTTTAAAATTGGAAAAATTCTCAGCTGAATATCTATTCGGCGAAAAAATAAATGTTTCCCAGCCTGAAAAGGGATATCGTTTTTCCATGGATCCCTTTATACTTGCCGCCCATATCAAACCCATCAATGGTGATAAAATTATTGACATTGGATGTGGCTGCGGAATCATACCTTTAATTTTTGCTTCAAAATATTCCGGCCTTCAAATCACGGGTATTGAAATCCAAAAAGGCCTGGCAACATTTGCAAAAAAAAATGTGGCTGACAATCACTTTGAAGATACGATTCATATTATTCACAAAAACATTAAAAATATAAATATTTCAGATATAAACGGGAAAGCGGACATTATTGTTTCAAACCCTCCCTATAAGAAAAAAGGATCTGGCAGGCTTAATCCGAGTTCCCAAAAAGCGGTTGCCCGCCATGAGATCAGTCTTGATATTGACCTGCTTTTAGAATGTTCAACAAGGCTGCTCAAAGAGCAGGGCAGGTTATATTTTATCTTTCCGGCACAACGCTTATCTGAATGTATGCTAACCATGGAAAAAAATCATCTTTTTCTTCATTTCATCAGATATATCCACATAAAAAAAAACGAACCTGCCAAACTTGTCATTTTTGGAGCCACAAAACAAAAAGGAAACTCTGTTACCACAGCCCCTCCCTTTTACGTTTATGGTTTTGACAATAGGTATACCAAAGAGTATAATTCCCTTTTTAAAGCGGTTTAAAACTTGACACAATACCAAAAAGATACTACTTTGCCTGGAATTAATTTAATGAGGAGAGGTGACCGAGCGGCTGAAGGTGCACGCCTGGAAAGCGTGTGTATCCTAACCGGGTACCGAGGGTTCGAATCCCTCCCTCTCCGCCACTGATCATAAATGGTCATATTAATATTAAGATGTCATATCAAGTATTAGCACTGAAATATAGGCCCCAGACATTTGATGACGTTGTTGGTCAACCTCATGTCACCACCACCCTTTCCAATGCAATTCTCCATGACAGGGTTGCCCATGCCATCCTTTTCACCGGACCCAGGGGCACCGGAAAAACAACCATTGCCCGGATTTTAGCCAAGGCAATGAATTGTAAAAAAGGGCCGATTCCCATTCCCTGCAACACATGTAAAATTTGTTTAGACATTATTGATGGGCATTGCACTGATGTTTTTGAAATTGACGGGGCATCCAACAATAGTGTGGATCAAATAAGAGACTTAAGGGAGAATGTCACTTATATGCCATCATCAACAAAATATAAAATATATATAATTGATGAAGTCCACATGCTTAGCACAGCTGCTTTTAATGCTCTGCTCAAAACCCTTGAAGAACCTCCTGAACATGTTATGTTCATTTTTGCAACAACAGAAGTGCACAAAATTCCCGCCACCATTCTTTCAAGATGTCAACGCCATGATCTGGGCAGAATTTCCCTGGAAAAGATTTCAAATCATTTACAGGATCTTTGCAAAAATGAAGACTTCATTCTTGAAAGGCAAAGCCTTGATTTGATTGCCCAGGAAGCTGACGGGTCAATTAGAGATGCCTTAAGCCTTCTGGACAGGGTTTTATCAGCGGCCACCACCAAGGAAATCAGACCAGATAATGTATTAGACAGCCTTGGAATTCAGGACGTGCAAGTCATGCATGACATATCAAATGCGATCTTTGAAAATGATGGGACTCAGCTTATAGAGATAATTGAAAAGATAAATGACTCTGGAATTGATCTGAAAAAATTTTATACGGATATTATTGCCCATTTCAGAAATTTGAATGTCATAAAACTCTGTGGCAAGCAAAGCGCTTCTGTCAATATCACAGATGCTGAAAAAGAAAAAATATTTAATACTATAACACCATTGTCCAGCGGCTTTATTAATACTATTTTGCAAATCCTCTTAAAAGAGGAATCCACGATTAAATATTGTTCCCATACCCGAACGGCTATTGAGATGGTCCTTTTAAGACTGCTTCAAATCAATCCGGGCGCCCAGATTGACAATATCATCACAAAACTTGACATCTTGGCCAAGCAAATAGATTCAAACCCTGTAAAACCCAGCCAAATGGGTTCAGGCCAAATAGAATCTAATCC
>CAYVZG010000009.1:2741-6333 GCA_964455805.1 uncultured Desulfobacula sp.
AATCTAATCCGGTAAAATCAAAGCAGACAAATCCTAACCCCGGTGGATCTAATGGGTCTGTATTAACATCTTCAGATGAACCGCAGGGATTGGATCCTGCACAGAACGCTTTTACAAATCCATCTTTGCATAAAAAAAAGGACACTTCAGCTGTGAAAGAATCACGGCCGGAGCACGGATTTAAATCTAAAATACAGTCTTCACCCAAAGAGAATAAAGACAATACACCCCTTTCATGGCAGGCATTTTTGAATAAAATAGAGCCAAGCCATCCATTTATATTTGCCCTTTTTTCAAAAGCCCGGGTCATTGGAACTCACACGGATGAAATTATTGTTGAGCTTAAAAACGGGTCTTCCTTTGATAAAAAAAGACTTGAAAAAAAACAGGGTGAATTGCAACATCTGTGCAAGCAGTTTATGGGAAAAAAACTGACGATAAAGCGGGTTCCCGCAAAAGTTACGACCGGTTCTAAGACAGAATTTGACAAAAAAAAAAATAGAAACAAAGTCAGACAAGCGGCCTTTAACCACCCTGTTGTTGTTGAAGCCCAAAAAATGTTTGATGGTGAAATAATTAATTATTAATACAGGAGTACTAAGATTATGAAAAATATGAATGCCATGATGAAACAGGCCCAGAATCTTCAAAAAAAAATGATGAAAACACAGGCAGAGCTGGCAAAAAAGACGGTTGAAGCCTCATCCGGCGGCGGTATGGTAAAGGTAATTGCCAACGGCGGTCAGAAAATTGAATCCATTGTTCTTGAAAAGGAAGTTGTTGACCCGGAAGATATTGAAATGCTTGAGGACCTTGTTTTGGCGGCCGTAAATGATGCCTTAAAAAAATCCCAGGAAATGGTATCATCTGAAATGGGCAAGCTTACCGGAGGACTCAATATTCCAGGTATGTAAACACCCATGAATCATTATCCAGAACCTATTTTAAAGCTGATTAGCAGCCTGTCAACGCTTCCTGGAATTGGGAAAAATACAGCGGAGAGACTTGCTTTGCACATTCTCCATGCCCCAAACCATGAAGCGGTAACACTGGCAGGCGACATTATTGAATTGAAAAAACGGATTCAAATATGTTCGGTTTGCTTTGCCTTAAGTGATAAAGATAAATGCCGGATATGTCTTGATCCGCAACGGGATCAATCCAGTATCTGTGTTGTGGAAAATCCAGCAGACATGGCTGCCATAGAAAAATCAAATGCCTTTTTTGGGACCTATCATATATTGGGAGGCGTACTTTCTCCCATTGACGGTATTGGCCCGGATGATATAAGAATTAAAGAGTTGTTTAAAAGAGCGGCTTTAGACACAACAAAAGAAATTATCCTTGCCACCAAAACCAATGTTGAAGGCGAAGCCACAGCATCCTATATCCTTGAAAAACTTAAAAAAACCACGGTCAAACTCACACGGATCGCTTCGGGTATCCCCATGGGAGGAGATTTGCAGTATATTGACCAGCTGACCATGCAAAAAGCAATGGAAAAAAGATATAATGCCTGAAGCAAAAAAGCCCTCTGACATCTTCGAATGCCAACTTTGCGGAGAATGCTGCAAAGGATTTGGAGGCACTTATGTCACAAGCCAGGATGTTATCAATATCTCAACATTTATTGGTTTTGATCCGGATAAATTTATTGCCCGATATTGTGATAAATCAGGCTCCCGGCATGTTTTAACCCTGGGAAAGGACGGGTATTGCATTTTTTTTGACAAAACCAAGCAATGTACGATTCATCCTGTAAAGCCCTATATGTGCAAAGCCTGGCCCTTTATTCAAGCAATTCTTGATCATCCTGAAAACTGGGATGCCATGGCCAACTCCTGCCCGGGCATGAAAAAAAATATTCCCCATAAAGATCTTCAAAAAATTGTGGCAGTTGAAAAAGAAAAACTGGATAAATCGTTTTTTTATTCTGAATAATCCTTCATCCACCATTCATCCCAATGGGTTTCCATGATACTTTGTGCTATCTTTTTTCCTGTTTTAGTCTCAAGTCTTTTAAGGACAACAGGCAGCCATTTCTCAGGGCCTTTAGATCCTGTATCATCCATTTTTTTTAATTCAAGAATAAAAGATATCTGATCCGCATCTTTTACCAGCTTTGCCTCTTTTGTTTCTCCTAAATTAAATTCTTCCATCAGATTTTTTATATCATCACCAAAAGACAGATCTTTTATTAAATGGGAAATAGCTTTGGTTTCATCAATTGTTGAATATTTTTTTTCCACATAATTAAAATCGCCTGTTCTTGCCTCGGCAATATCGTGAACAAGGGCCATTGTCACAAGCTTTTCAGCATTAATATCCGTATCCATTTTTGCCATGGCAAAACAGATAAAGGCTGTCATAAAACTGTGCTCAGCAATACTTTCCTTACCAGATCCTAAAAATGCATATCCGGATCTAACAATGTCTTTTAGTATTCTCACTTCAAACAGCAGGTTTGCAATGTGTTTCATTTTCAATCCAATCCCTTTATAATCGCAACTATTCTTGACTTTTTATAGAACAGGCGGTTAAATAAAGTCAAGAATTCAGGAACAACCAAAACCTGCCAGGAGTGGAATATGTCAGCTAAAAAAACAATGACTGCCCTATTTATGTTGATTTTCGGAGGACTTTCTTTTTGTTCAGCCGGGTTTGCCCAAGAGGAAAGCAAATTTACACCCGGAGAAGACTCAGGATTTTATTACACCATAAAAAAAGGGGATACCTTGTGGGATTTATCTGAAAGATTCTATTTTTCCCAATGGGACTGGCCCGGGCTCTGGGAGATAAATAAGGATATCAAAAATCCCCATTGGATATATCCGGGTAAAACAATCCAGGTTTTTTTAAAGGGCAAATCTACTATGAAACCTGTGGCACCAAAAACCCCTTCAAAAAACAAGGTTCCTGTTAAAATTGAGACCTCTTTTTCTTTTTCCAAAATGGATCATTTAGGATTTCTTAAAAAAACGGCTGTGCCCTCTCTTGGCAAAATCATAAAAGAAAAAGAAAATAATCTGATGATGTCTGCCAATGATATTGTCTATATTAAACCGTCTGCCAACAACAAATTGATTGCCGGCAGGACCTATCATATTTTTACCACCCGTAACGTAAAAGAAGAAATCAACCAACACCTGTTTAAAGCGGTAAAACATCTTATAAAGGCCCAGGTTAAAATATCTGAACTTAAAAATGACTATGCCATTGGTATCATAACCCATGCATACCGGCCAGTAAATAAGGGTGATATGATTATGGAATACTATGAGCGGGATAAGGTTTTAACAGTTGAAAACAATCCTGCACCCATAGACGCAAGACTGGTCTGTTCCGTGGACAATCATCTCATGATAAATGACTTTGTGATCGCTTTTATTGATGCCGGCAGCGCAACGGTTAAACCCGGACAGATATACTCGATTCTGAGAAAAAATGAAATCAAAACCACTTCACGGTGGCCTATTAAAAAAAAGAAACCCATTCAACTTGAAAATTTGGTATCTGGCAAATTAATTGTGCTTCACACGGAAAAGATCGCATCAACTGTCATGATTTTGTCTTCAAAATATGCTATCTATCC
>CAYVZG010000009.1:6433-80966 GCA_964455805.1 uncultured Desulfobacula sp.
CACTAACTATTCTCCGGTCAATCTTAAAATTTCCTGATAGGTGGTCTGGCCCTGCAGCATTTTTTTAATGCCGTTTTGTCTTAAAAGAACAAGCCCTTCTTCCAGTGCTTTTTCCTTAAGCTTTTCCATTCCTGCACCTTTTCTTGTGAGTTCCTTTAGAGATTCTGAATAGGGCATAATTTCATAAATCCCGGTGCGCCCTCTGTATCCTGTATTCCGGCATTCCATGCATCCCTTACCATGCTTAAGCCGGACAGGTCCCTGACGCTTAATTCTAAGGCCAAGGTCTGCAAGCTCTTTTATAGACATCTCAAATTCCTGGGCGCAATAGGGACATATTTTTCTGACCAGCCTCTGTGCCGCAACCCCGTTTAATGATGATTGTATCAGATAGGGAGGGATTCCAAGGTCAAGCAGTCTGAAAATGGTTGACACGGCATCGTTTGTATGGAGTGTGGAAAGGACAAGATGGCCTGTCAAAGCGGCCTGAACAGAAGCCTGGGCAGTCTTAAGATCCCTGATTTCTCCCACCATTATGATATCCGGGTCCTGGCGGAGTATATTTTTAAGGACTGAGCCAAAGGTCACATTAATCGCCGGCTGCACGGCAATCTGATTAAACTGTTCGTAAATCATTTCAATAGGATCTTCAATGGTGGTGATATTGACCTTGGGAGAAGAGAGCATTCGCAGGCTTGAATACAGCGTAGTTGACTTTCCCGAACCTGTCGGTCCGGTTACAAGGACGATACCAAATGGCTTGTTAATCAGATTTTTATATTTCTTAAAATCATTGCCGGAAAATCCTAAATTTTCCAAATCCTGAAAAACCACATCAGGATCCATAATTCTTAAAACCACTTTCTCACCAAATGCCACGGGAATTGTTGAAACCCTGATTTCAACTTCTGTTTGATCCTTTGCAATTTTGATCCTGCCGTCCTGGGGTCTTCTTTTTTCAGCCATATCCAGCCTGGAAAGCGTTTTGATCCTGTTCACCACAGCCGCATGAAGCTTTTTGGGAAGTTTATATACGGTATTGAGCACCCCGTCGATTCTCATGCGGACAAGACAGATATCGCGTTTGGGTTCAACATGAATGTCTGAGGCTCTCTGGTCAAAGGCATAGGAAAAGAGATGGTTCACCGCGTTAACAATATGTTGCTCGTGTGATGATGACGCATCTCCTGTTTTCAAGTTTACAAATTGTTCCAGGTTGCCTATATCAAACCCCTGTTTTGAAAACAGATCTTCAGCCGCAGAAATGGAATACCTGAATCCATAAAATTCATTGATGAATTTTTCAATATCTGATTTTGCACTGACAACCGTCTTTACTTTCAATTTTGATACCATTTCCACATCTTTGATGGCCTCAAAATTAAATGGGTCAGGTGTTGCAACAATCAATTTGCCCTCCTCGATAAAAAGGGGCAGCAATAAATATTTTTTGGCAAATGATTTAGAAATCATGCCTGTCACAAGGTTTAATTCAAGCTCCAGGGGATCAATTTTTTTATAGGGGATCTTCCAGGATGCAGCCAGGGTTTTATAAATCAAATCTTCATCTAACCGTTTTACAGGATCGTCTGCCCTCTGTATTTTTAAATACAATAGAACATCAATAAAGGAAATTTGATTGGCCAGGTTTTTCTTTGATACCTGATCCCCTTTTTTGGCGATCTTTTGTTTGTAAAGAATATGCTTTACACCGGCCTCTTTTTTTAAAAGATCCAGGGCCTGATCCTTTGAAATCAACCGAGCTGCCGCAAGGATCTTACAGATGGTTTGAGAGGAGAATCTGGTATTTTTAAGATGTGGCATAGATGGTTTCTATTTTGCTTTCTCTCTTAAAGCCTTGTAAAGCTTTTTTGTTATTTCTCCTGTTTCACCTTTACCTATGGATACATTGTCAATCTGTTTTATCCCTAATATTTCAGTAACCGTACCGGTTAAAAAGGCTTCATCTGCAGAAAAAATATCTGTTTTAGAAAAAAGTTTTTCTTCTACTTTTAAGCCTAAATCACGGGCAAGATCCATTACCACCATTCTTGTTATCCCCGGAAGAATATTTTTTGTCAACGGATGGGTAATAACACTCTTATCTTTGATATAAAAAAAATTAGAACTTGTTCCCTCCCTTACGATGCCATCCTTTGAAACGAAAATGGCATCAAAGGCGCCTTGATCTTTGGCCTTTTGCTTTGCCATAGCATTGGAAAGAATCTGGACGGTTTTGATATCACAGTTTGACCACCTTTCATCCTGCACTGTAATGATGTCTATCCCTTTTTCCCGTATTTTCGGATCCAGCTCATTCACTTTTTTTATAGTCATTAAAAACTGCAGTTTTATATCTTTGTTCCAGGCATGATCCCTTGGTGCTACCCCCCTTGAAATCTGTATATAAAGTCCGGCTCTTTGCATTTGGGCCTTTTTAAAAAGATCGTGAACAGCAGCTTCAATAAACCCTTTGTCCAGTTTTGGGAATGACAGCCCTTCCATGGATTTCTGCAGCCTATCCAGGTGTTCGGTTAAACAAAAAAGTTTTCCATTGTAACTGGCTATAAATTCATAAACAGCATCTCCAAACTGATACCCTCTGTCCTCAATGGGGACATAGGTCTCTTCAATGGGGCGTATGACCCCGTTAAGATAGGCTAATTCAGGCATATGTAGCTCCTTAAAAAATTCAGATTTTTTATAAAATAAAACTTATTTAAAAAATTCAATCATTGCGGATTTTATTGTCTTGACTAAAATTTCCATCTCATCATCTTTTATGATATAGGGCGGAGCAATGACAAGGGCATCTCCATCAACACCGGCAAGACCGCTTGATTTGTAGACAATATAGCCTCTGTCAAAAAGATTTTCCCAGATACCTTCCACAATTTTTAGTGACCGTTTAAAAGGCTGCCGTGTCTTTTTATCTGTTACAATCTCAATGCCCCACATAAAGCCCTTACCCCGGATATCTCCCACCTGGGGTATGGGCAACAAATGTTTTTTAAGTAAATCCCCTAATTTTTCACCCTTTAATTTCACTCTTTGAACCAGTTTTTCCTGTTCAAGGATGTCAAATAAAGCAAGTCCGGCCGCCGCCGCAACACTATGGTGAGTAAAGGTTCCGCCATGCATAAAACCACCACTATTGTTCTTGATCGTTTCAAAATGGCTTTCTTTAACCCCAAAGGCAGAAAGTGCCATGACTCCTCCGGCAAGCCCTTTGCCAAGGGTTAGTATATCCGGCACAACATCAAAATGATTGCAGGCAAACCATTCGCCTGTCCTGCCCATACCACACATTACCTCATCTAAAATAAGAAGTACATCATGATGCTGACAAATTTTAGAAATAGTATCTAAATACTCTTTTGGTGGAAAACAGGCAGCTATGGTGGCTCCTGGAACCGTTTCGGCTATAAAGGCTGAAATGGTTTGAGGTCCTGCATTTTCAATCATCTCATCAAGTGCCATGGCGCATCTCAACCGGCATGAGGGATATGTAAGGCCATAGGCACATCGATAACAATAGGGCGCAGGGATATGCAGATTCTCTTTTAACAGAGGGGTAAAATAGGTTTTAAAACTTGTCCTTCCCATGGCTGCCAGGGAACCCAGTGTTAACCCATGATATGACTTCCATCTTCCAATGAGGCGGTATTTGGTCTCATTGCCCTTTTCAATATGAATCTGCCGGGCAAGTTTTATGGCTGCCTCATTGGCTTCTGACCCGCCTGAAAAAAAATAGAACCGGTTGATGTCTTTGGGTGCTTTATTTGCGAGGCATGTGGCAAGCGACTCAACCGGTTTTGATGCAAACATGGTGGGATGGATATAATCATGGGACAGGACCTGATTATAAATGGCCTTTGCAATGGCTTCCCTGCCATGGCCCGCATTAACAACAACAGCCCCTCCGCTGGCATCCATGTATTGTTTGCCTGATTCATCTTCAATATAAATGCCATGGGCTTTTTTCGCCATGGGAAGAGGTTTATCTATTCGTCTTGGAAAAACATTTCCGGGGATTTCTACCATTTTTCTTGCCTTTTATTTTATTAGTGAATTAATCACATCATATAGAATTTATCTAACCTTATAGAATTTATCTAACGGCCAATTATAATCAAGCCGGGGCAGCTTAAATCAAACCAAGGATTTTTCTTGCTTCATCCGGTGTTGCTATTTTTCTGCCCATTATTCCGCTTATCTGGGCGATACGTGTTACCAGCTGTTCATTGGAAGCAAGCTTTCCTTTGCTATAATAAATGCAATCTTCAAGCCCCACTCTCACATGACCACCCATGTTTATGGCATGGGCAGACATGGGCAGCTGGTTTGCCCCGATCCCGGCCACCGTCCATGTTGATCCTTTAGGGATGCTGTTTTTAAGGTGGACCAGATTTTCTATTGTTGCGGGAATAGCACCCTTTAACCCCATGACAAAATCAAAATGTAAGGGGTTAGCCATGATACCTTGGTCTGCCAGATCAAGGGTATTTTGAATCATACTTACGTCAAAGACTTCGATTTCAGGTTTTATGCCATAGGTTTTCATATCTTTGGCCAAAGCACAAATAAGATCAGGACTATTGGTATATACAGATGTCGGAAAATTAACAGAGCCTGTTGTTAAGCTGGCCATTTCAGGTGACAGAGATAACCTTTCACTTCGTTTCTCGTACTCCATCCCTGCTCTTCCACCCGTGGAAATCTGAAGGATCAGGTTTGTTTCCTTTTTAAGACCTTCATAGATGTCCTTAAAAATCTGAAAATCTGTTGATGCCGATTCATCAACTGGATTGCGGGCATGAATATGGATGATGGAAGCGCCCTCTTTCTCACATAAGATTCCTGTTTGAATAATTTCATCCGGACTTATTGGAACATGCGGATTGTTTTTTTTTGTGGGGATTGATCCGGTGGGTGCAACGGTAATAATTAATTTTTCCATGTTTGCCTTATTTATATGAACGAATAAAAAAACTGATTTTTTGACAATATTAGCTTATTGTGTGGAGCTATATTAAATCCAAATCTAAGTTGTCAATAACAAACTTGTGTTTCGGTATTTTATAAATTTTCACACCTTATCATTACAACACATAATCATGCTTTAATATAGAAAACGCACTGTTTTTTACAATTAATTGCCTTCTATCTTTAATAACAATTTTGTTCCTAATTGGCTCTCTGAATTTTTTGTTTTTTTTATTGACAAACAAAATCGGGCTATATAATTATATACACAAATATTTATATATTTCAATTTAACCCCCAGGATAAAAGAAAACTTAATGAAAATAATTGGGGTTATAACTATTTGAATATTTAACAATTTCAAACAATTCAATGAATTAAAATTGTGTAAAGGGAGGTGGTATAACAAATTTACTGAATCACTTTATCTTTCAGAACGGTTTCACCGGACTGAGTATAATGTTAATTTGTCATTTGAGTCAAAATTTTTAATCAAGAAGGAGAAAACATGGTTACCAAGAAACGCGTACTAACAACTATTGTCATTGTCCTGGCATTATGCCTGGCCATTCCATCGGTTTATGCAGCTCAACGTCGCTATTTGTCAATTGCCTCAGGCTGGGTAACAGGTGCCTATTATCCGTTTGCCGGTGCAGTCTCCAGAGTTGCATGGAAACATTTAAAAGCGCAGAATATTAAAGTTACAGCTGAATCTTCTGGTGCATCAGTTGCAAACTCTAAACTCATCGGAAACAAAGATACTGACTTTGCTTTGCTTCAAAATGATATTGCTTCCTATGCATACCATGGTGAACAAATGTTTAAAAAACCCATCAGTAATCTTTTGGGCTGCATGACGCTTTATCCTGAAACGATTCAAATTGTGGCCAGAAATGCTGCCAGCATAAGTTCTGTTGCCGATCTTAAAGGCAAAAGAGTTTCCATAGGACCATTGGGTTCTGGAACTGCTGAAAATGCAAAACAGATACTGGCTGCCTGGGGACTTTCCGAGAAAGATCTCCAAGTACAGCAGTTAAAATCTTCACAGGCTTCCGACTACATGAAAGACGGCCGTCTTGATGCATATTTTAATACAACTGCGGCTCCTGCTGCCCATATCATTGATACCCATGTATTAGTACCTTCACACATTGTACCCATTGAAGGTCCAAATGCTGAAAAACTTCTGAAAAAATATGCCTTTTATGCAAAAGACACAATCGCTGCAGGGCTCTACAAGGGAGTTGACAAACCTGTTCAGACAATTGCGGTTATGGCCATGATGGCTGCACGCGCAGACCTTGAAGAAGATGTTGTATATTCTGTTGTTAAAGCTATTTGGGGTGATCTGGATCAAATCAAAAAAGCCCATGCTAAATTCAAGGGTTTGGATGCTCAAAAAGCATTGCTGGGAATGAGTGTTCCTTTACATCCCGGTGCTGCAAAATATTATAAAGAAATAGGACTTATCAAGTAAATTGTAAAAATGAGCCGGGGTGATGTTAGCCGTTGCCCCGGTTTACTTTTATCTTTTCTGACAATTCATTAAATGGGTTCCATATGATCAATTGTCAGAAAAGATAAATCTCAAATTGGCGTTCAGGAGGACATATGTCGCAGGAAAACGAAAAACAAAACGTAGAAGACAGCTTACGCTTGGCACAGGAATCAGAAACCGGGTCACGGGTTTTATCTGGGAAAATGGGGTTTTTTATCCGCTGGTTTGCCATTACCATGTCTGTATTTCAACTTTACACCGGCTTTTTTGGTGAACTGCCCGGATACCAGCAATTGAGCATTCATCTCTTTTTTGCCATGGTTCTGGTTTTTCTATGTTTTCCGTTTTCAAAAAAATCCGCACGGAAAGGATTAACCATACCGGATATTATTCTTGCGATTGTGGGTGGGATATCAGCCATCTACGTTTTTGCCAATTATGACCACTGGGTCAACGCCGGAGGTGATGCTCAAGTTTACGACGTCATCATCGGCGGGATATTACTGATGATCATCCTGGAAGCCACCCGTCGCAGTGTGTCTCCCATGTTACCAATAATCACATTTATTTTTTTATTATACGCATATTTCGGGCCGTATCTTCCCGGAGAACTGGCTCACAGAGGTTTCAGGGTTGTCCGTATCGTTGACCATATTTTCATGTCAGGAGAAGGGCTGTGGTCGATTCCCCTCAGGGTATCTGCCACATTTGTTTTTTTGTTTGTTCTTTTTGGTGCTTTGATGGATAAAACCGGAGCCGGCGAGTATCTGATCAATCTGTCTTTTGCCTCCATGGGCCGCTTTAGAGGGGGCCCTGCCAAGGCCGCAGTTGTGGCCTCGGCCGCCATGGGATCCATCTCAGGTTCTTCCATTGCCAATACGGTCACCACTGGTGCCTTAACCATTCCGCTCATGAAAAAAATCGGATTCAAACCCCATGCGGCAGGGGCGGTGGAGGTCGCCGCTTCAACCAATGGGCAGCTCATGCCGCCCATCATGGGGGCAGCTGCATTTATCATGGCTGAAATGATCGGAATTTCCTATTTTGAAGTTGTTAAAGCAGCGTTTATTCCCGCTATACTGTCCTATACTGCCATTTTTTCCATTGTACATTTAGAGGCGCTGAAACATAATATCAGGAGTATGACAAAGGAAGAGACACCCCCGTTCTTTAAAACATTAATTGCCGGTTCCCATTTTCTCATTCCCCTGGTGGTTTTGATATTCCTGTTATTAATTCTTTTCTGGACGCCATCTACTTCTGCATCCTGGGCAATTCTGGCCGGTGGGTTAATTGCTGTTTTTAATAATTTTTTAAGGGTAAAATATTTTTTCCCGAGTGTAAGTGCGGGAAAGAATGAAACAGTTGACCCTGCTTATCCAGAGTACCAGAAACAGCCCAAAGGATTTTTCAGACGCCGGACCATTGATGAACTCTTAGGCACCCTTGAAGCCGGTGCGAGAAATATGGCCGGTGTTGCTGCAGCCTGTGCCTGCTGTGGAATCATCATAGGCGTTGTTACCTTAACCGGGCTGGGCCTTAAAATGGCCACGCTTATCAGCTATCTGGCCGGTGGAAGCCTGTTCTTAACTTTGTTGTATTCTGTTTTTGCCTGCATTATTCTGGGTATGGGGCTTCCCACAACTGCGACTTATATCATCATGGCTTCAATGACTGCACCGGCCATATTGATGCTGAGCGGTAACATGAACCTGGGTTTGCCCCTGGTTGCGATTCACCTGTTTGTATTTTACTATGGCATTGTGGCTGATGACACACCGCCGGTAGGCTTATGCGCTTATGCTGCCGCGGGAATAGCAGGTTCAGACCCCATCAAAACAGGGTGGAAGTCATTCCGACTGGACCTGGCAGCGTTTACCTTACCGTTCATGTTTATTTATAATCCAAAACTTTTAATGTTTAATACAAGTATTGGTGAGCTGCTGTATATTATTCCCGTGTCAATTGTGGGAATGTTTTGCTGGTCTGTCTTTATCCAGGGATTTTTTATCGTAAAGACCTATGTCTGGGAACGATTTTTGTTTTTGATAATTGCATTTCTCCTGGTGAGCCCATCAGGCGTCAATTTTGGTTTTATCGATCTCAATCAACACTTTACAAACATAGTGGCTATATCAATCATGGCGGCCATTTTCTTTTTGCAGAAATATAGGAAAAAAACAATGGACAGTATAGCAGCTGCATGATCCAAAAAACCGTATATAGGCTGGAATGAAAAAAGGTCATATTTTCTTTTTGGTTGTAACTATTACCATGCTGCTGTTATTTGCGGCAGTGTGGCAGGTCCAAATTGTTGAAGTACTGCTTCCCAAAAAAGGGAACCAAAAAATAGCTGTTGTACGGGTTACTCCCGGGGATGTCATCACGCTTGGCTATAGGCATTCCAACGAGTTAATCCTGGTAGAAGGCCGATTCTCCATTGATAACAGATCCAGGCTGCATGCGATTGATACGCGGTTCGAATCTTCCGGGAGTGGACTGCCTGTCAGTTTTCCTGAAAGAACGACCAGAGACGGCAAATGGATGGTGGTGGATGAAATGAACCGGGAAATTGAAACATTAAGATTTTACATTGTTCCAATTAACCAGTCCAGGCTGGTGGTTGCCAATCGTCCGGTATTGATATCCGGACTTGAAAGCGGTACGTTAATGGAGGTGAAGGGTTCCCGTGTTTCTAATTTGCAATGGCTGTTAAAAACATGGAATTTACAATAACTATCCTTTTAGGGCGAATAAGATATGATAAAAAAAAATGATGCCGATCCAATGCCTGTTTATTTTCAGCTCCAAAAGAAAATAAAAAAGCAGATAGAAGATGGTCGATGGGCTCCGGGGGAAAGTATACCCACTGAAAGAGAACTTTCGAAAACACATGGATTAAGTCCCGGCACAATAAAAAAAGCACTTCTTAATTTGGTTAATGAAGGATATCTTTACCGTATCCAGGGAAAAGGAACTTTTGTTGCCGGAACAACTCTCCGGCGGGGAAGTCTTAGATATTACAGACTTCAAAAAGATTTCAGGGGAGAAGAAGCCAGGCTTAAAATTAAACTTATCGGGATGAAACAAATTAAAGGCATCCCGGAATTTAATAAAAACCTTCAAATCAGTGTAAACCAAGATCTATATGAATTAAAACGGCTATTCCTTTTAAAGGGTGTGCCCGTGCTTTACAGCATTTCCTACCTGCCCTGGAAATTGTTTCCCAATCTGGAAAATTTAAAGAGCGATTTTTGCAAGGATATCACTTTATATCAGTTACTGGAAAAAGAATACGGCATAACCACTATTTCCAATAAAAAACTGATCAGTATCTCTGCCGCGGATACAAAAATTGCTGATTTGCTTAAAGTCAATGTCGGGAAACATCTTTTGTTTATTGAAATGATGTCTTTTACCTATAAAAATAAACCATATGAATATAGGGAGACCTTTTGTCTAACAGATGAACAAAAACTGGTAGTAGTGATCTGATCTATTTGGGTGACTTTTCCCCAAAAAAATATCCAAGATGGCAGAGTTGGCCTTACATTTTTGCATTGAAACGCCTTATAACAGCAAGTTGTCTTATTTCATTCTAATCGTTTATTTATCACATTATTTATAGAAAAACACCTTTTCCCACCCTGTTATGCACCGCTAAAATCCCTCTAAATTTAATTTAGCCCCAAGGGTAATTTTTAATTGACAAACAAAAATTAGAGGTATAGTTATGTATACAAATATTTATATGTTTCAATTTGAAAACCATTAAAAGAAAGATTGGCTTTCTAAATAGGGTTATACCAAATGCCAGAGGTAAAAAATGAAAAATCTTGATTATCCGGTTGTTGACGCCGATGTTCTGATCATAGGTGGTGGCAGTGCCGGAATAATGGCTGCCATAAGGGCAAAGGAGATGAATCCCGATCAAAAAGTTCTGATTTTTGAAAAAGGGGATTTGAAATATTCAGGCTGTATTGCCCGCGGAATGGACGCCCTAAATATTGTCTCGATTCCCGGTGTTGCATCCCCTGAGTTGTATGTTGAATCCAATCGCATGGCCTGTGATGGAATCATGGACGAACCGGTCAGTTTATTGATGGCTCAACGCAGCCATGACATGATGAAAAAGCTGGAATCATGGGGGGTTTGTTTTCCGGTGGATGAGAATGGTGACCATGAAATCCTGCAGGTGCATCCCAAGGGCAGGTTTGCGGTTACCATGAAAGAACCTGAACTCAAAACCCTACTGGCAAACAAGGCATTGGAAATGGGAGTTGAAGTTGCCAACCGGACGATGGCGGTAGAGCTGCTTAAAGATGGTGAAAGGGTTTCAGGCGCCATTGGAATGAATGTCAGGACCGGTGAAAATTTTGTCTGTAATGCCAAGGCGGTCATCTTAAGTGCCGGCGGAACGGCAAGATTCGGTCTTCCCAACAGTGGAAATCTCTATGGGGTATACGACTTTCCCGGTAATACTGGAGACGGATATTGTCTTGCATATAAAGCAGGTGCTGAGTTGAGCGGGTTTGAATATACACTCATCTATTATATTGTAAAAGATATCAATGCACCCCTTTTATATATCACCCTGACACGGGGGGCTGAATTATTAACAGCCTATGATGAGCATCGTGAAAAAGAGCACCCTTCCATAAAATCCATGATGCTGGATCATTACAATGAGAAAGGGCCTTTGAGAATCAGGATGGATCATCTGCCTGAAGAAAAAATCCAGGAGATTGAAGAACTTCTTTTTACTACGGAACGTCCGGTTTGTGAACGGTTTTATGAAGGAAGAGGCGTCAATTTCAGATCCGGAGAAATTGAGCTGTGGCCCACCGAGACCTTTCTTTGCGGTGGCCATGGGTTAACCGGCGTCTGTGTTGACGAAAAAGCCCAAAGCAATGTTCCCGGTCTCTATGCTGCCGGTGATACATCTCTTGTTGCAAGAGGCCATTTGTCCGGCGCATTTGTTTTTGGTGAGATTGCTGCAGAAAATGCCACAGAATATGCAGACGGCCTGGAAGATGTAAAACCTGACCTGGCAAAAGTTATTGCCCAGGTTGACCGGTTCATTGAGACAAAAGAAAAAAGGCTGGCACAAAAAAACAATCCCATTCCTGTGGAAGAATTTGAATATAAGGTCAGACGAATGATCAACGATTATATCCGGCCGCCTAAAAATGATTTCAAGTTGGATAAGGCCCTGTGGTGGATGGACCGATTCCGGGAAGAAATGAATACCATGGTAAGGGTGAGCGACATGCATGACCTGTTTAAGCTTTATGAGGTGGAAAATATCATTCAATGCGCCACCATGAGTGCTGTGGCTTCCAAAGAAAGAAAAGAGAGCCGCTGGGGAGTATGGCATCTTAGAAGCGATTATCCTGAAAAAAATGATAAGGATTTTTTAAAGCACATTGTCCTGACCCAGGGCGAAACACCTGAAGATGTTAGGGTTTCCCACAAAGAGATCATCAAGCTTAAGGGGGAAAACAAATAATGAGAACCAATCTATTAGAAAGCCTTTCAGATAATATCGTTATTGACAAGGACAAGTGCACCACCTGCGGTATTTGCGTTGAGACCTGCATCATGGATAATTTGCGAATGAAACTGGCCCCATGCCGAAAGGCATGTCCTTTGGGGGTAAACTGCCAGGGATATGTTCAACTCATTGCACGGGAACAAGAAGATGAGGCCGTGGCCCTTTTAAGGGAAACCCTGCCGTTCCCGGGAATTTTAGGGCGCACCTGCACCCATCCCTGCGAAGAGAACTGCCACCATAAGAAAATGGATGGTGAAGCCGTGTCCATCCGGGGACTGAAACGCTACCTGGCCGATCATTGCGATGGCAAGGAGATACGCCTGCCTGAAATGGCAAATGACAGTGGGAAAAATATCGCAATCATTGGATCAGGACCTGCCGGTATGATGGCCGCATATGACTTAAGGGTTCAGGGTCACGCTGTATCGGTATTTGATGCCGAAAAAGAACCCGGCGGAATGCTGCGTTGGGCGATTCCTGAATTCAGGCTGCCATCATCCTGTCTTGAAAAAGAATTTGAAATGCTGAAAGAGATGGGTATAAAATTTCATTGCAGCGTTGCCATTGGTAAGGATAAAACCATTGATCAGCTCAAAAATGAATTCCAGGCGGTTATTGTGGCAACAGGATGCCCTGAACACGGAAAACTGAATATAAAAGGAGAGGACCTTGCCGGCGTTTATCACGGGCTGCCCTTCTTAAAAGAAGCCCGTTCCGGTAAAACGTTTGATCTGGGTAAAAAGGTTGTGGTCATCGGGGGTGGAAATGTTGCTGTGGATGCAGCTCAGACCGCCCTTCGCATGGGGGCTCAAAACGTTACCATGGTCTGTCTTGAATCGGAAAATGAGGTTCCCGCTATCAGGCAGGATCTTGATATTGCAAAATCTGAAGGCATAAACTTAACCTGCTCCTGGGGGAGCCCCAATTTTTTATTTATTGATGACAAGTTAGACAGTGTTGAATTCATGCGCTGTACAAGTGTTTTTGATTCTTGTGGTAATTTCAGCCCGGCCTTTGATACATGTGAATTAAAATCAGTAGATGCCGATTCTGTTATCGTGGCCATAGGCCAGACAGCTGACGCATCATTCCTCAAAACCTTTGGCATATCGTCGGATCCCTTGGCACAGATTGATCCCCTTACCCTGCAGACTCCCGATGAAATGATTTTTATGGCAGGAGATGCTATCACCGGCCCTTCAACGATTATTGATGCCATGGCAAAAGGACGATGCGCTGCTGAATCCGCGCACAGATTCGTTAAAGGGGAGCATCTGAAATATGGTAGAGCTTATGAGGGACCCATTGAAACAGATTTTGAAATAGACACCATGAGAGGCAGCAAGGCAAAACGAAACAATCTGCCAAACCATCATTGCCAGGGAAAAGGAGATTTTAAAGAACTTCAAAGCGTCTTTGACTTGGATAATGCGCGCAAAGAAGCCCAACGCTGTTATTCATGCGGTGATCCCTTTGGCAAGTTCAGAACCTGTTGGTTCTGTCTGCCCTGTGAGGTGGAGTGCCCCAACGATGCACTCTATGTCGAAATTCCGTATTTGATGCGGTAAAAGGGTTCAAAATTAACCATTTACAAACGTTTGGAAATAAAGAAATTGGTTTTGAGATTTACAATATATATTTAAAACGGAACTTAACTATTCAGCTCTTATGTTTTAAACCGCCCTATCCGATGGATATTTGTTTTGATGCTAAACGCTTGACCTCCTGCAAATATCCATCAGACAGGGCTTTGAGATAACGCCTTTTAACGGGCTAAACAATTAAAACGGAACTAATAAAATGGAAAAGGGAAACAATACAAAAGTAAAAATTCTTCCAGGAAATGAAGCAGTTGCAGACGGTGCAATTGCAGCCGGTTGCCGATTCTTTGCAGGATATCCCATTACCCCTGCAACAGAAGTTGCAGAGTCGCTGGCTGAGAAACTGCCGGTTAATGACGGTGTGTTTATGCAAATGGAAGATGAAATTTCCAGTGTCTGCACTACAATAGGCGCGTCCTTTGGCGGGATGCTTGCCTGTACAGCATCGTCCGGACCCGGCATCACGCTCATGCAGGAAGGTATTGGTTACGCTGCCACAGTTGAGGCACCCATTGTTGTCATCAATGTCATGCGGGGAGGTCCTTCAACAGGTATGCCCACCGCAGCCGGGCAGCAGGATATTTACCAGGCGAAATACGGCTCACATGGAGATTATCAAATCATCGCACTGATGCCTTCTACCTGTCAGGAAGCCTTTGAACTCACCTATAAGGCTTTTGGACTGGCTCAGAAATACCGGGTTCCCGTATATGTCCTCACCGATGAAATCATCGGCCACACCAGGGAAAAAGTCCATATCCCCGAAGGCCTCAAGCCGATCGAACGCAAAAAACCAGAACTCAAAAAAGACTTTAAATCCTATGAGGCCGGACCGGATGGGCTTCTTGACGGTATGCCTGCTTTCAATGAAGGCTACAATCTTCTCATTGACGGGCAGCTCCATAAGGAAGACGGAAATCGTGCAGGCCATTTACCTGATGTATGTGACAAGCTGACCCGGCGAATCAACAATAAAATAACAGATCATGCCCAGGATCTCTATGATTGTGAAGAGATGTTTTTAGAGGATGCCGAAGTGGCGGTGGTTTGTTTTGGAAGCCCTGCCCGGCCAGCCATAAGAGCGATAAAAGAGTTAAGAAAAGAGGGGAAAAAGGTGGGTTGTTTGAAAATTCGGACCATCTGGCCGTTCCCGGAAAACAAGGTGAATGAGATTGCAAAAAAAGTTCATACAATAATCGTTCCCGAAATGAACATGGGTCAGGTGACTCAGGAAGTACAACGTGCAGTTGCCGGAAATGCAAAGGTATTTTCCATGACCTTGCTGGGTGGATTACTGCATACACCCCAGGACATCATGACTGAAATTGAAAAAAGGATAGGCAAATGAATCCCATAGGTGAAAAATATTTACGAAAATCCGCGCTTCCCTCTATATGGTGCCCGGGTTGCGGCAGCGGAACAGTTTTAAGTGCAGCTTTAAGGGCAATTGATGAGCTGAATATCATCGACAAAGTCGGTCTTGTGGGTGGAATCGGTTGTGCCGGCTGGATTCCGGTTTATATCAATGCTGATGTGATGCATACTCTTCATGGCAGGACGCTTCCCTTTGCAACGGGCTTAAAAATGAGTGATCCCCAACGAAAAGTCATTGTATTCAGTGGTGACGGCGATTGTCTGGGGATTGGTGGAAACCATTTTATTCATACGGCAAGAAGAAATATCGATATGACCGTGATTCTGGTAAACAATCAGATTTACGGAATGACCGGTGGACAGGTATCTCCCTGCACCCCTTCAATTGCAAAGAGTAAAACGTCGGTCTTCGGTAATCCTGAAAAACCCTTTGACTCAACTGAAATCGCCAAAGCAGCAGGTGCGACCTATATTGCAAGATGGTCTACGGGACAGCCGATACAGCTTGCCCGCGCAATAAAAGAAGCTATTGAGCACAATGGATTCTCCCTTGTGGAAGCGCTATCCCAATGCCCCACCCAGGCGGGAAGAGTCACCCATGGTATGGCTGATCCAACAAAATTACTGAACCTGCTCAGATCGAATACAATTAGTGTTAAAAAAGCACAAAAGGCCACTGAGGAGGAACGCGCTGGAAAACTGTTGATTGGAACCATTTACAACAACGATGAAGAGATTGAGTTTTCTGACAGCTATAAAACCATGGTTGCCAGGGCAACCGGTTCTGAATAATGATGATTTCTATTTTCAAATATTTTAACCTTTCACGGTCTTGGCTTTTTTATGACCGATAATAATACTGGTGAAACCATGACAAAAATAATTTTTGATGAAATGTATTGTAAAGGGTGCGCTCTTTGTATTGAACATTGTACAAAAAAAATCCTTGAGATGTCTGACAAAAAGACATCCAAGGGATATTCCGTTCCCCAGGTAATAGATCCTGAAAAATGCTCTGTTTGTAGAATGTGTGAACAAATATGCCCGGAACTTTGTGTATCCGTACAGGAGGACAAAAAATGAGAAAAGAAGTGAAATTAGCCGGGTTTGGCGGTCAGGGAATTATTCTGATGTCAGTCATGCTGGCAAATGCAGCTGGATACTATGATGACAAAGAGATTGCCCAGACCCAGAGCTACGGTCCTGAAGCAAGAGGCGGTGCCTGTCAGGCGGCAGTGGTTATTTCCGACAAGGAAATCGACTACATCAAGTGTATCAATCCAGATGTGTTTGTTGCTATGTCCCAGGCCGCTCTTGATAAATATCTTGCTGATGTGGATGTTAAAACTGCAACGGTTTTAATTGATGAATCTTTGGTCACAAATGTCCCTGATAATATCAAGAATCTTTATAAAGTACCAGCAACAACCATTGCGGAAGATGAGTGCGGAAACAGGATGTCTGCAAACACAGTTATGCTTGCAGCAACCCTTAAAATCACAGACCTGATTCCAATGGATGCTTTAAAATCAACCATCACAGGACATCTTCCAAAAAAATTTCATGCAGTTAACCTGAAAGCCCTTGATGCGGCTGTCGCCTATTGTGAAAAAACATTGGGATAATATATGAAATTATATGAATTTGAAGGAAAATCCCTTTTTCGGAAAGCAGGAATTCCAATTCCCGACGGAATCACAGTCAGAAAAGGGGATCCGGAATTGTCCGACCTTGATAAGCTTTGTTTTCCTCTTGCTGTCAAAAGTCAGGTTCTCAGGGGCGGAAGGGGAAAAGCCGGCGGTATCAAATTTGCCGAGACCAGAGAAGATCTGACTTCTTGTGTTAATGAGCTGTTTGCCATGGATATTGGTGGTGAAAAAATAACAAAAATCCTTATCGAAGAAAAATTATCCATTGATTCGGAATTTTACGCAGGCATCACATTTGAACCCCGTGAGCTGGCTCCTCTGCTGATTATATCAGACCAAGGGGGGGTGGATATTGAACAGGTGGCTGTTTCAGATCCTGATAAGGTGATTCAATACCTTATTGATCCCGCAGATCCCCCTAAATTTTTTGATCTGATGAACCTGGTGTTAAAAACCGGAGTTACCGGGAAAAAGATGGTTCAGATATCCAAGGTGCTTGTGGCTCTTGTTCACTGTTATTTTAAATTTAATGCCATTACCGCTGAAATAAATCCGCTTGTCATAGATACAGACGGTGCAGCCATTGCAGCTGATGCCAAATTTGACGTTGACGATTCCGCCCTCTACAGGCTTGCCGAAGTCCGGTCTTTTCATAGGGGTAAAGAAGATATAGAGAACCCTCTGGAACAGGCAGCAACAGATGCCGGGGTTTCATATGTGAGTTTAGGTCATGGTAATATTGGGCTTATTGCCGGTGGTGCCGGTGTGGGTATGGCTACCATGGACATGGTGTTTGAATACGGTGGTGAACCGGTTAATTTTCTTGATCTAGGCGGTTCAGCCACACCCAAAAAAACAGCGGATGCATTGAAAATCGTCTTGAGCACGCCAGGGGTTGAAGGCGTTTTTATAAATGTTTTCGGTGGGATTAACAATTGTGAAGAAATGGCCCAGGGAATCTCCGACGTCATTGATGAGTTAAATCCCAGTCAGCAGATCACTGTTAAAATGAGAGGCCACTCTCAGGATGAGGGATGGGCAATTTTAGAAGCTAAAAATATACCTCTGATAAAATTTGGGACCACAGAAGAAGGGGTAAAGCTGCTGCTTGATGAAATGGAAAAAAAGGGAGTGAAAAGCCGTGTCAATACTCATTAACAAAGATACCCGGGTAATTATACAGGGGATTACCGGTAAACAGGGGCAATACCATGCTTCAAAAATGCTGGAGTACAATGTTAAGGTCGTGGGCGGTGTAAGCCCGGGAAAGGCAGGACAGAAGGTTTTCGGAATTCCGGTTTTTGACACGGTTGCCCAGGCAAAAAAACACACCCGGGTGGATGCAACAATGATTCTTGTGCCCCCTGCCGGAGCTCTCATGGCAGCTTTAGAAGCATATGCCAGCAGGATTCCCCTTGTGGTTGTCATCACAGAACATATTCCTTTCCATGATGCCATGATCATCAGGCGTATGGGATTAAAAGAAGGTATTAAGGTATTGGGTCCCAATACCATTGGCGCCATAAGTCCCGGAGAAAGCAAAATTGGGGTTATGCCGGGATTTATTTACAGTAAAGGAACAGTTGGAATCATCTCAAGGAGCGGCACATTGACCCATGAGATTGCATCCAACATGACCTATAAAGGAATCGGTCAGTCCACCTGTGTCTGTGTTGGTGGTGACATGTGTAAAAATCTCAATTTTATTGATATTTTAAAAATGTTTCGCAATGATGATCAGACCGAATCTGTTGTCATGATTGGGGAGATCGGCGGCGCTGGCGAGGAAATTGCCGCCCAGTATATTAAAGAATATGGTTATCCCAAAAAAGTGGTGGCCTATATAGCCGGTTCCAGGGCTCCTGAAGAGAAAAAGATGGGTCATGCCGGAGCTATTATTTCAAATGGTATTGGCACAGCCAAATCCAAATTAGATACCCTGGAAGATGCCGGCGTTATCGTGGCTAGAAAAATGGACGAGATTATGGAAAATCTTTTGTAAGCGTATCCGTAACTATTCAGCTCTTATGCTTGAAACCGCCTTGTCCCACGGATATTTGTTTCGATGCTAAACGCTTAATCTCCTGCAAATATCCATTAGACTGGGTTTTGAGATAACTTCTTTTAACAAGCTGATTAATTGCGCTTATCCATGCATAACGCTTTTTTAAAAAATGAAAAACCTTAAACGGCAAAAAAAAATTAAAGGAAATTAAAATGAAGTTAGCCAAAAGAATGGATATTATTCCATTTCAGCGTATCAGAATCATCGTTGAAGAGGTTACCCGCCGTGAACGCCTAGGTGAAAAAATTATCCACCTGGAAATAGGAAGACCGGATTTTGACACGCCTTCACATATTAAGGATGCTGCAGTGGAAGCCGTTTCAAAAGGCAAAGTACATTATACCTCCAATTATGGAATTCCCGAACTCAGAGATGCGATTGCAGATAAATTTAAACAGGATAATGGTCTGACTTATGACCCTTTAGATGAGATCATTGTTACAGTTGGTGCAACTGAAGGTATATTCTTGTCAATGATGGCCCTTTTGGATCCAGGAGATGAGGTGCTTATTCCCAGTCCCTCGTTCCCGGCCTATGCCCAATGTGCCAACATGATAGAAGCGGTTCCGATTCTTGTTCCCTTGAAACAGGAAAATGATTTTGAACCCAGCATTGAGGACATCAAATCCCAAATTACATCCAAGACAAAGATGATCGTTATTAATACGCCCCACAACCCCACCGGAGCGATTTATTCAGAAAAGACACTGACAGATCTGGCTAAAATAGCCGTAGAAAATGACCTTCTTGTACTATCTGATGAAATTTATGAAAAAAATATTTATGATGGATATGCACATTTTTCCATAGCCAGCCTACCTGGAATGCGTGAGCGAACCATCACATTAAATGGATTTTCCAAAAGCCATTGCATGACAGGTTGGCGCCTGGGTTATGTAGCTTCCAGCAAAGAGTTGATTGGCGGTCTCATCCGAATCCATCAATATGCAACTGTCTGTGCGACAAGTTTTGCTCAACATGGTGCTGTAGCAGCACTGAAAGGCCCCCAGGATGATGTCGAAATAATGGGTAAAGAATTCAGCAGAAGACGGGTGATGTTGGTGGATCGTCTTCAAAAAATGCCGGGTCTTTCCGTATTTACACCCAAAGGGGCATTCTATATTTTTATCAATATTGAAGAACTGGGAATGACAGCACAGGAATTAGGCACATATCTTCTGGATGAAGCGTCCATAGCAGTTGTACCCTGGGGGGACAACCATATAAGAATTTCCTATGCCAATTCTTATGAAAATCTTGAAAAAGCAATGGATAACATGGAAGCTGCCCTGAAGAAATTGCCCTTATAAAATTGCCCTGCTAAAATTGTATGTTCAATTGTAATTATTCAATTTTTATGCTTGAAACTGCCGCTCCGATGAATATTTGGTTCGATGCTAAACGCTTAACCTCCTGCAAATATTCAGCAGACTGGGCTTTGAGATAACTTTAATTCCAGGCTAGACACATGGGTTTCATTCACGGTTAAAGTACCAAACAATAAACACGGAGAGCTTAAAAAAAATGAAAGGCAAAGAGTATTCACCCATAGGGATTTTCGATTCCGGTATCGGAGGGGTCAGCACCCTGGGACAGGCTGTTCATATGATGCCGAATGAGGCGTTTATTTATTTTGGAGATAATGGGAATGGGCCCTATTCCTTAAAGACAGAAGAACAGGTAAAAGAATATTGTTTCAACGCCTGTGATTTTTTAATTGGAAAAGGAGCCAAAGCAATTGTAGTTGCCTGTAACACGGCCACCATTGTCTCAATCTCGGACCTAAGAAAAAAATATGATTTACCCATTTTGGGTATGGAGCCGGCAGTGAAACTTGCAACCAGTTATAAACTGCCGGGTAAAATAGTGGTAATCGGAACGGGAATGACCCTTAAAAGCCAACGAATGACCAGGCTTATTGAAACATTCGGCAATGGGTATGATATTGTGAAACTGCCATTCAGAGATGTCATCAAAATGATAGAACAGGGGATCATCCAGGGTAAAGATTTGGAAGCATGTATGGCCGGATATTTTAAGGGCTTGGACCCGTCTGAAATATCAACTATTGTTTTCGGGTGCACCCATTTTGGCCTGCTTGAAAAACCCATAAAAAATGTTCTGGGAAATCATATTAAAATTGCAGATGGAAACGAAGGGACTATCAGACATCTTACAAATATACTGAAAAAGCTTGATTTGCTTAACCCGGGGGACTTGCCAAAGGCTGACATCCTGTTTCACAATTCCGGCAGCAACACGTCTCTTGCAAACTCAAAAAATAATTTTAAAGCACATTTAAAAAATTTAAACAGCTTAAACACTTAAATAATGGATGAATTATTTTTTTATTTCTTGAATTAAAACCTTTGCATTAAAGGATACCGTTTAATGTAAACTGGATATTTTTTTAAAGGAGAAAGACAAAATGGATTTTCAATTAAATGCTGAACAAAATCAAATTGTGTCCTTAATGGATGAGCTTGGAAAAAATGAATTTGCGGGGAAAGCCTCCAGATGGGATGAAAATCATGAGTATCCATGGGAAAATATTCACAAACTGCAGGAATGTGACATCCTCGGAATGACAATACCTGAAGAGTATGGCGGCCAAGGCCGTCCCCTGATTGATGCGGTTCTGGCCATCGAGACCGCAGCTAAATATTGCGGAGTTACTGCCCGTGCAATTGTGGAAACAAATATGGGAGCCCTTGGATGTGTCATGGCCTATGGCACAGATGAACAGCGTAAATTGGTAGCAAAGCGGGTGTTAAATGAAGGGGACAAACCTGCCATTGGAATGACCGAACCCGAAGCAGGCACCGCCCTGACAGATCTTGCGACAACAGCAGTCAAAAAAAATAATCAATACATCATAAACGGTACCAAACACTGGATTACCGGAGGGGGTGTTTCTGTTACCAACCTTATTTTTGTCCGATTTATAGAAGATGGCAATGATATGGGTATTGGTGGCATACTTGTGGATAAGGGAACGCCCGGGTTTACATTTGGCAGAGTGGAAAGAGCCATGGGTTTGAGAGGTATCCCTGAAACTGAGCTTATTTTTAAAGATTGTATGGTGTCCGAGGACAATGTTGTGGTAAAAGGAGATGGGACGCAGGGGTTTAAAAAACTAATGAATGGTTACAATGGGCAGCGAATCGGAGCCAGCGCAGTCGCTCTGGGAATTGCCCAGGGAGCCCATGATCTTGCTGTTGAGTATATGAAAAAAAGAAAAGCCTTTGGCCGGTCGCTCAGCGACTTTCAAGGGTTGCAGTGGGAAATGGCTGAATCGGAAATAAAGCTGAATGCAGCCAGACTTCTGATTCACCGCGCTGCATGCAATGCCCGCGACCTGCCCAATAATGTAAAATTACCCTATATGAATGAAGCATCCATGGCTAAAGCGTATACTGGCCATGCCGCTTTTGAGGTAACAAGCGACAGCCTGCAGATGTTTGGTGCATATGGGTACTCCCAAGACCTTCCCTTGGAACGTATGTTAAGGGATGTACGCATGTTTCAAATTGGAGGCGGTACCACACAGGCTCAGATAAATATGGTGGCACGGTCTGTTTTTAAACATAAGTTTGGTTATCGAAAGTAGATAGTGGCCGGATTTGTTTTTAAACGGGTTGATTTTTAAACATTAGTTCGCTTATCAAAAACAGGAGGATCTCATGAAGGCATTTAAACGTATTTTGGTACCCATTGACCATTCAGACCACACTCCACGTATTTTAGAATATGCTTTTTTGTTTGGAAAAAAACTTGATCTTGAAATTTTTGTATTACATGTTGTGGATTCAAGGGTCTTGCAACCCATGCCGTATTCCTACCGGCAACTGGATCCTGAATACCATATACGTCATACCAAAGAGGACATGGCCATAGAGATAAAAAATGAGGTCCAAAAAGAAATTGATGAAGGTATCCGGTTTGAGCACACGCTGAATGTGAATATCGTTGTTCGTGAAGGAATCCCCTATGACCAGATCATCAAGGTGTCACATGAAAAATCAGTGGATTTTATTGTGATGGGCACACGGGGTCATACCGGGTTGGAAGAGATGTTTTTAGGCGGTGTTGCCTCTAAGGTAAGTAGACGTGCCGATTGCCCGGTGTTTTTAGTCCGTACGCGGAATACCATTAAAGACTAAGGGTTACAAGATCTGCCCCGCTTTTTTAATTAGGAATCATTTGTTTTTATTGAAAACCGTTACATTTTTATTGGCATCTGACAGGTTCAAATGGTAACTAAAGAAGTTCTCCATTAAGACTTTTTGAGGGCTAAACAGGTTTTAAAAGATTGGAAGTACCCAAAGCAGCAATTAAAAAAATGGGCGGTTTTAGTTCTGACGCAACATAAGGAAAATATATTAAGAAAATGAAATTATTTACCAGAGCCATTGTAAAAACACCCTGCCGGAATATGGTCAATGGAATCACCTCGGCCACCCTTGGTAAACCCGATTATAAGCTTGCCCTGGATCAGCATAAAGACTATATCCATGCCCTTAAAAAATGCGGTCTTGAGGTAACCATACTTGACCCGGACGAGAATTTTCCTGACTCAACCTTTATTGAAGATGCCTGTCTGGTAACTCCTAATTGTGCTATTATCACTAATCCTGGAGCGGCATCAAGAAAGGATGAAACCATAGAAATCTCAAAGGCCGTTAAAGATCTCGGCCTGCCTGTGGAAAAAATTCAAGATCCCGGAACTCTGGATGCCGGAGATATAATGATGGTAAAGGACCACTATTTTGCAGGATTGTCTGATAGAACTAATATTGATGGTGCTTCCCAGTTAAACCGTATATTGGAAAAATATGGATATACATCATCAACCATTACCCTTAAAAGCGTTCTTCATTTAAAAACCGGGATTTCCTATCTTGAAAACAACAACCTGCTCGCCTTTGGTGAATTTGTAACCCACCCTGCTCTGACTGGTTTTAATATCTTGGAAGTTGATTCGGATGAATCCTATGCAGCCAACTCTGTCTGGATTAATGGGAAAGTGCTTGTTCCCAGAGGGTTTTCCAAAACCTGTAACATGATAAAAAATGCCGGATATCAACCCTTTGAAGTTGATGTGTCTGAATTCAGAAAACTTGACGGCGGATTAAGTTGTCTGTCACTGAGGTTCTAAAAATATCAATTGTTTTTAAAACAGGCCCAATAAAAATATTATAACGAACTCATTGTTATGAGTTTAGCTGTTCTTATAATTAACTTTCCAATAATATTTTCTGTGTCATAAGTATGCTCCAGGCAGGGTAATAATTTTCACTCATTCTCGAAAATCATCCATGATTTTCTCAGAGGAAAATCCCTTCTCCTGCAGCGTCCTGCCGCCCGGGGGATTCAATCCGTGAAAACCTTAACCCCCACCTTCCGCTTCCTATCATTCTTTTTAGAGACAGGGTATCGGAAGCGGTAGAAATAAAAGATGCCGGGACATATTGTACATCCCGGCATCTTTATTTATTGTCAGAAGATTTGTTTAAATTAGTCTTCTTCAACTACAATGGCGTCTTCTTCACAGACTTCCACGCAGCTTTCGCATCCCATGCATTCTTCAGCATTTACAGGAACTGATTTGTCATTTTCCATTTCAAAAACTTCCACAGGACATACGTCTACACATTCTTCGCAACCAACGCATTTTTCTTGGTCAACAATTGGATTAAATGCCATATTAATAGCCTCCTTAAAAAATTAACATTATTATTTTATCTTATAAATTCGTTCTTTACATATAAATCATATAAGAACCGCATTTATACCATTATACTCATTAAAATCAAGTTTTTTTTATCAGTTTAATTTTATCAGGCATACAGATATCTGTTTATCTGAACAATTAAAAAGCGTGTTAATATCATTTCCAGAAAATATGCCAAACTTGATCTGCCCAGTGAAATGGCACTGGTCCTTCATTTCAGCCAATCCATTTTCAAGGGTCCCCTCTCCTTTACCGACAGTCGTCAAATCTTTAAAGAATTGCTGTTGCCACCTACTTTTATTTTTACATCCATTCTCACGCACTTTTATCTTATCAATGTCAAGGGCATTTACAACATCTTTACAATTTGCGGATAGATAATCAAATACGGCCTGACTTGTGGTGATAAACAAAGGATTCTCGTTCTCCAGATTCAATTTCCCAATTACGGCCATACATCTCGACCAGGCACAAATTCGCTGTTGGGTCATCAAAGCCCCTTGATCTTTATAATCCGGTTCTGCTAAATGTTCTCTTGTTCTGTTTTGATTTGGATGGTTACCCTGATTTTCGTACGTCTCTTTGTCCGTGTTTGATGATCGGTCCAATCCCCGCAGGTTTAAAATCAGATTGTCATGGTTGGTATCAAGGCTGTTCAGGGCCAAATCAATATCTTCAATTTGCTCGTCATGCAATTGTGCCATCTTTAAAAACAATAAATCCTGTTGGAGCATTCCCTCTTCCGGCAATGACTTGTTCATGGTCTTTGTGTCATCACCGTGTCTGATTTTTGATTTAATGGATGTCACATCAGACTCGCTGGTAAAATATGGGGTGTCCTTTAAAAGTGATTTAAGGTTACCTTCATTACCCTTATGGATACGTGTCCAGGCCATATATTGCTCAAGATTTTGTTCCATCTGGGTCAATAGTTGTTGGGACAAGAAATGAGGCAGGATTTCCCCCTGTCCTAAACAGGCCTGCAAATGGGGCTTTTGGGTAAAATCCCCTGTCATGGGTAAAAATTCAAATGCTGGGAAAAAGGTCAAAACGATTTTCAGCTGCGCTGCATGGATGTTGGTAAAGGGAAAAAATATGATTCTTTTTGTCATTGTTCCACCTTTTTATGACCTGGCTTTTTGTGTTCTGCCTTTTTGTCGTGGACGCTTACGCCTAAATTTGTTAGTTGTTTCCTGATCTTATCCGCCAGTTGAAAATCACTTTCCTGCCTGGCTTTATCTCTTTTTTCCAGCAGATCTAAAATCTTTTTTGAATGCTCTTTTTTTTCTTCAAAGTTGAAAATCCCAAGAACCGAGTCTATCTCCTTAAAACAGCCCAAAAGCCTTTGGCCGTTTTGAGCATTAATTTTGTTCCGGTTGATTAGCCGGTTGATCTTTTTAACATTTGCAAGCAAAGAAGAGACAACACCTGAAATTTTTAAATCATCCTCCATGGATTTTAAAAAAGCAGATTTCATATCATATATAAATTGATCCATCTCTTCAAACCCGGATCCGTTTCCTATGATACTCAAGGTGGCAATGCATCGGTTAATTTTATCCAAGGTATACTGGGCCTGTTTTAGGGCCTGATCCGACAGAATCAAGGTTTTCCGATAATGGTTGGAAATCAGCCAGAACCGTATAGTTTTGGGTTCCCACCCCATTTTTTCAAGATTTTCCAGGGTTAAAGACTCTATATTGTGTCCGCCTAGTGAACCATCATAGCTAACAGGATCGCAATGGAGCCAGTATCTTGCAAGGGTTGCCCCTTTTAAGGCCCGAGCGATGGCAACTTCGTTTTCATGATGCGGAAAAATAAGTTCCCGGCTGCCTGTCTGGATATCAAATTTTTCACCTAGAAATTTCATGGCAATAGCTGCACATTGCAAATGGAGAGACGGACGGACATTCCCCCATTGGGTTTTAATCCCAACTCCAGCCTTTAGTTCTGATAGCCGAACGCGTTTTAACAGCGTAAAATCCTTTGGATTTCCCTTTTCATAGGCATCAAGATCCACTGTGGCACCTGGTTTTATCTTATCTAAATTGGTACTTGAAAAATCACCATACTCTTTCTGGCTGGCAATATCAAAATACAGGGAGTGCAGTTTTTCATAGGCGTGCTGTTTTGACTGCAGTTGTCGTGCCGCTTCAACCATTTCGTTAAAATGATCTGATACTTTTGGATAGGCATCTGCCGGACGGATATTCAGTTTTAAAAGATCTGTTTTAAAAAATTCCAGAAAGGTTTGCGTAAACCTTGAAAGGGATTCACCAGCTCTGGAAGATCCCTGGATTGTCTTGTCATCATAATCAGTAATATTGATAACATGTTTAACATCTATTTTATGATACTCTATGTATCTCACGAGCAAATCTGTAAATGCGTACCTTCTAAGCTGACCCACATTAAGCCTTTCATGAACTGTGGGACCGCAGGTATAAACCGATATTTTATCCTTTTCCAGGGCTTTGAAGGGTATCTTGGATTTCGACATGGTATTAAAAAGCGATAACGCAATATGTTTGTCCACGGAAAAAAGATTTGTGGACAGATATCTCTCCCCACTGTCAGGAAAAATAACCACTATACAGCCTTGTTTTATCTGGGAAGCTTCTTTCAGTGCGGCAGCCATGGCAGCTCCACTGCTCATTCCAACAAAAAGGCCCTCTTTTTCGGCTAACTTTCTGGCTGTTTCAAACGCTTCTTCATCATCAATATTTAACTTTTCATCAAAACGAGTCTTATCCATGATTTCCGGGACATAAGATTCCTTCATGTTTTTTAGCCCCTGGATCTTATGTCCTAAGTAGGGCTCTACACAAACAATTCTAATCTTCTTATTGTGCTCTTTTAGCCTCCTTGAAAGTCCCATAATGGTTCCGCTTGTACCAATGGTTGCCACAAGGGAAGTGATCCTGCCCTGGGTCTGATCAATAATTTCAGGCCCTGTTGTTTCATAATGCGCTTTCCAGTTGGCTTCATTATTGAACTGGTCAGCTAAAAAATACTTATCTGGATTTTCTCTTGCCAGCCTGTATGCTTCTTCAATGGCGCCATCAGACCCCAGATGTCCCGGGGTTAGAATAATTTGGGCACCCCTTGCGCGTAAAATACGTTTGCGTTCTTCACTGGCACTTTCAGCCATTGTCAGAGCCAGTTTGTACCCCTTGACTGCACAAACCATGGCAAGTCCTATACCGGTATTCCCACTGGTTGCTTCAATAACAATTTTATCACGGGTTAACTCACCCGACTTTTCGGCTGCATTTATCATATACAGAGCCGGCCTGTCCTTTACAGAACCGCCAGGATTTAAATATTCAAGCTTGGCAAAAATTTGAACCCCTTTTTCAGGATTCATCTTTTTTATTTCCACAATCGGAGTTTTACCTATGTTGTCTATAATTGAAGCAGTCATTTTAACCTTCATTTTGTTGAAGACGCCAATTGAAATTTTCTGTCTTGACTTTTAAAATATAAAATGGCTTTATACAGTAATTTTAAAAGATGTGCAATTTTTTTACTGGAAAGTACATGTTCTGCTTATTGAAATACAAATTTCTCCCGTTTTTTTTATTCCTTGTCGCCATTTTTGAATGTTTATCTATCAATGGCCATTCAGCGGCAAGCAGCCTTCCTGAAAACCCTGAACTGATTTCCTGGCACATATCTGCCCGGGCTGTGACCTTTGACAATAAAAGAGACCTGTATATTGCCGAAGATGATGTCATAATAACCGGTGGCAAAACAAGACTTGAAGCAGATTATATTGAGTTTTCTAACAAAACAAAGGACGCTTTTGCCCGGGGCAATGTTCTTTTAATTTCCGGCGAAGATTATATCTCCTGCAACTCCATGGATATAAACCTTGCCACCCAGATGGGTACCATTACCAAAGGCACCATTTTTATCCAGAAAAACAATTTTTATATTAATGGTGAAAACATAAAAAAACTTGGTAAATTTACCTATAGCGCGGATAAAGGCTCCATCACGTCCTGCTCAGGTGATTCTCCCGACTGGAAAATTTCCGCCAGAGACATAAAAGTCACTGTTGAAGGATATGGGACGGCACGCGACACTGTCCTATGGGCTAAGAATATACCCACAGCCTACAGCCCTTTTCTTTTATTCCCGGCCCAGACCAAAAGGCAGACCGGATTTTTAATCCCAAGGGTATCTCGGTCTGACAGAAAGGGATTTGAATATGAACAGCCTCTTTTCTTTGCCCTTTCAAGGAATACCGATGCATCGATTTATGCAGACTATATGTCTGAGCGGGGGACAAAAATAGGTGCAGAATTTCGATATGTACTGGACAATAAAACAAAGGGTTCCATGTTTTTTGATTTTCTTGAGGATGATAAGATAGATGACGGGACCTTTAAAACAGAAGATTATAGTTTTTCTACAACCCCTCAAAGGACGAACAGAGATCGATACTGGTTCAGGATGAAACACAGCCAGGAGCTTGACAATGGGTTCACAGCAAAACTGGATATCGATATTGTCAGTGATGAAGATTACCTTCAGGAGTTTAAAGAAGGATTTACAGGCTATGATGAAACCAAGGAATATTTTGACAGGGAATTTGGACGCGGACTGGATGAATATGATGACAATATCAGGCAAAACTGGTTAAATATTAATAAATCCTGGGACAGCTATTCTTTTAACTTTGACGCTTTTTGGTATGACAATATAACAGCACGCAGGCAGAATATTGCCGATACAACCCTTCAGACACTTCCAAGCCTTCAGTTTGATGCCATAAAGCAGCAGATTGGTCCTTCAAATTTATTTTATTCCCTGGATAGCGAATTTACCTCTTTTTACCGGGAAGACAACACGACAACACTTGTCAGGGGGAGTCGGATTGATTTTTATCCCAAAGTTTACCTCCCCTTAAAACTTGGCCGCTTTTTACATTTTGAACCCTTTGCCGGTTCAAGGAGTACCATCTGGCGTACCAATAACTTCATCGATATTAACGGAGATTCAAGCAACGTCAGAACAAGACAATTGTATGATGTGGGGGCGTTAGTGTCTACAAAGCTCATTAATATATTTAATTCAAACAACCGATTTGCAGATAAAATCAAACATGAAATGATCCCCGAACTTGAATATGCATTCACACCGGTCCATAATCAAGATGACCTGCCCGCCTTTGACGAACTGGACAGGATAGAAGAACAAAACCGCCTTACCTGGTCTTTGACCAACACGTTTATCTCAAAAAAATCAAGACTCTCACCAAAGGGAAAGAAAATAACCGATTACCACAATTTCGCTTATATCAAGGTATACCAAAGTTATAATATTCAAAAAGAAAGAGATAATGCAACACGACCCTTTTCAGATATCACACTGGAGACGGAATTTTCTCCCAATAAGTTTATTTACAATGACCTGGATGTTTCCTGGTCACCCTATGAAAACCATATTAAGACTTTAAATATCAGGAACATATTAAAAGATAACAGAGGTGACAGTTTAAGGACTGAATATCGATATACCAGCAGTGTTTCAGAATCTTTGTATTCTAAAATCGATGTTAAATTAACCAATGAACTCAGTGCATATGCTTCTATTGAAAAAAATCTGGATGGGAATAAAACACTGGAAACCCGCGCAGGAATAAGCATTAAAAAATCATGCTGGACAGTGAACCTGTTTTTTGCAGAATCCAGTAATGAACAAAGCGTCACCTTTCTTATAAATCTTCATGGAATCGGAGAATTTGGTACAAGATGAGTAAGCGCCTAAACTGGTTTGCCCTTTTGACACGAAGCAATTTTGAACAAACCGTACACGCGGCTATTGTTAAAAAAAACATTGAGGCATTTCTGCCTAAAATCAAACGGAAAAGCAGTCGTAAAGACAGGAACCTCATGATAGAAATTCCGCTTTTCCCTGGATATATTTTTGTAAAATCAGGATCCCAGGCAGCGGATCAACTGCAGGTTTTAAAAACCACCGGAGCTGTCCGGCTTTTGGGAAACAAATCAGGGCCTCTGGCTATTCCGCCCACACAAATTGAATCTTTGAAAATAGTAACAAGTACCAATATGGATCTAATTACAGGAAATAACATCCGATTGAAAAAAGGAGATCCTGTAATGATTATAAATGGCCCCATGGCTGGGGCAAAAGGTGAATTTTCACGACACAAAGGAAAAGGCCGTATTGTCATAAAAATCGACGTTTTAGGACAATATGCCGGGGTTGAAGTTGATGAAAACAATGTTGAAAAACTTCCTGATCTTTTATCATAACCCCTTGACTTTTTATCAAATTTTAATTAGAATCTTAAAAAAAATAAATACTTTTGTATTACCTAATATAAAAAAGAGGCTGCATGAATAAACTTGAACTAATTTCAACATTAAAAGAGAAAGCAAACCTGACAAAAGATGAAGCGGCTGAAGTCATTAAGATTTTTTTTGACTCGCTTTCAGGATCATTTGTAGATGGGGAACGAGTGGAAATAAGAGGGTTTTGCAGTTTTCATATCAAAAACTATAAAAGCTACACTGGCCGAAACCCGAAAACCAGCCAAAAAGTGATCATCCCCCCTAAACGCCTTCCATTTTTTAAATGCGGCAAAGAATTAAAGGAGCGGGTGGATTATTAACACATGGATATTGATCAGTCCAGGCTCGATTTTGATCAAATGCAATACCAAACTCAAGTTGTATCTGAATTAACGTATATCATTCAGACAAAAAAAATTCCCAATGCACTTCTTTTCTCTGGAAATGGTAATACGGGCAGAAAAGAAGCTGCCTTTTTTTTTGCCAAGGGGTGTAATTGTTTAAATGAAAAACAATTTGCCTGCAACACTTGCAAATCCTGTCATAAGATTAAAGCAAAGACCCACCCTGATATCCATTGCATCGATATTCAGAAAGGCAAAAAAAAAATTGCCATCTCCCAGATTCGTGAAATGGGATCACAAATTTCCGCCAGGCCCAATGAAGCCAAATTCAGGATGGTTTTAATTTTAAATGCAGATCTAATGAATATCCAGGCTCAGAATGCATTATTAAAAATGCTTGAAGAACCGCCTAAAAAAACTTTTTTTATACTGATTGCCTTTAAAACTTCTCTTCTTTTGCCAACAATCATTTCAAGGTGCCGTAACATTAGATTTAAGCCGTTGACTGACAAACTTATTGAACAATTTTTGATCAATGAATTCAAAATTGAACAGCAAATGGCCAGGGTGGCGGCAAAAACGGCTGATTCAGACTTGAAAAAAGCCCTGGCATATTTAAATTTGGATAAGGAAAATAACACCTGTAATTGGATAAAAAGAAGGACATGGTTATTGAATGAAATGGCTGGCATAATTAACATTCAAACCGCTGACTGCTTGACAAAAGGGTTGATGCTGTCACAAAAATTAAGCGCTGACCCGGATCTTCTCGAAGATTCCATTACCGTTATGAAACTATTTTTACGGGACTTGTTCGTTTTTCAATTCAATCGGGAAAAAATAGTTAACCTTGATTTTTCTGATGTTTTTACAGATATTAGTAAGAGGATTGAAATAAAAAGAATAGGTCTTTGGATCAAAGAGCTATATGAAACTGAAAAAAGGTTAACTGCAAATAGTTCGTTAAGGTTAACATTGGATAGATTTTTCCTTAAAATGGTTATTCAAAAAGGAAAGTTGGTTTATGATTAAAATTGCTGGTGTTAAATTTAAAACAGCAGGTAAAATATATGATTTCAAAAGCAGTGCTTTTGTACTAAAAGAAGGTGACCCAGTTATCGTTGAGACAGAGCATGGCCTTGGATTTGGTAAAATTGCCATACCGCCTGTTGAAGCTGAACATAAGGGGAAAAAATTAAAACAGATCGTACGCATTGCAACCAAAGAAGATTTTCTAAGAAGAGAAGAAATAAAAAAAAGTGAAAAAAAAGCTTTTGAATTTTGTTTGGGCTGCATTGATGATTTAGGCCTTCTTATGAACCTGTTCAGCGTTGAGAGTACCTTTGACCAAAAGAAAATGACGTTTTTCTATACTGCTGACGGAAGAATTGATTTCAGGGAATTAATTAAACTTTTGGTAAAGAAATTTTCCATTCGGATTGAAATGCGGCAAGTGGGCATTCGAAACCTTTCAAAACATTGTGGTGGTATGGGCAAATGCGGAAGAGAAATTTGCTGTTCCTCTTTCATGCATACATTTGAACCGGTTTCCATAAAGATGGCAAAAGAACAGGGCCTGTCATTGAATCCTGCAAAGATTTCAGGCGTCTGTGGCCGGTTGATGTGTTGTCTGACCTTTGAGAATGACACATACAAACGTCTTAAAGGAGAAATGCCCAAACTGGGAAAAAAAATTGCTATTGAAGAAGGAAAAGGGAAAATAGTCCGGCAGAATGTATTAAAAGAGAGTGTCATCATTCGTTTAGAGGATAAAACTGAGATAGAAAAGAAAACCAACCAACTGAAAAAATCCATCACAGGACCTAGGAAATAATGACTGAAAAGAAACAATTTTTTACCACCCCCATATATTATGTTAATGCAAAACCCCACCTTGGACATGCATACACATCCATTGCAACTGATGTTGCAACCAGATTCAAACAGATGGACGGCTATGAAACATTTTTTCTGACAGGAACTGATGAGCATGGTGATAAGATTGTTCAGGCTGCACAGACCCAAGAGACAACACCTAAAGCTTATGCGGATAAAATCAGCAAACTTTTTAAAAATATTCTGCCGGTATTAAATGTTAAAAACAATCATTTTATACGAACAACCGATGAATATCATATAGATGTTGTCAAACAAATTCTTACCCAAATTTATGACTCCGGAGATATTTATTTTTCAAGTTATGAGGGGCTTTATTGTTTTGGATGTGAACGATTTTATCAGGAAAGGGAGCTTGTAGAAGGCAAGTGCCCAGACCATGGGGTAAAACCAACTATTATCAAAGAATCAAATTATTTTTTCAAGATGAGCAAATACCAGGAGTGGCTCATTGACCACATCAAGACAAACCCTGACTTTATCAGACCGGCACAATACAAAAATGAACTGCTTTCGTTTTTAAAAGAACCTTTAGAGGATCTTTGCATTTCCCGGCCAAAATCAAGACTGACTTGGGGGATCACCCTTCCCTTTGATAAAGATTATGTTACCTATGTGTGGTTTGACGCACTTGTAAACTATGTTTCAGCTCTTGGTTACCCAGATGGAGAACTGTTTCAGAAATTCTGGACAACCACCCGGCATTTTGTAGCCAAAGATATTATCAAACCCCATGGCATTTACTGGCCCATTATGTTGAAGGCAGCCGGCATACCCATTTATAAAGGCCTGAACGTTCATGGATTCTGGAACGTCAAAGGCAGTAAAATGTCAAAAAGTATTGGAAATGTCACAGATCCTGTAAGGGTAACAGATGTCTATGGTGTTGACGCCTTCAGGTATTTTTTGATGCGGGAAATGGTCTTTGGCCTGGATGCCAACTTCACTGAGGAAACAATTATATCAAGAATTAACGCTGATCTTGCCAATGATCTTGGCAATCTTTTTTCAAGAATCCTCTCCATGAACATGAGATATTTTGAGGGCGAGGTAAAAGGTACAGACAACAAAATTGAAAAAGAGAAAAATCTGTCCCTGTCAACTGATGCGAAACAGGCTGTGGAAGGTTTTCAAAAAGCCATGGATGCCTGCGAATTCCACAAGGGGATAGCTGCTATCTGGCAATTTATCAGCACCATGAATAAATATATTGATAAGAATAAACCCTGGACGCTTGCCAAAGAAAAAGCAAATATTCCTATTCTTGAAACGATTCTATATAATCTCATCGAGGGTTTAAGGGTCGTTTCCTGCCTGATTTACCCCATAATGCCCCAAACATCAAAACAAATGCAGAAAACCCTTTGTATGGTAAAGGACAACAATGGGTTCTATACCCTTGAAGAAGCGTCTGTGTGGGGACAGGTTAAAAAAGGCAGTTATCTGCCAAAACCAGACAGCTTATTTCCACGGATTGATTTGGACAAAGTTAAACCAAAAGAAAGTGCCCACCAGACCAAACCGTTTAAACCCGCCTTAAAAGAGCAGATAACCATTGATGATTTTGGAAAAATTGATTTAAGAACCGGGATAGTAGTCAGTGCCGAAAAAATTAAAAAATCTAACAAGCTTTTAAAACTTCAGATAGATTTAGGTGCAGAAAAAAGACAAATCATTGCAGGCATTGCTAAAAATTATAATCCGGATCAAATTATTGGTAACCAGGTTATTGTTGTTGCGAATCTAAAAGAAGCAACGCTAATGGGAGAAAAATCTCAGGGGATGATCCTTGCTGCAAATAATAAAAATAGGATGGTATTATCTGGTTTTGATAAAGAAATTAAGCCTGGAAACCCTGTAAAATGAGCGAAAACTCCTGGCGGAATTTTCAAACAGGCTATATTTTAGGAAAAAAAAAAAAGAAATCTCTTTTTTTAAAATCCAAACGGGGAGCGGTAATCTTTCTGGTTCTGATCGCCAGCCTATTTTTTTTTACATTCAATTTTCTTAATGAAAAAGATATCCCTGAAAAAAAAGAGGAACAAACACCTGTCCAACTATCGAAAAATCAATTAACCCAGATTATTCGTAAAATAAAATTCCATAAAACAGACAAAAATATCCATTATGTGGACACATCTCAGGGTCGTTATGAAGTTAAAACCAGTATTGACGTGGATCTTCAGCAGTATTTATTTTCGCTTATGGATCGCCTCAAACCGCTTGCCCGTGGTAAACCCCAGAGAATTGCCATAATCGTCATGGAACCTGATTCGGGAAAAATTATTGCCATGTCAGGATTTGACCTGGAAAACCCGGATACAAATCCCTGTATCACATCCGATTACCCCGCTGCTAGTATTTTTAAGGTTGTGACAGCTGCTGCGGCTGCCGAGACCCTTGGGTATAAGTCTAATACGCCTCTATATTTTAACGGGAACAAACACACCTTATATAAACGTCAGCTAAAGGATGTGAGGAACAAATATACCACTAAGACATCATTTTCCAAAGCTTTTGCTGAATCCATAAATCCGGTGTTCGGTAAAATTGGAAAAAATTATCTTGGAAAGGATAAATTGACGCTTTATGCCGATGCTTTTGGATTCAACCAGGTTATAGATTTTGAATTACCCTTTTTTTCAGGATCATTTAAAACAGGCACCAAAGCATACCATCTGGCTGAACTGGGCTCTGGATTTAACACAGAAACCACCATTTCACCAATATTCGGGGCCATGCTCATATCGGCAATTGTTAATTCCGGCAAGATGATTTTGCCCAGTATTGTTGAGCGTGTAACCAACATTGATGATCAAATCATTTACAAAAGTAAAATACAATATTATAAAACTGCCATAAAGCCCCAAACCGCAGCAACTATGACACAATTGCTACAAAGGACCATAACAAGAGGGACAGCTAAAAAATCCTTTAGAGGGGCTTCAAGGGATAAAGTGCTTTCCAAACTTTTAATCGGAGGGAAAACAGGGTCTCTCTATAACAAAGGCCATACGGTTAAATACGATTGGTTTACCGGTTTTGGAAGCCAAAAAGATACAAACCAAAAAATTACTCTATCCATTGTCGTCGGTCACAGAAAATATATTGGCACACGGGCAAGCGCCTATGCACAAATGATTTTAAAACATTATTTTAAACAAATAAAATCATCAAATAAAAAATAAGGCTTTACACATAGTTGGGGAAACGGAGGAAAAAATGATTACGGCCATAAACCTTTTTTTACACCTGATGAAAACACTATTTTCAATCAATATTGAAATAGGCACTTCAATAAAACAGGCTAAGAGCAATACCCTTTTATTTTTTCCAAACCAACCCAATACCCTGTCATGCGGGATATCTGCATTTATCGCATTTAAAGGAAAACCCGCTTTGACAACCCTTGATTTACATTCCATAGAAAAAATGGTGGTTTTGTTAAAAACAAAAGGTTTTTTGCCTGATTGCCTTTTGGTCCCCAATGATTTTTGCGACAGCGATGACCATCTATGCCAATTATTTGATGCCTGCCAGGAGTTAAAGCAGGAGGATATTTTTTCTGAACTTTTCTTTAATAAAGAAAACCAAGAAAAACTATTATCCATTTCACAAACCATTGAACATTTCATAAAGGATCAAAGGTCTGCATTTAAAAAAAGCTTTTCAACTCTTTCTTCATCAGATGTTGACATTATTTCCCTGCGTCTGGAAAAGCTTGAAGATATTTCCTGGTGTCTTCAAAAAGAGATATTGGATAATATCAATGATATTGGCAGACTTTCCATGGGACTTGAAAAAAACAGCACCAAAAAGGGCCTAAAGATATTCAAAAGAATTAATGCTGTTTTAAAAAGTATTGACCGTCTGGAAGTCAGGGGAAGAGACTCTGCCGGGATTTCAATCATTTTAACCCTTACCAAAAAAGAATTTGAAAATTTCCGGGAAAACCTTATAAAAGATGGTCTTTCAGATCGGTTTAAACAGCGGACAAATCATCTTGTACTATCCAATAACAGCATCACCATAAAGGATATCGTCCCGGAAAAAGAAGGCCATTTTGTAAGCATATCCTTTGCTTATAAATTTGCAGCAGAAATCGGTGCTTTGGGAGACAATGTATCCTTTATTCGAAACCAGATTAAAAATGATGCCATTCTTCAATTGCTCTCCAATTACGATTTTGCTGCCAACTCCTTGTCAGCTCATACCAGATGGGCTTCTGTGGGAGATATTACCATAGCGAACTGCCATCCCCAGGACAACACACCCACAGATAGAAAACTTGGCAGGACAGGCATCATCCATGTCTGCCTGAATGGGGATATTGATAACTATCTTGAATTAAAAACAGAGTATGAGGCTCGATATGATAAAATTCATAAAGATATCAATACAGATACCAAACTGATCCCCCTCCAGATTGAGCATTACCTGAAACAGAACAAAACCATTGAAGAGGCTTTCAGACTGGCTGTAAATGATTTTACAGGTTCCCACGCCATCAGCATGCACACCAATCTTGCACCGGGCAAATTATTTCTGGCCCAGAAAGGAAGCGGCCAGGCGATTTTTGTGGGAATTGCAAAAGATCATTATATTGCCGCTTCAGAACTCTATGGCATTGTGGAAGAGACCCAGGATTATATTAAACTCAATGGTGAAGACCGTGGTCAGATTGTTATTCTGGATCAAAATTCACCGGACGGGGGGGTATCAGGGATTTGTTCCTTTTATTACAATAATGACCCCATTCCCATAGACGCAAACCATATACTCACAAGCCAGATCACATCAAGGGACATTGATCGTCAAAACTTTCCCCACTATTTTTTAAAGGAAATTTCCGAGTCCCCGGATTCCGTTGAAAAAACTCTGGAAAATAAAGTCAAGCTTATAAAAGAATCAAACCTATTCATAACACTCCTTGATGAGACGGTTCTCCCCAAAACCCTGGAGGTTGACTTTAAGAACAAAAAAATCAAAAAGGTCTACTTTATAGGCCAGGGGACAGCCGGGGTAGCAGCCCAGGGCTGTGCTGATCTGTTGAATTTTTATCTGGACGATAAAGATACAGACATCAGGGCGTTAAAATCCTCAGAACTTTCCGGATTCAATATAATAGAAGGTGAAAACGCTAAAGATTCAATGTCCAACACCCTTGTTGTTGCCATCAGTCAGTCGGGAACTACAACGGATACAAACCGGACCATTGACATGGTAAAAGAGTGCGGGGCCAAAACAATTGCCATTGTGAACAGAAGGGATTCTGATCTGACCTTTAAGACCGATGGTGTATTATATACCAGTTCCGGACGGGATATTGAGATGTCGGTGGCCTCAACAAAGGCATTTTATTCACAGATCACTGCAGGTGCTATTTTAGCGCTTCACCTGTCATTTATTGCTCAGACTAGATCCACCCAATTTATCACAGAACAGATCAAAGAAATCATGAGCCTGCCCGATAAAATGAGAATCATACTTGGCATGAGACACCAAATCAAAGAATCGGCATTTCGACTTGCGGTTTCCAAAGACTATTGGGCAACGGTGGGGTCTGGATCAAACAAGACATCTGCAGATGAAATCAGGATCAAACTCAGTGAGCTTTGCTATAAAACAATTTCATCTGACTATATTGAAGATAAAAAACATATCGATCTTTCCAGCGAGCCCTTGATCATCATTTGTGCTGCCGGAACAAGGGAAAGTGTATTAGGGGATATTATAAAAGATACCGCCATCTTCAATGCCCATAAAGCCACCCCTGTTGTGATCACGACCATCGGAGAAAACAGGTTTGATATTTATTCCAGGGATGTCATTAAAATTCCTGAAACAAAAGAACATTTTGCACCTATCTTGAATACGCTTGTGGGTCACATCTGGGGATATTATGCCGCCCTCGCCATTAATGAGGGCTCACGATTTATGTATGAAGGTAAAAATGACATCCAGGATCTCTTAGACGAATATACGGCAACAGGGCATGATGTTTATGAAATTCTCCTGGAGAAACGGTTCAGGGAAACCATTGCACAATTTTATAACAAATTTTCAAAAAAAAGAAGAGAAGGTGCTTTCCCTGCCATCATGGGGATTGATAGATCTTCCAATTTAACATTGCTTTTAAAATATCTTTCCGGCAGATTGCCTGTTTCTGATTTTGAGATTGATTTTGACACAAAAGGTACGCCTTCCAACATGCTAAATACATTTTTTGATAATATTGGACAGGCGATTAACACCATGGCAAGACCCGTGGACGCAATCAAACATCAGGCCAAAACCGTAACCGTTGGCACAAGCAGAATATCTGAGAAATATGAAGGTATTATTTTTGATGAGCTTAGGGTCAATAATATTCAATTATCTCAGATTACCAATAAAAATGTTCTGGTGATTAAGAATTTGCAGGAAGTTATCTCCAATGTCAAAGGGGCATTTCTTTACCAAATATCCGGTCTGAGCATGTTAGGAGACGTCACACCGGAAACCAAGATTAGAATTATAAACAAAACCGGTGCCCTGCAAAATGATCATTCCAGAGTAGAAACAGATCCCAGACTTAAAGGGACTAAAAATATTATTGTCAGAGAGGGAAATGTATATATTGGCAAGGGCAGAAAAGACAATAAAAACATCCTGGTCATCCCTGGCATTTCGTCCAATCATGAAACACCCAATATTATTGAATATATCCTGTCCTTAAATATCAGTTTTAAAACCTCCAATGATGTACCTCTCCTAAAAAAGATAAAAGCGTTGGGCGGAAAATATAACCGGCTCAAAGACTGGATTCTTGAAACAGATAGTATCCAGTGGGATGATAAATATCTAAACCTTGTGGAAGTTGAAACCTTGTTTGGCGATACCGCAGAAAAAGTTGTTGAAAAAATAATTGCACAAATCAAATAAAAAACAATATGTCTGAATACAAAAAAAAACAGATGTATTTGTACCTCATTGTCTTAAGTGTCTGTTCTTCGGCAGGACTCCAGTGCTGGGCAACCCTTTTTGATAATTTCAGTGTTAAGATTGTGGGACTTGACGGACATCACATCGGTGCGCTTCAATCTGTTCGTGAAATCCCCGGATTTCTTGCATTACTTGTAACCTATGTCATTTTAATCGTTAAAGAGCACAAATTGTCCGCCCTGTCCATTATTATCCTTGGAGCAGGTCTATTGGCCACCGGCCTTATGCCAAGCTTTTATGGTCTGGTTTTTACAACACTGGTCATGAGTTTTGGTTTTCATTACTTTGAAACAACAAATAAGTCATTGACGCTCCAGTATTTTGACAAACTTACCTCTCCTCTTGTTTTCAGCGCACAAAGAAGCTACGCCGCCGGTGCCAGCGTTGTTGTGGGTATCGTTATTTTTTTCATGGCGCCTTTACTCAGCTATAAAACCATGTATTTTATTTTTGGCGGCGTAATTATATCATGCGGGTTATGGGCCATCACAAAAAATCCTTCAAAAACGGATATCGTTCCCCAGAAAAAACAATTGGTTTTAAAAAAAAAATATTGGCTTTTTTATTTTTTGACGTTCATGGCAGGGGCGAGACGACAGATTTTTATGGCCTTTGCCATATTTTTATTGGTAAAAAAATTTGGGTTTTCCGTTCAGCATATCACGCTGTTATTTCTTTTGAATAATGGGATCAATTTCTTTATCAATCCTTTAATCGGAAAATTTATTGTAAAATTCGGAGAACGAAAACTTCTTTCCATAGAATATTTTTTCCTGATCCTGATTTTTATCTCTTATGCTTTTGTTGACTCAAAACTGATTGTGGGAATATTATATATACTTGATCATATATTTTTTAATTTTTCCATAGGTATCAATACCTATTTTCAGAAAATAGCCAACCCAAAAGATATTGCATCCAGTGCTGCGGTGGGATTTACCATCAACCATATTGCAGCGGTGGTCCTGCCGGCAATAGGCGGGTTGCTTTGGATGGTGGACTATAAAATTCCTTTTCTGGCCGGAGCCTTCTTCAGTTTTCTTTCTCTTTGTCTTGTCCAGTTTATAAAAACAAAACCTGTATCTTTAAAAAGTTGATATGGTAAGATTGATGAAGATCAATTTGAACACATCTGTTATAATATCCGCCTGAAGTTATATTTAAAAGAAATTTTTAAGCATTTAAAAAAGCCTTTCAACAAAAAAGGAGATCAAATGAAAAAATTTACTTTTATATTCAGTTTAACCCTATTTTTCACTTTTTTATTTTTAAACAATTGTGTTTCAACGAAACAGAATTCGCCGACATCAGATGTATGGAATGGAAATATTACAGGGCAGGCAATAGGCATCATAAAAATATTTCTGAATGATGACAATGGCAGTGCGGGAACAAAAACCTTAAGCGGTGAAATTGTTGGAAAGATTTCCAGTGCGAATCAATATGGGGGCGGTTCCATAGATGGAAAACTTTCAGGTATAGTAACAAACAATATGGTGAAAGGTAAAATTACCGGTAATGCTTCTGTTTCTGATGCAGACAGTCCGATTACTGGCCATTTCTCAGGTGAATTGTCCGAAACCAGCGGATCTGGAGAATGGTTTGTACAAGCCTCTCTTGACCTGGCAAGACTAAAAGGGAGATGGTCGATTAAAAAACAATCTCTTTCAAAATAAGGCCAGGACGGTTTTAGCTGATGATAAAATTCACCGCCTCGTATAATTGCCTTATACAAAGCCCCTTGCAAAACCAATCCCATCGCACAAAAAGGTAATTATTATAATAAACAATGTTTTCTTTTGTTGACACCGCTCTTTTAATTTACTATGTGATCCTGGTGGTTTGCAAACTTTGAAAGGCAATGGATATTCCATTGACACAAGATTTATCATATGCCTATTCTCAATAATCGTAATATCTTGATTCAGGCGCTCAATTTAGCTTAAGGAGGCAAAATGAAAAAAGCCATTATTTTTCTTTTTATACTTTTTTGGGCCATAGATGCCCAGGCTGAGATGACGGCTGAGACACTGGTAAAAAAAGCCTTTGATTACTGGCGGGGAAAAGCCTCTGTATCCACTATAACCATGACAATACACCGACCGGATTGGGAACGCGTCATGACCATCAAGACCTGGACACAGGGTGACTCTGATTCCCTGTTTGTTATTGCCAAGCCGGCAAAGGACAAAGGGAACGGTACCCTTAAAGCCGGCAAGGGGATGTGGATGTATAACCCCAAGGTAAACCGTGTCATCAAACTGCCTCCCTCCATGATGTCCCAAAGCTGGCAGGGATCGGATTTTTCCAACAACGATCTTGCAAAAAGCGATAGCCTTATCAAAGATTATATCCATACCTTAGAAGCCACAACGATTGATAAAGGCAAAAAAATTTATTTTATAAAATCAATGCCCAAACCGGAAGCCCCTGTTATCTGGGGTATGCTCAAACTGACCATACGTGAGGACCATATCCTCTTAAGCGAAACCTTTTTTGATGAGGACCTTGAGGCTGTGAAAAAGTTGACGGCATGGGATATTCAAATGACAAATGACAGGCTTTTCCCCTTAAAATGGAAAATGAAAAAATCAGATTCACCTGATGAATATACACAATTTGTGTATGAAAAAATTAATTTTAAAAAAAGTTTACGTAAAAATATTTTCACACGAACCAATCTTAAAAATCCAGACATCTAAAGGGCTGTATAAATGTCAATAGAACTTAAAATGGCCTGGAGAAATATCTGGCGAAACCCAAGGCGGACTTTTCTCACTATTTCAGCAATTGCCTTTGCAAGTCTCATCCTCGTATTTATGCTCTCCTTCCAACTGGGTTGTTATGAAACCATGATTAATACTTCGGTTAAAATCAGTACAGGCCATATGCAGATCCAGGCAAAAGGCTATCTCCAAGATAAAAAAATGCGTCTTGTCATTAAAAATCCTGACAAAATAGCACGCTTTCTTGACACAGTTAATGGCATTGATAAATACAGCTTCAGAACCAACGCTTTTTCACTTATATCATCTGAAGAAAGAACCTATGGGGTGGTCTTAACTGGAATAGATCCCGACAAGGAAGCCCATGTTTCAAGTATAAAATCCCTGATTCGCAAAGGCGCCTATCTAAAAGAAAATGACATTTATTCAGCCCTTATAGGTGAGCATCTTTCAAATAATCTAAAAGTGGATGTCAATGATGAGCTTACCTTATTGGGACAGGGTAGAGATGGATCCATTGCTGCTGCAGTTCTTCATATAAAAGGTATTTTCAACTCAGGAATTGATGAGTTTGACCGGAATGTTATTATGATGGGGCTCATAGGATTTCAGGATATTTTTTCAATGGGGAAAAGTGTCCATGAAATAGTTATAACATCAAACTCCCTTGGGGATGTCTCCCAGGTCAAACAGCACATTCAGAATAATTATGTTAATGCCAAAGAAAATAGTTATCTTTCAGTACCTGATTGGATGGAAATCATGCCCGGGCTTTTGCAGGGCATACAAATGGACCTGTTCAGCGGTATTATTATGTATATCATACTTGTCATTGTCGTTGCCTTTAGCATTTTTAATACATTTTTGATGGCCATTTTAGAGAGAACAAAGGAGTTTGGGGTCATGATGGCCATTGGGACAAGTCCTTCAAGAATTACAAAGCTTGTCATGTTTGAATCCATTTGCATGACCTTTGTGGGAATTGTTTTGGGAATCCTAATAGGAAGCCTTGTAACACTTTATTTTCAGAAACACGGGATTTTTATTGCCGGTACAGAAGACATACTGAAACAATATGGAATTCCCGACAGGCTATATCCCAGGCTCTCCCTGATTTCAGCCTCAGCAGGACCTTTGGTTGTATTCCTGATTACCTTTGTTTCCTCTATCTTTCCTGCTTTGAAAATAAGAAAATTAAAACCGGTTGAAGCTATGGCCAATATTTAAAGATATGTTTTAATGGATCAGTCAGTATGTATACAATATTAGCGTGGAGAAATATCTGGAGAAATCCGAGAAGGACAATTGTGATCCTTATGGCTGTAATCATTGGGGTCTGGAGCATGATTTTTCTGGGCGCTCTTATGAGGGGAATGGAAACAGAGATGGTAAGGAATTCAATATCCACCCTTACCGGAAGTATTCAAATTCATCACCGTGATTATCGAAATGATCCTGTTGTCGAAAATTCCATGGATGATATGGACAAACTGGATCAAGCGCTTTCAAGTATACAAGATACAGGAACGCTATGGGCAAAAAGAATCAGGGTTAATGCCATTGCTTCCAATGCCAGACACTCAGGCGGAGTGACCCTTGTGGGGATAGAACCTGAAAAGGAAGCAAAGATTTCGTTCATTGGTAATGCTGTGACAAAAGGACGATTTCTTTCACCTGAAGATAAGAATAAAATCATTGTGGGAAATGCGTTTCTTAAAAAATTTAATACAAAAATTGGTAATAAATTAATTTTATTGTCCCAGGACACCCAAAATGAGATTGCATCAAAAGCCTTTAAGATTGTTGGTGTCTTCAATGCTGATGCAGAAGCCATTGAAAAACAATTTGTTTTTGTTCCCCTGGTACAGGCTTCCAAAATGCTTAAAATGGGGGAATCCATATCAGAAATTTCCATTGTATTGCCAAAACTTGATATTACCGGCAAAAAAGAATTCCAAACGGCAAGAAAGTTAATTGCCTCTGTCAATGATGATACCATTGTTATTGAAACCTGGATTGAACTTTTACCCATGATAAAAGCCATTCTGAAAATGTCGGGATTTTTTCTTTATATCTGGTATTTTGTGGTTTTTATTGCAATGGGTTTTGGAATTGTCAATACAACGCTCATGGCCATATTTGAAAGAATGAGAGAATTTGGATTGATGAAAGCCCTTGGTATGAGACCCCTCCAGGTTATTAGAGGCGTAGTGACAGAAACTTTTTTTCTTTTGATTTTAGGTATATTGATCGGCAATATTCTGGGGTTTTTAAGTGTTGCAGCCATTGCAAAAAACGGGATTGATTTATCCGCTTTAGCAGCTGGTGCAGAAATGTGGGGAATCCCAAGAATTCTATATCCGGAAATCTGGCTACAGGATGTAGCTGTGGCAGGATTTGTAGTACTTGTATTAGGTGTTTTAGTCAGTTTATATCCGGCTTTTAAAGCAGCCAGAGTTACACCGATCACTGCTATGACAAAAAATTAGGTACCTTGCATAAAAAGCCGGTCAGGTCAATTTACATGGAGACAGATAATGGCAATAGTTGAAACGAAAAATATCAAAAAAACATATCACCAGGGAAAGGTAAAAGTCCCTGCCCTTTGCGGAGTTGATCTCATAGTGGATAAGGCAGAATTTGTTGCCCTTGCCGGACCGTCAGGATCAGGCAAAACAACCATGCTGAATATTATCGGCGGCCTTGATCTGCCGGACTCAGGAAGTGTAGTCGTTGACAACCATAGATTTTCAGACATGAACCAGGCAGGTCTTGCCTCCTTAAGGCTGCATAAAATCGGCTTTGTTTTTCAGGCATTTAACCTTATTCCTGTTTTGTCAGCCATTGAAAATGTGGAGTATGTCATGCTTTTACAGGGAGTGCCTGAATCTGAACGTAATCAAAGGGCGAAGCAAATACTTGATGATGTGGGACTTGACGGTAAATATGACAGACGCCCTGCCGAACTTTCAGGAGGACAGCAACAACGGGTGGCAGTGGCAAGGGCCATTGTTTCGGATCCTACCATTGTTTTAGCAGATGAACCCACTGCAAATCTTGATTCACAAACAGGAAATGACCTTCTTTTAATGATGAAACAGATGAACAATGAAAAGAAAATTACCTTTATTTTCTCAACCCACGACAACATGGTCATGGATTATGCAAGACGACTTGTCACTATAAAAGACGGCCTCATTGTAAATGATGAAACCAAAGCATGTTAAACATAATTGGATCATATTCTTTTTTTTGACATTAATGTTTTCCCATAATCTTTGGGCCGGATCAGGCCATGCCAGTGATGAAAAAGAGATAAGCTCTCATAACATTGACAACCAAATCGGCGGACATTTAAAACTTGAACAACGCATGAGCGGGTTTGATACCGGATCTTATTTTGAACCCGTGGGGACCCAGACAGGACTGGACACGCTGGCCAATATCAGATTAATAGACAAACTGATTTTATCTGAAAAAATTTATTTTGAATCTCACTATGAGGCCTTCTTTACCACAGGGGACAATTATAAAAAGCAATACACCCTTCACAAGTATTTCCCGCAGGTTTCGGGCGGATTGACACCTGAGCGTTTAAATATTGATAAAAGAAGACTTTTAGACTTAACAAAAGCCATTAAAGAGACTGATGAATATCTTTTTTGGCACAGGATTGACCGCCTTTTTATTTCAATAAAACCGTCCTGGGGTGATATCATTGCCGGAAGGCAGGCCATCACATGGGGAAATGGGTTTATTTTCAATCCCATGGATCTTTTCAACCCTTTTGCACCCTCTGATACGATTCGCGACTACAAGATGGGAGATGATCTTATTTCATTGCGGTTTAACAACCAATGGCTTGGAGAATGCAACCTGCTTTATGTCCCGAGAAGAGATGTTATCACCCAGCAAATTGATGTTAAACAATCATCTACTGCGGGGAAATTTCATTTTTTCGCAGGTGATTTTGAAATAGATGTATTGGGTGCATGGCATTATAATGAAATTGTTTTAGGTCTGGGAGGAATCGGCTATTTTAAGGATGCTGCATGGCGGACAGATCTTGTCTGGTCAACATTGAATGACGGTAAAAATACAAAGGGGTATTTTCAATTTATAGTAAATATTGATTATTCCTGGATGTGGAAAGGGAAAAATATTTATGGGTTTGTTGAATATTATCATAATGGGCTTGGGAAAAAAAAATATTCAAATGCCATGACTGATCCGGATCAATTGGAAAGAATTGACAGAGGGGAATTGTTTGCGCTGGGGAAAAACTATGTATCAGGTCATATCCAGATGGAACTCCATCCGTTGTTCAATATTTATTTAAACTTCATTAACAATGTAAGAGATCCTTCCGGTATTATCCAACCCCGGGCGATCTTTAGTTTGTCTCAAAATATTAATCTGAATGTTGGTGCCAGCTTTTTTTATGGGAAAAGGGGAAGTGAATATGGTGGTTTTTTAATCCCGGGTACCAGTTATTTTACCAGTGCAGCACCCAATGCATATGTACAGATGACATACTATTTTTAGGTGTTCAAAACATTTAGAACACGGTGTACTGTTAATTAAATAACCCTGATTCAACGCTTATTATCCGCATAAGAATCAGGGCTATTTACATTTTTATTTTTCTTCTACAGGAAATTTTGCCCTGAACCATTCACGCCAACCCCCTTTGAGTGCAAATACTTTTGTATAACCGCTTGATAAAAATTTTTGTGCCACCCGGGCACTTGTATATTCATTGGGTCATGCGCAGTATAAAACAAGCGTGTTATCTTTTGGGTATTTTGCCTTCATGATATCAAAATTTTGAGGGTCTATTCGATCCGCACCTTTAATCTTAAACTCTGATGAACTCCAATCTCTTCCCCTTCGTACGTCTAATATAGAGACAGTGTCATCATTCATCATATCTTTTAGTAACTCTTTGGTCATTGTATTAACTTGTGCCCCAATCCCTATTGAGGTTTGCAGGGTTATAAATATCGCGAATATAACCACAGCAAAAATTGAACTTTTTTTATATAATTTCATTTCCTCCCCCTTGATTTTATATATTTAACGGCTATATGATCATAACTATTTAATATTGTTATATTTCAAAGCAAACATAACTCCGGGAATCAAACTTAGCAAAAAAGACAGTCCTATAAATCTTGCAATATGAATTGATTTATCATCTGTTCCTATTAAAATAAGGATGCTTATGACCAATATCAATAAAAAAATTATACTTTTTACTTTCTTAAATAAAATATCTACATGATTTTTATTGCCGGGACTTTTTAAACAACGCATAGATGACAATGACACTAGGGTATATGATATCATCCAAAAAATCAGGGATGCCCGGATAAAAGTTTCCAGTTTTTCATAACCGGCCAATCCTCCTGCCATCAATCCGGCTATGGTTAAAGCGATGAGTAAAATTAAAATTTTTGACCCATTGATTTTTTTTGGAAACAAAATCGCTTTTGAAATGTGCCTCCCCTGTTCTGAAATAAATGAAAAAAGGGCATTTACAACAGCAAGAGATCCCGAAATCACAATTATCCCCATAATAACCCTTCCCATGTCTCCTAAAATATTTCTTGCCGCGATCATATGTGGAATACTGGTGCTTGCTAATTTCTGAAGGGTCATGGTTTCAAGTGAAACAAACCCCCATAGAATAAAGAGAATACACATAAAAAAAACAGCAAAAAATATTGAATGATATCTTAAAGATTCAGGCCCCCCTGATTTGTTATAGCCGATAAATCCCAGATCAAAGCCGACAAACAGGAGCAAAGGCAGAAAAATGCCGTTTAATTTTGTCTCCACAAAGGTATCATCAATTTCACCTGGTTGAATGGTTAAAATTTGATCAGATTGAATGATTCCGGCAACGATTAAAAATAAAAGTCCACAAATGGATATGGCCACAAATCCAATCTGAAAAAAAAATTTGCCTTTAAAGGGCAAAAACTGAATACCAGACAACAATCCTAATAAAATAAAAGCAACAGCGAAATTAGGGAACCAATATAAAAAGACTTCATTAAAAACAAATCCAGAGGATACTAAAAGTCCTGTTGACAGAAAAATAACCGCTATAATTTTAACAAAAAATAATAAAAATGCAGGCATGGGTCCCATAACATTAGCTACTATCTCAAAATCAGCAGAATGCCTGGGAAAGAGATTGAAAAGATGATTGTACCGGGAAAGCAACCCTAAATAGATCATGGCACTAATAATAATCAATAAAAACCCAAAATAGCCGGTTTTCCCTAAAAAATTTCCTAGCAAGGCAAGGGTATCAACCGACAGCATCACTCCAATGGAAAAAACAAAAGGTAAACAAAATTCCATACCGGGCTTTTGTTTATTCAGGTGTCCGCCCATATATCCCCCCCTAATTTATATATCAGAAAATGGATTGCCTTGGTCATGTCGGCTACAAATTATTTAACACAAAAACCGAGGTAAAGCACTGTGCTTTTTTTGATAACAAGATAGTCAATACCGGCGATAGTATATTCAACAGCCGCCGGGCCTGACCAATTCTAAGCTATTCAATAAGCCCTAATTAGTCTTCATTTTCGTATACATTTGCTATGCAACAAAGGAAAGTAACCGGTTCTTTTCCAATATTCTTCATCCCATGGGTTTCCATGCTTGGGATATAAACAAAATCTCCTGTTCCGGTTACACAGGTTTCACGTTTTTTTTCCGTGGTGTTATCATATCGGTAGCATTCGCATTCACCGCTTAAAAAATACATGGTCTGATGATAAAAATGGTTATGGATGGGGATCTCACCACCTGGCTGAATGGTGAAATATCTCAGACCGTATTCCGGATTTCCCGTTCCGTCATCACCAGAACGGGACAGCCATCTAATACTCGTGCCCAAAACATCCCTTTGTTCTCCTTTAAAAGGGAACTTTTCAATTTTTACATCTTCACAATCTTTAAAATTTAAAATTTCCATATTTTCCTTTTCATTTCATGGGTTTTACTTTCGTTGTAAAAACGATGATGATTACCAATTACATTATTCTTAATCTATTTTAAATACGTCTTAAAGTCACCGAATAATTTTTAAATTGAATTTATTGGCCATTTGAAGTGCTTTCCTGAATTCAACAGATGTTAAGGGATTTGAAAGCGCTTTGATTTTAAAGGCATCTCCCATTGGATGGTATTGGGACATGATATTAACATGGGTGGGGGAGGATTGCGTCTCTTTTAGGAATTTTAGAATATGATAGGTTCCATCCAGGTTACCCGGCATGACAAGATGCCTGACAATAAGCCCTGAACATGCGATACCATGTGCATTCACCTTTAGACTTCCCACCTGATCGTCCATTTCCTTGACCGCTTTCTTCGCTATCTGCGGGTAATCCCGGGCATGACAGAATTTTTTGGAAAGATTCGGATCCCAAAATTTAAAATCCGGCATGTAAATATCAATTACATTTTTTAAAATTCGCAGCGTATCAATACTTTCATACCCGGAACAATTGTAAACAAGTGGGATATTCAATCCATAATCGATTGCTATATTCAATGCCTTTAAAATTTGCGGAACGACATGGCTGGGTGTAACAAGGTTGATATTATGGCACCCTATTTTTTGCAAGTACAGCATGATAGATGCGATTTTATTATCATCAACCTCCTGCCCCGCACCCTTTATACTGATATCATAATTTTGACAGAAAACGCATTTCAGGTTGCAATGGGAAAAAAAAATAGTTCCGGAACCGTTATCTCCTACCAATTGCGGCTCTTCACCAAAGTGAGCTGAAAAACTTGATACAACGGCTTTTTCTCCGGTTGCACAATAGCCCTTTTCTCCCTTTAACCGATCCACCCTGCACTGCCTTGGACACAAAGTACAAGAGGCCAAAAGGGCCGAGGATTGTTTGATTTTCTTCAATAAGCCGCCTTGCTGCTTTTCCTTTATATATTTGGGGATGCAGGTGTTCAATTATTCCTCTATCTTTGATTGGTATACCTATGGAAGCCGGTTTTTAATATGCTCAAATGGAGGTCTTCCCTATTCTGATGTTTGAGTTCTTAACATGTACCGATTTTTGACATTGAATATTTTAGACTCGGAAACAACTTTGAAACCAAATGTCTTATAAAAGCGTACATTTTTATCCACATCTGTTTCTAAGTATGCTTCTGCCTTACAGGCATCCACTTCCTTGCAGAAACGCTGCATAAGCATGGACCCAATACCTAATCCTTGATAAGACGGCAACACACCTATGGGACCAAGATGCCAATGTTGGCTTTTTGGCTCGTGGCGTGCCCACTCTGTATGCCAGACAGATTTCCGCCATTCAATATCATTTTCATCTTTTGAGTCTTTGGGATTATCAACCGGTTTATATCCCTCGCATGACTTCATTCTCATCACTCCGATAATATTTTGTTCTTCCCTTGCCAGAAAGACAATGCCCGGCAATTGAGTAAGGAGTTCACAAAACATTTTCTCAATTTCCTGGCGTTCATTTTCGCTATTACCTTGTAAAACAGCTATGTGGAGTTGCGCATTTAGCATGGCGATACTCAAAACTTTTGCTGACTCCTGAATATCACTTTTTTCCATAAATGACATATGATAATCACTCATATCCTCTCCATTAGTGGGTTGAAATGTTAACATCATTATTCAAAAACCTTGGTTCTTTTACCCAGGTTGCTTAAATTGTATACGGCGTTACACCAATGTTCCAATCCTTAAGTTCTGGCCAGAACCAGGGCATCCACTTTTTTTGCCCCGGTTTTCAATAGGACTTTAGCCGCTTCATTGCAGGTTGCCCCTGTCGTAAATACATCATCTATCAAAAGGACGTGTTTATTGTGAATTATTTTCTGATTAACCACTTTAAATGCATTTTTCAAATTGGCTTTCCGCTGTTCAATATCAAATTCTGTCTGGGGCTGTGTTTTTTTAATCCTGGCAAGCGAAACCGTATCAATGTTCCATGAAGGGATATGGTTAACAAAAGATTTATAGTGTTTAACAAAGTTTCGGATCATAAGAAACGCCTGGTTAAACCCGCGTTGTCTTAATTTTTCTTTGTGTAAGGGTATGGGCATAATCAAATCAATCCCGCGCCCTTGATAGTGGTCTAAAAATGCCTCAAACAACAGGTGCTCAAATACCTTTGCCAAAGATAATTTCGAGTGATATTTAAAAAGCGGGATGGCATTTTTTATAATCCCTTTATATTCAAGAGCTGCCCTGACCCTGCCAAGCATCAGCGGCATTTTCAGGCAGGATTCACACAAATGATTTCCATTACAGGTTGTTTGAAACTTGACGCCGCACTTTGTACAATAAGGTGAATCAATAGGGTAAAAGCCAAGTTCCATGCAAACACCACAAAAACAGGAGACCATTGTATTTGATTTAACCGTATCAGGATCGATATAAACACCGCATTTTAAGCATTTCAGAGGATATAAAAGCTGTTCAAAGAGCCGGATGGTATGCTTTAGTATAGAACCAGAATATAATTTGCATTGATCTTTAAAAGTGTTGACCATGGTTCTGTGTCCTGCTATGTCGGTTTGGAACTTTGGTGCTGTTATTTTTTTGAAAAACGATTTACTTTTTTTTTATATTTCACATTCGCTGGCGGTAGGCTTCATACATGGCTATGCCCCCGGCTACTGAAGCATTCAAGGAATTAATATTCCCTTTATTTGGAATAGACAATAAAAAGTCACATTCTTTTTTTACAAGCGGCCTGATTCCTTTATGTTCTCCTCCGATAACCAGGGCAATATTCCCGGTCAAGTCTGATTCAAACAAAAACGTATCACCAAGAGCATCCAGTCCGGATACCCATACGCCGTTTTCTTTTAAGGATCTTAATATGGATGCCGTATTTGTGATATAAAAAATATCTGCATGCTCCATTGCTCCTGCGGAACTTCTGGAAACGACTGGAGAAGGAAGGGCCGACCTGTCTTTAGGAATGAGAATATAATCAACCCCGGCGCAAAGTGCTGTTCTGATTAATGCCCCAAGATTATGGGGATCTTCTATATTTTCCAGGATCAGGATAAAACAGGATTTTTTTTCTATCTGTACAAGTTTTACCACTTCTGACGCCTTTTTGATGGGGAAAAAAGAGGTTTTGGCAGCCACTCCCTGATGATTGGATACAGCCGTTGCCCTGTCCAGAGTTTCAGGTTTAACCAATTCGATTTTTATTTTTCTTTTCCTGGCAATGGTTTCAATTTTGTGAATCCTGTTGGAGGATCTGTTTTTTGAAATTAATACGCTGTAAAATTTCCTTTTTTTTGCTTTCAATGCTTCATAAACACTGTGGAACCCAAAAAGAAGATCTTGTTTTTCTTTCATGGAAGGGCCATCTCTTTTTTAAAGATTGAATACAGTTCTTCTGCAGCCGTCTCAAGGTTGTCATTTACGACCACATATTGATACATTTCCTTCTGGGCAATTTCTGATTTTGCATTGTCCAGGCGATTGGCAATTACCTCTATGGTGTCAGTCCCACGGGTTTTAAGCCGTTGGGATAAAACCTCAAAAGAAGGGGGCATGATAAATATGGAAACCATATCAAGACCCAATGCCATAATCTGTTTTGCACCCTGGACATCAATATCTAAAATGATGCTCTGTCCTTTTTCAAGACTGTTTTTTACAGTTTCCTTGGATGTACCATAGAAATTATCATGAACTTTTGCCCATTCAAGCCAGAGCTCCCTGGCTATTTTTCTTTCAAAATCGTCAGTGCTGATAAAATAATAGTCAGACCCTTCCTGTTCATTCTTCCTGGGGCTTCGGGTGGTGTGGGAAACAGAATAAGACAGGTTTTCAAATCGATTTAATACCTTGCTTATCAATGTTGTTTTACCCGCTCCAGAGGGAGCGGATACAATAAAAAGCTTTCCTGCGCTTGCCATGATACTACTCTTCTTCCCGGGACATCAGGGTTTCAAAGCGGGTGGAAACCGTCTCCGCCTGAATGGCGGAAAGGATCACATGATTACTTTCAGTGATGATAATAGCCCTTGTTTTTCGTCCGTGAGTCACATCAAGCAAACGTTTTTCCCCTTTGGCTTCGTCCTTGACACGTTTCATAGGGGATGAACTGGGCGATAAAATAGCCACCACTTTTTGTGCCACCACTGTATTTCCAAATCCTAAATTTAAAAGGAGCTGTTCCATAAAATTTCCCTTTTCAATTAAAATGAGCCCTTCAACAACAAACAAACACCCCATCCGGCTGGCTTTTTAAAAAATCTTCCCTGCTTTTCTATTCACCTCTTAATTATTCTATGTTTTGGACCTGTTCCCGGATTTTTTCAAGTTCAGATTTCAGGTCGACTACAATATGGGATAAAGATGCATTACCCGCCTTTGAACCAATTGTGTTGAATTCCCTGTTAAACTCCTGGATTAAAAAATTAAGTTTCCTTCCCTGGGATTCATCTGAATCAAGGATTGTCTTAAATTGTTTGATATGGCTGTGAAGTCGAACAATTTCCTCTGAAACATCACTTTTGTCGGCAAGTATGGCGGCTTCCTGTGAAATTCTTACTGGATCTATCACTTCTGTATCCGAGGTTAAAAAGGAGATCCTTTCCATGAGCCGTTTCTTATATGCTTTTGGAATCGCTGCAGCATCTTTTTCAATATGTTTTAGATTATCTTCAATAAATGTCATTCTTTTACTTAAATCAGAATAGAGATTTTCACCTTCCTCTTTTCGCATGATGCCAAGATTGATACTGGCTGTTTTTATGGAAGGTTCGATGGCCTTCCATAAATTTTTTAAATCCCATTGTCTTTTCGACGGGGTAATCACATTTCTGGCTGTTAAAATATCGGTCATGGAAATATCGGCTTCTAATTTCAAATCTTCTTTTATCGTTTTTAAAGCAAGATAATAAGACGCCGTTTTTGCTGTATCCACCTCATAAAGATCCAGATCTTTTACATCCTCTTTTATAGACAATCTGATCTCAATTCTTCCCCGAGCATGGGTTTTGCTTATGATTTTTTTTATATCCTCTTCAAATACCTGGCAGGATTCGGGACAGGAATAATTGATATCCAGATGCCGTGAATTATAAGACCGGATGGTGACATCTGCTGTAAACGTATCGTAGATATTAGACACTTGAGAAAAAGCCGTCATGCTGTTAATCATTTTTTTTTCCTTTGCTTGCCTTTAAATCCAAAAGATATTTATCCCTGACCTTTGATAAAAATAAAATCATGTCATTTGATGCATAATCCGGATATGTCCAGTCCAATGGTTTAAATCCGTCTTTTTTAGTATACATCAAAGTCAGATCAGCATAAATTTTGCGACCTATATAAATCCTGTGAGAATATTCCTTTCCCGTGGCCAGAATAAAACGAGATGAGACCAGATACCCCGGATCAATGTTCAAAGATCGTTTTTTATCTATTGAAAAATGCGTCTCAATTTTATTGGTTTTCTCTTTAATCAGGGCAAGTTCATCCTGGGCAATTAAGGTTTTAAAAACAAAAACCTTTCTAAATAAAGGAGTTCCCATCTCTTTTTTGTAATAATCCGTAAACGCAAAATCAAGCCATCGGCTGATCATGTCCAAAAGGCCGAATTCCTGTTCAAGTAAAGGGAAAAGTACCTCTATCAAATCCTTGTTATTCATTAAGCATCCAACAACAAGTTTAGCCGGATCTGGATTTTTTGGAATACTCATGGAAGAAGCGGTTTTGCCTCATCAATCAGCATAATCGGGATATCATCTTTTATTTCATATACCAGTTTACAAGCGCTGCACTCAAGCCCGTCTTTTGTTTTGTTTAAATTGATCTCGCCCCTGCATTTGGGGCAAACAAGTATTTCCAGTAACTCTTCGGAAATTGCCATTTTTCTCTCCTTTAATTATTCAGTCCCTTAGCTGCCTGCATGGTTTGAAGTTTAAAATAATCCCCTTTTTGGGCCATTAAATTGTCATGGGTACCCTGTTCTGTTATGGCCCCGTTTTTCAAAAGGATAATTCTCGAGGCATAGTCAATGGTGGACAGTCTGTGGGCGATCACAAATGAAGTTCGTCCTTTCATCAAATTCTCCAGGGCTTTTTGAACCACCCTTTCTGCCTGTGAATCCAATGCAGAGGTTGCTTCATCCAATATTAGAATCGGCGCATCTTTAATCAGAGCTCTGGCAATACATATCCGTTGTTTTTCTCCTCCTGAAAGCCTTGAACCCAGTTCTCCAATAACGGTATCGAATCCTTTGGGAAATCCGTTTATAAAATCATAAGCAAACGCATCTTTAGCCGCATTTTCTATTTCAAGATCACTTGCATCCATCTTCCCATAACGGATATTATCCCTTACAGATTCATTAAAAAGAATGGGTTCCTGGGTGACGATGGAAATATGATCCCTTAAAGATTTTATGGATAGATTTTTTACATTTTTTCCTGCAATCAAAACACGGCCGGAGCTGACATCATAAAGTCGGGGAACAAGATTGACAAGGCTTGTCTTTCCCCCTCCGCTCATCCCGACAAGGGCAAGGACTTCACCCGGGGCAGCCTTTATATTAATATCATTTAAAGCAAGCATCTCATCATTATTATAGGAAAAACTAACATGGTCAAATTCAACATCAAAAGATTTTCCTGAAAGGGTTTCAGGATTTTTTATTTCCTTTATAACAGAGGTTTCTTCCAGGACATCAAAAATTCTTGAGGCTGAAGCAACTCCTTCCTGGATGGTGTTGTTAAGCTTGGACAGTTTTTTAACCGGATCATAGAGCATCATCACAGCAGTTAGAAATGAAAAAAAAGTGCCCGGTGTTGATGTACCATTAATCACCCGAAGGCCACCAAACCAGATGATAAATGCAATACCAAGGCCGCCTAGAAATTCCATGACAGGTGAAGATAATGCCTTAGCAATGACTTTTTTCATCTCAAGCCTGAAAAGGACTTTGGTCTTTTTCTTAAACCGCTTTTTCTCAAAAGCCTGGAGATTAAAAATTTTAATGATCTTGCTGCCGGTAAATGTTTCATGCAGGAATGAATTCAGATCTGCCATGGTCTCCTGGGTTCCTGTGGAGAATTTCCTCACACGCCTGCCAAACAGAACTATGGGATAAAAAGCTACAGGCAGAACGACAAAGGCACCCAATGCCAGTTGCCAGTCACGATAAAAAATAACAAACAAAAAGGCGATCACAGAAAAAAAATCTCTGAACACATTAATAACTGCCGTGGAAACCATGCCTTTAACGATGTTCACATCATTTGTGATACGAGACATCAAGGCGCCTGTTTTCTCCTTGTGAATAAATGAGATAGGAAGATCCATGATCTTTTCGTACAAAGAGTCTCTGAAAAATCGAATGATTTTTTCACCAATATAATTCATCAAATATTCTGATCCAAAAGAACCTGCTCCCTTTAAAAAAAAGACCAGTATGGCAATCCCTGGAATTAATAAAAGCATATCCCGGTTCTGGTTAATAAAAATATCATCCATAACAGGTTTGACTAGAAGAGCCATGGCACCGTTTGCTGCTGCTACAATAATCATACAAAAAGCAGCCAGAATAAGTTTTTTCCAGTATTTAGAAACCAGAGAAATTATTTTATTTTGACGTGATTTGGTCAGTCTGGGATTTTTATTTTCCATAAACCTTAATTTATTATACCAAGAACTATTGTCAACATTTAAAAAAAATGAGAGCATGTATCCCCATGATAAAGAATGCCTTTATACTCAATTTTTTTAAACTTTACAATATACTCTGGAAGCTGGCTCTGCCTTTCTTGAAAAATAACAGGCGCATGAAAAAAGGGCTGCAAAAGCGGATAGGTTTTTCCCACCATACAAAGGCTGATATTTGGATTCAGGCGGCTTCTGCCGGAGAAGCCTACCTGGCCGTCACTATACTGAAATCGCTGATTCCAAATATACCATTGAAAGTTTTGATAACCACTACAACATCTCAGGGTCTGGATATTTTAAAGACCCGGCTGACAAAAAAAACAATCCATAAATCAATAGACCTTAAAATTGAATGGTTTCCCTTTGATATTCCTGACAACATTAAAAAAACTATAAAAATTATCAATCCCTGCATTCTGGTGCTGCTTGAAACCGAAATATGGCCTGCCCTGCTCTACTATATGAAGCAAAACAACACCCGGATCTTTATCATAAATGCCAGGCTTTCAAAAAATAGTTATACCCGTTATATGAAAACTAAATTTTTATGGCGACACCTGTCTCCAGATACAATCCTTGCCACTTCAAAAAAGGACGCCAAAAGATATGAAAAGGTGTTTGAAAACGCGATTGTAAAAACCATGCCTAATATCAAATTTGAATCCATAGACAGGGATGAAAATGATATTATCACTCAAAAAAAAATGAAAAACATCTTTCCTCAAACTTTGCCGCTGAGCATTATGGCTTCGGTGAGAACATCTGAAGAAATAGATGTTCTCAGTTTAATAAAAAATATCTTAAAAAATTTCCCCAATCAGGTTATTGCCATCTTTCCAAGACATATGCACCGGGTTGAGGCATGGGAAAAACACCTTTTCTCTGAAAAATTAGATTTTCACTTAAGATCAAAAACACATTCTTGTCTTAAAGAACCCGGTATTATTTTATGGGATACGTTTGGTGAGCTCAAAACAGCATATGGCTTTGCCAAGGTTGTATTTGTGGGTGGCAGCTTAAAGCCCTTGGGAGGACAAAATTTCATTGAGCCGGCCATCCAGGGGGCCCTGACTATTATCGGCCCGTATTATGATGATTTTTCATGGGTTAAAAATGACATTTTCAACAAAGGTATTGTCATTAAAGAAAACCATTGGAGAGATGCTGCCATGACCATAGTTGAGACCCTTGAAAATCCCGGCAGCCGATCTGAACGTAGTCGTCTGGCAATGGAATACATAAACTCAAACCAGGGCGGCAGCCTTCAGGCCTGCAATGAAATTTTAAAAGCCTTTGACGATGCAACCTGATTGTTATATAGTAAATACACTCTGTGAGCACTCCACTTCTTTTACGTTGATCTTTCGTTTAAATTGAATTCTTTTTAAAGGCTAATCTCTTCTGATCTTATAGCACGAATTAAAAAAACACTCTTTTAATCGACATACTTTAGTTTTTTATCAATCCAAAAGAGGGAGGTAATTATGGAAAATCACACCATTTATTATGACACGATTACACGGTTAACCACGGCCATTTCTCAGTGCAAAGATCCTGAAGAAGTTGCTCTGATGACCGCGGAAAGTGTTAAGACCGCATTTAATGCCAAAGGGTGTTCCATTTTTTTAGTGGACAGGGAAACAAGTGAACTCGGCCTTGTTGCATCATTTGGTTTAAGCAATGAATACCTTAACAAAGGACCCATCCATTTCATGCAGACCATCAAAGAGGCAAAAGATGCTGTTCCCATTGCTATTTATGATGTAATGGATGACCCAAGAATCGAATATCCCAAAGAAGCAAATAAAGAGGGTATTGTTTCTTTGCTGGGTGTTCCAATTATCAGCCACAATAAAATCATTGGCGCTCTTCGTGTTTATACGGAAAAACACTGGGAATTTTCTCTTAACGATATCACTGTCATCCAGGCGGTGGCATCAATATGCGGTATGGCCATGGACATGTGCCGGATGTATAAAGGGTATAAAACAAGTATAGAAATTCTTAAAAATATGCGGGGGAAAAATACATATACCACTAAAAAATGGACACCCCATGAAGGGGTGCCTACAAGTGTGGATCCGTCTATTTGCGATTATTAAAAATCAAATTAGATGAGCCATTTTTTCAATAATAGCCAATTATTAAGTGCTAACTTTCTATAACACCCTCCAGTTCATGTTTCAAGGAGCGGTTCATCAGGCGCTGAACCGTTCCTTTGACAGAACGGCCTTCAAAAAGAACAAAGTACACTTCATTGCAAATGGGAAGATCAACACCCAGTTTTTTTGACAAATTGTAGACGGATCGGGTTGTTTTAACCCCTTCGGCCACCATCCTCATTTCAGAAATAATATCATCCAGTTTTTTACCTTCCCCGATCTGCCTGCCCAGAGTATAGTTGCGGCTTAAAGCACCTGTACAGGTTAATAAAAGATCTCCCACTCCTGCAAGTCCTGCCAGGGTAAGGGGATCGGCCCCCAGTTTTGTTCCCAGGCGGTTCATTTCTGTAAGACCCCTGGTTATCAGCGCAGCTCTCGGGTTTAGTCCCATTTTCATTCCATCACAAATACCCGCAGCTATGGCCACAACATTTTTCATTGCACCGCCGATCTGGGTACCTATGGGATCATCATTGACGTACACTCTGAAAGTGGGACAGGAAAATATTTTCTGCACATAATCAGAAACATCCCGGCTGATTGAAGCGGCTGCTACAACTGTCGGCACCTTATTGGCAACCTCCTTGGCAAAGCTGGGACCGGATAACACGGCAAAATTTTCTTTGGGAAGAAAATCAATTTTTTCGGCAAGGATTTGTGTCATCGTCATATGCGTTTTATTCTCAATCCCTTTTGAAGCCGTTACAACGATTGTCCCTGGACTGATAAAATTGGCCATCTTACCGGCAACATCCCTCATACAATGGGATGGAACCACAACCAGTACAAGATTTTTATCTTTTACTGCATTTTCAAGATTATTGGAGGGAATAATATTTTCCGGCAGTTTTACATTGGGAAGAAAATCCTTATTCTCTCTATTATTTTCAATCTGTTCTTTTACTTCTGGTTCAAACACCCAGAGGTCTATAACAAATCCTTTATCTGCAAGCAGTTTAGCCAGCGCCGTTCCCCAACTTCCTCCTCCAACGATCCCCAGCCTGGTATTTGCTATGTCCACTTTATTGCCCATGGATTAAACGTTCCTTTCAGGTCTGACAAAATTATGTCATAAAATCGATCTTAAACTTACCATATCTGGACGAATTTATACACCAAACCCAGATCATGATCAACACTCTTTTGTCTTACCCTTTTTGGTAATAACCGGCTGGATTTAAATATTTGGAGATCAGGGGGACACAGGGATAGATCATATGTGGTGCATCTGTTGACAATTCATTTATCTTCTTTTTCGTTCATGTTAACACATGCTAAACCATTTTTTCATATCCCGTGCCAATCTTTTATATACCGATATCCTCTGCATATTTTAGTTTAGGAAAATTCTTAAGATATGATTTTTTTCCGTCCAGTGACTCCCATGCATAATTTGCCTGCTCCTGAAATTGTTTCTGCGTAATTTCAATACTAGACACCGCCTGCATAAATTCTATATCGATTTTTCCCTGTTTTACAATTTGTACTCCGGCATTATAGCAAGTCTGCCCGACTTTGTTCCTCCTTTCAACATAAACCGGTTGGGCCAAGAGTTCTGCCGCCGGCAGAAAAAATTCACCCATCAGAGATGTCTTTTCAGAATGGCTGCTAAGACATCTGAAACTTGATTTTAATCCGTCAAAATTATGATCGACTTCTGGGAATCCTGCAGCACTGAAAACGACAAAACCCTGCTGCCGGTCTTTCGGGTATCTATGGGGATGCCTTGTTTCCCCTTCATTTATTAACATATAGAGTTTCATATTGGGCAGAATTCGATCTAAAAAAACCTTCATTATCCCTGTTACATTGAAAATATAAAGCGGTGATGCAAAAATGAGCAAATCTGCTTCTCGAAATTTAATTCTCAGCTGGGTCATATCATCTTTGAAAATGCATTCTCCAGGTGTTTTTGTCCAGCAAGTGTAGCAGCCTTTACAGGGATTGATTTTCATATCTTTAAGCATGATGTAATCAATATGAGCGCCAGCCGATGTTGCTCCTTTGCAAAAATGATTCACCATAAAAGTGGTTTTACTGAATGTTGAGTTTCGAGGCCCCCCGTCAAAAACAACTACATTTTTTATCCGTTCCGGTTCAAAAGTTTTGAATTCAAATTTAATTTCTCCATGATTGTGCTCTGTTTCTTCTTCTATCTCGGTTGGCGGGGCAAATAAATCTGTTAATTTTAACAATATGCCCGCGTCTCCTTCAACAGTATATTTATTGTTTATAAAGGCCTTTTCTCCTGAAATTTGTTTGTTTGAAATAGCCAGCCAAAGGCTTGAATCTGATTTGATTGTTGTTTTAGGATTTGAATGGACACCGCTGGTGTATGTACATTTCAAATCTTTGATAATTAAATATCCTTTGATAGGCTCCTTGCCTGTTAAATGAAATTGAATGATAGTATCAATACCCCTGGCAAATGTTTTATTCAGTCCATAGGGCATGGATTCAAATAGTTCTTTGTTTGATTTAAACACCATCTCATCTCTCCTCTCTCTTAATATTTTATGTTTATTTTAATGATCTTGTCCCCTGTCACTTTAAATCCGGCATCATTAAAATCAGGAGGGGAACCAAAAACACCAAACACATTATTTGAAAAACCATAACCCTCTTTCGGGATTCCCAAAAAATTAGTGTCAAGCATATTATTTAAATTTGAATCATGATAAATGGCTATTGCGTAGAAGCCGTACGGAATATCTTTAAAAGTATGAGCCATCGTTTGACCGGTAACATTAATCTGGGCACCTTTGAACTCCCCTTCTTTATCCGGAAAACTTGTTTCATTTGAGTACACGCCAATTGACATCAATCCTTTTATTTTATTAATTCCAAAAATTTCAATGGTGATTGTTCCTGTTTGTCCCCTGGCTGTTGAAATAAAACCCGTAAAAATGAAAACAATGAGTGGCAAATAAACATATTTCATCTTACACCTCCATAATTTATTAATAATATTTTTATATATAATTAATTATATAACAATTAAAATTTTTTTAGTGTCTGTCCTTTTAAAATTTCACATCTATCATGGCAATGGTCTCGTCCAACCATTTAATATACATGTTCTCAAATGCTTCACCAAAACGACGCGTTGCCTCCCACAGATGCGCATCCGCTTTTAAAGCCGGCTGCAGAGCCGTGATCTCATCAATAAAATCCGGTGATTCTGTCTTATACAATTTGGACTGGTGTTCATGCAGGTTGCGTAGCAGTCTTAATTGGGTAAGAATGGCTTCCTTCTCAAGTTTTCCTGAAAAAAATAATTTCAGCAGGAATAGCTGTTTGGTGGAGTCGATCTCGGTTACCGGTTGTAAAAGCCAGTCTTGCAATGCCTTTTCCCCTGATTGATTAATTGAATACACACGGCGGTCCGGCCTTCGTTCCTGAGGTTCTGCATGGAAGATAATCAAGGTGTCTTTTTCCATTTTTTTGAGCGTAGTATAAATTTGGCTCTGCTTGGCTCGCCAGAAATGACCAGTGGATTTATCCATTGTCTGTTTGAGTTCATAACCCGTGTGTGGTCCGTATTTTAAAAAACCGAGCAACGCAAATTTAAGCATGTTAGATCCTTAATAGTTTATATATAACTTTTTATACATAAATATATTTTTTATCTGTCAAGTATTTTTTGATTTTTCTTTTATGTTTTTGAATTGGTATCATAAAACACTTTCAATTTTTCCTGGGTCATCAAATAGCTATCAATGTCTTTTATTTTGTCTGGTTTGCATTGGGAAAAGATAAGTGACCCCTCTTTTTTACCGAACCGCAATCTTTGCAGTAATATCCGGTCAAGGGCTCCGTCTTTAAATAAAAACAGAAAATCCTTTCCCTTTCTGCCTGGACAGATCCAAAAATCAGAAGACAATAATGCCTCTTGCATTTGAAATGGCTTTCTGGATTTCAGTTTAATCACCTTTTGGGGATCGCAAACCTTTATTACTCTGAGAGTTTTTTGTTTGTTGATTTTTTTTAACACCCGGTCTTTTGATAACCCTATTTTAAACGCCTTATATCCTTTTTGAGAATAGGAATATATGCCAGACGGATGCACTGCCAAAAGTTCTACTAAAAAAGCAAAAATGATGAGGCCTATGCCAAAGGATACCTGCAACATTTTTTGTCCTGCCTGTCTTTGTTTCTCCATACCACCTCTTTGATTTTTCGCAACGGTTTTTAAACACTATCCTTACAATATTTTCCTGATATTTTAAACATTGAACCTCAGATAGTTTTTTCTTTTACCCTTGTTAAGAGCGCAACAAGGATCACTTATTTTTAAAAAAAATGATTGTAACTGACATGGATCACTTTGATTTTTAAAGCCTGTAGTCATTAATTATCTTGACAGTACAAGGGAATATGGGGTATTTTTAACCTATTCTTTCTGTTTTCACATCTCAAATTGTTTTCTCTGGATTTTGACCTTATTTTAATTTTGATCGCATATTCACGGTATTTTTATTTCTTGTTAATAAATACTCCAAATTTTTATTAACCCTCAATAAAAAGGAGACTGCCATGGACAAAAATAAAATCTTAGTTCCCTATAATTTCACTGATATGGATAAAAAAGTGCTTGATTTTATTGTTCAGACTTATGTGAAGAATGAAAATGTGCATATTACACTTTTCCATACACATGCGCCGATTCCAGAAATGATTTTAAGTAAAAATTCTGTGATGGAAAAAATGTCCAACAGCTTGCATTACCTTCGCCAGCAATTGATTGAACAGGAGAATAAAATCATAGGTGTCCGGCAGCACCTTTTGGATGACGGATTTCAAAAAAACCAGGTGGATTACCTATTTCAGCCCAAAAAGGGAGATCTTGCCAGAGAAATCATCCTGTTAGCAAAAAATGAAACCTATAATACAATTGTACTCAATAGGGTGGGAAATGTGACCGGGTTTTTCAAGGCCAGTGTGTTTAATAAAGTGGTGACTTCGCTTAAAGATGCCAATATTATAATAATCACCTGATAAAACTTGTCTGAAAGTTGATTTGCCACGCCTGATTTATTAAGGCTTTGGATAAAACCCGTAATCAAGGAGAATATATATGAGCAGTGAAAATAAAATCGATATCGAAATATTTAAAGTCATAAAAAGTGCCATGAGAACATCTTCAGACTTAGAGGAAATGACCAATAGTTTAGTTCAAATTCTAACGGGCGCCTTGGGAGTAAAAGGGTGTACGCTGTTTGTGTCAAACCCGGATAAAAAAGAACTGGAAATTTTAACCAGCTTTGGTTTGAGCCCGGATTATCTGACCAAAGGAGCGATTTCATCTCAAAAAAGTATTGCAGCCATCTACAATAAGGAACCCCAGAAAATTATCGATACTGCCAGTACTGATCTTCTTCAGTATCCGGAAGAAACTCAAAAAGAGGGTATAAAATCAATTATTTCACTTCCTGTAGTTTTTTCAGACAAGGTGATAGGCGCACTTCGTCTTTACAGTCATGACTCCTGGGACATATCAGATTATGATCTTGAAGCCTTGATGCTATTTGCCGATCATGTGGGTATGGCCATGATGTATACGCGGCTTTTAAATGCGTTTGTGCATATTAAAGATACAGTAGAAAATATCCATGATATCTGGATCGATGCATATTGATACACCAAATCTGCAGATATGACACTTAAATTGTTTTAATTTTTAACATTATAGCCTGGCCGTTGTTCTTTTCTTGTGAATATATTCGTAAGCATCCTTAAATTATTTCAAAAAAAGGAGGAAACTGATGAGAATAGAACCTAAAAAAATAATGTGCGCCATCGACTTTTCTGACTTCTCCAATATTATCCTTGCCCATGGCAAATCTCTGGCCTCTCAATTTGGTTCAACCCTAAGTTTATGCCATATTGTAACAGGTTCGCTCATGGTTTCCAGCCTTGGCCATTCCTATATTCACTACACAGACATTGAAACCGATCGTATTGATTCAGCAAAGAAAAAACTTGTAAAGATGAGTGAACAACTCGATTTTGAATGCGAGATTATTGTATCATCGGGCCATGTAGCTGATGAAATCAATCATATCGCCCAAGAAAACAATTTTGATATGGTTATTGCCGCAACCCATGGGGGATCCGGCATAAAACGATTTTTAGTGGGCTCTGTCACGGATCGACTGGTAAAAATTTTGCAATGCCCGCTTCTGGTTTTATATACAAAAGAAAAACATCAGGCGTCACCAATCGATGAAACAATAAAATTCAAACGAATTCTTGTGGGATGCGATTTTTCACCTGATTCCAAACTTGCTTTTGACTATGCGCTGAGTCTGGCCCAGGAATTTCAGACTCAACTTTATCTGGCACATGTTATCAGACCGACAGAACAAATCCAGTTAACTGAATCAGATTATATAAAAACCCAGGGCAGTGATTATATCAATTGGACCCGGTCTGAATATCTTGACATCCAACAGATCACAAAAGATGATAACTTAAGTGACAAAACCGACCTTTTCAGCCGTCTTGAAGAACGCCTCAGTAATATGGTTACAGAGGACAGCAAAAACTGGTGCACTCCTATTACCACCCTGCTTGAAGGCCAGCCCTATAAGGAATTGATTGCATATGCCCTGCAAAAAGAAATGGATATGATCGTTGTTGGCGTTCACGGTCACAGCCTTTTAGAACGCTTTATGGTTGGTTCTACGGCTGAACGGGTCATCAGTCAGGCGTCCTGCCCTGTGTTAGTGGTCAGACAGATGTCATAAATATTAAATTTCTTTTTTTTGATTCTTGTGCAAGCCAAAAGCCAGCATCATCTGGTTCCTGTCTTCCATCTGAAGGCACGCTTCAAGTCCACCCGCGTCAATATTAATATTAATGGCCTCTTTGGTCATACGAAGTCCCAATGGATTTTTGGATACCATTACCTTTGCGATCTGATTCGCTGTTTCAATCATATCTTTTTTTTGAACAACCCTGGTCGCAAAGCCCAGGTCCATCGCCTCTTTTGCTTTAAGCCAGCTTCCGGTCAATAGGAATTCATTGGCTCTTCCCGAACCAATCAGTCTGGGAAGAAAATAGGATGCAGCCATATCTGCACCGCCCAATCCAATGTTTATATATGCAGCACAAAATTTAGCATTTTCAGCTAAAATCCGTATATCCGATGCCATGGCCAGAGAAAATCCAATGCCGGCAGCAGCTCCGTGGACACAGCAAATAACCGGTTGGGGAATTTGTCTCAGCCCCAACATCATCCGTGATAGTCTTACCTGTGCATTATAGGCATCAACAGGCTGCATATCAAAAATCTGCGGACCAAATGTCTGCATGTCAAGTCCGGCACAAAATCCTTTGGCATCCCCGCCGTCAAGTATAATAACAGAAACACTGTTATCATACATTCTGGCCGTGATAAACGCTTCAAACTCACACAGCATTTCTTTGTCAACCGCATTATATTTATCAGGCCTGTTTAAAGTGAGATAACCGATTGAACCTTCCTGTTTATATATAATTTTATCCATTTATATTCTCCTTTTTTAATGTCTGACCAAACCCCCGTGTTTGGGCGGCTCGTAGATGAGCAATACTCACAAAGCTGCCCATATACAAGGCGCAAGAAATTCTGAAACCGGAGTGTACTATAGTAGACGAGGCCCGATTTATAATTTGGCAGAATTTTGTAGCAACGCAGCAGATGAATGAGTTATCGTTCAAACACCATTTAGTCTTTGAAATATTCAGTCTTCATATCAATAGTAAGATTGTCATTGTCCATAAGTCGTGATGCCAATCCACAGGTTTTTGGCAATTCATACCTGAAAAAATAGTTCATTGTAAATAATTTGCCTGTATAAAAATGTTTATCTTTTTTTGAACAGTCTCCGGACAAGGCCTTTGTTGCAGCAACTCCCTGAATCAGCCATTGCCACGAAATAACAATCAAGCCATAAAACTCAAGGAAAAGACTGGCGTCGGATAGATAAACATCAATTCCTTTTTTATTGGCAACAGTGAATAGAAATCCTGCTACCTTTTCAAGCTCTTTCAATGCAGTTTCAAGCCGGGTAACAAAAAATTCAAGTTCCGTAAACTCCTTTGCCCCATTAATGGTCGATGTTACCTCTTCAATGAAAAGCAGAGCAGCCTTACCATTCTTCATTACCATTTTTCTTCCCAGAAGATCCATTCCCTGAATACCTGTTGTGCCTTCATGTATGGCGTGTATTCTTATATCCCTGAAATATTGTTCCACTGGAAAATCCTGGCAATATCCATATCCGCCAAAGCATTGTATGGCATTACTTATGGAAGAAATCCCATATTCGGATGGAAAAGATTTAGCAACCGGTGTCAAAAGATCAAGTAAAAGTTCATACTTTTCTTTTTCATCACCATGGGACACTTTTTTTAGATCCGCATACATGCAGCAGTTGAGAATAAGACAAAGAGAGCCTTCAATGACTGATTTCTGAAAGAGCAGCATTCGTTTGACATCTGCATGCTCAATAATGGGAATTTGTTTAGTCAACGGGTCTTTCAGCGTTACAGGTCTTCCCTGGGGTCTGTTTTCAGCATATTCAAGGGCGGCATGGTAGGCCGCTGATGCTATGGCACAGGAAGCCAACCCCACCAGTATCCTGGCCCCGTTCATCATCTGGAACATCTGGATAAGACCGTGATTTTCTTTCCCAACAAGCCATCCAAAACAATCCTCTTTTTCACCCATGGACAACTCTGCTGCGGGTGTACCCCGATATCCCAGTTTATGATAAATAGTGGACACGGTTATATCGTTAAATACAAGACCCCCCTTTTCATCCACCCTTTTTTTGGGTACCACAAACAAAGAAATGCCTTTTGTACCGGCAGGCGCATTATCGATCTTTGCCAGCATCAAATGAATGATGTTCTCAGCCCCGTCATGATCTCCTGCCGATATAAATGTTTTAACCCCTTTAATTTTATACCGGCCGTTATTATCAGGATAAGCCGTTGTGGTAATATCGGTAAGCGAACTTCCAGCCTGGGGTTCTGTTAAGGCCATGGTCCCCTGCCATTTCCCATCGATCATCTTGGGAACATAAGTATCAATTAATTCCTGGCTGCCAAAAGATGTAATTAATTCAGCGGCTCCAGCCGTGAGTTCAGGAAAGGCACTGGCAGAATAATTTGATGCGGCGAAAATAAAACTGGCTGCCGCCCTGATAGTAAAAGGGACCTGGTCACCGCCATTGGCTTCTGAAAACCCGGATGCAATCCATCCTCCCTGTCCAAATTCTTTCAATATTTTTTTAACCGCTTTATGAACTTTAACCTGTCCATTCTCAAGCACGGGCTGATTTTGGTCCATTTCTTCAAGAACCGGATACATTAATTTGTTAGCAAGTTTAACAGCTGCATCTATCACCATATCAAACATTTTTTCATTATGTTTGCTGTAATAGTCATAATCTATTAGGGTTTTTGAATCAAAGACCTCTTTGATCATGAACCGGATATTTCTTTGGCTGACAAATTTTGGCATTCCCATCCTCCAGAATAAGGGGTTTGTTTTATCCCTTTAGTTAATCGTATAAAAAGAGTCGTCAAATTCAGGTTTATTCTCAATCCGTTTCAAAAAAAACTGTCCTTCCATTTCAAAATTCGTAAAAAAGGCTGAATCTATATCAATGCCGATCCCCTTCAGAGCCCTTGCCACCTGATCGGGATCCGGCGGACATCCTTTTATTTTGACAATTTCTTCAGAACCGTTATGGTCCTTGTTTAAATTGCACATACATTGACCCACCAGTATACTTTTTTTCATGTTCGAACAAATTCTCATCCGTTTACCCGTTAAAAACTCCACATCATCAAAAGGCCTACCCTTGTAAGTCATACCGATTATGGTCAGCAATTTGCCAATTAAAGCAGAACAATAGGTGCAAAGGCTGGAATCAAACTTATGAAAACAAAGGCCCTTAATCCCCATTTTTTCCATGGCTTTAGGCAGGGTATTATCTTTGTTATAGGAAAAGGTATAGTTATGAAAGGCTGCCACATCTTCAATTTTCTCACCGAGAATATCTATTTCACAAAGATCGGTTGATACTCCCTGGTCAGAAGCTGACTGAACCAGATAGGGTATGTCACAGGCATCATGGCCCAGAACTTTGGACCCCACCATGTCAGCGGCAACTATGCTTGACGATGCAATAATTATATCACTTTTTCTAGGTTTGCCGTCAAAGGACGGCCCCCTTTCAATCGTGTATATCCCATCTATAATTGTGGCAGAAGGAGGCAATAGTTTTGGAAGACGAGAAATCATGTATTCCAAATCTTTTTTTGAGTCTGCACTATGACATTTTTTCCGGGAACCGACATTTAAAAACCCTTTAAGATTTTTGATCCCAAGACTCACCTTTACCTGGGCATGCGTCTTTAGAACCGGTACGTTGACAAGAAAATCCGATGCCATAAGATCAGCATTTAATTTAAGCGTCAACCCGTCAGCAATGTCTATTTTTTCAAAAGGTCTTTCCCATACATCAAAAAGCTTTACCCCATATCTTTTTTTCAATTTATCATATCCAAGATCAGCAAAGGATTTCTCTCCGATATGCTTTTGATAAGGGTCCATCTGCAGGCTTCCCTCGGCAATGGTAATATCTCTGACACCATATTCCTTAAGCAGGATAACGATCTCTTCCATGATGGCAGAGGTAGTGATCACTCCCCATTTGGGGTAAGGTGTGGCCAGCCATACCACAATATTGGGTTTGATCACCACTTTTGCATTTAAAGGAAGATTTGCAAAAGCATCTGCCTTATTAACCGCTTTTTTAACGATTTCACTATTTTTTTTAAACCTGTGAATGGCAACTTTGATTTTATTCATGTTCATTTTCCTTTCGATTAATGTACTACTATCAAATCAAAAAATGGGATACAATAATTAGTTTCAATTAAAAGATCACCCTGAATTTTCATATCGCCTCATTTGACACAACCTTTAAAAATGGATATAGCCATTTGTCATGGAGTTTTCATTCTCAGCTTTTTTAAACGCATACGAATCTATGATTATCAATGAATGGGTGAAAAGACTTCACACGGATTGCGGAGAACAATATGCTGCAAGACCTTTGGAAGAACTTTTTGGAACCATTACCCATGCGGTTGATGCAAACTATCAGGTATTGGTTCACAAAAATTATGATCCCATCAATATCTTTATTGATAAAATAACGGATATGCGCCTGAAATCAGGTTTCTTACTATCTGATGTTCAAAGGGCCTTTGAGCTTTACCGAATGATTGTAACACCGCTTTTGATTACACATGCACCCAAAAGAGAGTTTGAAGAAATCTTTGAAAGGTTGAACCTTTGCCTTGCCTACACCATGCATAGATTCTCTGATCATTTCCAGGACATGCACCAGAAAAAAATTGTTCAGCAAAACAGAGAACTCGAACAAATGGTAATAAAACGGACCAAAGCACATAAGGAATCTGAAAAAAAATACAAAACCCTGGTGGAGGAGATCAATGACGGTTATTTTGTGATCCAGGACAGCGTGATAGTGTTTGCCAATCAAGCATTCTGTGCCATGCATGGATACGATTTGCAGGATGTCCAGGGTAAAAACTTCTGCAAATTTGTTGCTGCCTCAGACAGGGAGGAAGTGCTTAAAATATACTCTGACAATTTTGACAGCCGAAATACCTCTCAGGTATTCGAGTACAAACGCCTTGTCAAATCAGGACATGAATTTCCAACTGAAATCCAGGGAAAAACAACATCATATGGTAATAAAATAGCAAGTATCGGCATTTGCAGGGATATTACAGAACGGATAAAAATGGGGAAGAAAGTAAGGGAAAATGAACGAATGGCATATATTGGCCAGATTACAGCCTCTCTCTCCCATGAGATTCGAAATCCGTTATCCTCAATTAAGATGAATCTTCAGATTTTAAGTGGAAACAAAAAAATTACAGGAAATGATAAACGAAGGGTGGATATATCCGTATCGGAAGTGATACGACTCGAACAGATTTTAAACCAACTGCTGGATTTTGCTAAACCTTTGCAAATGAATCTGAAACCCTGTAATATACATCATATTTTAAATTCTTACATTGAGCTTCTTGATATGAAATTCAAGGAAAAAAATATCCAGGTAAAGACCGTTGTTGAAGACGAACTCCCCCCGCTTTTAGCTGATGGGGAAAAATTAGGCCAGGCATTTATCAATATTCTGATAAATGCCATTGAATCATCCAACCCCTTTGGAAAAATTGGAGTGACCTTTAAAAAAATTATTGATCAAAATATTGAATATGCCACTGTTCTGATTGATGACGAGGGATCTGGATTTGATGAAAAGGATAAAGAAGAAATATTCAAACCTTTTTTTACAAAAAAGACAAAAGGAATCGGTCTGGGACTTGCCAATGTTAAACGAATAATTGAACTCCACAATGGATTTGTCCGGGCTACTAAAAAACCAGGTAAAGGCGCTTCGTTTTTAATCATGATTCCCGTGGAAAATTTTTAATGGCAAAAATACTGATCATAGACGATGAACCTTCCATACTTGAATCCTTGAGCATGTTTCTGACGGAAAAAGGACACATTGTTTCCACGGCCCAAACCGGAGCAATGGGACTTGCACTTTTTTCAAAGGAATCTTTCCAGGTCATTATCATGGATATAAGGCTTCCGGATTTCAATGGATTGGATATTCTTCAAACCATGATCGAACAAAAAAAATCATCAAAAATTATAATGATTACCGCTTTCCAGGATATGGAAACCACGATAGTGGCTATTAAAAGAGGTGCTTTTGATTATATTCACAAACCCCTTGATGTGGTAAAAATTGAAAAAGCCGTAAATCGAGCCATCAACATACTTGAAATTGACAGCCAAACCCCTGCCCTTGAACCTGCGACTGATACATCTGACGACCCCTTTGTGATAATAGGCCAGAGTGAAAAAATGCGAAAAATTTTCAAAATGATGGGACTTGTGTGTAATAGTCGTGTCAACGTACTTCTCCAGGGAGAGACAGGCACGGGAAAAGAATTGATTGCAAAGGTGATTCATTTAAATTCGTCTTTTAAAGATGAACCTTTTGTTTTATTTGACTGTTCGGCTGTTGTGGGTACCCTTCTTGAAAGTGAGCTTTTTGGCCATGAAAAAGGCTCCTTTACAGGAGCTGAGTCCGCTACCCGCGGGAAAATTGAACAAGCAGGTAACGGCACCCTGTTTTTAGATGAAATTGCCCAGCTGCCATTAGCGATTCAGGGAAAACTGTTGGGCTTCCTTCAAAGAAGAGAATATACAAAGGTTGGGGGCAGCAAGACTTTAAAATCCAAAGCCAGAATCATTGCTGCCTGTAATTGCAATCTTGCCGACAAAGTGAATAAAGGACTTTTCAAAGAAGATCTTTACTACAGGCTCAAGGTTTTCATGATTGAAGTACCGCCTCTTAAAGAACGGCTTTCCGACACCCCTTTGCTGGTTGAACATTTCTTAAATAAAATTAACCGGGAACTGGGAACCCGGGTAACCAAACTTCAGGATGGTGTCATGGAAATGCTTGTTAATCAAACCTGGAAAGGCAATGTCAGGGAACTTGAAAACACCATTGCCCAGGCCCTTGTAGGCTGCCGGGGAAATGTTCTTCTCAAGGATGACATTCATCAATTATTGAATGCAAAAAACCGATCCCATAAAATGGGTCTTGAATCCTATTCTTTGGCTCATGTTGAAAAAAATCATATCAAAAAGACACTTTCCCAACTTCAATGGAATAAAACTAATTCGGCAAGGCGGCTTGGTATCTCTCTGCCTACTTTGCGATCCAAGATTAAAAAATATAACATACACAAATCCGATACCCAGTAAATTTTTTATGGTGCAGGGTGAAAGCCCATAGGGAAAGTATAGGGTACTCATTTTACTAAAAAATGGAACTTGTTATGCAAGTAGTTCTCTGATCAATTTACCTCAGTTTGACCTGCTATGTTTTATATATCAGGTCACCAATAACAGATAAGAAAAGCGAGCCCTGGAATTAGTACGGCTCACTGGTGTAGGTTTCAAATCTCTGATTCTTTGTTTTGGAATCGATCGCTGCATTTATTCAATCCTGAGACAACTGCAAAATCCTGTGACCATCTCTCATCCAGCAATTATTTTTATTTCACTGCTGCCTGCTCTGCCCGGCGGATTTCTCCAGCTTTTTTAAGCTCCTCGCGATTCTCTTCTGTCAGTTGCATGAAACCGTCCCGCCATTTTTCATCATCAGCCCAGCGAAAAGGAGCCTGAATGGTCGTCCGGGGTGCCCATGCTTTTTGCAACAGTTCTACAGCCATCTCCAGAATTGAACGCTGCATCTCTTTATCCCAGGGTTTTCCGCAGGGATTACCCAACGGGAAATCCGTAAAAAGAAAACGGGATACCCCGCACTCTTCAACAATATCGCGGGCCGAACCGATGACAACAGTTGGAATGTTGTTTGCTTCAAGATGCCTGGCAACCAGACTCACGGTCTGGTGACATATCGGTCAGAGCGCCGGAAGAAATACAGCATCAACGTCATCCTCCCGGCAAAAGTCAAGGATTTGAGGTGCGGATTTCTTTGATGCTCTGTTCTGGCTATAGTCTGTCATGACTCCGTAAAATCTGGAAGATACCGACCCGATGATGCCGTCTGTCACGCATTCAGCCAGCCGGTTCAACGGCATAAAACTTTCGTTATCATCGGTATGGGTTGTTTCATAATCCCATCTCAAGTCCTTTGTAAAAAAGTGTTCAGGAGCCTCATCAGATGGGTGGGCAAAGACCTTTCTTGCCTTATGTCTTTCCTGCAGGTTCTCTCCAGGCGGTTTTGCAAGATCAGTTGTTGTAACCAAAGCAA
>CAYVZG010000010.1:0-80374 GCA_964455805.1 uncultured Desulfobacula sp.
ATTCAGAGCTTATTTCAGGATCAAAGCTGTTCAGACTTTGGGGTCCACCGTACTAATCCAAATCCAGATCTGTTTTGCAATTATTGCATCGTACAACGCCCCTAAAAACTTTGTTATTGCATTCAGGGCAAAAGTAGCGGGCCTCTTCATCCTGAACCCATTTTTGAGTACCAAATTTTCGTCTATAGGGAACAGATCTTAAAATGACTTTTTTACCAATGGTCATGGGAAAATTTTCAATAAATTGACAGGGGAATTCATCGCATTGATGACATCCCTCATATCCTTTGTTTTTTACACAGTCTCTGATCTCGCATTGTGTACAATGCATAAACAGGTCATCGGATAAACAGCCGCCACATCTGATCTCCTTTGTTGACAGCTGTTCACTGTTAGGCAGCGTTCCCTTGCCTGCAACTTGTCCTGAATACAATCCCACCAGTCGTTGTTTAAATTTTTCGTTTTTATCACGGTGAGCCATATAAATGGCACAGACACCACAGTAAAGGCCACAGGGCGAAATAAAATCCGGATTTACTTCCATAATTTGAATCCTCTTAATGCTTTTTTTTATTCAAAGCCAGTTAATACTCTTATCTTCTTATCCTGGTTCTTGTACTGGTTTTTATCCTGGCAGCAACTCTTTTTTCAACCCAGATCTCTAACGGGCCCGGCACCATAACCTGACAAATTAAGATGGGGTTTCAGTAGATTGCGGGCCTGGAAATAAGTCAGGTGTTTTACCCGTAATATAATAGGCAGCAAGACCCACCCACTCCTTAATTGCCATTTTTAGAATATCTAAATTTTTTGAAAAACTCAAAGACAGCCTGAACAGATCCTGAGGGTCTGTGTAATGGTCAACAGGCCAGGCAATGACAGGCCATTCAAATTTTTCAAACAGGCCCACGGATCTTGGCATATGCCAGGAAGTGGTGATGAGAACCCAATTCTCATTTTCCTTTGGTTTGATAAGCATCTTTGTAAGCTTAACACTTTCGTAAGTGTTTCGTGACAATTCTTCAAACAGGATTGCAGAGGTATCAAATCCCAGATCTGAATACAGCTTCTGGGCCACATGGGTGCTTTTGAACTGTTGGTGTTTCAGGCTGCCGCTTCCCCCTGTAAAAACATGTTTAGCATCAGGATATTGTTTTATAAATCGCATAAAGGCAACATTTCTTTCAGCAGCCCCGCCCAGCTCCACCTGGTTCCACTTGGCTGAAAGATAAGGATCTTCCCCCCCTGCCAAAACAATAATACCGTCAATTTTATCCGGAAGTTGCGGGTTTGTGGAAAATCTGGTTTCCAAAGGAGATAACAGCCATTCCCCCACGGGTAATACCGCTAAAACAATCATGATCGTCACCAGAAATCCAAAAACGCTTTTGGCTTTTTTAACAGCACCCTTGTAAAGCATCACCAGCCCGGCAAAGGCAATTATTACCATTACCATGTCCGGGGATATAACTATCCAAGCCAGCTTTGATATCCAGAAAAAAAGTATGTCCATTATAAGTTTTGCCGCCTTTCTTTATATTGTCTTTTCCGGGTTTCAATCATTGATCTGTTGATCCATTCCCATTAATAGGAAATTCTCGGCACAACTGGGAAACCCGGTTTTTGACCTGATTGATTACAGCTGTTTTTCCCGGATTCATTAAACCCATATCCATTAGATCAATAATTTCTTTCATCTGGGATTCTCCCATCCCTCTGGCAGATACAGCAGAACTGCCAAGCCTGATACCACTGACTTTGCCAGGGGTATTATCATCCTGCGGTACGACATTCCGGTTCAAAATTATGCCTGCGGACTCTAAACTTAATTCTGCTGTTTTGCCTGAAATCTCTTTATTTGTCAGATTAACCAATACCTGATGGTTATCTGTCCCGCCGCTGATAACCTGATATCCTTTTTCCATCAATTCCCGGGCCATGGTATTGGCATTTTCAAGGGTTTTTTTCTGGACCCTGACAAATTTTTTATCCATGGCAAGTTTGAAAATCAATGCCTTTGCCGCCAATAAATTCACGGCACTTGTGCCCTGACACCCCGGAAATACGGCTTTATCTATTTGTTTTTTAAAACTATCTTTGCAAAGGATCACTCCCCCCCTGCCCCCCATCATGGTTTTATAACAGGTAAATGTTACAAAATCAGAATACGGTACCGGGCTGGGGATTACCTTTGCTGCCACAAGGCCTGCCAAATGGGCCATATCTGTCAAGAAAAAAGCAGATACCTCCTTTGCGATTTGAGAGACTTTTTCGTAATCAATCAGCCGGGGATATGAGCTGGCGCCCGCAACGATCATTTTGGACTTCATCTGATGGGCCTTCTCCCTGATTTGATCATAGTCAATCCTCTGGGTATGAGGATTTATCTTATAATGACTGAAATCAAAACATTTACTTGTAATGGAAGCCGGGTGCCCATGGGAAAGATGCCCTCCGTGGGTCAGGCTCATGGAAAGTATGGGGTCTCCTATTTTCAACACACTAAAATAGACAGCCAGATTAGCGGATGTGCCGCTGTGGGGCTGAACATTGATATGTTCTGCCTTAAAAAGTGCCTTCCCTCTTTCAATGGCAAGATTTTCAACTTTGTCCACCTGGATGCAGCCGGCATGAAACCGGTTTCCCGGATACCCTTCAATGGTTTTTGTATTAAAGACCGAGCCCATGACCTCCAGGATGGATTGGGGGGAATGGTTTTCAGCTGCGATAAGGTTTAATGTTGTTTCAAGCCGATCTTTTTCATTGGTGATAAGTGCGGCAAGCTCTGAATCGTCATTGATTAAATTACTCATGAAATGAACATACAATATGTTTCTAACCAAAACAAATCAAATTTAAAAATTTACCGATCCTGTCTTGTTGGAATCAAATCTTGTGTGAAGCGAAATCCTTCGCTATACTTATCCAGTATGAGTCCATAAATTCAGCCCAATATTCGCACAACAATTATTGGCAACCCTTCATTTAAAGGAGAGAAATCCAAATGGAATCAATTAGCTGGAACCCGGGAACACTTCTTGAAATGTCAGGATACTATTGGAAAACCTGTACGCTTCATACAGGCGTAAAACTTGACATTTTTACTATTATCGGATCAAAGGCCTTAACCTGCAATGAGATCAATGAAACGCTTAAAGTAGACAAAAGGGGACTTTGTCTGATTCTAAACAGCTTGTCTGCCTTAGAACTTCTCATAAAAACCGACAGACATTATTCCAATTCTCAAGCTGCATCAACTTTTCTTTCAAAGGATTCACCTCAATATCTCGGATTCATGATCATGCACCACCATCATCTGATGGAATCATGGCATAAGATGGATACGGCCATTCTTGAAGGAAGACCCATCAGGGGCAGATCTTCCTTTTCCGATGAGGAAAGAAGGGAAAGTTTTTTAATGGGCATGTTCAACATTGGTATGGCCACAGCGCCAGGCCTGTCAAAAGAGATAGATCTTGCCGGTTGCAAACATATACTGGATCTGGGTGGGGGTCCCGGGACATTTGCCATTCATTTTTGTCTGGAAAACCCTGAGTTAAGCGCCTCTGTGTACGACCTTGAAACCACCCGCCCCTTTGCTGAGAAAACCATTAAAAGATTTAATGTGCAGGACAGGATCAATTTTGTATCTGGAAATTATGTTGAAGATGAATGTATAGAACCCCTGTCCTATGACGCTGCCTGGCTATCCCACATCCTTCACGGAGAAGGTCCCCAACAGGCCCGGGAAATCATTAAAAAAACTGTCGCAGCTTTAAATCCGGGAAGTAAAATCTTTATTCATGAATTTATCTTGAATGACAATATGGACGGTCCCTTATTCCCCGCACTATTTTCCATCAATATGTATTTGGGAACCCAAAATGGCAGGTCATATAATGAGACGGAGTTATCTGACATGCTCAAGGCAAATGGTGTAAAAAACATTAAACGGCTTTCTTTTGTCGGCCCGACACAATCCGGAATTTTGAGCGGCATCAGTTCATAAATTAGAAATGATTAACCATCAAAACCCATTTTTTCTTAATGCCACGGGTTTGGACAATATTTCAGACCAGATAATCGCATTTTGCAAAGGGGTGCGATGATGACCACCAAATCCAGATAGCCGGGGTGTTGGTTTTTTAATGACCGGTTCTTTCATTCCGGGATAACTTTTTTCCTTCAAGGATTTAATATTATCCAAATCTTCTTTTTGATCTGGGGTGATTGATGAGGAATCATCAAAATCTGCGTCTGCTTCCCTGGTTTCAAATTCAGAGGGTTCAAAATCAGGTTGCAGACTCTGGTCTTCGCTAAGGGCATCCCAAATATTATCTGGTTGATCTGCACCTTTTTTTTGTTGGCGGGCCTGTTCTTCAAGATCCCTTACAAACTGCCGGACCTGTTCAATGATGCGATCAAATATGGATGGATTTTTTTTAGGTGCAGCTGTCTTTTTCTTCCTGGCAATCACCTGTTTAAAAATGGATGGCAATATAAAAAATACAAAAAGGAAAAGAAGCGGTATGATTGAATCAAAATCCATGATTTATCCCTTTATTAAAACCGGCCAACAGCCAAGCTTTATGCTCTTGGCCGGTTTGTTTAATTTATTTGTCAGATTCCTGATCTGGTGTGGCGATCTGGTCTCTCATTTTGGTATCTGCTGAAATATTTTTCATTTTATAGTAATCCATAACGCCTAAATTACCACTTCTAAAGGCCTCTGCCATTGCCAGGGGAACCTGGGCCTCTGCTTCTACTACTTTAGCGCGCATCTCCTGGACACGGGCCTTCATCTCCTGTTCCTGGGCAAACGCCATGGCACGTTTCTCCTCAGCTTTTGCCTGGGCTATTTTCTTGTCTGCCTCAGCCCGGTCAGTTTCAAGCTCGGCACCGATATTTTTACCCACATCCACATCTGCAATATCAATAGACAATATTTCATAGGCAGTACCCGCATCCAATCCTTTTGTCAAAACTGTTTTTGATATTGAATCCGGATTTTCAAGAACCTCTTTATGGGTAATGGCTGACCCGATAGTGGTCACGATGCCTTCTCCTACCCTTGCCAGGATGGTTTCTTCCCCGGCCCCTCCCACAAGACGGTCAATATTGGCCCGGACGGTAACCCTTGAGATGGCCTTCAACTGAATTCCATCCTTTGCCATAGCAGCCACCAGTGGGGTTTCGATAACTTTTGGGTTCACCGACATCTGGACGGCCTCAAGCACGTCACGACCGGCTAGGTCAATGGCAACGGACCGGTTAAAGGTGAGTTCTATATTGGCCTTGTCTGCCGCAATAAGGGCCTGGACAACCCGGCTGACATTACCTCCGGCAAGATAATGGGACTCAAGACTGTCCGTGGGAATCTCTATGCCGGCTTTAACCGCCATTATTTTGGATTCAACAATCAGCTTTGGTGGCACTTTTCTAAACCGCATAAAAATAATATTGATTAATCCAACCTTTGCACCGGACACCAATGCCTGTATCCACAGTGCCAGATATGAAAAAATAAAATAAAAAAGTACCAGGGCGATAATACCTGCTATGATTATCAAAATGTACATAAAATCCATTGTACCTATCTCCTATTATTAAGTTTTTTCAACGACAATACGATTTCCGGTAACGTTGGTAACAACAATCGGCGTATCCGCATCAATATATTCTCCATCTGTTACGACATCCATGCGCTGGGAATGAATCAATGCCGTTCCTGCCGGTCGAAGATCGGTTACAGATCTTCCTTTCATGTTTATATAGTCTTCAAGCTCCTTTTTTTGAGAAACCACCCCGTCCTGTTTGGATAATTCCCGTTTAAGGGATAGTGGTGACCTGGCCAGTATTTTCATTCCCAAAATAATTAATAATGGCACAAGGACGATATCCAGACCCGCAAAAACCATTCCAGCTGTGGATGATATGGTTGTAAACACAAGATATAATGAGTAAAAGAATACACCAAGGGCAATGGCCGTCAACAATCCCAATGACGGAATAAAAATTTCAGCAATGATAACTAAAATTCCAATGGCTTGAAGAAAAAGGGGTAAGACATAAGCTTTCATTTCGACCCTCTATAGTTCAGGAAATTTTGGGTTTAACAATTACATGATTTTGTTCTATTTTGTCAATCAAAACCATTGTACCTTTCTCAATAAATTCCCCCTGTGTGATGGCATCGATTTTTTTATCTTTTATGATGACCTTTCCCGATGGCCGAAGAAATGTATGGGCGATCCCCGGATCTCCCGGTTTCACCCCTAAATCCATTGTGGCATCCACATGGGAGTTTGACAGGGTTGCCTCTAGATAAGGCCCTTTGACCATTTTCGATATCTGGGGCAGAACAAATCGAATGATGAACAGAGAAATTAAAAAGGCTAACACAAAAGAACCCAGCACCTGTGCCAGATTCCTCATGAGCAATGCACCTTCCCATGGAAAGGATGGATCCGGAATCACAAATCCCTGAAAAGAAAGGACAAGACCTGCAGCGATCACGATAAGACCTGTAATACCTGCCACACCAAACCCGGGAAGAACAAACACCTCCACACCGAGAAGCAGAACACCGATGAGAAGGAGTAGCAATTCAGTGTAGTTTGCCAGTCCCACTAGATATTGTCCAAAAAAGACCAGGCCCAGACAGATGATCCCGGCAATCCCGGGGATGCCGAATCCGGGTGCCTTTATTTCAGTATATATCGCGCCGATTCCGATGAGCATTAATATGGGTAAAAACGGCTGTAAAAACCGTACAATTGTTTCAGACCAGGATTCCTCAATAGTAATGATTTGTGTTGATTCATACCCTAAAATTGAGAGTACTTCATCAATATCCTTAACGCTTTTTTGAGAAAATCCAAGATCAAAGGCCTCTGCGTCATCCATGGTTAAAAGCTCACCTTTGGCAACAATTGTCTTTTTCTTAACAATCTTTTTTTTCTCATCCTCTGTCAGATCTTTATAGGCTTTTTTACTGATATAGCTTTTCTGCCCGGCCATTGTCACCTGATAGACTTCCATATCTATGGTGACCATTGATTCGGCCAATACAACCGGATAATTATTTTTTTTTGCCAGGGCACGAAATTTTGCCCTGAGAACGGTTTGAATTTTTTCGCCGGCCATTTTCTGGCCTTCCTGGGTCTGGATGATCGGTGCACAATCGCCAATGATGGTGTTTTCTTTCATGAATAACAGGTTTGAGGAAAGTGCTATCAGTGCACCGGCAGAAATGGCTCTTTTGTCCACAAATGCAATGGTTTTTCCCTTGGGAACATTGGAAATCGTATCCACAATATCCAGCGCAGCATCCACCCTGCCGCCAAATGTGTCCATTTTAAACACAAAAACAGCATCTGTCTCATTTTTAATCTCTTCCAGGGCCCTTTTGACATAGGCGGCCATACCCGGTTCAACCGTCCCTGTTACAGGAATAACATATACTTTTTGCTTTTTGGGGGATGCATAAAGCCCGGTTCCTGAAAAAAACGTACAAAAGAGGATCAGAATATAAATTAAATATTTTTCTTGTTTCATTTAAATGTTTCTCTTTGGATAAAAGATTGTTTAATATCACACGATAATTAATTTTCCCTTTAAGGTCAAGAGGACTGTCCCGGGTTCTTGATTTTACCTGTTTCAAAGTCGATGACAAAAACCAGGAGTGAAGGGATCACAAAGAGTGTAAAAACCGTTGACATGGCAAGACCGCCAAGCAGAATTGAACCTAACCCTCGATACAGCTCACTTCCCGATCCTGTTGACAATACCATGGGCATCATGGCCAGAAGACTGGTTGTGGCACTCATAAAAATCGGCCTGATGCGTGTTTTCACTGAATCAAGAACGGCTTTTTTCCCTGAGAGTCCATTATAGCGGACATTATTTAATGACTGGTGGACGATGAGAATCGCATTGTTGACAACCGTGCCGATGAGGATGATAAATCCAAGCATGCTCAGGACATCAAACCCCTGGGGGGCGATAAAGGTATTGACGGCAAAAAGGCCTGCAAAACCACCTGCCGCTGCCAGGGGTATGGTAAAAAGAATGATCAGGGGATATAAAAAATTTTCAAACAGGGCCGCCATTAAAAGATAGGTAATGATCAAAGCCAGAAGAAGATTCCACTGAAGGGCCTGACGGGTCTCCACAAGCTTATCTGCATTCCCTCCCACATCCACTGTAACATGTTTTAATTTTCCCGGCTTTTTCAAAGAAGGGATAATATCATTTTCAATCAACTCCATGGCAGCCTGCAGTGCCAGGTCGGCAGGCGGGGTGACCTGTAATGTAATGGTGCGGTCCCTTTCAAGATGATTGATCTGGGGCATACCCTGACCATAGGAGATATCTGCCACGTCCCTCACGCGGATCAGGTCTCCAAACCCGTTGACCACGATGGAGTTTAAAATATCTTCAGGGGAGCTGCTAAAGTCGGGGCTCCCCTTGAGTACCAAATCAACCTGTTTGATCCCCTCGGGACGGTATTCCTCAATTTTTCGGCCATCCATAAGGATATCGACATATATACCCAAATCCTGGGCAGAAAGACCGTTGGCAGACAATTTTTCTTCATTTGGAATGATTTTTACTTCAGGATAAATAGCTTCAAGTGAAGGTACCGGTCGGACCTGGGTGTTTTCCATTTTTGTATTTATAGCGTCAAAAAGAGCAAATGAGGCCCGTATAATATCATCCATACGCTCCCCTGAAATATTCACATCCACGGTTCTGCCTTTACCGATGCCAGACTCGAAAATTCCCGCCTGTATACTGACACCAAAGACACCCGGAATGGATCCCATCACCCGGCTAAAAAGTGGTATTAGCTCACGGGCCCGGGTTTCATGGATGGAGATCCCGCCAAAAAGAGTAATCCTGTCCGCGCCTACAAAAAACATATGTTTAATCATGGGAAAACCATCTTTTCCATCTTCTTTGAAATAGGGTTCTGTTGCTTTGTATATGTCTCTACCCATACTTTTAAGCTTTTCCACGGAATAACCCGGCGGTGGGATTAGAATATTTAAAATAAGGTTTCGATTGCCCTGGGGAAGATATTCTGCACTGGGCAGTAGATAGGCTGTCAAGCCAATGGAAAAACTGGTAAACAAAATAATAGTTGCCAGCCGGGTAAACGCATTTTTCATGCACAAGGTGCTCAATTTCAAAATACCGCCTGCCAATAGCGGACCAACAACACTTTTTTGTATCCACCCGGATTTAACCCTGTTTTTCCCCTTGTAAAACAAGTTAAACAGGGTTGGGATCACTGAAATGGAAACAATCAGGCTTAAAAAAATAGAAGAGGTAATGGCGATGGCAATGTCCCTGAACAACTGCCCGGCCTCTTCCTGGATAAAGATGACCGGCAAAAAAACAGCCACTGTTGTTGCAGTGGAAGCGAGCACTGCCCCCCACACCTCTTTTGTCCCTTCATAGGCGGCGTTAAAAGCGGTTTTACCGGATTTTCTGTGCCGATCAATATTCTCCAGCACCACTATTGAATTATCCACCAGCATACCCACGGCAAAAGAAATCCCGGCCATGCTGACCACATTCAGGTTTCTTCCCATAAGCCATAGAAACACAAAACATCCGATGGCGGAAACCGGGATGGCAATAGCCGTTATCACAGTCGTCCTTACACTTCTTAAAAACAAAACAAGCACGCAGATGGCCAAAAGGCCGCCAATAATTATATTCCTTTGAACCAGACTGGTGGCTGTATTAATGTATGGGCGTTGATCATACACCATTTTCAAAACCAGCTTGTTGTCGAAAAGAACGGTTTTATTCAATTGGCGAACCGCTTTTTCTATTGCGTCCGTCATACTCAGGACATTGGCTCCTTTTTCCTTTCTCACACCTACGACGACAACCTGCACACCGCTGTGCAAAACGGAAGCATCCTCTTTTTTATACCCTTTTTTAACCTCTGCCACATCCCGAAGATAGACCCTGTTTAACCCGTCATCAAAGATGACCACTTCAAGGGCATCTTCAGGCCTTTGAAACTGACTGATGGTCCTGATACGATAATTTTTCTTTGCCATGCCCAGAATCCCTGCAGAAATATTCTGGTTTGCCCTTCGGATGGATGTAATGATCTGGTTTATGGAAATATTATAACGAGCCATTTTCTGAGCATCAATGATCACATCAAGGGTTGTATCGGTTCCCCCAAAGACCAAAAGAGATCCCACCCCGTTGATTCTCTCCAGATGCTGCCGTACATTATCTTCAAAAAATGTTTTAAAATGATTGATATGACTTTCATTACCCGGTGCTGTCTTTAATACCATCCAGATGATGGGGGAACTATTGGCACCGGAAGACTCAATGGTCGGATTATTTACGTTTTCAGGATAATTGCCCACCTCAGACATTTTGTTGGATACCCGGAGCAGGGCATCATCAATGTTTGTTCCTATTCTAAAGGACAATGTTATCGTACCCAGGCTATTGTAGCTGGAACTCTCCATCTTAGTCAGGCCTTGCAGACCCTTGAGTACTTTTTCCTGCTTTTCAATGATTTCCTTTTCGATTTCATAGGGTGTGGCGCCATACCAGGCTGTGTTAACCGTGATCAAAGGGGTTTCAACATCTGGTGTGAGCTGGATCGGAAGTTTTTGAAAACCAACAAAACCAAACATGACAATAAGGATAACACCTACGGCTACAGTTACCGGTTTTTGGATAAAAAAACGGATGATATCCATCTAATTATCTCTAATAATGACAATACTCTGATCCGGGCGCAGTCTTTCGTTCCCTTCAACTATAACAGGCATACCCTCTGTGAAATGCTCATCATCCGCACCAATGGAGTTCCCCAGATATGCCACTATATTTACCGGCAGCTGAACCGCCTTTTTTTCTTTCACCGTATAAACAAAATCCTTACCCTGAAATTTAAATAAAGCATCCCTGGGGATCACTGCCAGATTTTGCTTACTGCCAGTGGAGATAAAAACATTGGCGGACATATTTTGTGCCACCCGCGTTAACATGGGGATCCGTACCTTTATTACCACATTTTTTGTTTTCGCATCTGCTATGGGAGACAAATTATCAATGGTCCCTATGAGTTCCCTGTTGTAGGCATTTATAATAACCGGTACTTTATCGCCGGAAGAAATAAATTTTAAAAGGGTTTCGGCCACAGGTACTTTTATAAAAAGATCATTAACAGAGCCAATGCTCGCAATTTGTTTTCCCTGCTGAACCCAATCCCCTGAATCCACATTTTTCTCCAGGACAATGCCCTCAAAAGGCGAAGTAATCACACTTTTACCTTTTTGAATCATTAATTTATCCAGAATGGTCTGAGCAGACAATTTTTTTAAAAGTGCTTCTTTGTAAACAAATCCAGCATCATCATAGTCTTTTTCCCTGATCCCCCCTGTTTTATACAAAGAATTCATTCGCTGATAATTTTTTTTTGAATGCATAATACGCAAAGCTGCCTGTTTGATCTGGTTTCGATGAAATGAAATTTCTTTTTCAAGCATTTCTATATCCAGGGTTACAAGAACTTTCCCTTTTTTAACCCGGTCACCGACCCGTACACTTATATTTTTTACCAGACCTGAAACCTCTGATGAAACATGGCTGATCCGATCATAAAAAAGTGTACCGATAAAAGACCTGTTCTGTGCCTGTTTTTGAAACACAATTTTCGAGACAACCACATTTGCAGGCGGTTGTTCCCAGGCATAAACCATTGCGCCATTGATGAGGACTAAAACCAACAGGATTTGAAAAATACGCATATTTCCTCTCACAGAGCTTATATAATTTTGGTTTTCATCGCTTTTATTTTATGCGGACTCCCTTTGAACAGACAGGAGATCCGTCATATAGACAATCACAGTATTAAATTACTTTAAACTAGTTCTTTTTTGTTAAAATACAAGTCAAACTTAAAAGATATTATCCTCATATAGCAGTCCTCAAAAATATATTCCTATATGCATCTGGACTTTTAGAAATCGATCCGATCTGTTCTGAACATTGGTTTGAAAATCATTACTATATAAGGATAGTACCTGAAACCAATAGAAAATTATCAGCTGATCATACTTAAATCAATTTTTATTCTTTCATCCTGTATTTTGGCTTTGGTTTTGGCTTGTGTTTTAGAATTGTCAGACAAAAAAATCATCGTTGGTTGAAAATAAAAGAGCCGTGATTTGAATTTTTCTAAAAAAAAGTCTTTGTTTTCTATTACAGCGGGTCCGAATGCCTCTCTTAAAAAGCTGAATTTAGAAACATATTTTTTAACCACCTTAACATACAGATCCGCCTTTGATACTTTTTCAAGAACGCCCGACATCTGTAAACCAAAAATCTCATCGATTTTGTCAGCATCCTGGAAAATAGAAGCTGAAACGATTTTCTGATCCCTAGCTTCCCTTATATGTCTGGATGTTTCATTGGAAAAAAAATAAAACCGGGCTTCATGAAACAGGAAATAGACAGGGCTGGACCATGGGATATCCTTTTCGCAGACCGCAAGGGTCATTACTCTTGTATCATGAATAAGGCGTCTTGCCTTATCTTTAACTGTTTTGTCCATGTTCTCTCCTTTTTAAACCCCATTGTCTATATTTCAAATTTATATGGATTGATCCTTTTTTTGTCAATCCATATAAATTTGAAAAAAAAGTACAATTTAATTGACGTAGACTCAGACATACAATAGCCTTATAGGGTAATAATCAAAGGAGTCACAAGATGGCAAAACGATTAATTATCGGGATAACCGGGGCAAGCGGCGTGATTTATGGCCTCAGAATGCTTGAAGTCCTTAAAAAAAAGGATGTTGAGACCCATCTTATTATTTCAGAGCCGGCCAAGCTCAATATCAAGATCGAAACCGATTATGATGTGGATCATGTCCTTGCCATGGCAGATTTTACCTATTCCAACACAGATACTGCCGCATCTGTTGCCAGTGGCTCATTTCTGAACATGGGCATGGTGGTGGTGCCTTGTACCGTGAAAACTTTATCTGGAATTGCAAACGCTTATGCAGATAATCTATTAATCCGGTCCGCCGATGTTCAACTCAAGGAAAAACGAAAACTGGCCCTGATCTTCAGGGAAACCCCCTTGCATAAAGGACATTTAAGGCTTTTAACCCAGGCCGTTGACATGGGGGCACACATTATCCCGCCAATGCCGGCCTTTTATCATCATCCAAAAACCATTGATGATATAATCGATCAGACCGTCGGGAAGGTACTGGATTACATGGGTATAGAACATGGACTCTTTAAGCGCTGGAATAATTCAGCTTTGGATAAGCTAAAAAAGTGATGATTAAATCACAGAAACATATTTTGCCAAAATTTGTCTTTATTATCTAATCTATTCAACAATAAAGGAGACTTGGATGGAACAAACAAGGATTCTGGTGGTTGATGATGAGTTGGTTATTCGTGAATCGCTCACAGGCTGGTTGCAAAGAGACGGGTATCATGTACAAAGTGTGCCCAGCGGTGAAGAAGCCATTAATCTTCTAAAAACCAAAAGCTTTGATCTGCTTTTGCTGGATCTTCAAATGGCCGGTATCAGCGGGATGGATGTTCTTAAACATGTAAAAGAGAATTATCCGGATATTGATGCGATCATGATCACCGCTTTCGGTTCCATCCCTTCAGCAGTTCAGGCAATGAAATACCATGCATTTGATTATCTTTTAAAACCCTTTGATCCTGAGGAATTGGGAGTTCTCATCCAAAAATTAGTTCAGCACAGGGCTAAGATAAAAGAAAACCTGTTTTTAAAAGAAGACTATGAACAAAGGAATCGGTTTGAAAGCATGATCGGTCAGTCCAGATCCATGCAGGAAATTTTCAATTTAATAGAAGATATCAAGGACACGGACACCACTGTTTTGATTACCGGTGAAACCGGGACCGGAAAAGGCCTTGCCGCAAAAGCCATTCACTCCAACAGCATGGCTTCCAATGGACCCTTTGTCAGCGTAAATTGCGGGGCCATTCCAAAACATATCATGGAAAGTGAACTTTTCGGTCATCAAAGAGGCGCTTTTACAGATGCAAAGGAAACCCGAAAAGGGCGGCTGGAAGTGGCTGCCAACGGAACATTGTTTCTGGATGAAATTGGTGAGATCAGTATGCGAATGCAGATTGATCTGCTCCAGGTTTTAGAAGATAAAGTCTTTTACAGGGTTGGCGGTACCCAACCCATTACAGCTGACTTCAGGGTGATTGCCGCCACCAATGCAAATCTTGAACAGGCCATTAAAGATCGCGTCTTCCGGGAAGACCTGTATTATCGGCTGAATGTCATCGCAATAACCATGCCGACCTTAAGGGAAAGAAAAGAAGATATCCCCCTGCTGGCAGAACATTTTTTAATGAAAACCACCCAGGAAATCAACAGAGGAGTAGAACGAATCAGCCGGGATGCCATGGATGAACTTATGCTGTATGAATGGCCGGGAAATGTAAGAGAGCTTTCCAATGCCATTGAAAGAGCTGTCGTGGTTTGTAAAACAAGGACCATTACACCCCTTGATCTACCCATTGTAAAAACCCTGGAAGACGAACTCAAGAACAGATATTTCTCGTTAAACGACGTTGAAAAGCATCACATTTCAGAAATTTTAGAAAAAAACAATTGGAATATTTCAAAAAGTGCCGCCATACTTGGTATTGACAGATCAACGCTTTACAATAAAATCAAATTATATGAGTTGAATGACCACCGTGATAAATAGTAAAATACTGATTTCCGTCTTGACTAATGAATAAATCCGGGACCATTATCGTTTCTCCCGTTGGAGATATCCCGCAATGGATGACTCAGGCTCTTGTAGAGGATGTGGGAGACTTTTTCGGATTTCATGCCAGGCTGGAAAAAATTCTAGACAATATTGTGTTTGCCTATGACGCAGACCGCAACCAATATCATTCCACAAAAATTCTTAATGCCCTTGAAGAAAACGCGCCCAATGATTGTATCAAGATTATTGCAGTAACAAAGGAAGATCTTTTTATCCCCATCCTCACCCATGTTTATGGCGAAGCCCAGCTTGGCGGAAAAGCCTGTATTATATCAATTGCCAGATTGATTAACGGTGTTGAAGTCATGGTTGTGTCGAAAAAATATAAGAGAATCTTAAAAGAAGCCATCCATGAACTCGGGCATACATTCGATCTTCGCCATTGTGAAGATCAAAGATGCATTATGCACTATTGCAGAAAACTTGAGGACGTTGACAAAAAATCAAATCAGTTTTGCCGGTACTGCAATATCTTTTTGGGAGACAATATCAAGTATCTTTCCGGATAAAAAGATTTAATAGACTGTCCCAGGAAATTTGCGGCAGGTTTCCAAAAAGATCTTTTCCCAGACTTCCGCCATCTGCTGCTGCCAGCTGAGTCTCTTCTTCTAGAAACTCATATAGTTTATCCACTTCTTTTTTCATGAACATTTTATTTGAATTCATGAACATCAATTGCTTCAGGTCTTGTTTCAGGTTCGGGCAATAAAGACTTAAGACCCAACCGTCTATATAAGGATCATCGTTGATCAGACCCGGTTTTTTATTCACCTTTGAATTGATTTCTGTTATCACTCCGCTCACCGGGGATACAAAAGATGCCGCATGCCGGTCCCTGGACAATTGAAACGCCTTTTTTCCCTGAGATACCTGTTTACCCATTAAAGGTGTTTTAATTGTTGTAAATTTTCCAAAAAGCCTAGAGGCAAAATCGTCAATTCCGATACGAACGGTATTGTTATCCTCAATTTTCACCCACGTATGTCCTGAATGAAGATAATATCCCACGGGCAGGGAAACACCTTTGATATCGTTAAATGACACTGGTTTCACCATGGTATAAACCTTGAACTGGTCCTGAAAATAGTGATCAAATTCACAATCAATGCAATGATAGGTTTTCGGACAGGCCTTAAATTCTATATGACCTTTCATGTGATGGATACACGGCCTTTTTGCCAGGGGCTGTTTGCTTAGTTTATCTTCCCAGAAAATCAGGTCCTTTCTCTTCCCCTTTAGGACCACACCTTTTTTTTGAAGATCCTCGTTCTCATGGCAGACTTTTCTTAACGCCCTGTCAAATCTACATGGGCCGCACACAAAGTCTTTTATACACTTTTTTTTCTTTACCACTCCCGCCTGCATCCAGAGACAGGCAGGAGTTTTATCATTTGATATTGTCGCCATTTGAAGCATCCTTATTTTTTAAAGAGGGATAGAAACAAATTTAGGTTCTCAGAAAAGTGCTGGCCAGGTTTTGCCATCCGAGAGCCGGTAGATTTCCATATACATCTGCCTTTAACAAACCGCCATCTGCACTTAAGGGACCTGCTACCTCTTCAATCATATTTTCAAGGGTACAAACTTCTTCTCCCAGCCATTCCACGCTGTCGCTTCCGGTTTTAAGATCTTTAGCCGCGCCCTTTATATCTGAATTGTGAATGGTAAAAAGCCATCCGTCGCCATAGGGATCATCCTTTGAAATGTCTGGGGATTTTCTGACATTATTATTGACTTCTGTAATTACGCCGTTCACAGGAGAAAGAATATCAGCCAGATTTTCTTTCCTTTTCAGTCCCCAACCGACTTTGCCCTTGTTCAGTTCCTGACCGGTCAATGGAAGATCAAAGGCATCCGGGCCACCCAGAACCTTAAAGGAGAAATCATCTAGACCGATTCGAATAAAACCACCACTGTCGATACTTGCCCATGTATGGCCGTCATGAAAATAGTATCCATCGGCAATATCAAAGCCTTTTACTTCGTTCATAAATACCATTGAATGACCGATTTTCGGGGAAATGGTATCTTCAAAATATTGATCAAAGTCACACCGCTGGCAATTATAATTCATCGGACAAATCCTGTTCTCAGTTCTGCGGGTCAACGCATGCCTGCAGGTCCTGTCCTTACTGTCCCTGTTTCTCAGCGCTTGCTGCCATGTAATGTGCTTACCGGCTTTTGCCATTTTCCCCATGGAATCATCATATTTGCAATTGGTACAATCATAAAAATTGTTGCAGTTTTTCTTTTTTGCAATGCCTGCCTGCATCCAGATACAGGGATGATCTGTTTTGTCTTTTTTAGCTTTCCAGATGTTTTCAGATTTTACAGTTCTCATTGATTGTCCCATTCTGTTTCTCCTTTTTAAGATTAATATTTTGTTCCTTGCCTTTTCCCAATTTAATAAAAGCAAAAAGGATACCAGTCTGATAAAAAAAAGAATTTTAAATTGAAACCCTTGCCTGTAGGGGGAATTCAGATGTGATCTTACACCCATAGCCTGGGCTTATTGATATCTTGAATTGCCGGATTTTACCACAACCGCCAAACTGATAGGTGAATCAAAAAGAAGAATTCCCTTCTGCTGTAAAGGTTCAACCGCTGTTGGATTTTCCAACAGCGGTTTCTAATAATTCAACACTTAATTTTCTTTGAACCTTGCATTTGTAATTCATCCTATGTTAAAAATTAATAATATTTTCGATTGCTTATAACCTTTTTAAAAAGGAGATGATTGTGAACCTGCCTGAAAAAGAGATTCAGACCATTCTCAGCGGTATAAAAGATTTTATACTGATAATATCCCCTGAAAAAGAAATCATGGAAACAAATGCCGCATTTTTAAACCAATTGGGATGTTCAAGAGACGATGTTATCGGCCGCAAATGTTTTGAGGTGTTAAAAGAGGATAAAAGGGAAAACAGCAATTGCCACAGCATATGCCCCCTGGAAGAAGCCATCAAGAACAAAAAACACTGCCAGGTTGAACTGACACGGCTGGACAGCAATGGTAATCCCCGGCACACGGAGCTGACTGTATTTCCCATCTGGGAAAAAAAGGGGAAAATTTCAAAATTTATTGAAATCAGCCGGGATATTACCCAGCGCAAACTGGAGGAAGACGTTTTAGTTAAAAAAGTCGAAGAAAGAACCCATCAATTAAAAGAAACCCATGAACGACTCCTTCACCAGGATAAAATGGCCTCTTTGGGGAAATTGGCCTCCTCCGTTGTCCATGAAATAAACAATCCGGTTGCCGGTATATTAAATCTTGTGATGCTTAGCAAGCGAATATTAAAAGAAGACGGTATTGATCAAACATCCATTGATCAATTTTCACAATACCTGGAACTCATGGAAAACGAAACAAGAAGGATTAGCCGTATTGTCAGCAACCTTCTTGTTTTTGCAAGACAATCCAAAATTGAATTGGTTAAATTTGATCTTAACAATCTCATTGAGCAGACGCTTTTATTAAATGCAAACCTTTTGAAATTAAACAATATCCGAGTTTTGGAGGATCTAGAATACAACCTTCCATTGATCAAGGGGTCAGAGGACCAGTTAAAACAAGTTCTCATGAATCTTATTTCCAATGCCGTGGAAAGCATGGCAAGTTCTCCAAAAAAACGTCTGACCATAAAAACTTTCAGTAAAAACGATCAAGACGCCATTGGACTGCAGATTAAAGATACAGGATCAGGCATTCCTAAAGGTATTGTATCGAAAATATTTGAACCTTTTTTTACCACAAAGAAAAAAGGTGAAGGAGTAGGTCTGGGGCTTTCTGTGGTGTATGGCATTATACACGACCACGGCGCCAAAATTTACGTGGATTCTGAACCGGATAAAGGAACCTGCTTTTCAATAACACTTTACAAGGAGATGAGTCCTGAAAAACCTGATCTAAAAAAATGATCTGTCTTGAAGAAGATTTGTTTCTTTTGTGAAGCGGTGAATTTTATCAATAATTCTTCTGTCCTTATCCATATTTTTATGGTGCCCTGAAAGTTTATCTCCATTTAAATGTTTTACTGTGAATCCCTTGTTGCTTTTTTTTTACAAACACGTTAATTTTTAAAACCTATTGGTAATTTGGTTTTTCTCAAATGTAGAGTAAAGATAAAGGACTTGATTTATTGATAATTCTTAACCATATGACCATTCAAAATTTAAAACAATCCCTCTCAGCCATTGTTATTTCTTTTTTCTGTATAATAACTCTTTTTTCGTTACAGGGCTGCTCCCTGATAATGGCCAACGCCACATCAGACATGATGGAACATCTTTCCAGCACGATTTTAAATAACGATGACCTTGTTATGGTAAAGGAGGGAGCCCCGTCATATTTGCTGATGATCGACAGTCTGATAAGCAAAGATCCTAAAAACAAAACGCTTCTAACCACAGCCTCTGCCTTGTATAACGCCTATGCAGATCTTTTTGTAAAAGACGTGGAGCGATCCAAAAAAATGACCCAGAAAGCATTAAATTATTCAACCCGGGCCGTATGTCTTGCAAAAAGAGATGCCTGCAAGCTTAGATCAGAAACATTTGAAAACTTCGAAAAAATTATTTCAAAAATAAAAAAAGATGATGTTCCTGCTCTTTTTGCCCTGGGCAATTCATGGTCAGCCTGGATTATGGCCAATAAAAGTGATTTTAATGCCATAGCAGACATTGCACACATTGAGTTGATCATGCAAAGGGTAATTGAACTTGATGCCGACTATAAAGATGGTGCAGCATATCTTTATCTTGGAACCTTGGCAACATTGCTGCCCCCTGCTCTTGGAGGCAAACCCGAGTTGGGAAAACAATATTTTGACAAGGCCCTTTTTGCATCCAAAGAAAAAAATCTTATGATCAAGGTTATTTTTGCCAAACTATATGCAAAAATGATATTTGACAGGAAACTTCATGACCAGCTCTTGCAGGAGGTCATGGCATCCGAGACCCATGTACCGGGATATACCCTTATAAATACCTGGGCTAAAATACAGGCCCAAGAACTGATAGATAGTGCAGACGATTATTTTTAAATTTTGTTAACCCGGAGATATCCATGATTTTCCAAATTCTCAAACCGCTTATATTGATACTGTTTATCGGTCTTATCACACAACCTGCCTATGCAGTGAGGCTGAAGATTGCCACCCTGTCACCTGAAGGATCGATGTGGATGGAAAAAATGCACAAGGGTGCAGAACTGGTGGCCCAAAAAACAAATAATCGTGTGACCTTTAAATTCTATCCCGGTGGGGTCATGGGTAATGATAAAACGGTTTTAAAAAAAATCCGCATTGGCCAGCTACAAGGTGGAGCCGTTGTTGGCGGAAGTCTTTCCAAATTTTTTCCGGCAAACCAGATCTATGCGCAGCCCTTAAAATTTAAAAACTTAAAAGAAGTAGACTATGTCAGAAAATATTTGGACCAATATGTCATCGATGGTCTTGATAATGCCGGATTTGTGACTTTCGGTCTCATTGGCGGTGGTTTTGCATACATTATGTCACAAAACCCCATTGAGACGGTACAGGACTTAAGAAACCAAAAAGTATGGATTCCTGATAATGATAAAATCAGCCAGGATTCCATTAAAGCATTTGGTGTCACACCCATTCCGCTGTCCATTGCAGACGTGCGAACCAGTCTTCAGTCCGGTTTGATTAACACAGTAGCCACATCTCCTGTTGGAGCCGTCATTCTTCAATGGCATACCCAGATTAAATATATCACAAATATCCCCTTGATTTATCTTCATGCGGTTCTTGCAGTGGATAAAAAAAAATTTTTAAAAATTTCAGAACAGGATCGCAAAATTGTAACACAAGTGATGACCAAGGCTTTAAAAGAAATTGATATCCAAAACAGGGAAGATGACATAAATGCAACCCAGACATTAAAGAACAGAGGGATAACCTTTATTACTCCTTCCAAAAAGGCCATGGCTAACTGGCAAAAAATAGCAGATATTGCATCAAAAAAAATGATGGACTCTGGTATACTTCCCAGGGATGTGGTGGATGAAATGGACACCCTCCTTAATAATTTTCATTCAAATTCACAAACCAAAAATGACCAGTAAAAAAAAGACAGGTTTCCCTCAAAATATCGTTGCATTTCTTCAAAAGATTGAAGATGGCATTCTAATAGGGTTGCTGCTTTTGATGATTTTTATTGCCGTTTTGCAAATCTTCCTGAGAAATCTGTTTGATTCGGGTATTCTGTGGGGAGATCCCCTGGTCAGAACCCTTGTACTGTGGATAGGTCTTATCGGTGCAATGATCGCCAGCAGAGATAATCATCACATCAGCATTGATGTTATATCCCGATACCTTCCCAACCAGATCAAAAAATTCACTGATTTTATGATGTCAATTTTCACCACAGGGGTTTGTGCTGTTATGGCATATTACAGCTTTCTTTTTGTGATGATGGAGAAAGATGACGGGGCTTTAGCTGTTGCCGCTATCCCGGCCTGGGTATGTGAAAGTATTATCCCGGTTTCATTTTTTATTATCAGCATCAGGTATCTTATATTTTCTTTTACCTGTTTTACAAAACTGTTTAAGCGAATCGGGCAATGATCGTTTTACTCATCATCTTATTAATTCTTTTTGCCCTTTTAGGAGCACCTCTTTTCAGTATTATCATTGCCGCTGCCATGACAGGATTTTATTATGGTGATATTGATTTATCTGTCATGGCCATTGAGTTGTTTCGTATAGCTGATACACCTATTTTACTGGCATTGCCCTTATTTACCTTTGCCGGATATATTCTTGCCGAGAGCAATACATCAAAACGCCTTGTCAAACTTACCCAGGCATTTTTCGGATGGATGCCCGGAGGACTTGCCATTGTCGCATTTATCGTCTGTGCACTTTTTACGGCTTTTACAGGCGCTTCCGGTGTCACCATCGTTGCCATGGGGGCATTATTGTATCCGGCCCTGAAAGAATCCGGATATAAAGACAAATTCAGTCTTGGACTTGTAACTACTTCCGGGAGCCTGGGCCTTTTACTCCCCCCCTCGCTTCCCCTGATTCTCTATGGCGTCATCGCACAACAGATGGGTTCAAGCGACGAAATTTCCATTGAAAATTTGTTTATTGCCGGTATTCTGCCGGCCATTTTAATGATCATGCTTTTATCTTCATGGAGTATCTGGGCCAACCGGAAAAACCGGATCCCTCTCATATCCTTTTCATTTAAAATGGCATTTTCCGCTGTCAGGGAGGCGATTTGGGAGATTCCTTTACCCTTCTTTGTATTTATTGGTATTTACTCAGGTTTTTTTGCTGTTTCAGAGGCTGCAGCCGTGACTGCGATGTATGTTCTAATCGTGGAAGTATTTATCTATAAAGAAATTAAACTTTCCCATTTGACCGGTATCATCAGGGAATCAATGGTGATGGTGGGAGGAATACTTTTAATACTGGGTGTCTCACTGGGCTTTACAAATTTTCTGATTGATGCGGAAGTCCCCATGAAATTGTTTAATATCTGCCAGACATTTGTGGCAAGCAAGCTTGTCTTTTTAATTTTATTAAATATCTTTCTTTTAATTCTTGGGGCCATGCTGGATATTTTTTCAGCCATTATCATAATGGTTCCGCTAATGCTGCCCGTTGCACTGGAGTATGGTGTTGATCCCGTACATCTGGGCATTATTTTCCTTGCCAATATGCAGATCGGATATTTCACACCACCTGTGGGAATGAATCTGTTTATAGCCGGATATCGGTTTAACAAACCCATTGTTGATATTTATAAAGCAACCATCCCGTTCATGCTGGTATTGCTTTTGGCTGTTCTGTTGATCACTTACCTGCCATGGCTTAGCCTTTTTCTTATCTCTTAATCAGAATATCACATCTCATTTGTTAAATATTTATCATATATTTCCGTCACATGATTTCTGATATCCAAAAACCGGGTCTGGGGAATTTCAAGGGTCTTTTCCTGGAGATTCAACCGGTGTATGGCCTTTCGCATGACAAGATAGGCATTTTGGAGTCGTTCACTCTCACACCCGGTTATGATCCCCTCTCCATCCAGGCTCTCTAAAAGCCTCATATTATCTGTCCAGATGGTTAAATCAGGGCAGGTACGGGCGTTTTTTAAAATTAAGTATTGAACCAGAAACTCAATGTCCACAATGCTGCCCTTTGACTGTTTCAGATCAAAAAACTCTTTTTTGCATTTTAAACGCTCCTCCCGCATTCGTTCCCGCATATCACCCACATCTTTTTTTAAAGCCTGGGCATCCCTTTTCTCTGTCAGAACAGCCTTTCTGATTTCATCAAACCGTGAACAAAGCGCTGCATCTCCGGCAACCGGCCGGGCCCTTATCAATGCCTGGTGCTCCCATGTCCAGGCCTGGGTTTTCATATAATCTTCAAACGCATCAATATGGGAAACGATCATCCCGGAATTCCCGCCCGGTCTCAATCTCATGTCTGCACCATACAATTTGCCCGCAGGCGTATGTATGGTCAGGGCATTGATGATTCTCTGACCCAGATTTGAATAAAACCGAATGGTATCAATGCTTTTTTCTTTTCCTTCTGTAAATCCCGAATCTGCCCGGTGTAAAAAAACAATGTCAATATCAGATTTATACCCCATTTCAAGACCACCGACCTTACCATATACGATAATGGCAAACCCGCAATTATCCAAGGTTCCCTTAGATAACCCCTGGGGAAAACCATATTTTTGGGTCACAATATTCCATGAAATTTCAAGCACTTGAGCAAGGACTGTCTGTGCGATATAGGTCAGATGGTCACTGACTTTCATCAATGGATAATCTCCGCTGACATCTGCTGCAGCAACCCGTAAATAATTAACCTGCCTGAAGAGGCACAACTCCTCAAGCAAAAATTCCAGGTCCCCAGGCGGTATAGCCGCCATTCGAATTTCCATCTCTTTTTCAAGGACCTTTCTGCCGGGAGGAGAATAAAGGGTGTCAGGATGCATGAGTTCGTCCAGCAAAGCCGGATGGTTTGAAAGGAATGTAATAATCCAGGGGCTTTTCCGGGCAAGGGTAATCAATGTTTCAAGCACTCTTTTATTTTCTATAAGTAATGACAGATAGCAGGTTCTTCTTTCTATGGTGATAATCAGATCAATTAGCTTTACAAAGACAGCATCAGAATCATTCCGTTGCCCGATCTTCTTAACCAGAGCCGGGATAAGCAGTGCCAGTTTCTTCCTTCCGTTTTGGGTCAGCCGTTTTGTATTTGGATGTTCCTCAAGGGATCTTAAAATAGCCAATACCCGGTCAGGTTCTTTAAATCCGCCAATGGCCATGGCATCTGCTGCAAACTGTGGATCGTTGATATTGATCCACAACTCCTTAAGATCCTGAATCGTTTGATCTGATTTTTCTTGCTTTTCCGATACCAGCAATTGATTGAAATGATAGTGAACTTTTTGCATATGATCGCTTAATGTTTTGCTGAAATCATCCCATTGCGCATATCCCATGGAAAGTGCCAAGATTTTTCTCCGGTCATTTTTTTCCGGGATGTCATGGGTTTGAAGATCAGCATATGCCTGCAGCCTGTTTTCAACCAACCGTAAAAACATATACGCATCTTTTAAATCTTTTTTAGTTACCCCGTTAATACAATTATGGGTTTCTAACAGATCCAGGACTATTAAAATTTTTCGTTCCTGAAACTTGGGTTCAACACCCCCTCTTATTAATTGAAATAATTGCCCAAAGAATTCTACCTCCCTTATGCCTCCGGGACCCAGCTTGATATTGTGTATTAATTTTTTATTTTTTACCTGAAGGGTAATTCTGCGTTTCATATCACGGAATGAATCAAAAGACCCATAGTCAAAATACCGTCTATAAATAAAAGAGTTCAACACTTTTAAGAGCTTAAATCCTTCGTTAATGTCACCTGCAACCGGTCTTGCCTTTATCATGGCATATCTTTCCCATTCTCTTCCCTGGGCCTGATAATATTCTTCAAAAGCATGACTGCTCATAACGATAGGGCCTCCGTCACCATAGGGCCGTAAACGGGTATCGATCCTGTAAAAATTAATTGCCTGGGTGCCGGGTGAAAAAAATTTTAAGATCCTCCGGCAGACTTTTGTGAAAAACTCTTCATTGGAAATAATACTTTCTCCGTTTGTATACCCGGTTTTAGGATAGACAAAAATGAGATCAATATCCGATGAAAGATTCAATTCGCCGGCACCTAATTTGCCCATACCCAGCACGATCAGTCCCTGAAAATTTCCTTCACTGTCAACAGGAATGCCATATCTTTTGCAAAGAGATTCATATATAACATTTGTGGCCGCATCCACCATGGCATCTGCAAGATTGGACAGGTCGGTCAGTGTCTCTTCAAGAAGGGCTTTTCCAGCCAGATCACGCCACACAATCCGTATGGTTTCATACAGCTTGATTTTTAAGACGATTTCCTTGACCCCTTCCACATCCATATCGTTTGTAATTTGTCTTTCAAGCTTAGCCCTATATGTATGGTTGGAATAAGATTTGAACAGGTCTTTTGAATCCACCAGTTTTTTTAGAATACCGGGATTCTTAATTAAGCTTGATGGTATAAATTCGCTGAAGAGAAAAATTTTAATAAAATCAGATTTTACATCCAATGTATGGCTAAACTTCTTGCCTGATTCCTTCAGGCTTTCCTCAAAAGAATCAATCCTGGTCATTAAGATTTTTAAAAGCTGTTTATCAAGATGAGGGAATACTGTGTCAATTTCCTTAAAATCCATTGTATCCTGCCGTTACAGATTAAATAAATAGTGCTGACCCGAAAACCGCTAGTTCGCACCATAATATCGCCACCAAATTTTATCAAGAACACAAATATAAATACAGGGTGATCATAAAATGAATAAAACAGAAAACAAACCGTTTATCGGAAATACAAATCCTTGTATTTCCGATAAATATTGCGATTTTTAAATACTTTATTGCATCCCTATCTCACAAGCATTCTGTTTAAGAAAATTCCTCCACCGCCTCGGCCATGAGCCGACCGATTGGCATATTTTGAGGGCACTTACGCTCGGCTGCCGTATAATCTAAAGCCGTCAATCTGCCGCGTATCGATCCTGGAATGTCGCGAAATTCAACCTGTGCCCGATAGTGATCGCCGTAACTGCGGGCATACATGAGGCATCTCATAATTTTACCCACAGGAACCGTTGCAGCAAGAGTCGACTGGCAGGTGGCTGTGCAGCCCGCGCAATAATTGGTGGCAGTGGCCTGGGCCTCGGCTTCGAAACAGCGGCGATCCGAAGCGGTCAGGCGTTCCTTATTCACTGCGGCTTCGGTATTGGCTTTGAGGATGGTCATTGTGTTCATTTGGGAACAGACAGCCGCAATCCGTTCGTCGGTCCAGACCGCCAACAATTTTGCTTGTTCCTTTGTCATCCCTTTACCTATAAATCGCTCCGTCAGGGCCTTGCTCTCGTCACTTTCAAATCCCACACGGGACCACATTGAGGAGGCCTGTGTTTTCATTGCAGTCAGCCCGATGCCTGCGTTGTGGCAGGCGTCGATGGCCCGCTTCATCTCATCTGTGGTCATTACTTTATAATTGCAGGTGCTCATGATTCCATCAATCCAACCCAGGGTTGCGGCGTGGGAAAGGTTCCTGGCCATATTGGAATGGGTGCTGAATCCAAAGAGACGGAACTTTCCCTTGGATTTCATTTTTGTACTCCAGGCTTTGATCTCAGGAGTCAGGGCCGCTTTGGCGTCAGACACGGCATGTACAAAAAACAGATCAAGATAATCTGTTTTGAGGTTATTCAGGGAGTCATTGAGTTCTGCCGTTAAACCTTTTGGATCCCGTTTTTGCGACTTGGACACCAGAAAAATTTTCTTCCGGTCTTCCGGATATTTGGCCAGATACTTGCCAAGTCCCATTTCACTTCCCCATCGATTGTAATACTGGGCAGTATCCCAATAGGTCACCCCCCACTTCACTGCCTGCCGGAGCAATAACTGGTTGGCACCGGTATCAAACATGGTGCCCAAAGACAGTATCGGCACTTTAATGCCGGTACGGCCAAAAGGTCGGGTGCCCACCTTCATTGCAGCGGCATCGGCAGCAGCCGGCAGGATGACCGAGCCTGCCATACTGCTGACCCCGGCTGCCCCAAGAATCTTCAAAAACTTGCGACGTTTAATGCCTGATCTTTCTGTGCTCATAAGGTTACTCCTTTGTCTGTGAGATGCCGGTACCGGCGAGTAAGGCATGGGCCCGGCTTCGTGTTTCGTTCTCAGAGGTTACTCGAATTGCCGCCCGGCCGCTCACCGGGCATTCGTGCTGGCAGACACCGCAGCCGATACATCTGCGGGGGTCCACAAAAGGTTGCTGCAACCGGACATGGACTGTGGCCATAGCGTCCTGCCGGAGCGAGGCCGTGGCTGGATCACCTTCCAGTTCAATCCCGCCTGTCTTGATCCCTGCGATCCGCAGGGCGTTTTTCGATCCTGCAGGTCCAACCAGAAAATAATCACCACCGGCCAAAGGTCGGCGGATCGGCGGGAGATTTAAATCAATAAAGCGCGATTTCACACGGGTCACCACCAATTGATCCATCCCGGCCACCGGCTCCAACACGGTTCGGGTCGTGATGGCTTTGGGGCTGACAGGACAGTTTTCCTGGCAGACAATACAGGGGGTTCCCATGGCCCAGGGCAAACAACGGCCCCGATCCATAAAAGCGGTTCCGATCCGGATGGGACCTGTATCCTTAAAACGGCCCTGTCCCATCCGTTCTTCCAATTTTAAGGGTCGGATCGCGGCTGTTGGGCAGACATGGCCGCAGGCGATGCAATTGTGCTGGCAGCCGCTGGTGCCCAGCCGAAAATCCAGACGGGGCGTCCAGAGGCCCTCCACACCAACTTCAAACATGGCCGGCTGTATCACATGTGTCGGGCAAACCCTTATGCATTGACCGCATTTTATGCATCGGTTTAAAAATTCAGATTCGGTCAGCGCTCCGGGCGGGCGCACAAGATCGGGCCGCCACGCTGCTCCCAAAGGATCCCCCAAACGGGCCAGAGGTAGGAGAAGTGCACCGGAAGCGCCGGCAGAAATCACAGCCCTGCGGTTTAAATCCGGACCAGCGATCTCCCCTGTGGTCGAAGGTGAACTCGCATACCCCAGAATTTGTTCAGGGCAGTCTCCCACACAATTGTAACAGAGTACGCATTCAGACCACTGAATCTGTTCGGCCGGCGAACAAGCTCCTTCACAGTGATCATCGCATCCCCCGCAACCGGTGCAGGCATCAACATTCCTGTCCCGTCTTCCCATTCGCCACAAAGACCATCTTGCAGTGATCCCCAACAAGGCTCCCAGCGGACAGACATACCGGCAGTAAAACCGGGGACGCCATGCCGAGAGTGCCAGGACAAGAACAAACACTCCACCTGTAAATAATCCGCCGGCAACGATAATGGTTCCAGACCCGGGAGACAGCAGCGGCAAAACCACCAATGAAATAGATCGGTACACCAGGGGGATGGGATCCAAAAGTCCGGTCTGCAGCCCTGCTGTTAATAGACAATGTCCCGGAAATATCACGCCTAAAATCAGACCACCGCACCCCGCAACGGCCATTGCCCATCCAGCTGACACGGTCCATGAATGATTTTCCCATTGCTCCCGCCTCCATCGGATAAGTACAAGACCTGCCAATATGGCCGCACTGGATGGTATCCAGCCGCCGTCTGCCAGAGCGGACACCAAGGGTTGTGCCAGTTCGACAACAGCCATGGTGAGCAATCCGATCAGCAACAGGTATTTGATCCGCTGACCGGGATGGGCTTGCCGTCCTGTAGCCCGGACCCGCCTTTTGCGACCTTTGTCAGCCCAAGCTCCGACCATCTGCTGAAGGGTTCCCAAAGGGCAAAGCCATCCGCAAAAAAAACGGCCCAACAAAGCGGTTGCCACCAGCGTAAGCACTCCCCAGACCAGCCCTTTATATAAGCTCCCTGTTGTCAACACCGTAGACAGTCCCACCAATGGATCCAGCTCCAAAAGCCAGTTTACTGGCCAACCCCGCAGTTCGAACCACTTGTCACCGACGGTGGTGACAAGGCAACTGCCTATCAACAACAGCAGAAAAAATACCTGGCAAATCCGTCTTACAATTACAAGTCTCATGGGATACTCACCGGGTTTAGGGTTTGATAGTCTATAGTTCCCAAACCGGCATCAGCCGCCATCTGAAGATGGGGAAGCTGATTTATTCGCCTCCCCAAAATATCCGCACCCACCGCGTCCACAGACACTGGATCAATGCCGGCTACAAGCGTGTTCGTATTCTTTAAATCTGATATCGATCCGCCCGTGGGACCATTGTGCATCATGGTGGTTACAGCATCCAAAAGGACAAGAGTTGGTCGCACCAGGGCTGCCAGTTCAGTGATAATGGTGTGAATGTCCTGATGAAAGACATTTCTACGGCCGCCAAGTAAACCATACCAGTTTTTAATGGTCATGGAAGCGCCGCTTCGATGATGATCCTTAAGTGGCGCCATACCGATAAGGCAGTCGGCTTTTACCAGCGGTCCCACCATTATTGGCCAGTCCCGGATCAACCGGGCTCCTGCCAGGGAGACATTGGCAAACAGGTCTGCTGCCGGCAACACAACCCGGCCTCCGGCTGCTTCTGCGGCTGCCCCGATCCCACTGAGCCGAAAGCAACTGGCCGGATCGTTGATGGGGTTGTCTGTGACCAGCACGTCGGACGCTCCGGCTTTAATACAAGCCATCACCACCTCTTTCACCAGATCCGGGTGAGAGGTGGCAGAAATTGCCGGAGGAGAGGCAAATGCTGCGTTGACCTTTATCACTACCCGATCACCGGGTCGGACAAACCGCTTCATCCCTCCCAAGGCCCCCAATGTCCGTTGTACCAAATCAGCCCGGTCTGCTCCTTTGCCAATGGCCATGGACGGACCGGTAACTGAGGTTTTAGAAAAATCAGGAATGCCGCTGAGTGACTTCATAGATGGTTCCAATGCCGGAGGGTTGGTATCATGCAAAAACCATCCTGCACCCAGCACCGAAGCCGAAACCAGTCCGGCTTTTACCGAACGGTGAATAAACTCCCGACGATTAAGACCTGTCATCAATTAGCTCCTGCATTCGTTTTCTGATTTGTTCGGCAAGGGCCAGGGCTATTTCCCTGTCCGGGGCTTCGTGCACGCCGATGACATACCTTTTCTGGTGGAGTACAACCTCTATGGTATCCAGAATATCGATGACGGCAGTGCTTTTTGGTCCGTCCAATAAGGTGCCACCAAACTCAAGATAAAAATCCCGAACAGTCTCGGCCGTGGACCGTGCTGACACCACCGATTCCTGCCGGCACACATAAGCGGTGAAATCGGTCCCATTTTTCCGGTATTGAGCCATGAACACCTGATTGAACCCTGTGATACCAAAGGCATCCGAGGTTACCAGTGACCGACTGCCCGACACCCTGCCTGCCTCAGGGAAAAGGGCCAGCTCAGTAATATTGGCCGTACCCGCTTCTATCTGTTCAACAAAATTTGATGCCAAGGCTTCAGCAGATATCATCAGGGAGTCGGATGCTTCAGCTCCCACTAATTCCAAATAGTAGCGCCCGTGTGCCAAAAACCTGCCGTTGGGAGTGGCATACGCAAACATGGTGGGGCCCCCAGCTTTCAGATCGCCCCGGCGCTGCATACTGAAAACTGAAAAGGCGTTGCGGGCATTACCCATATCGTATACAAACATTTCAATCCAAAGGGCTGGATCAGCGATCAATGAAAACCGCTGAGTCTTCAAGGATCGGAAACCAGCACTATGATACAGTTCTGCTTTTCCGTTGATTTTGTCGGACAAGGTTTCCGGACTAAAGCGCTCTGGAGGGGAAAACGGCTGCATCTCTGCAGGCGCCATATCCGACAGGAAGAACGACTCTTTTACAGGTGTTGATGCCGATAGCACAAGGCGAGCCGTCACCGCCGGGTTAAAACGATATTGAACAGCGTATATTCCCAAAGCAGCAGTCACCAAAAGCATCAGCACGACGAACCCCACATATCGTTCCTTACGGGTCACGGTATGTTTTTCAGACACGGTGGTCATTGTCCCCTTCCCAAAAGTGAGTTCATTTCATTTCTGTTATTTTTGGTTTTTTGTATAATGACTATAGCTATAATAACGTTCATTTATTTTAAATCAATAACAAAATCATGAATGTATCATCCCTCAGAGTGAGGCTGCATTTTTGCGGATTCACCGGCATTTAAAAACTCCGTCCAGACAAATTATCAGCAAAGACACATTGTACCGCGCATTTTTAAAGTTGAATTCGAATTCAATTTGACAAAGTACCATAAAGGAATCAAACTCATTTTGCCGGCACTTTTTCATCACTTTCCTGTTGGAGGTATGGTTAAAAATTCATAAGGTCTAATGTCACTGATGCCCGCAAATATTTACAGGTTTACATCTATAATCAGTTACATAGAAATACATTGCACCTGACATCCGTGATGTGATACCGATTGCTTGTATTAACAGTTTTTTTTACAAAACCATGGGATAATAGAACCTGGTTTACCTGGTATAAAAAAGGGAGGCTTACATGGAAGATAAAACCCGTCAGCAAGCCATTGATGATCACATTCAAAAAGATGAATTTGCCATTTATCTTGGAGCCGCAGTAGAAATCATTAAACCGGGGCAAAGCCGTGTCTCACTCATTGTTAAAGATCATATGACAAATTTTCACGGCACCACCCATGGGGGTATTATTTTTGCCATCAGTGACATGGCATTTGCAGCGGCATGCAATTCCCACGGCAAAATTGCCGTTGCTCTGAATGTCAGTATATGCTTTTTAAAGCCCTCTTATCCGGGAGATCATTTGGTGGCAGAGGCAAAAGAAGAACACAGGGGCAGGCGAACATCATTGTATAGCATTAAAATTTTTAATAAAATTAATGGAGAGTTAATCGCAAAAAGCCAGGACCAGGCTTATATAAAAAACAAATGGTTTGCACCTGAATAATGGTGTGTTTAATTGTAATCTGCCAGCCACATTATTTATGAGATTTATATAGGCAAAGCTCATCATAAAACATCCCCTTTTCCCGATAGGATCTGATAGAACTAACTTGCTAAAATTACGCTATTTGTGTTATATGAACAAACTTGATTTGTGAATAAATGATACAAATCACTAAAATTATCCGGAAACCATCCGTATAGTTGATATAAAATAATTTGGTAAATAGGTGTGGATTTTTATGAAAGCATTACTAGCGCTTGAAGATGGCAGAATTTTTCCCTGCAGGAGCTTTACCGGACCGGGAGAAGCAAATGGAGAAGTCGTTTTCAATACCAGCATGACAGGGTACCAGGAAATTTTGACCGACCCTTCTTATTATGGTCAGATGGTTACCATGACCTATCCTTTAGTGGGTAACTATGGTGTCTGCCCGGAAGATATTGAATCAGATAAAATTCAGGTAGCCGCATTCATAGTAAAAGAATACCAGGATTTCCCCAGCAATTTCAGATCAAAAGGGACTTTGGCAGATTATTTGATCAAAGGACATGTTTTGGGCATCGAGGATCTGGATACAAGGGCCTTAACCCGACATATTCGAAAATCAGGAGCTATGCGGGCCGTCATTTCAACTTCTGATTTTGATACAGACTCTCTGGTTAAAAAGGCCAAACAGATTCCGTCCATGCAGGGAAGCGATCTTGTGGACAAAGTTACCACAAAAAAACCCTATTTCTGGAGATATAACCAGCCGGACTATATCGATATCCATAAATTGGAAGACCCTTTAATATGGCACTTCAAAGGCAAAAAGCATTCTGTTGTCGCTCTTGATTTCGGCATTAAATACAACATAATCCGATGTCTTGAAAAAGCCGGATGTGAAGTTCTTGTGGTTCCTGCAAAAACAGATTCAAAAACCATAAAGCATTTAAACCCTGACGGTATCTTTCTGTCCAACGGCCCCGGTGATCCGGAACCTGTAGACTATGCAGTCAACACCATAATTGAACTTCTGGGTTTTGTTCCCATCTTTGGCATATGCCTTGGTATGCAGCTTTTAGGCATCGCAATGGGTGGCAAAACCATGAAAATCAAATTCGGCCACAGGGGCGGTAACCAGCCCGTGAAAAACATCACAACCGGCAAGGTTGAAATCACCTCTCAGAATCATGGGTTTGCTGTGGACTTAAATACCATTGGCAAAGATCAATGCGCCATGACCCATATTAACCTGAATGAGGATTCTCTTGAAGGCCTTGAAAATGATGATCTAAAGGCCTTTGCCGTACAATATCACCCCGAAGCATCCCCAGGACCCCATGATGCCGCCTATCTTTTTAACCAATTTGTAAAAGTGATTAAAAATGCCAAAGCGTGAAGATATAAAAAAAATACTGATCATTGGTGCCGGGCCTATTATTATCAGCCAGGCCTGCGAGTTTGATTATTCAGGTACCCAGGCCTGTAAAGCCTTGAAAGAGGAAGGCTTTGAGGTAATTTTGATCAATTCAAATCCGGCCACAATCATGACTGACCCGGAAACAGCAGATAAGGTTTATATTGAGCCTGTAACCGTTGAAACCCTTGTCAAAGTTATTGAGAAAGAAAGACCAGATGCCCTATTGCCCACTCTGGGCGGTCAGACGGCCTTGAACACATCCATTGAAGCGTCTAAAACAGGTGTTTTTGAAAAGTATAATGTTGAGATGATCGGTGCGTCAGTGGATGCCATAAATAAAGCTGAAGACAGGGAACTTTTCAGAAATGCCATGAATAAAATCGGTTTGAAAATTCCCAAAAGCGGGTTTGCCACCAATATGCAGGAAGTTGAGGATGTCTCCAAGCGCATTGGATTTCCCATCATTGTGAGACCCAGCTTCACACTTGGCGGAACCGGCGGTGGGGTTGCCTATAATATGGAAGAGGTCGCCCTCCTTTCAAAGGCAGGACTTGATGCCAGTCTCATCACCCAGGTAATGCTGGAGGAATCGGTTCTTGGATGGAAAGAGTACGAGCTTGAGGTTATGAGGGATCATGCCGATAATGTGGTTATCATCTGTTCCATAGAAAATGTGGATGCAATGGGCGTCCACACGGGAGATTCAATCACAGTGGCACCTGCCCAAACCCTTTCTGACAAGGAATATCAGAAACTTCGGGACGCCTCCATAGACATTATCAGGGAAATCGGTGTGGATACAGGGGGATCAAATGTTCAATTTGCGGTCAACCCTGAAAACGGAAATATAATTGTGGTGGAAATGAACCCGCGTGTGTCCAGAAGTTCAGCTCTTGCTTCCAAAGCAACGGGATTTCCTATTGCAAAAATTGCAGCCAAGCTGGCCGTAGGGTACACCCTGGACGAAATCCCCAATGATATCACCGGAAAAACCCTTGCCTGTTTTGAACCTTCCATTGATTATTGTGTGGTTAAAATCCCCAGGTGGACCTTTGAAAAATTCCCGGAAACCCAAGATGTACTGACCACAGCCATGAAATCAGTGGGAGAAACCATGTCCATCGGTCGTACCTTTAAAGAGGCATTTCAAAAAGGCATCCGATCCCTTGAAATCGGCAGGGCAGGATTTGGTGGTGACGGTAAGGGTCCTGTTGCCGGAAGTGTTGCAGGCAATGAATTAGAGTACAAACTTTCCACACCCAATTCTCAACGGCTGTTTTACTTAAAATATGCCATTGAGCACGGTATGCCCATTACCATGATCTATGAAATGACGGGAATTGACCCCTGGTTTCTGAATCAGATGAAGCAGATCGTTGATCTTGAAAAACAGATTACCCTTGCTGGAAAAGATATTCCCAGGGATCTGTTTGAAAAAGCAAAAAAGTATGGATTTTCCGATCACCAGCTGGCACATCTTTCCCGTCTTACAGATAAACAAATTGAACAGGAACGAAAAGATCTCGGCATTGTCCCGGTTTATAAGCTTGTGGACACCTGCGCAGCAGAATTTCGAGCTGCCACCCCTTATTATTATTCCACCTATGAAACAGAGTGTGAAGCAAGAGTTTCTGATGAAAAAAAGGTCATTATCCTTGGTGGCGGGCCCAATCGAATCGGGCAGGGTATTGAGTTTGACTATTGTTGTGTTCATGCTTCTTTTGCCTTGAAAGAAGAAGGGGTGGAATCTATAATAGTCAACTCCAATCCAGAGACGGTTTCCACAGATTATGACACTTCAGACAAGCTGTACTTTGAACCGTTAACACTGGAAGATGTCATTCACATTGTGGAAAAAGAAAAGCCCTATGGGGTCATTGTCCAGTTTGGAGGGCAAACCCCTTTAAACCTTGCCACTAATCTTCAAAAAGCCGGTGTTCCCATCATCGGCACCAGTCCGGAAAGCATTGACCGGGCTGAAGACAGGGATCTGTTCCAGGCCATGCTTAACAAACTGGGTCTTTTACAGCCTGAAAACGGCATTGCCTTTTCCTATGACGAGGCCAGAAATGTTGCAAGGGAAATTGGATATCCTGTCATGGTTCGTCCCTCTTTTGTGCTGGGTGGCCGCGCCATGAAAATTGTATATGATGAAAACGACCTTGAGGAATATTTTAATCTCGCTGTCCAGGCATCTCCTGATAAGCCCGTACTTATCGATAAGTTCCTTGAAGAAGCCTTTGAACTAGATGTGGACGCCATCTCTGATGGTGAAAAAACAATTATTGGCGGCATGATGGAACATATTGAGGAGGCTGGTATCCATTCAGGGGATTCGGCCTGTGTGTTGCCGCCATACTCCATTTCCCAGAAACACATTGATGAAATGACGGTTGCGGCTAAAGCAATAGCCAAAGAATTGAATGTTAAAGGCCTGATGAATATCCAGTTTGGTATCATGAAAGACAAGGTATATATTATAGAAGTAAATCCCAGGGCATCACGAACGATTCCTTTTGTATCAAAGGCCATTGGCATTCCATTGGCTAAACTGGCAACAAAAATCATGTTGGGAAAAACTTTGGATGATCTGGGATTAACCCAGGAGATTATTCCTTCATACTATTGTGTCAAGGAAGCGGTTATGCCATTTGACAGGTTTGATAATGTTGATCCGGTCCTGGGACCTGAAATGAAATCCACCGGAGAAGTTATGGGGATCGATAAGAACCTCGGCGCTGCAGTGGCTAAAGCTCAGTTTGCTGCCGGACAAAAACTACCCACCAAAGGTACGGTCTTTATCAGTGTCCAGGACAAGGATAAAAAGGCTGCCTTAACCGTTGCCAAAAATTTTCTTGAAATGGGATTCACTATTATGGCCACCCGGGGAACCGGTATTTTCCTTGAAGAAAATGATGTGCCCACCAAACATGTAAAAAAAGTGTCTGCCGGCCGACCCCATGTTGTGGATGCCGTGACAAACAATGAAATCCATTTGATTTTAAACACAGGTGCATCCAGTCAAACCAAACGGGATGGGTTTGAAATAAGACGCGCTGCAATAAAGTACAAAATTCCATATGCCACAACAACAGATGGTACAAAGGCTATTTGCAGTGCGATCCAGGCTTTGAAAAAAGAGGGCCTCAGTGTTAAACCTGTTCAGGACTATCACCGGGAAAATAAAAATGGATAATCGATCAATTAATGATAAAAGGCCTAAGGATGAGTGTGGTGTATTCGGGCTGTATAAACATCCTGAAGCTGCTAAAATTACATATTTTGGTCTTTATGCACTCCAGCATAGGGGACAGGAAAGTTCCGGCATCTCGGTAAACCGAGGGGAAAATGATAAGATTTTTTCTCATAAGGGTATGGGTCTGGTCCCGGAAGTCTTTAACATGGAGGACCTTGAGAGAATTGAGGGCGGGTCAGCCATTGGCCATGTCAGGTATTCCACCACCGGAGATTCTGTATTAACAAATGCGCAACCCTTTGTTGTCAATCATAGGCACCGTTCATATGCTGTTGCCCATAATGGAAATCTGGTGAATGCCCATTTCCTTAAAGAAGAACTGGAGGAAAAAGGCTCCATTTTTCAAACCACTATGGATTCAGAGGTCTTTCTTCATCTATTTATAAAAAACCTGATTAAAGGAGATGTTGAGAGTGCTGTTTTAAATGCGGTTTCAAAAATTGAAGGCGCATATTCCATGGTTGTTTTAACCTGTAAGGGTGAAATTATCGGCATAAAAGACCCCAATGGATTCAGGCCTTTAGCCCTTGGAAAACTCAACGGGCATTATGTCCTGGCATCTGAAACCTGCGCTTTTGATCTTATTCAGGCTGAATTCATCCGTGAGCTTGATCCGGGAGAGATCGTCATCATTAATGAAGACGGCATTAAAAGTATCAAACATCCCAAAGCTGCCAAACATAAATCCCTGTGTATATTTGAATATATTTACTTTGCAAGACCCGACTCCACCATTGACGGGAAAAATGTCTATGAAATGAGGAAGGCCCTTGGACGACGACTTGCCCAGGAAGCTCCTGTTAAAGCTGATCTTGTCATGCCATTTCCGGATTCGGGCAATTATGCAGCCATCGGGTATAGCAGAGAATCTGGGATTCCCTTTGAAATGGGCATGATCAGGAACCATTACGTGGGACGAAGCTTTATCCAGCCCACCCAGTCCATGCGCGAATTTGCCGTCCGGGTGAAGCTCAATCCTGTGAGAGAATTGATAAAAGGCAAGGATATTATTATCATTGAGGATTCCATTATTCGCGGTACCACGGCAAAGACCCGGGTCAAGGCATTGCGTGAGCTTGGCGTGAAAAAAATCCATATGCGAATTTCATGTCCCCCCCATAGATTTCCCTGTTATTACGGCATCGACTTTTCTTCAAAAGGAGAACTGATTGCCGCCAGAAAATCCGGTGATGACCTGAGAGATCATCTCGGTCTTGATTCTCTGCATTACCTCACCATTGAAGGTATGCTGAAAGCCACAGGTATTAAAAATCCTGAGAAAAACTTTTGTAAAGCCTGTTTTGATGGAAATTATCCTGTTCCTTTTGATCCAAAGTTTACCAAGCAGTGTATGGGATAGTATGCAAAAAAAGACAGTTGCATTTTCAAAAGATTCATCCAATCTATTTTTTCATATCCTGACAAAATGTAATCTTTCGTGTACCCATTGCTATATTAATCCGGATCAGCATGGGACAAACACCCTTGATATTAAGACCATCAAAAACTGGCTCTCTCTTTTTTCAAAGAAAGCCTCCCAGACTAATCTCATTTTTTTAGGGGGTGAACCCACCCTTCATCCTGAACTTTTTCTGGCTGTCAGAGAAGCTAAAAAGCTTGAATTCAGGTCCATTACAATAGATACCAATGGGTATTTATATCATGACATCCTGGAAAAACTTTCCTGTGACGATATTGATTTTTTTTCATTTTCCCTGGATGGGGCAACAAGAAAGACCAATGATGCCATTAGAGGAGAGGGGTGCTATGATAAGGTGATGGAAGGTATTCAAAAAGCCCGAGAAAAAAATTTTGCCTGTTCAATGATCTATACGGTTTCTGACATGAATATTCATGAACTTGAGTTGATGCCGGATGTGGTCAAAACGATAGATATTAAACAATTTTTTATCCAGGTCATCGGGCTCAGAGGCCAGTCTTCAAAAACAGATGAAAACCTTCAGGTTTCAAAAGAAACCTGGTTGAACACTATTCCAAAAATTGCTGAATCAATTGCGTCTTATGGTATTAAGGTAACCTTTCCAAAAGTGTTTTTAAACACCGATGAATCTTTCCAATGTGCAGGCCTTGTGGCTGACAATTATTTTGTATTCCCCAATGGAAGGGTATATCAATGCCCCATTTGCGAAGACTTTCCTTTACATTCACTTGAAATAAAAAACAATCAATTAATTGTCACCCCCCAAATTAATGAAACAGACCTGTTCGGTCTCAGCATACCCGAAGGTTGCGTTATGAATAAAATGATTCAGCCTCAAAATCTTTCCTACAACAGAAAGCAAACGCCTGCATATCAGATTGCCTGCTGTATGCTCAAAAAAGAAATTTCCATGTAAGGAAACAACAATTGCCAAAAATAACAATTAGAAAAGCGGTTATTGAAGATGCAGAACTGATCCTTGACTTTGTAAATAAACTGGCAGTGGAAGAAAAGGCTGGACATGAAGTTGTGACCGATAGGAAACAATTGATAAAAACATTGTTTGGAAACGATTCAACATCCCATGCCATCATATGTGAATCAGACAAAACCGCTATTGGTCATGCTGTTTACTTTTTTAACTACTCAACCTGGCAGGGAAAAAATGGACTTTATATCGAAGACCTTTATATTCTTAAGGAATACAGAAATCTCGGAGCGGGTAAACACATTTTAAAACACCTGTGCCGTATGGCCATTGATAGGGACTGCGGCAGGGTGGAATGGTCCGTATTAGACTGGAATACACCCGCCATCAAATTTTATAAATCTTTGGGAGCCAAGCCCCAAGATGAATGGGTCCGATACCGGCTATCGGGAAACGCACTATTGGAAACTGCGGGGTCATAATCCTGTGGATATTATCAAATATTCCATCCCCCTCTGATCGGCTGGTATGTTAGACATTATTTTTTCTTTTTCTGCTTTTTCCGCTTTTTCCGTTTGTTTTTTTCCCACGCTTCCTGCTCGTTAATTAAATCCTGGATACTTTCTGTATCATTTGAAAACCGTATGGTCTCATCATGTTCTTTTTTGCTGATGGGGATAAGTTCTATTTTCTTGTTTAAAAATCCCTGGATGCTATTGAGACGCTCTTTTTCTTCTTTACTGCAAAAGGATATGGCAATGCCTTTTTTAACGCCTCTGCCTGTTCGCCCAACCCTGTGGACATAATTCTCACTCTTTTCAGGAAGGTCATAGTTAATTACATAATCAACATCGGCAATATCAATACCCCTGGCACTCACATCTGTGGCAATTAAAATATTTGTTCCCCCTGATTTAAACCGGTTCATCACATCAGTCCTGTCTTTTTGATCTTTTTCTCCATGAATGGTTGATGCGCTGATTCCAACCCTTTCAAGGGCTTTTGCCACCCGTTCCGCCCGGACTCTGGTCCTGACAAAAACCATAACCCTTGTCTTCGGGTTATCAGTGATGAATCGTCTTAGATAAAAGCGTTTGTCATCCATTTCAACAAACATAACAAAATGGGATACATTTTTGGAAACCGGGTCTTCAGGAGAAATTTGAATTCTGATTGCATTTGATTTTACCTGGGAAAAAGCAAGCTTTTTAATCTCTTTATTGATTGTTGCTGAAAAAAACAGGGTTTGATGCTTTTGAAAAAGCTTTTTCTTAACAGCTATGATATCCTTTATAAATCCAAGATCGAGCATCTGGTCAGCCTCATCCAGTATGAGGGTATCCACCTGTTTTAAAGTGATGGCGCCCTGGCTGATCAAGTCAAACATTCGGCCGGGTGTAGCCACAAGTACATCAATTCCATGTGAAAGTTTTTTTATCTGGGCGTCCTGCTCAACTCCGCCATAAACGGCAAAGGCCTTTGTCTTGGTATGTTTTGAAAGCTGATTAAACACCTGGCCAATTTGTGCTGCCAACTCCCGGGTGGGTACCATGACGATGCACTTAATTCCCCTGGACTGTCTGGATTTCTTTGTTCGGTGAATCTTATCAATTACAGGGATGGCAAATGCCGCTGTTTTGCCGGTTCCTGTCTGCGCTATAGCCAATACATCCTCTCCCTTTAAAATGGAAGGAATCGCCTTAAATTGGATGTCAGTAGGGCGTTTAAACCCCAGTGCAGACAAATTTGTCTTTATGCTCCGCGATATATGGTATTTTTCAAATTTCATAAAACCCCTAACTAATTCTGATTTAAAGCCTAAAATACTAAGAAATTACTTAAAATGCAATATTGCAACGTTCCGGTAAAATTGTTTGTATCATACGTACGCTCCAGGCAGTGTAGAGGTGTTCACTCATTCTTTTTAATTACAGGGTATTGGAATATATTTTTAAAACACTATGTTTCTCCATTGACAAAACTAAAAATCAGCATAGTATATTATCAATATTGAAACTCGATATCGAAATGCGATATTTATTATGTGTGATAAAAAATGAAACATAAAATTCTACAAAAACTATATCAGGGCTTTGTCCAATTGCATATCTTGTATCATTCAAAGAAGAGCCCTGTTTACGGGACGTGGATGATGGAAGAGCTCAAAAGGCATGGTTACAACACTGGCCCCGGAACCTTATACCCGCTTTTAAATAAAATGGAAAAAAACAACATGCTAGTAAAAAAGAAAAAAGTTGTAAACGGCAAAGTTAGAAAATATTATTCAATAACGCCCATTGGCATTGAGGTTTTCAAAGATGCCGAAGAAAAGGCAGCCAAGCTTTTTCATGAAATTGAGGGTGGAAAAAATGATAACATTTAAATCTGTATATCTAAAACAAAATGATAAAACCATTTTTTCCGGCCTAGACTTTGTTGTTCAAAAAAACGATAAAGTCTTGATCCAGGGCAAATCCGGTATTGGGAAAACAACTTTATTTAAAATTCTTCTTGGATTTGAATCTATTGACAAAGGGAGGGTCACTTTTAATGGCCTTGATATTGTTAAAGAACATATAAAAGATATCCGTCATCAAATTTTTTACCTGAGCCAGGATATTGATTTAAAAGAGAAAAGGGTCAAAAGTCTTATTAATGAAATAGGGGAACATAACGGGTTAAAGAATCATGATAATACCCGTTTTAATCATTGGATAGAATTTCTCGATTTAAATGATATGATTCTCAATCAACCCGTCAAAGAATTGTCCGGTGGCGAGCGCCAAAGAATCGGTTTGTTAATCGGGTTTCTTCTGGACCGTCCCGTATGGCTTTTGGATGAACCGACATCGGCTCTTGATGGCTCCATGAAAAATAAAATCACAGATCATATCATTTCCCAGAATAAAACCATTATCATTATTTCCCATGATGATATTTGGGAAAAAAACCATTCCATTAAAATTGAAAGGTGGTGATCCATTGGGAGCTCAGGATCTTTCTATTTTGTCGCTTGCTTCATTACTGGTCTTTCTTATCCCTGTTTTCTATATTAACAGGCAGCTAAAACTCACCATTAATAAAACAATTTCCATTTCAATTATCAGAATGATAATTCAATTGAGCTTTGTGGGGATTTATCTTGAATTTCTTTTCAAGTATAATTCACCTGTTTTAAATATATTTTATCTTTTAATCATGATATCCATAGCATGTCACTCCATTTTAAAGTCAAGCAACCTTAAAATCGTCAAATTTTTTATTCCTGTATTTTTTTCCTTGCTTCTACCTTTTACCCTTATTTTATTTTTCTTTAACGCTGTGGTTGTTAGAATCGACAATCTGTTTGAAGCAAAATACATGATCCCCATTGGTGGCATGTTGCTTGGCAACTGCCTTCGGAGTATCATTATCGGATTAAACAATTTTTACACGGGAATAAACAGGGATGAAAAAGTGTATCTGTATTCATTATCCCTGTTTTGCAACCATATCCACGCAATAAAACCCTATTTCAAGAAAAGCATAGTTGCATCTACAACTCCCACCATTGCCTCCATGGCAACCATCGGTCTTGTGTCCCTGCCTGGCATGATGACAGGTCAAATTTTAGGCGGTTCCATTCCCATTGTGGCTATAAAATACCAGATTGCCATCATGCTAGCCATTTTCTATACTGAATTTTTCAGTACAATCCTGTCTGTCTTATTTTCATTAAAAGTTGGATTTAATGAGCTTGATATTTTGAATCAGGATATTTTCATTTCAAAGGAATAGGGTATCCTTTCCAATAAGTGGTTTATAATATTGAAATTCTCACACCTGGAGATTGAAATTCTTCTTGACACCTGTATTTAATACGTTTATTTTAGCAGATGTTTCAGGCGCTGCAGGTGCAGTTAAAAGGGAATCCTGTTAAAGTCAGGAGCGGGCCCGCCGCTGTAACCGGGGATGAACGTCACATTTACCACTGTTAAATTAAGCTGTTTTAATGGGAAGGCGTGGCAAGTAAAGAAATCCGGAAGTCAGAAAACCTGCCTGAATACTTGATCATTTTGCTTGCGAGGACGTGGGCTGATCTATAAAATGAGGATAAAAGCGGTTCCCATATCAGATAGTTTCTGGTATGGGATTTTTTATTTTTGCCCATTACCATGCAATTTTAATTCATAGTAGCCGAGGAAATATAATGAAAAAAATTTATTTCACATTATTTGTACTGTTTTTGGGCATAATATTAAGTTCACATCTCCAGGCCAAAACCGCTATTATCATAGCCAGTTTTGGAACCACTAAACCAGATGCCGTTAAGTCTATAGACCATATAACCACCCGGGTAAAGTCAGCGTTCCCTGGTATCGAAGTCCGGGTCGTGTTTACTTCCAATATTGTCCGCTCTGTTTGGGAAAAAAGAAGCCGGAACCCAAAGGTGTGGACGGACAAGGGGATAAACAGAGAAATTCTATTTACAAAAAACATACTTAGCACCTTTGGAGATCTTAAAACCGAAGGATTTAAGGATGTTATCGTCCAACCAACCCATTTGTTCCACATGGAACAATATCATGATTTGATGCAGTATGTGGATGCCATTAAGTCCATTAAAACCATAAGGGATAAATGGAAGCCTTTTAATAAAATTGCCCTTGGAAGACCTGCTCTTGGCACTATTGGAGATGTATATCCCTATCAGGATGATCTTAAAAATGTTGTGAAAACATTTGCCGATGATGTGAGTCTTGCCAGGCAAAAAAAGCCGCTCTTGTTTATATGGGCCATGGAAATGAGTTCTGGTCCACAGGGATATATGTTGAACTCCAGCAATTGATGAGAAGAACCTATCCCGACGTCCATACCTTCATAGGAAGTGTGGAAGGGTATCCCGGTCTTGAAGACATTTTGAAAAGCCTGGGGCATTATTCCCCTGCATTTAGTAATGTTATCTTAAAACCTTTAATGATTGTGGCCGGGGAGCATGCAATGAATGACATGGCCGGAGATGGAAAGGATTCCTGGAAGACCGGTTTGAAAAACGCAGGATTTAATGTGGAAGCAATTCTCCAGGGCCTTGGAACCAATACTCAGTTTGCAGATCTTTTTGTCAACCATATTAAAGATGCGGCAAAAGATTCAGGCATAGACCTTTAAATTATGGCAATGCATTGAATATACAATTTAACATATTAAAGGGGCAAACAGGATACCTGCTGATTCTATTCTCTTTTTTCCTTGGCATGATGATTCTATCCTCCTTATCCATGGGATATATAAAAATTCCTCCAATGGAGATTATCAATATCCTCTATGGAAAAATTAGCAGCAACCATCACATTCTGGAAAATTCCAATGAAACGCACCTGGCGGTGATTTTTGATATCCGACTTCCAAGAATTCTTACCTGTGCTATTGTTGGGGCAGCCCTTGCCGTTTCAGGGGGATTGTTCCAGGGAATATTATTGAATCCGCTTGCCGATCCCTATACCCTTGGTGTATCGGCAGGAGCGGCTTTTGGAGCAAGCATCGCCATTTTATTAAACTTGAGCGTTGCCTTTGTTTCCATTCCGATCTTTGCGTTTACCGGCGCATGCACCACCTTGTTCCTGGTCATCTTTTTGTCCTATTCCTCAAGAAACCCCATGTCAGGATTATCAAGCAATAACCTTATTTTATCCGGCATAATTGTTGCCGCTATTTTGTCCGCTGGAATCAGCTTTTTAAAATTTATTGCCAATGAACAGGTTTCTGTCATAATCTTCTGGCTTATGGGCAGTTTTGCTTCCAAAACCTGGCTCGATTTTATGGCTGTTTTAATTTTCCTGGTGATCGGTTTTTTTATTTCAATGTTTTATGCACGGGATCTTAACCTGATCTCTCTTGGAGCAAAATCCGCCACCAGTCTTGGGGTTAATTTAAAAAAAGTAACCCTGGTATTATTAATAACCGGTTCCATGCTGGCGGCTATCAGTGTGTCTGTTTCGGGTATCATCGGTTTTGTAGGACTTCTGGTCCCCCACACCATTAGATTTATTACAGGGCCTGATAATCGGAAACTCATCCCCATATCCATGATAGCGGGCGCTTTTTTATTATTATTTGCCGACACCATCACCAGAGCAGTCCTGCCACATGAAATACCCATTGGCGTTTTGACAGCCTTGACAGGAGGGCCTGTTTTTTGCTGGATTTTCAAAAAGAACAGATTCAAATAGGTGAAAAATGAAATTAAATCTTCATGACATCTCTTTTACCTATGGAAACGATATGATTATTAATAATATCAATTGTTCGTTTATTTCCGGCAATTTTTATTCTATTATCGGCCCAAATGGAAGCGGTAAAACCAGCCTTTTAGACTTGATTTCAGGTTTTTTAGCCCCTTGTAGTGGCCATATCAGTATTGATGAAACCAGAATATTGTCTTTGACTAAAAAAGAAATCTCAAAAAAAATCTCGCTGGTTTCCCAGGACTATATAATTAACTTTCCCTTTCGGGTGAAAGATGTTGTCATTATGGGCAGACACCCTTATATTCCACGATTTTCACATCCCTGCGACGCCGATTTTAATAAGGTTGAACAGGTAATGGACATATGTGGCATTCATCACCTCTCGGATCGGAAAATTACTGAATTGTCAGGAGGAGAAAGACAACGTTGCGTATTTGCCAGAGCCTTGTGCCAGGATACGCCAATTTTATTATTGGATGAGGCTTTTTCAAATATGGATATCAATCATACATTGCAAATGCTGAAAGTGGTGAAGCGGTCTGTCAAAGAAAAAAATAAAATTGTGATCAGTGTTTTTCACGATTTGAACTTAGCCTCAAGCTGGTCTGATGAGCTGCTCATGCTTAAAAAAGGAATGATAACTGCTTTGGGCTATTCCCAGGATGTCTTAACCCAAGAGGCGATTAAAAAGGTATTTGATGTGGAGTCAATTGTTGAGTTTAATGAACATGCCAAAGCAAAGCAGGTGTACTATCCATCCATTTAAATACATAAGTGTTGTCATCTGTATTATTGGTTTTGTTGTACCTACAATGGTATATGCTCAAAAAATATCAGATAAAAGAGGAAGAGCTATTGATATTTCAAAGCCCTTTACCAGAATTATTTCTCTCTATGGAGCACATACCGAAAACCTTTATTATTTAGGCCTTGAAAAAAATATAGTTGGGGTTTCCGTTAACGATACTTTTCCACGCTTGGTGGCCAAAAAGCCAAAATTTTCATATCATGATGACCCTGAAAAATTTTTGGCCTTTAAACCAGACCTTGTTTTAATAAGACCAATGATTGACAATGGTTATCCCCAATTGATGAAGCGGCTTGAAAAATCAGGTATCGTTGTTGTTTCCCTACAGCCAGCTAATATAGAGGAAATGTATGAGTATTGGTCAAAACTGGGCATTCTAACCGGAAAAGGGCAACAGGCAATAAAAATGATTCAGGAATTTAAAATCAAAATTCATGATATCAAAATAAAAACCCAGAGCATTAAAGATAAAAAAAGGGTCTATTTCCAAGCTATCCACACGAGGATGAAAACCTTCACAAAAGGGGCAATGCCAATTTTTGCTCTTGAAACAGCCGGGGGCATTAACGTGGCATGGGATGCTAAAGCTTCGCGGAATACTAATATTGCCATCTACGGTAAGGAACGGATACTTTCCAAAGCCTCAAAAATTGACGTTTTCCTTGCTCAAAAAGGCGTAATGAATGCAGTGACTATAAAACAAATAAAAAATGAACCTGGCTTTGGTATAATTAAGGCCATAAAAAATGATCAAATTTTTCTAATTGATGAAAACATCGTTTCCCGTCCTGTACCCAGACTTTATAATGGGATTATCTCGATTGGGACACTGCTTTATCCTGATATTTTCAATCAATGAAATTAACAAAGGAGTTATAATGAAGGACTACGGAAAATTATTCGGTGTGGGTGTGGGACCCGGAGACCCCGAATTGATAACTGTCAAGGCTGTAAGGGTGATTAAAGAAGCAGATATTATTTTTGCGGCTGCGTCAACTAAAAACACGTATAGTCTGGCAGTAGAAATTGCATCTCCCTATATCTCTGATTCTGCAAAAATTGAAAAACTATCTTTTCCAATGACAAAAGATGTCAAAAAGGTAGAAGAAGCATGGATTAATAATGCAAAAAAAATTGCCGCTGTTTTGAAACAGGGAAAAAAGGCTGTTTTTTTAACACTGGGTGATCCTGTCACCTATTCCACTTTTGGTTATATTTTGAAAAAAATGAACTGTATAATGCCGGAAGCTGATATAGAGACCATTCCAGGGATTACATCTTTTCATGCCGCTTCAGCCCGGTTAAACAGGATCCTTGTGGAAGGGGAAGAATCATTGCTTATCACCTCCGGTGCATATGGCGGGAATGGTATACGCCATATCAACGGTGTTGAAAATGTTGCCATAGTAAAGGCCTATAAAAACATTCAAGACATTAATAAGGCCTTGAAAGAAACGGGTCTTGACAATAAAAGTATTGCTGTATCCAAATGCGGTCGTGAAAAAGAACAGATCATTCAAGATCTTGATGAACTTGAAAAAAGGTCGCCCGATTATTGGACGTTGATCCTTGCCTCTAAATGAAAACCAAGGAAATAAAATATAAAAATTTATGTTTTTCAATAATTTTTACACTGACCTGTATACTTTTCAGCCTGAATTACTTTGAAAACATTACCACTGCTGTATGCGTGAAAAAACTGGGGTTGCCTTTAATCAGGCTAATCATGTTCATTTCCATCGGGCTTTTAGCAGGGCAGGTAATTGAAGGTTTTGGCTTGACCAAACAGGTTGCTGTTCTTGCCAGACCTTTTTTTCGGTATTCAAATCTTGGAAATCATTGTAGTGCGGCGTTTACAACCGCTTTCATATCCGGAGCAGCAGCCAATGCTATGCTTTTGGATTTTTATAAGGAAAATAAGATTTCTAAGATTCAATTGTTCCTGTCCAATTATATCAACCAGTTCCCTGCTTTTTTTCTCCATTTACCGACCACAGTATTTATCGTATTACCTTTAACCGGTATTGCTGGTATTTTATATTTTGTTATTACTTTTCTGGCAACGCTCTTCCGGACAATTTGTTTTCTTGTTTTTGGCAAATTCTACCTTGAACCCCATCTAAATATGGAGGGAGAAAATAAGGATATTAGATACAGCCAGGAAAAATTAAAAACAGAGAAAAAAACTACAGACAATATAGCAAAGACAATATTACAGATTAAATCCAGGCTCCCAAAGCGAATAATCAATATCATGATCTGGGTTCTGCCCATTTATACCCTGGTTTTTATTCTCAACACTACTGGTTTTTTTGACTATTTGAACAATTCTCTGGCAGGTGCCGTCACATTAACGATAATGCCGATTGAGTCATTATCCGTTGTCCTTTTGAGTTTTGCGGCTGAATTTACATCGGGGTTTGCTGCGGCAGGGGCATTGATGGATGCAGGTGTTATTACCGTTAAACAAACGACGATTGCTCTGTTGCTTGGTAATATCCTTGCTTTTCCAATTAGAGCTCTTCGTCATCAGCTTCCACGATATATGGGGATTTACTCTCCTAAAATGGGGCTTCAATTGTTATTATCAGGTCAGATATTCAGAGTATTGAGTATCATATTTGCAGGAATCTTTTATTATATTTTGGTGTAGCATGAATCCAGTAAACATTATTGGCATTGGACAGGGTAGAGAGGATCTAACTTCAAACCATCACAAGTTGATCCACGAATGTGACATTTTGGTTGGCGGTAAGCGTCAGCTTGGTTTGTTCGATTATTCTGACAAGCAAAAAGTCTTTATTACAGGTCCTCTCAAACGTGTTATTGAATCCATTAAAGAAAAAATGCGCACTCATAAAATAGTCGTATTGGCCTCTGGAGATCCCTTGTTTTATGGTATTGGCTCAACATTAACCCAACATTTTGAAAAACAGCATTTGAGATTTCATTCAAATATCAGTAGCATATCAGCTGCTTTTGCAGCCATTAAAGAACCCTGGCATGATGCAAAAATCATCAGTCTTCATGGCAAGCAAAAGGAATCCTTTTTGTTTGAAAGTCTTGCCAAAGATAAAAAAGTTGCTTTTCTAACAGACCCTCATATGCATCCGCAATATATTGCAGCAGGCATGATTAAAGCAGGTTTGACCTGTTTTAAGTGTTGTGTTTTGGAAAATCTTGGAGACAAAAATTTAGAAAAAATTCGTTGGTTTGACAACCTGGACAATTTAGATGATCAACATTTTTTTCAACCGAATATAGTTATTCTTCAAAAAAGCGTTGATGACAACATTGATTTTTCACATGAAACACATATTGGGATGGACGATTCTTTATTTAGCCATTCAAAAGGATTGATCACAAAGTCTGAAGTTCGCTGTGTTTCATTGTCAAAATTAAAACTGACCAATAAAAATCATGTGATGTGGGATATAGGGTCAGGATCGGGTTCAATTAGTGTTGAGGCCTCCATTCAGATACCTTTGGGCAAGGTGTTTGCCATAGAAAAAAATCCAGAACGGATTGATGATATTAATCATAATATAAAACGTTTTAATTGCCACAATATCGAAGTTGTAAAAACGGCTTTTCCAAAAGGGATTAAAACTTTGACCACCCCGGACAGAATTTTAATTGGCGGGGGAGGTGAAAATCTTGACAAGATTATCACTGTATCATGCCAAAGACTTGCACCATGTGGCATCTTAGTGGTTAATACCGTATTATTGCAAAGTCTTGAAACATCGTTAAGAATTTTAAAAAAGCTTGATTTTGATCCAAAAATTGTACAAATTCATGTGTCTAAGTCAAAAGGCATGCCTTATGGCGATCGACTTGAAGCATTAAACCCGGTTTGGATCATAACCGGAGTAAAACCTAAAAAGGGTGAAATTAATGAAGGATAATAAAGTTGTATTTGCAGGAGCAGGCCCTGGGGATCCTGATCTTATCACTATAAAGTCCATGAAGGCCCTGGAAGCCGCAGATCTTATAATTTATGCAGGTTCTCTGGTTCCAGAAGCGGTATTGTGTTGGAAAGGTGAAACCACAAAAACCAGATCCAGTGCCGGTATGGATCTTAATCAGATTGTTGATATCATAAAAGCCTATCATGACAAAGGCAAAAAAATTGTGCGGCTTCATACAGGCGATCCCTCATTATATGGAGCCATTTTTGAACAGATGAGAGAACTGGACAAATTAAAGATCCCCTATGAGGTCATTCCCGGTGTGACGGCAGCATTTGCTGCCGCCTCCAAAATGAATATGGAATACACACTGCCTGAGGTTACACAAACATTGATTCTCACTAGAATCTCAGGTAGAACTCCGGTTCCAGAAACTGAAGATCTTGACAAGCTGGCTTCTCATAAATCCTCCATGTCAATATATTTAAGTATAGGTCATGTGGATAAAGTTCAAATGATTTTAGAAAAACATTACGGTCCAGAATCCCTATGTGCGATTGCTTATAAAGTAAGTCATCCACAGGAAAAAATAATTTACACAAAATTAAACGAACTTTCTAACGCCTGTGAAGAGAATAGTATTACCAGGCATGCTTTAATAATTGTAGGTAAATCTGTAAATGCCAGCATGCATCATAAAACACTCATAAAATCAAAACTTTACGATTCAGCATTTTCCCATGGGTACAGAAGTGGTAAAAAATAAAATAAAATCAACCCCAATTGCCATCTGGTGTATTACTCCCAATGGACAAATCATGGGCAAAAAAATTAAGGCTTCACTCAAAGATTCAATTCTTTTTGTTTCCGCTAAATTCAATGATAATAGCGAACCAAATAAAAGCACGATCGTGTTTGAAAGATTATCTGAGGAGATCTCTTCTCAATTTAATAAATTTTCCGGCCATGTATTTATATTTTCCACGGGAATTGCTGTCAGGATCATTGCACCTTTATTGGATTCCAAAATCAGTGATCCTGCTGTTGTGGTTATGGATGACAAGGGAATTCATGCCATAAGTCTTATTTCAGGACACTTGGGTGGTGCTAATGACCTTACAAAAAAAATTGCCGGTATTGTTGGTTCCGCTCCAGTAATAACCACAGCAACGGATATAAATAAATTGCCGGCTATTGATGTGATTTCTAAGGAGAACAATTTATTTATCGAAACACCTCAGAACATAAAAAAAGTAAATATGGCATTTCTTATGGGGGAACCTGTAAAATTAATTGATCCTTACGGATTTATAAATAAAAATGAATTCGATAATTTTTTATTGGATAAAATTTCCAATAAAAGCTCAAAAGTGAAAATTTTTTGCTCTTACAAAACGAAAAAAGTTTCACGTGAAACTTTAATATTAAGGCCGCAAGTTTTAAGCATAGGCATTGGATGTAACAGGGGAACAAGTTATGATGAGCTTAAAAAATTTTTATTACTGATCCTAAAAAAAGAAGGCCTGTCAACAAACAGCATTTTTGAATTTGCAACTGTGGATATCAAAAAAGATGAAAAAGGATTAATAACGCTTTCAAAAAAAATGAAAATACCTTTAGCATTTTTTGACAAAACAAAGTTGAATTCAGTAAAAACAATTTTAACGCCGTCAAAAATGGCAGAAAAACATTTAGGGGTTAAAAGCGTGTGCGAAGCTGCAGCCATTCTTGCAGCCAACAATGGAAAATTAATTGTTCCTAAAAAGAAAAACAAGGATGTCACTCTGGCGGTGGCAATAAAAAAATGAATCTTTATGTTATCGGCACTGGTCCTGGAGACATTTCTTATATGTCATTGAGGGCAATTGAAATTTTAAAGGAAGTGGATTGTGTTGCAGGCTACACAACTTATATTGACTTAATTGCGGGGTTAATACAGGATAAGGAAATCATCTCAACAGGAATGATGAAAGAGGTGGAAAGGGTCGAAAAAGCGATAGAACAGGCTTTAGCCGGAAAATCATGCGCCCTTGTTTCAGGTGGAGATCCTGGCATTTATGCAATGGCAGGACTTGTTTTTGAAATCTGCCGGCAAAGAAGCATAAAACTGGTTAGGGGTCAGGATAAATTAAAAAATAAAAATGGCAATACTGACATTTATCTTGAAATAATTCCCGGCATCCCTGCTTTGGCAGCAGGTGCGGCATTGGCCGGCGCTCCTTTAACCCATGATTTTGCAGCCATTTCCTTAAGTGATCTTTTGACACCATGGGAAAAAATAGAAAAACGACTCAGCTGTGCTGCAATGGCAGACTTTGTGATTGTTTTATATAATCCAAAAAGTAAAAAAAGAGACTGGCAGTTAAAAAGGGCACAGGAGCTTATATTGGAACACAGGGATGGCACAACACCTGTTGGAATCATAACCGGTGCCATGAGAGAAAATCAAAGTGTTTCATTTACCAATCTGGACCAGATGGATGCCGCACAGGTGGGTATGCAGACGGTTCTGTTTATCGGTTCAAGTGCTTCATTAAGATACCTGGATTTTCTGTTTACCCCAAGAGGGTATTCAAAAAAGTATAAGATCTAAAAACGAAAATACTTTGGGAGATCATTAATGGAAGGATATGTTCAAATTTACACCGGCAACGGCAAAGGTAAAACAACCGCAAGCCTGGGGCTTGCCATCAGGGCTGATGGCGCAGGCCTGAAGGTCTACATTGGACAGTTTTTAAAAAAAGGAAACTACTCGGAAATAAAAGCCTTGTCAAAGTTTGAAAATATTAAGGTTGAGCAATATGGTCTGGATCATTTTATTAAAGGCAAACCGTCTGATGAAGATATCGCTGCCGGTGCAGAAGGTTATAAAAAATTATCTGAAATTTTAATGCAGAACAACCATGATGTGGTGATCGCTGAAGAGGCAAACGTAGCGGTAATGTTTAATCTTATAAAGGAAAAAGACCTTCTGGCATTGATAGATATGAAGCCTGAAAATGTTGAATTGGTGATCACAGGGCGGGGGGCAACAAAAAAAGTCATTGAAAGGGCTGATCTAGTTACTGAAATAAAAGAAATCAAACATTATTTTAAGCAAGGCGTGAAAGCCCGTGTTGGGATAGAAAAATGATAAAAAAAAATATTGCCATCCTTGGAACCGGATCTGATGTTGGAAAAAGTATCCTTGCGGCAGCTCTTTGCAGATCTCTTGCAGACAGGGAAGTTAAGACAGCACCCTTCAAATCGCAGAATATGTCCAACAACTCCGGCATTACTCCGGAAGGGCTTGAAATGGGCCGTGCACAGATTGTTCAGGCAGAAGCGGCCAAAATTGTCCCCCATGTGGATATGAATCCCATACTTTTAAAACCCACTGGAGAAAAGCAATCCCAGGTCATTCTTAATGGTAAAGTGCATGGTAATCATACGGCCATGGATTATCATAGGAACAAAGACTTTTATTTTAAAAAATCCTGCGAAGCCTTTACCAGGTTAGCGCACAGGTACGATCGTATCATTATGGAGGGTGCCGGATCCTGCGCGGAGGTTAACCTAATGCCCAATGATATTGTCAATTTTGCCATGGCAGAATATGCTGACGCAGATGTTATTCTTGCAGCTGATATCCACAGGGGAGGGGTGTTTGCGCAAATTATCGGCACCCTTGAATGTATCCCGCAAAAGTTTCAGGACCGGGTAAAAGGATTTATTATTAACCGGTTCAGAGGCGATATCGCCTTGTTTAAAGATGGGGTTGACTGGATTGAAAAGAGAACCGGCAAAAAAGTTTTAGGGGTTCTGCCGTGGTACACGCATTTTAAAATTGATGCTGAAGACTCGGTTGAGATTGAAGAATGCACCAATTTTAAGGACTTCAACCCGGATATTCCGGCCATCGGTATCATTCGGCTGCCCCATATTGCAAATTTTACTGATTTTCACGCTCTGACAAGCATCAAAGAAATTCAAACCATTTTTATAGACAGGCCAGACCATCTATCAAAGTGTAAGGCGATTATTATTCCAGGATCAAAAAATACCAGGGCGGATCTTGAGTGGCTGATAAAAAATTTTAAAGATCCACTCCACAAATACCACCAATCAAAAGGGTTTATTTTTGGAATTTGCGGCGGATATCAAATGCTGGGGGAGTCTGTGGCAGATCCCGAAGGCCTTGAAGGGAAACCAGGAAAGACAAAAGCCCTCACCCTTTTACCGGTTAAAACGATTTTAAAGTCCCCCAAAACGACAACTTTAAGCGATTTTCAATGGGGTGATGCCAAAGGCAAAGGTTATGAAATTCATATGGGTTATACAACCTTATCTGCAGGTGTTCCGCTCCTTGAAATCAATTCCCGAAATGCCGTTCCCTGTGTAAACTCTGACGGGTGTATTTCAGAAAACGCAAGGGTTGCAGGAACATATATACATGGTTTTTTCGATTCATCACAGATTTTGTTAAAATGGTTAAAAACAATTGGGCTGGATAAAAATTTTTCTATTGAAGATATGGTTAATTTAAAAGAACGAAATTACAAGCTCTTAAAGGAACATTTTGAAACACACATTGATTTGAATGCTTTTTTATAACATATTGAATTTTAAGGATAAACTATATTTTTAAGCATTTTTTGCCTCTTGGGTTGCCAATTTCAAAAATAAAAAATTTTCTATTGTATCCCTTTCTTTACTTTTCTTTTATCTAAAATATTATTATTGAAAGTTGCTTTTAAGATTTTATAATGTAAGAAAAAATTATTGGATCACGTTTTTAATCGTCTCATTTTTTGTTTTAGTTAAAAATATATGATGAACATTTTCTATTGAAAGAAATTTTATTTTTGGGATTTCATTCAGCCATTTTTTTCTTCCCAGTTTTTTTACACAAAAAAATATTTTGATTTTTAAAAACAAAAACAGAGAGGGTGTGTTGTGTACATGCAAAAAATTGATTGGGATTTATAAATTGCACATTTAAACAAAAAAAATTGAAATGAAAAAATTTGATAAAAATAATTTTCTTTTATTAAACGGAATTTTAAAAAGAGGTTTGCGAAAAAAATTTTTGAATTATTTTTTTAATGGAATTGAAAAAATTTTTTTATGCACTGCACCTGATGGTTTTAATTCGCTTTGAAAAAAATGAATTTCAGAAATTAAAAAGTCTGCTGTTCCAAATGTTTTAAATTTTTGAAATAATTCCATCACTTTTTTTTGAATTGGCTGTTTAATTCTTGCCACAGTTACGTGGGGTATAAATTTTTTCTTTTCCTTTTTGATTTCCAGATTTTCTAAAAGATGAATGGAAAGGCGATTAACAAACTTCTTCAAAATATCTGTCTGCCCAATGGTTCCGGCCCAGATGACCCTGGGTCTTTTTATTGATGGGAAAGCGCCTATGCCTGAGAAGGATATTATATGGGCCGGGGTTTTAGCTGTCGCCATGGTCATGCACTCTTTGATGGATTCAATCCTGTTTATATGTATTTTTTCAAAAAAGCTTAAGGTCAGATGCATGTTTTCGGGTCTGGGCCAGGAGGCTCTAATCCCGTAGGTTCTCAGCTGTCTTTGAAAATGTTTTAAAGATAAAATCACCTCTTTAGGAAATGATATCCCAATAAATGCACGGATATGATTATTGTTGCTATTCATTATTCTTTTTCATATCCAGATAACATCCTTTTGTACCGTGAGGGATAAGGGTCATCCGGTCTGATTACCGTATTAAAAACTATATATGATACTTGTAAAAATGACATCATTTCCTCCAATCTGGCTGAGCACAACGCTGGATCCTGATTTGTAAAAGATGGCTCCCAGTGTAAGGGCTATTTCGTCTGACAGATCATATTCTGCCTGGGTTCTTATAAACCCGCCATCATTGGCTGATTTTCCGAATAAGGATGTCAAAAGTGTCATTTCAAGAACATCGTTAAGAAAAGTTCGAGATACCCTCAAGGCATATTGAATGGTATGTTCTTTTTTGCCTATTGCTTCTGCTCCCAAATCATAATTGGTCAACCATTTATCAGCCATTTCAAAACCGATATGACTATTTTGAAATCCCGAATACTCCACTCCACCAAGAAAATCCACCCGGGTATAATCTGTTAAATTATCAACAAGACGACCGTTCTTTGGAAATGCAGAAAACCTTATATTGTCAAAAAGAGCCGTTTCTACTTTATATAAAAAGTTTCCATGGGCCTTATTTGCTGCAACGCCCACCATGGATACCCTGCCGTTTAATCGTTGGTTTTTAGTATTTAAATAGGACGAATCATCATATATATCCGCCAGATAAAAGGATATGTCGAAGCTGGGAAAAGTGGCTGATAATGACACAGCGTATTCTGTATTATTAATCCGGGCTGAGATATCTGATTCATCAGGCAATGCTAAGGGAAGAGAATAATAAGGGCTTCCAAAAACCGGCAATTTTGACAATCTGTGTTCGTGAATCAGGTATGCTGACACAGACAGGTTAAATAAATAATAATCCAGCCGAGTCATGAAAACGGGAAGCCGCAAATCTTCTATATCTGTCATTCCAGGTTCCCTTAAATCCAAAGGGTTTAAGATATCTGTAATTCTGATATTATCTGATTTTCCCCATACTACAATCTGCCGCCCGATTTTGATATCAAGCGCCCGGTTAAGGCTTCCCCTGACAAATAATTTTTCAAGTTCAAGCTCTTTTTCATTATCATCCAAAAATGTCTGGATATAATCATCACGATTATTGAGTTTATATGCAAAATTATAAAACGCAGATCCTGACATAAAAAAATCCCAGGATCCAAAAACCTTTGATCCAAATTCAAGATCGATCTCAACCTTTGCATCAGACAGACCGGAATGATCGGTTGATCCGGTTCCTTTAGGATCATAATTAAACCGAAATCCGGTTTTTAGCCCAATATTCCCTTTAAAAAAATAACCTTTTTTATCTGTTTCATTGTGGGAATCAAGGATTTCAGGGGTATCAGGCGGTTTATCATCATCGCTGAAAAACGTATCCAGGTCTTCTGAATCTGTGTCCTCGGGCATTTGTTTGATATCATTCTCAAAAAAATCTCCAAGGTCATCATCTGTAAGTTCTTCTTGATTTCCGGGAGTTGAACCCTGAGCTAAAAATATGTCCCTGTTATCTTTGTTAAAGACATTCTGGGCAACACTATATCCCGTGCTTAAAAACACCATACAAATAACCGCTATTAAAAAAAAATAATTCAGCCGTCCAGACATTTTTAGAAACCGATGGTCCATTTAAAAATTAAAACAATCCTTTTTCCAGTCTTCGGATGGTAAAGATATTTTCGTCAAAGCCTTGATCAAACTTTACATTACTGAGTTTTAAAAGGGTTTGATGCTTTATTACCTTGTTTTGTTTTTTGACTATATGAGTCTGTGTTGCCACCCAGATCCCATCAATGCGTTCGAGCTTTTGAATATCAACATATTTGATAAAATTGCCTTTATTGGTCCACATTTTTCCCCTGACAACCACATAGTTATCTTTTCTAACGGCAAGGATTGCTTTTTTATAGCCGGTTTCGTCCTCGACCAGTTTTGTTCTTGGCAAGGATAGAATCAGCCAAACTTCATGCCCATTGAGTTTTGACTCTTTTAACAGCTTAAAATCATAATCCTCTAAATTTCGCCCTGTCATATCAGAATAATTCAGATCTGATCCCATAAAACTTGAACTTTTGTCCGTTGAGGCAATTCGTTTAGTTTTTCCCAATGCAGGTAGAAATAGCCACTGATCGTCATCCTTGGATGCACTATCATAATCAAATGTTAAAAATCCTGTGTTCTTTATTTGCGATGGAGACATAACAAACATGATACGTTTACTGTCTTTGCCAAAATCTTTGGCAAAATTTTTAAAATGCTTTTTTCTTTTTTTGTTATGTTTATCAATCAACACCATGAGCATCTCCGAGGTCATATTATCCCCATCATCCCTGTCTTCCACCTGCTGCATGATGTGACGCGCATTTATTTCACCTGCGATACATACGGGGTTAAGGATAAATAGACAAAAACAGGTCCATAAAGTTAAAACAACAATTTTTTTCATAGGTTTTCTCCACATTTAAACGGATTTACCGGGCGTGTTCTGATTTAATAACACCATCAAAGAGGGGGCAATGAAATAGTCTGCCAAAAGGGCCATCAAAAGAGCTAAACCGGTTAAAACGCCAAAATTAAATAAATTATTCATCTCTGAAAACATAAATGTAAAAAATCCAATGGAAAGTACACAGGTGGTGACAAGCATGGCCCTGCCCGTTGTATGAAGCGTTTTATAAACCGCTTTTTTTGCATCATGATATGTTTCATAATATCGTCTGAAATTATGCATAAAATGAATGGTATCATCCACGGCAAGACCAATGGCAATACTTCCCACCATCATGCAAAAAAGATCCATTGGCAGATTAAACCACCCCATGACCCCCAGCATGATAATAATGGGGAAAATATTGGGAATCATGGAAAACATACCGATTTTTAATCTTCCGATAAGAAAAATCATCAATAAGGTAATTATAATCAAAGCATAGCCATAACTTTTGATCATGCTGTGAATAGCATTGGTTATTACACGTGCAAGCATGGCAACCATTCCGGTAATTTTGATATTATGTTCAAGGTAATTTTGTCTGAAATGATCTGTCACGGTGTCAATAAATTGTGCATATGCTATGGAATCAATAAAAGGCACTTTAATTGTGAACCGTGCCTTGGAAAATAGTGTGTCTGTAAAATCTTCTAGGTCATCAGACCCGCTGTTTTCAAACAAAAAAAGCTCCTGTGCGATGAGATCGCGGTTTTTCGGAATGATATAATACTTGGCATTATTTTCATGAAGTGCCTGGTTGGTTTCCTTTAAGACAGAGGTGATTGACCATGCTTTTCCTACAACCACTTTTTTGTCAGAATAGCCTTCCATAACCCTTTTGCTGTTTTCTAGCGCCAGGAGAAAATCCGGCTCATAAAGCCCATTCTCCTTTTGGGTATCCAGGATCACTTCAAGGCTTGTGGTGCCCTTTAATTCAATATCGAGTTTTTCATTGGCCAGCCTGACGCTGCTTGAATCCGGAAGCCACCGGACAGGATCATGGGAAAGCTCTATCCGCATAGAACCTGCTATGGCAAAAAGGGTTAGGATAAAAGCCACAAATAATACCTGTTTCGGATAATGTGTGGAAATATGAATACAAGCGTTCAATACATTATCCATAAAGCTAAATTTAATTCCGCCTTTTTTCATTTTATAAGAACTATTCTTGGATTTAATGGGTAAAATAGCTAATAAAACAGGTAAAAATATAATGGTATAAATTAAAGACAGAATCACTCCGGCAGAGGCAAAAAGCCCCAGATCGGCAATAGGTGCAACTGCAGCAGTTGAAAAGGACATCAGCCCGCCTGCTGTAGTAAGACTTGTCATCACTATGGCAAGTCCTGAGTGGCCCAAGGCATGGGCAATAGAATCCCGTTTGGATTGCTCATTGTCAAAACTTTGAAAAAACATGACCAGTATGTGTACAGATGCCCCGATGGCCACAGACAATAAGAAAGATGGCAGGATCTGGGTGGGTATTTTTATGGAAACCCCACTGATGGCCATAAGTCCCATAGTTGATACCAGGGATACGATTACAATAAAAATGGGCATAAAAACACCCGAAGGTCTTTTAAACATAACAAAAAGAAATATCGCAATTGTCACTAGGGCAATTCCCATGAATTTTCTCATATTTTTTATCATGGACCGCTTTAGAAAGTCTGTTACAACAGGGGTTCCTGCGATAAAAATAGGAAACGCCTCTGTTTTGTGTCTGTTAATAATCGTTTCCAGTGCAGTAACAAATTCGGAATTCTCTTTATCCGTCAGATAACCCGCTTTCTGGTTCTTTGGGATTTGTTCTGAGGCATCGCTATTACCGAACCCGGAAAGATCGTCATCAGGTGATTCAATTTTGCCCGAATAGGTATGTGTTTTAATAACAATGGTTGTCAACCGCCCATTCTCAGATAATAAAAGGTTTTTATACATTTGATTGGCCAGGGCTTTTTGTTTAATTGCCTCCAGTTCTTTTTCATTTTCAGGCCAGTTTTCTAAAAGATCTTCAACAATGAGTTCATTCTTATTACCATAAGTGTTTCGGGCGTTGACAAGGCTTGTTATATCATCCAGATACGGCAGATTTTCGCTCAGGTCCTGGTGGAGGGTCTTTAATTTTTTTAGAAATGCACCATCAAACACCTTTTTTGGTTCAAAGGCGACGATGGCCATTTCATCTCTCCCAAACTGATCACGAAAAGCCTCATAATCCAGTAATATGGGATCATCTTCGTGCAAAAAACCTTCTGTGGAAGTATCAATGGTGATACCGGGAATATGTGAGGCAAGCCAGACAATCAACACCAAAAAAAATAGAAAAATTTTATATTTATTATCAAAAAGATAATATGCAAAAGATTCAAACCGGGTTTCAATTTTATTTCGTATGGATGACATCTGGTGTTTCCTTTTTAACTGCCCTTAAAATACATTGAACAATTTGTTCTATAACTACCTGTGGCAAGACACCTGGATCAGGCTGATATTTATCGAGAAATGCCTTTTTTTTCATCCGAATGGGGGAGCTTGTCATTTGAAAGACCATTGTACCAAAAATCATAAAATGAATGGTCACGGTATCCACTTCACTAAATATTCCCTGTTTTTTGCCCTGGTTTAAAATGGCTGTCAACCCATCCAGCATTTGAACAATTTTTTTTGCCAGGGATTCGGGCAAATGTCTTCCTTTTGATACTTGTTCATGCATCATAATTTTTGGAATTACTGGATTTTGTTCCAGTGCACTTGCAAGATGCCTGATATAGGTTTCAAGTTTTTTTTCAGCCAGCATATTTGTCTCAATAAAGCCATGGAAGTCACCAAATCCTTCTTCAAATGTTCTATTGAGGACCATGGCATATAATTTTTTTTTATTCCCGATATTGTAATAAATACTTGCTTTATTGACACCGGCCTCTTTCGCTATCCTGTCCATTCTGGTGCCTTGGAAACCGAAATCTGCAAAATGATTGGCTGCAACAGCAAATATTCTGTCTTTAGTGTTTATTTTCTTAGGTATCACTTTTTTTAAAATCCCAAAATTATTATAAAAATACTTTTTAACCATTTGGTTAAACTGTTTGGTTAAAAATATTCAAATAAACAAACCGGGTCAAGAAAAAAGATTATATTTTTATCCTTTTTTATTAACCTTTCAAAATCATTGAAAAAATTTGACCATGAAGATATACTTAATTCCATGCGGCTTCGAACCATCATATTAATATTGGCTTTGTTTGCCTTTTTATCAGCATCAGCCGGTGGCCTTTTATACTATTACTCGTATAGGAATGCTGCTTTTCAAAAAACAGAAGCCGATGCATATTCCAGACTGAATCTTTTGACAGATCAGTTATCCTCCTATCTTTCCGAACATATCAAACCGGTTAAAACCCTTTCAGGTATCAAAGAATTGACCATAGTGTTAAAAGATACCAACCTGGAATCAATTTATAATGCCAACAGGGTTCTTGATAATTTTACAAAATCCCTGGATCTTGAAGTCAGCTATCTCATGGATAAAAATGGAATCACCTTATGTTCCAGCAATCGAAATGCCAAAGACAGTTTCGTGGGGAAAGACTTTTCTTTCAGACCCTACTACAAAAAGGCAATTAATGGTATGCCTGCCACCTATCTTGCCCTTGGCACCACTTCAAAAAAAAGAGGCGTTTATTACTCCCACCCTGTTTACGATGCAACGGTAAAAAAAGTCCTTGGGGTTGTTGTAATTAAAGCTTCCGTGGAGTTTGTTGAAGCAAAGCTCTTTCCAAAATCCGATGATACGCTGCTTTTCGTTGATCCGGATGGTGTTATTTTTATTTCCAACAAAGACAAGTTAAAATTTAATTTTCTCTGGGAGCCAGATGAAAAAAAAATAAACACGATAGAGAATTCCCGGCAATTTGGTAATGGCCCCTGGGCCTGGACTGGATTTTCAAAAAACCAAAAAGGGTTTGTAATAGACAAAAATAATGTCCAATACTTGTTTTCAAGCCTGGCTGTGGCCAATTATCCCCAATGGAAAATTATTAGTTTAAGAAATTACAAAGCCATTACAAAGCAGGTCACCAAACCCTTTGTCCGGGTGATCGGACCGGTTACAACATCAGTGCTCATCCTGACCTTTATTCTGGTTTTGATTCTTTATTTATTGGGAATCCAGGAAATTACAAAACGAAAAAAAGCAGAAAAAAAACTTCGAATGCGCGAAGAAAGATACCGACATATCTACCACAAAACCCCTGTCATGCTTCATTCAATTGATATTAAAGGACAAATCATTCGGGTTTCTGATCACTGGGTGGAGATTATGGGATACAAAAGGGAGGATGTCATTGGCAAGCAGCTCACTTCCTTTTTTACACCTGAATCAAAAAAATATGCCATTAATATTATTTTTCCCCTGTTTTTCAGAACCGGTTTTTGTAAAGATGTTCCTTACACCTATGTTAAAAAGAATGGTGATAAAATGGATATCCTGCTTTCCTGCTACGGGGTCAGGGATGAACATGGCAATATTATACGATCCCTTGCCGTGAGTGTTGATGTAACGGAAAAAAATCGTAGCCAGAAAGATCTTCAAATCGCCAAGGAAAAACTTTCCCAATATTCCCAGGATTTGGAACTTCAGGTAAAGAAAAGAACGAATCAGCTTGAAAATGCCCAGGACAATTTAAAAAAAATGTCAAAAAATATTATTGCCTCCCAGGAAAGGGAAAAAGCCCAGGTTGCCAGGGAGCTCCACGATCATCTCGGTCAGGTATTGACAGCCCTTCGTTTTGATGCGGTGTGGGTTGAAAAATTTTTAGCCGGCTTAGATGAAAATGCCGGAGACAGGGCTGGAAAAATGTGTTCCATCATCGATGATATCATCGATGATGTAAGAGATATGGCCTATCGGTTAAGACCTCGGGTGCTGGATGATCTTGGACTTGTGGATGCATTGGAATCTCTTTTGTCTGATTTTGAAAAAAGATCCAATGTCTCATGTGTGTTCAAGCACAGCGAAATTCCGAAAATCAACAATACACTTTCCACTGCATTATATAGAATTGGCCAGGAAGCTGTGACCAATTCACTCAGGCATTCAAAGGCCAACACCATTATCGTTGAATTAAAAATTGAAGATGAAAAAATTGTTCTATTCATTCAGGACAACGGTTGCGGTTTTGATGACAGCAATAACAATGGTCTTAACGGATTTGGACTGGAAGGAATGAGAGAACGGGCAAATCTAGTCGGAGGAGAGCTTGACATATCTTCCGGGTTATCCATGGGGACAACCATTTGCTGCAAAGTTAAAGTTAAAGGATGATACATGATTAAAGTACTTCTTGCAGATGACCACAGTATTGTCAGGGAGGGCTTAAGAAAAGTTCTAGAGGATAGTAACGAGATAGAGGTGATCGCTGAAGCAGCAGACGGGGAAAAAGCGTTGGATGAGGCCATGAAAAAGAAACCCGATGTTGCAGTGGTTGATATTTCCATGCCCGGTATGGATGGACTTGAGGTGGTGACAAGATTAACCAGTTATTGTTCGGATGTGCCTGTCCTTATTTTGACCATGCATGATGAAGAGCAATATGTTATCAGGGCTATCGAAGCAGGTGCAATGGGATATGTAACAAAACAGTCTGCTCCTGAACAGCTTGTGGCGGCTGTAAAAAAAATCCACCTCGGAGGCCGGTATTTGACGGAAAAAGCAAGTGAAGCTCTGGCCCTTAGAGTTATCCGGGGAAATAAAAATCAGACACTTACCGAATCGCTGTCCATGAGAGAACTTCAAGTACTGCGAAAACTTGCCATGGGGTCAACGAACAGGGAAATCGCGATATCCTATAATATCTCTGTCAAAACAGTGGATACCTATAGGTCCAGAATATTAAAAAAACTAAATATAAGAAATAATGCTGAATTATCCCGGTATGCCATTCAAAATAAGCTGGTGGAATTATAAATTAATTATTCAGTCTGTCAAAATTAGAAAATATTTTATTCAGGATCATTTTGCACTGGACCATTTCTTCTGACGAGATATTTTGTTCAGCCTCTTCTAACAATTCTTCAACAACGGCAATCAAATCCGGTTTGAACTCTTTGGCTTTATTCGTCAGATAGACAAGTTTGCTTCGCTTATCATTTCTGTCAGGGATTCTTAAAACAATATTCTTTTTTTCCAGGACATTCAAAAGTCTTGTAATAGCAGCCTTATCTTTTACGGCTATATTGGAAAGTTCCTGCTGGGTCTGTCCATCTTTTCGATACAAATGAACAAGTATGCTCCATTGCTCATAGCTCACGTCAAACCCGGCGTCTGAAAATTTTTTGGTTAATCGCTTAATAATTGATCTGGATGTTCGACCGACCAGATATGCTATAGAAGAATCAATGACTTTCTCAAACGTTTCCATATAATTATGTCTTTTTTCCTGCTAAATTTATTACCTAATCAATTGTAAATATCATCATGCCTGCCAACACTATTTAATTTTAGGCTATCTTCGCTTACTATTGTATAAAACAGTTGATAAGGCAACTAATTTTTTTAATAAGGAACAAATGATTCCTGAAAATAAAAAATCACCCCTGACAACAACTAAATGTCAGGGGTGATAAATTATCAGAAAAGCGCTTTTCTTATGCCGGGTTTTTCTTAAAAAGGCCTTTTATATTGTCAATCCAGATACCGCTGAGAATCCATGAATAGGCCCAGGTTCCAAACAGAATCAGGACAAATGCCTTTATAATATCGGTTGAACTGCCATCAAGGGAAAATCCGGGCACATATCCGAAAAGAATAGGGCCCAGGTATAAAAATTTTGCAAACTTGAAAGATGTAAAAGCAGTTTTCCACATATTGGCTTTTGCAATAGTAGCACCGGCAAAGGCAGCAATGCAGACCGGAGGTGTTATATTTGAGTCCTGTGACAGCCAGTATACGATCATATGAGCGGCGATTTCATTTACCCCCAGATGGGTGAGAGCGGGCACGGCCACGACGGCTGTAATGAGATAGGCAGCAGTCACGGGCACCCCCATCCCCAGGACCAGTGAAGCAAGGGCGATGAGTAAAATAGTCAGCAATAAAGAGCCTCCGGCCAGTTCTATCATGATATCGGCAAAAGTTAATACCAGGCCGGAAAATGTCAAAACCCCTATAATAATACCGATGACACCTACAGTGGCACCGATCTTGAGACTATTCTCAGTTCCGGATCGGGCAGCATCTAAAAATTTGGAAAGACCGGGCTTTGCCTGTTTTGGAAACTTAAAATAAAATGCACCAGCCACCAAAATCCCCACAAGAAATCCAGCCCATTGGGGAACAATGTCCTCGGTCCCTCCGCTGAGGATGTTAATCAGGGATACCAGAAATATGGCACTCACGATGATTGCCATGGTTAGATCCATTCGTTTTTCCGTGTCAGCCCAGCTGATATAAACACATGAAATAAGGCCAAGTATCGCTGAGTATCCTGGAGAATATCCCGTGAGCATAAAAATAGTGATAACGACTAATGGAAGAGCATAAAACCATTGTGCCTTAAAAATTTCCATGGCTGAAATTTTTGATTTTTCACCCACAATATTAAATTTCTTGGCTTCATAATGAACCATGCAGAAAACGCTGAAAAAATACATTACAGCCGGGAATATTGCCACCAGCATGATTTTTGAATAAGGGACACCTGTCAACTCGGCCATGATAAATCCGCCGGCCCCCATAATGGGCGGCATGAACATTCCGCCAATGGATGCAGCAGGCTCAATCCCACCGGCTACATGGGGCCTGAATCCTGCTTTTTTCATCATGGGAATGGTAAACATTCCTGTGGAAACTGTGTTGGCAATGGCTGAACCTGAAATGGAACCAAACAGACCGGAGGCAATAACAGAAACCTTACCGGGTCCGCCAACCGTATGTCCCACAGCAGCCAGAGGCCAGTCAATAAAAAATTTCTGGGCGCCGCATTTTTCTAAAAAAGCTCCAAAAAGAACAAACAAAATAACATAGGTGGCCAGTACATTGGCCATAATTCCAAATACACCATCACTTTTATAAAATATACTGATGCAAAGTTCAGTAAAAGGAGCACCGGCATGGGAAACCAGATCCGGTGCCAGATATCCGTAAACACCATAAGTCAACATGATGACGCCCAAAAAAACAAAGACTTTGCCCACCACCCGCCTGGCCAATTCAATTCCCACTAGCACACCAATAATGGCAAACACCATATCTGTTGGTGTTTCAGCACCAGTCCGGTAATTAATGACCTCAAAATTGAATATCCAATACCCTATCGAAACAATAGAAAGCAGCATAAGGATATAATCCACAATCCGCATAATTGTTGATTTTGATTTGTATAAAAGGAAGACAAGAACATAGGTTATTATAATATAAACGCCCCTGTGATACTGGGTTGCCATAGGATGAATAACCGCAGCATAGGAGTAGAAAACGACCAGGATCACTGAACACGCATCAAATACGATTTGCTCAAATCTGTTTAACTTTTCATACACGGCTTGCCTTCCTGTTGTTTGTGGGTTGGACCAAGATACGGGTTTTTAAATTAAAAAAAACCCGTATCTTTTTTTAAACCATACCTGTTAAATTAACTTGTGTCTATTATAAAATACCTTTATCTGTCCAGAATTTTTCAGCACCTGGATGGAAAGGAGTTACAACACCGTCAGCACCGGTTTCAAGTGCCATATTCTTAAATGTCTTTTTTGCCGCTTTCATATGAGCCAGTCCCTCATCGGAATAAATTAGAGAAAGGATTTCATATACAACTTCTGCAGACACTTTTGAATTGGCTACCCAAAGAGCTGAATCCTGAAATGATGGTGATTCATAATCTACGCCCTTATATGTATTGGCAGGAACAGGCAGTTTAGCAAAGTATGGATATTTTGTATAAAATCCACTTGCTTTGGCATCTGCATCAAGATTTACAAGAGCAATATCATTTGTCTGTGCAGCCATTATTACAGCGCCGCTGGGAAAGGCAGTAAACAGCCAGAAAGCATCCAGTTGTTTGTTTCCAAATGCTTGTGCTGCATCATTATAACCCATTGCATTTCTTTCAATTTTATCCCAGACACCCAAGTGAGTAAAGAAAAGCTCACAATTTGCAAATGCGCCTGAGCCGGCATTACCAACACCTACTTTTTTGCCCACAAGATCTTTTACACTTTTAATTCCAGAACCTTTACGGGTAACCAGTTGAGCCGGTGCGCCATACAACCATGCAACAGCCATGACATTTTCATATTTTTTGGTATCATTTTTCATCATACCATTTCGACCCAGATAAACATGGCCTGAATAAACAACGCTGAACTGTTGTTTACCGGAATTTGTTTTTCTTAAATTTTCAACGGAACCGGCTGAAGACTGTGCCTGCAGTTTAAACAGTGCTGATTCTTTTACAGGTTTATAAACCTGGACGGCATTAGCAACTACCTGGAATGTACCACCGGCGGGTCCACCACCGAATACGATTCTATCTTTTGAAAAGGCAGTCTGGCAAAATGCCATTGAGAGTACAGCGATAAATCCAATGATCAATAAATGTTTACTTTTCATACGATCCTCCATTTTGTTGGTGTTAAAATATCAAAATCAATTTTTACCGTTTAGTAAACTACTAAATATTCGGTCAACAAATCAATTGGAGGATTTCTGATTATGATGTAGGTAATTTTCTTACAAATCTTAAATTTTTAATTTGCTTATTTGGATTGTACCAATTTAAAAATATCTTCAAAAAGTGAGGGTTTCTGACAAACTAATTGTCAAACCCTTATTCCAGGATTAATTTCTTGTAAAACTTATTTGGGAAAAATCTCATCAACGGAAGAAAGGATATGGGAAAATCTCTGACCATTTTTTGATTTTTCCTTATAAAAATCAAGGCTGTTTTTAACAATTTCCAACACGTCATCATAAGTATGAAGGCCGGGAACCTCCATGGCAAGCCTTGGATGGCGGCCCAGTCTTCCTCCAAGCATGACCTGAAAACCCTTTTGTTTTTCCCTTATGGTTCCTGTGGGACATTCGTTTATGCATTTGGCACACATCAAACATTGATCATAATCAATCAAAGGGGATTCATTATCGTAATCAAGGGTGATGGCATTTTCCTTACAAACTTCAACGCAGGCATTGCACAGGGTGCACTCTTCATCTGAGATCCCCGGAAGAACTGCCCCAATGATACCGATATCAACAATCTGGGGTCTGGAGCAGGCATTTGGGCAGTCGGAAAGTGAGACCCTGAACTCGTGATGGAACTTTAGATCCCCTTTTACATTTTGTTTTAAAAAGGAAAGGATATCTGCTTTTTGGATCATAGCCTCAATATCCTTTGCAAGCTGAGTACCCGAGTTTGCCGTGTTTGGGCATCCGGCACCACCAAAACAGGTGGTAACCTCATATCCTTTTATCTCTTGTTCCATTCCGCCCTTGGACAGAAATTTCTTTTTTAAATCGTTCACATCTGAGAGTTCAACCACAGACTTTGACTTTTTCTGTACAAAAGCTTCAACCTTTTTTCTGACTTTCTTTCTTACAAAAAATGGTACTTTTTTAATGGCTAATTCTGCTTCGTCAGACCATTTCATGAAAGAATTTCTCCGCGGGCACTCACCACAACTTCTTCAAAAGGAATTTCAACGCCGGATTTTTCAAGAGCCTTTTTAACAATGATCGGCATGGCAGAGCAACAGGGTACTTCCATGATAACCGAAGTAATACTTTTGATCCCTGACACTTTAAATACCTGGGAAAGTTTTTCAACGTATTCTTCAGCATTATCAAACTTTGGGCACCCGATCATTACGGCTTTTCCAGAAAGAAAATCAGCATGAAAGTTAGGATAGGCAACCGGCACACAATCTGCTGCTATCAACAGGTCTGCATCTCTTAAAAAAGGAGCCCCTGGTGGGACAAGCCTGATCTGAACCGGCCAGTGGCCTAATGATGAGGCCCCCCCGGATGTGGCAACGTTTGCATGGCTTGTACAGCCGCAAGGCTCTGTCTTACCCATAGTTGGAAAGGTCTTCATGGCCGAGGAAGGGCATCCGCAACCAACAGGTTCTGCAGCTTCTTTTTCAGCTTTCTGCTTTTTCAACAACTCTTCAACAGCTTCTTCATCAAAATCCTCTGCTTCTCTTTCTATAATCTTTAATGCATCTTCCGGACAATCTCCGATACAAGCCCCAAGACCATCACAATACTTATCCGCTATGACCTTTGCCTTGCCGTCAATAATCTGGATGGCACCTTCTGCACAGGCAATCACACAATTGCCACATCCATTGCATAATTCTTCATCAATCTCGATTATCTTTCTCATCACTTTCATTTTTGTTCTCCTTGTTTTAAATCGGTGTGAATAATATTTTTTTGTTCTTTATTATTCAATCAGGATGTCTTACTTTGCGTTTACCAAAACCTGTTTTGCAAGTTCATTACCCGCAGTTGTTAAAAAAAGTTTGTCCAGTTTGGCACAAAATTCTTCTTCATTTACCCCGTTTTTCTCTTCGCAGGCTGCCATATGCGTGAGCATGTCAGCATCATGCAATACTTTTTTATCCAAACTGTCCTCTTGAGCCGGACGATTGTGGTGCCCGACAATTTCAATCACCTCATTGATTAACTCTTCTTTGGCACCTAATTTTCCCATAAGCTCTCTTGCCACATCAGGGCTTTCTTTTTCTATGTCCTGGGGATTGTCTGAATCATATTTTTCAAGGGCATTTTTAACACCGATATCATATAAATATGCTGCACAAAGTATCACCGGAAGGTTTGCTTTTTCCTTTTTCCCGATTTTTTCTACAAAATTGGCTACTTTTGCGGCATGCCCGATACGTTTAAAATCAGTTCCCAGATATCTCTTTACCTCCACAGCCACCCGATCTTTAAGAAGATCGTCTCTTTGGGCAACAAATTCTTCTGGAAGCGCACCAAGACATTGCTCTGCAAATTTGCAATAGGATGCACATCCAAAATCCATTTTGGGATTTACAATTTTTTTCATGCAGTTTGAGCATCGCCGAGTGGCATCATCTTTAAAAAACTCCATAGGATGACCGCATTCCGGACACTCTGTTTCAAATATGGCATCTTGACTCCAGTATTGGGTATCTTGTCCCGGACATTTCATTTTAAGCCTCCTTGCAAACCTTCCTAATTCTAGCTGGTCTGGTTTCAGCCGGTGCAGAAAAATTCTTACACCGGCTTTAAATTCTCTATGTTTACATCCCCTGCATCATGGCTTCTACATCAGCCTCAGGTTCTGTAATCGGTTTAATATCAAAGTTTTCCACAAGCACGTTCAATACGGTTGGAGATACAAAAGCAGGTAAAGATGGTCCAAGACGGATGCCTTTTACACCCAGGTGCAGAAGGGCCAGAAGAACGGCTACCGCTTTTTGCTCATACCATCCAATATCAAAGGAAATGGGTAGATCGTTGATATCATCAAGTTCAAAAACCTCTTTGAGTTTAAGAGCAATAACGGCAAGTGAGTAGCAATCATTGCATTGGCCTGCATCAAGAACTCTTGGAATCCCGCCGATATCGCCAAGGTCCAGTTTATTATATCTGTATTTTGCACATCCTGCTGTTAGGATGACCGCATCTTTTGGTAGTGTTTCAGCAACCTGGGTAAAATAGTTTCTGCCTTTTTGACGACCATCGCACCCTGCCATGACAACAAACCGTTTGATGGCGCCTGATTTTACGGCATCCACGACTTTATCGGCAAGAGCCAGAACCTGATTGTGGGCAAAGCCGCCGACAATGGTTCCGGTTTCAATCTGGGTGGGTGCACTACAGGTTTTTGCCTTTTCAACGATGGCACTAAAATCTTTTGCTCCACCATCCACTCTGTCATTGATATGGGGGGTATCAGAGTAAGAGGCAACTCCTGTTGTATAAAGCCTGTCCAGGTAGGTATTTGTCTTTTTCAACGGTACCAGACAGTTTGTGGTCATCAGAATAGGGCCGTTAAAAGACTCAAATTCTTGATTCTGATGCCACCAGGACCCGCCATAATTGCCCTTTAAATGATCATATTTTTTAAACGCAGGATAATAGTTGGCAGGAAGCATTTCACCATGGGTGTATACATCCACGCCAGTACCCTCAGTCTGTTTTAAAAGTTCTTCCATATCCTTAAGATCATGCCCGGAGATCAATATTCCCGGATTTGATCCCACACCAATACTGACCTCGGTTAATTCAGGGTTTCCATAAGCTGTTGTATTGGCTTCATCAAGAGCTGCCATGGTGGTTACCGTGACTTCACCGGCTTTAAGAACCATGGCAACCATATCATCCACTGAGAGATCCTGGGTTGTAGAGGCAAGGGCCTTATAAAGAAAATCCCATATTTCATCTCTAGTTACACCCAAGACAGCTGCATGGTCGGCATAGGCGGCGATTCCCTTAAGACCGAGTATGAGAAGCTCTCTTAAAGACCTGACATCTTCGTTCTCTGTGGCAAGCACGCCTACAGTTTGAGCTTTAGATTTAAACTGTGATACATCGTTTGAATACCAGGTGGCGCTCTCATGTAAATCTGAACCAATTTTATCCTTTGCAGACTCAAACAGTTCTTTTTTAAGCGTCTGGGCACGGTTTATCCAATTGATTATATTTTCATCATTAAAGTTCGCATTCGTAATAGTAGTAAAAAGTCCCTGGGCAATAAATTTGCCTGTTGTATCAGAAACGTCTACTCCGGCAGCCTTGGCTTTATCAGCAATCACCGCAATTCCCTTGAGATTGTAAATTAAGAGGTCCTGTAAATCAGATGTATCACTTTCTTTTCCACACATTCCTTTGATAGTACATCCTTGACCTTTAGCTGCTTCCTGACATTGAAAACAAAACATTCAACTTTCTCCTTAAGTATTAGTATTATTATGGTTGACTTACAATTAATCTTTACTTCCTAGGTTTAACTTATTATAAAAAAAGAGGTATATCCTTGACCTGTATCAAGTATTTGTACTTTTTTTTGATTTTTTGATTTTTTTTGATTTTGAAGGTTACATTTTTTCAAATATTAACTGGAGTAACATATATTATTAAACATTTAAAAACAATCCCCCTTTTTTCCGGTCTTTCAGCCGATCTCCTTGAAAAGATATCTTCTATTGCCTCAACTTCAAAATATGGCAAGGGAGAGATGGTCTTCCATGAAGGAGATAAAGGTAATGGATTTTATATTGTTGAACAAGGAAAAGTCAAAGTCTTCAAACTTTCCTTTGAAGGAAAAGAACAAATCCTTCACATTTATGGTCCTGGCAACTCTTTTGGTGAGGTTCCGGTTTTTGAAGGAAAAAATTTCCCTGCCTCTGCCATGGCTCTTGAAAAATCTGTTATTCTTTTTCTTCCCAGAAATAAATTTGTTGATTTGATCACTGAAACACCAAGATTGGGGATGATCCTTTTAGCCGATTTATCCAAACGGCTTCGAGCCTTTACCATACAGATTGAAAACCTGAGTTTAAAAGAGGTTCCTGCCAGGCTCGCCGCCTATATCATTACTCTTTCCAAAGAACAACAAAATGAAAATCAGGTAACTCTTCCCATTTCAAAGGCACAACTGTCCAATCTCATCGGTACAACTCCTGAAACTGTTTCCAGGGTGTTTAAAAAAATGACATCATCATCTTATATTCAAGTTAAGGCCAAAACCATTTTCATTAAAGACATTGAAGGGCTTCTTGAATTATCTGAATCAGGCAGTCTTTCTTAGATTAAAAAAAGTGTAGGCAGTATGGCCAAAAAAGCGAGATATACCATCTGGGGTAAAGATCCCGACCCAATGGCAGTACTCCAAATGGAAGAAGCCCTAAACCTTCCTATTGCAGTCAGAGGCGCTTTAATGCCGGATGCTCACAAAGGTTACGGGCTTCCCATCGGTGGTGTATTGGCGGTTAAAGATGCTATAATCCCCTATGCGGTGGGTGTAGACATTGCCTGCCGGATGAAATTATCTGTGCTATCACTTTCGGTCAGGGAATTTGAAACCTGTAAGCACACCTTTAGACAGGCCCTTGAAACTAGGACAAAATTCGGTGTGGGAGAACAATTCAATCATCCAAGGCAGCATCCTGTCATGGATGAAGACTGGACATTCAGCCCGGTTGTTAATTCGTTAAAGGACAAAGCCTATAAACAATTAGGAACCAGTGGTTCTGGAAATCATTTTGCAGAATTTGGAAAATTGACTTTATCCCATGATGATATCGGGCTCAAAGCAGGAGAATATATTGCCTTTCTGACTCATTCCGGCAGCAGAGGTGCGGGTGCAAAAATAGCAGATCACTTTTCAAAACTTGCAAAAAGACTTCACCCTGAACTTGGCAGACCTCTGAATAACCTTGCCTGGCTGGACATACAACAACCAGAAGGTATTGAATATTTCAATGCCATGACACTTATGGAAAAATATTCAGCTGCCAACCATGAAATTATACATGATTCTGTTTTGAGCTTAATCGGCGAGAAAGCTGTTACAACAGTAGAAAATATTCATAATTTTGCCTGGAAGGAAAAAATCGGATTGCAAAATGTGATTGTTCACCGCAAAGGGGCCACCCCTGCAGATATTGGAGACATTGGCATCATCCCCGGATCTATGGCTGATCCCGGTTTTATTGTAAGAGGACTTGGAAATGATGAATCCTTAAAGTCCGCCGCACACGGGGCCGGCAGAAAAATGAGCCGGAATGCTGCCAAAAAAAAATTCTCTTTTAAAGATTTACTAAATATTGTGCAGAAAAAAAAGATAACCCTAATTTCTGCCGGACTTGACGAAATACCCCTGGCATATAAAAACATTGTTGATGTTATGGACCAACAAAAGGATCTTGTTGATATTGTGGCCACATTTGAACCTCGACTGGTAAAAATGGCACTGCCCGGCAGAAAGAAACGAAAAGGCAGGACAAGATAGTGTTTAATACAGCCTCCTCATAAACATACGGGCAGGATTCTTTACCTTTTTTAATTGTCCTGAAACTTATCTGTTTTTCTTTAAAATATTTGTATATTCCATCTCTTTTCAAATTTATTTGGTGGCTTTATAATTTTTCTTTTGTTATAAAAAGAGCCTGGCTATTTATATATGTCTGGAATTTATCTGTATTTAAACACTAAACAATCAAATAAAATAAAATTTTTTGGAATAATTATAAAAATGAAACTATATCAATACCCTTCCGAGGACGCGGAAAAAAGAGTAATAGATACCATTGAAAGAGGCTTGGGATTTTCAAAACAGGATTATGAGACCGTGCAGGCCTATCTTGAAGATGTGAAAAAAAGGGGGGATGATGCCCTTGTTGAATATACCAACCAATTTGATTCAAAAAAAATCACGAATGACTCTTTAAAAGTGAGTCCAAAAGAGTTTGAATCAGCATTAAAGAAGGTTGATGAATCATTTTTAAAAGCCCTTGACAGATCTGTGGCTCAGCTGGAATATTTTCATTTAAAACAAAAAGAAAATTCATGGATAGACACACCCAGAAACGGTGTCATGGTTGGACAACTTGTAAAACCTGTGGGTACTGCAGGTGTTTATGCACCTGGAGCAAAGGGAGGCAAAACCCCTCTGGTATCATCTGTACTCATGGGCGGGATTCCAGCCAAAACAGCCGGTGTTGCTTCCATTAATCTCATGACCCCGCCAATGGAAAATGGTGAAATCAATCCTTACATTCTTACTGCAGCCCAGAGGATTGGGATTACTTCGGTTTTTAAATCCGGAAGTGCCTGGGCAATTGGGGCCATGGCCTATGGAACCCAAACCATTCCAAAAGCAGATGTGATTGTTGGTCCTGGAAATATTTATGTAACACTTGCTAAACAAATTGTAGCCGGCATAGTTGGAATTGACATGATCGCCGGCCCAAGCGAAATATTGATTGTAGCAGACAAACACGCTGATCCACAATTTTTGGCCGCAGACCTGCTTTCCCAGGCAGAGCACGATATAATGGCCTCTTCTATACTTGTTACAGATTCAAAACGTCTTGGCCAGGCAACTGCTTTAGCCATTGAAACTCAGATGGAAAAACTTTCTAGAAAAGAGATTGCAAAACAATCTATCGATAATTTTGGTGCCATTATGATTGTTCCGGACATTGAAACCGGCATTGAACTGTCTAATCGTCTTGCACCGGAACATCTGGAATTAATAGTCAAGGATCCCTTTGATTATATTGATCAGATACACAATGCCGGTGCATTATTTTTAGGAGCCTATACTCCCGAACCCATGGGTGATTATATCGCAGGCCCAAACCATGTTCTGCCAACGGCCGGGACTGCAAGGTTTTCCTCTGCTCTAAGTGTTGACAATTTTACAAAAAAAACCAGTTTGATTCACTATTCAAAAACCGCCTTTAAAAGGGAAGCCGACGATGTGATCAGGCTTGCTGAGATCGAAGGGCTGTCTGCTCATGCCAATTGTGTAAAAATAAGAAAATAACAATTTACGGAAACCTTATTTTACGTATTGACTAACACCCTGATTTTAATCTATAAATAACGTTTGTTTAAATTTTGCTAATAATTTTAAGATAAAGAATAAATAATGCAGACCATTCGAGGATTTAGAGATATATTACCGGAGAAGATTTCTCTCTGGCAAAAAGTGGAAAAAGAGGCCACTCAATTATTTAAAGCTTTTGGGTTCAATGAAATCAGGATTCCCATCATTGAAAACACCCAGCTTTTTGCCAGAAGTATCGGAGTGGTAACCGATATTGTTGAAAAGGAAATGTATACTTTTGAGGACCGCAAAGGGGATAAACTGACCTTAAGACCTGAAGCCACGGCTTCTATTGTCAGATCATATATCCAGCATAAAATGTATGCAAAAGATCCGATCAGGAAATTTTATATGATCGGCCCCATGTTCAGACGTGAAAGACCGCAAAAAGGAAGATACCGCCAATTCTATCAAATTGATGCAGAAATATTTGGAGTTGAATCAGCCTACATAGACAGCCAGTTGATTTTTTTGTTAAACCAATTATTTAAACGGCTAGGACTGACAGGTCTTTCAGCGCATATAAACTCCCTTGGATGCCCCGATTGCAGACCCGCTTTTCAAAAATCACTTTTGGATTTTATTGAAACAAAAAAAGAATCTCTTTGTAAAAATTGCCTGCGGCGGATGGATAAAAACCCTTTAAGAATCCTTGACTGCAAAATAACAGATTGTAAAAAAGCCCTTGTGGATGCTCCTGCAACCCTTGACCATCTTTGCGATGACTGTTCAGATCATTTTGATACGGTAAAAATAAGTCTTGAAAAACAAGGTGTTGATTTTATTGTAGACAAATCCCTTGTGCGCGGCTTGGATTATTATACAAGGACCGCCTGGGAAATACAGACCACCACATTGGGCGCACAAAGCGCAGTTGCCGGTGGAGGACGTTATGACGGCCTTGTCAAAGAACTTGGCGGACCCCAAACGCCTGCCATCGGATTTGCCATTGGCTTTGATCGGCTCGTGGAAGTCATGGAACAGATTGATACAATACCAAAATCCTTTCCCCTTGACCTGTTTATCGTTTCCTTAGGTGATATTGCCACGGAAAAAGGTTATCACTGGTCCTGTGAACTGAACCAAGCCGGTATTCGCACTGAAATGGATTTCAGGGGAAAAAGTATGAAAGCCCTTATGAAACGAGCGGACAAGCTTTCGGCACAATATGTTTTGATTATAGGGGAAAATGAAATTAAGAAAAATGCGGTTATACTCAGAAACATGAATACCAAAGAACAGAAATTATTCGCCATGGAAAAACTGGTTCCTGAACTGATCAAGATACTTAAAAAATAATTAAGAGGAAATACTACGTGACTGATTCACTGGGAGATTTAAAAAGAACACATCATTGCTGCCAATTAAGAGACACAGATATCAATAAAGAAGTTGTTTTAATGGGCTGGGTTCAACACCGACGTGACCATGGAGGGGTAATCTTTATTGATTTAAGAGATAAAGAAGGTATCACTCAAATTGTTTTTAATCCGGAGAATTCAAAAGACATTCATAAAAAAGCCCAGGGAATCAGGAACGAATATGTCCTTGGCGTTAAAGGAAAAGTCATTGCCCGGCCAGATGATATGCTCAATCCCAATATGAAAACCGGTGCCATCGAAGTTTTGATAGATGAGTTAAGCATTTTTTCCAAAGCCAAAACACCGGCCTTCCAGATTGAAGACCGGGTGGAGGCATCCGAGTCCATTCGATTACAATACAGATATTTGGATTTAAGACGATCACAACTGAAAAACAATATTCTGGCACGGCATAAGGCCACCATGGCTATCAGAAACTATCTGGACAATAACGGTTTTGTGGATATTGAAACACCCTTTTTAACCAAAAGCACACCAGAAGGTGCCAGGGATTACCTGGTCCCGTCCAGGGTCAATCCAGGCAACTTTTATGCGCTTCCGCAATCTCCCCAGCTTTTCAAACAATTATTAATGATTTCAGGATTTGACAGATATTATCAGATTGTCAAATGCTTCAGGGATGAGGATTTAAGAGCCGACCGACAGCCCGAGTTTACCCAAATCGATATGGAGCTTTCTTTTGTTAATGAACAAGAGATTATGGAAGTTGCCGAAGGGATGATCATCTCTATTTTCAAAAAAGTACTTGATCTTGACCTGGTTGCCCCTTTCCCACAGATCACCTACGATGAAGCCATTTCACGATTTGGCCTGGATCGTCCGGACTTAAGGTTTGGCCTGGAATTGTGTGAGGTGTCCGATATTGTAAAAGATGCCGGATTCAAGGTATTTGCCAATGTTGTAAAAAATGGCGGTCTTGTTAAAGCGATTAATGCAAAGGGATGTTCGTCTTTTACCAGAAAACAAATTGACGAGCTGACGGAATTTGCAGCTGTTTACAAGGCAAAGGGGCTTGCCTGGATTAAGATTAAAGAAAATGAATGGCAGTCTCCCATTGCAAAGTTTTTTACTGACGATGAAAAAGATGCGTTAAGAAAAAGGCTGGATCTTGAACCCGGTGATATTGTTTTCTTTGTGGCAGACCAGCCTAAAATTACCAATGAGGCTCTAGGACAGCTCAGAAATGAACTGGGAAGACGGCTTGAACTGATTTCCGATGATGCCTATGAATTTACCTGGGTCACCCAGTTTCCTTTGATGGATTATGATGAGACTGCGAAGCGGTATCAGGCCTTACATCATCCTTTTACCGCACCGCTTGACCAAGATATTGAAAAATTGTCTTCAGACCCTCTTTTAGTGAAATCAAGGGCCTATGACTTGGTGTTGAACGGGATTGAAATAGGTGGTGGAAGTATTCGTATTCATTCAACTGAACTTCAGGAAAACGTATTAAATTGCCTTGGAATAGATGAGGCCGAAGCCAATGAAAAATTTGGATTTCTATTAAATGCATTGTCTTCAGGAGCGCCGCCTCACGGTGGAATAGCTTTCGGACTGGACCGACTGATGATGATACTGTGCCAAGAAGATTCCATCAGAAACGTTATTGCTTTTCCAAAAACTCAAAAGGCTACCTGCCCATTAACAGAGGCACCATCAATGACGTCAATGGAACAGCTCCAGGAGCTTTCTATCAAAATATCTAATTTAGACGAATAAGTTTTTTCATAATAATCAAAGCATCAGAAAATGCGTTTAAACTGTTTTTCTGATGCTTTGATTGAATCTAAATTTCACAGCCGGGCTGCCTAAAAAGATAAGCGATCATCTACATAAATAAAATTTCTCTGAACTTAAGCGATAATTCCATGGCATTATACGGTTTTAAAATGTAACCCTTGCATCCTTGTCTGAGCATTTCCTGAGCTTTTTCATCAATGGAATAACCCGTTGAAAGCAACACCTTAATTTCAGGATTTTGTTTTTTAAGTTCTAAAAATGTCTCAAGTCCATTCATCTCAGGCATGATCATATCAAGTATAACCAGACCAATTGTGTCTTTTTTCTCTTTATAAATCTTGAGCGCATTTTTACCACTGTTTGCAGTGATAACACTATACCCCAGTGATTGGCAGATTTTACCCCCAACCGTTAGACTGCTTTCTTCATCATCCACTAAAAGTATGGATTCCTTCCATAAACCATGGCGTTCAACATCCAGAGGGGTACCCGAGCCATCTGTGGTTTCCTTTAAAGGTAATATTATAGAAAAAGAAGATCCCGTGTCCGGAGAACTCCAAACGTCAATTACCCCGTTATGATTTTCAACGATTTCCCTGGCAAAAGTTAATCCAAGACCTCTTTTTTCCGAATAGGGGTCTGTGGCTTTTGAAAAAAAAGGTTTGAAAATACTTTCCAAATCCCTTTTATCCATTCCAATTCCCGTATCAATGATGGTGATTTTTACAAAAAATCCAGTGTTCACACCATATGCATCTGCTGTTCCATTTAAGATGACCGCTGATTCGGTAACTATGGACAATTTCCCACCCTTTGGCATGGCATGCAATGCATTATCAATAATACTTGCCAACACCTGGTTAATTTTATCAGGATCGGCTTCAACAATAAGGGCTTTGGGATCAATATCCACATCAAGAACAATTTTTTTGTCCTTCAAATCAAGGTTTTCCACAGTGCTTTTTACCAGTCTGTTAATATCAATAGTACTGGTATAATATTCATTCATTTTTGTGAAATTGAGCAATCGGTTCGCCATTTCAGATCCCTTGTCAATGGCTTGGACGATTACCTTTATATGCTGGTAAAGCGGATCTGTGGATTTTACACTATTCATCATCACTGAAATTCGATCCTTAATATCAGATAAAAGAATATCAAAATCATGCGCGATATCGCTGGTAAATGCTTCTGCAGCATCAGGGAGTTCATTTTTTAATTGAAAATGTTCCATTTGCATACCTTGTCTTAAACACAATTAATCTCTGGTATTTATCCACCTATGACTTTAGCATAATAAAATAAGGGAACTAATTCAATTAGGGTAAACCCTGAATTTTGAAAAAAAATACTATTTTTATTCCAGGAATACAATTCCTTCTTTGATTGCAAACTTTGTAAGCCCGGCAATACTGAAAATATTAAGTTTTTTCATGATATTTCGACGGTGGGATTCTATGGTTTTGATAGTTACACCCATTTTTTGAGCAATATCTTTGGTCTTTTTACCCTCTGCAACAAGCTGGAGAACTTGACGTTCTTTTTTTGAAATTTGCTTGAACATGGGCACATCACAGCTGGATTTTAAGGGCTTTCCCTGGTTGTCCGTGAACATTCCGGCAAT
>CAYVZG010000011.1:0-78934 GCA_964455805.1 uncultured Desulfobacula sp.
GATTCGAAGTCCAGCGCTCTATCCAGCTGAGCTACGGGCGCACAGGTGATTTCAAGTCTGGTTTAATACCACAGTTAAATCGTTTTCGCAATGACATACTTGACGCGGAGGATGGTCAGCAGGTGCTGCCGGGAAAAAACAATTATAAAAAATCGATTGAAAATATCTAAAAATCGTTTACCATTGTGACCGCATTTTATATAAAAAAGCAACCTGATAGTTACTGAGAAGATTTAGTTATAAACAGACACAGGATGATTGGTTCGTGAATTTCAGCACCTGGTTTACTTTTTTTATCATGATGACAGCCATAGCCTATACACCGGGGCCCATGACCATGTTTGCCATGTCTTCAAGTGTACGAAACGGATTTTTTAGAACCCTTCCCGGTGTTGCAGGCGGCTCTGTGGCATATATCACCCAGATGATTGTAGTGTATCTGGGTCTTGGTGTTATTGTCCAGAGTTCCACTCTGGTCTTCAACACCATCAAATGGGCAGGTGTTGCCTATTTAATCGTTCTTGGCATAAAAAACTGGCGGCAATCCATACCGGATGATGATACGACCAAGATCGTTTTAAACGTACCCCTTCTCAAACAATTTTCTCTGGGGTGGGCAACAGGCATGTCAAATCCCAAATCCGTTCTTGTATTCACTGTCCTGTTCCCACAATTCATCAGTCCAGCCCATTACACGTCGCACTTTATTATTCTGGCCCTGAGTTTTTTCATCATCCAGGGCAGTAGCGCTTTGGCCTATGCCCTGTTTGGCGCCAAAGTGTATCACTGGATGGGAAAACGGCACTTGACAAGGATTCAGAACAAGGTCACCGCCGTCATCCTCTTTTTTGCCGGAGGGTTACTGGCTTTCAGCAGAAAATAGGGCCCGGGACAATTAACTTGAAATAATTTAATTTTACATTTTTAAAATCATAAACACATATTCACCATCATTAAAATCAATGGTCAGGTTTGCCCCCCTGCCCTCGGCATATCGTATCCAGAATGGTTTTTTATTCTGGCCACACTCATAATCCGGATAAGACTCTCCAGTCTTTCCCTTATTCCATGAAAGAATCATGGGATTATCACACGTTTCAAGTGCCTTGTCTTTTGCCATTTGTTTGGCCTGCAAAAAATCAAAATCAGGGCCATCTATATTTAGATTCACCAGCTCTTCTTTCTGGTTTTCGGTTGTCGTAAATATTTGTCCCATTGGTTTGCCTCCTTTTTATATCGTCAAAGGATATTCTTAAATTATAAGGCCTGATTTGTAATTGACAATAATCTGCTTTAAAAGTAGAACCCAGAAATAAAATGAAGAAAAAGAAAAGGAAAAAAATTTCAACCTGGCTGTGGAAAACACTATTTAAGATTGTGTTATTCCTGTTTTGTTTTTCCATTCTTCAGGTGTTTGCTCTCAAATTCATCAACCCGCCAATGACCCCTAATGTGGCCTGGGAATGGGCAGAATCCATTATTGAACAACGTCCTGAAAAACGGCCAAAGTATGACTTTAAAAGGATGGCGTTCATATCACCCCATCTAAGGAAAGCTGTCATGGCGGCTGAAGACCAGCGGTTTTTATCCCATAAAGGGTTTGATTTCAATGAAATTAAAAATGCCATAAAAACTCTGATTAAAAAGAAAAAATTGCGGGGCGCCAGCACCATCAGCATGCAGACGGCAAGGAGCGTTTTTTTATTATCCAGCAGGAGCGTTTTCCGGAAAATAGCAGAAATCTATTATACGGTTTTAATTGAGCTTTTCTGGGATAAGCACAGAATTCTTGAGATGTATTTGAATACTGTGGATTGGGGTACAGGTGTCACCGGTGCCGAGGCAGCCTCACAAAAATATTTTTCAAAGAAAGCGTTACTTCTGAATGCTTCACAAGCCGCCTTAATGACAGCCATTTTGCCAAACCCCCATATTTGGTCGGTCAAAAATCCCAGCCCATACATTAGAACGCGTCAGGCAAAGATCATGAAAGACATGTTATTTATGCCGCTGCTTTAAATCATGACCTTACTAAAAGTCAATCAGCTCAACGTCAAAAATAAGGTCTGATTTAGGCGGGATGGCATTGGGGTATCCCTGTTCCCCGTAAGCGAGTTCATAAGGGATCAATAAAGTTCTTTTTTCACCTTTTTTCATTTTAACCAATGCTTGATCCCATCCTTTTATCACCTGTCCGATGCCTGCTGTAAACTCCACGGGTTTTCCCCTCTTGTAGGAGGAATCAAACACCTTATTATCTTTGAACATCCCCTGATAATGGACCATCACTTTTGTGCCGGGAGCGGGCGTTTGGCCCGAGCCTTTTTTTAAAAGGACATACATGAGTCCGGTTTCGGTTTTTATTGCATCCGGGTATCTAAGAAACATTTCAGTTGCAAATGTTGCCAAACGCCTTTTTTTCTTCAACTGCCTTTTAGCTGTAATTTGTCTTAAGGCAGCATCAAAACTGTCCTGGTCAATTTTAAATTCCCGGGCATCTTTTCCAACCCTGATAATGGTAAGGGTATGAATCTTGTCACCTTTTTTAATTTTATTGACCACATCCTGACCCGTAACCACTTTTCCAAAAACAGTGTGTTTGTTGTCAAGCCACGGCGTTGGAACATGGGTAATGAAGAACTGGCTGCCATTTGTTCCCGGTCCTGCATTGGCCATGGAAAGAATTCCAGGGGAATCATGTTTTAATTCGTCAACAAACTCATCAGGAAACCGATATCCAGGACCTCCCCTGCCTGTTCCTGTTGGGTCACCACCCTGAATCATAAAGTCTTTGATCACCCTGTGAAAAATAAGGCCGTCATAATATTTTTTTGGAGAATCATTTTTTGCGGTAATCGTCCCTTGGGCCAGGCCTGCAAAATTAATAACCGTAACAGGTGCCTGTTTATAATACAGTTCGGCAGTAATCTGTCCTTTACTGGTATCAAATCGGGCATATAACCCGTCATTTAAATCCTTGGAGAAATCTTCAGAAAAAACAATATAAGGGGTTAACATCATGTAAGTGAAAATAAATATGACAAGGACTTTTATGGGTGAGAACATTTTTTTATCTCCCTGATTAATCGTTTGTACTTTCTCCACAAGCAAAAAAACCCGATTCTCAATGGTTTTGAGCGTCGGGTGTTAATGAGCGATCTTTACACAACTTTTAAAAATGGGGTGAGTGACGGGGGTCGAACCCGCGACAACCAGGACCACAACCTAGTGCTCTGCCAACTGAGCTACACCCACCTCAAAAAACTTTCCTTAATTATCAGAACTGGATTCATTTTTCAACACTTTTCTCATGGTAAAATAATCGGCAGTTATATTTTACATTGACCTTGAACCGTTGTTTGACTATTATCCTGGCCTATAAATATTTCTCAAAAGGAACTTTATATATGAATGCTTTTTTAATATTTGTTGTCAGGCTCATTTTAGGGCTTGTATTTGGTATCTTGATTATCCGGTTGTTCAGGCCGGAATGGAGTATTTTTCACGGGGTTTTACTGGGGGCCATTCTGGTTGCCCTGGCCTATGTCATGAAATATTTGAGAAAAAATAAATAAAAATTTAGGACGATTTTTACCATTGGAAAAAAATATCATTTTAGGGACGGCAGGACACATTGATCATGGCAAAACAAGCCTTGTCAAAGCATTAACCGGTATTGAGACAGACCGCCTCAAGGAAGAAAAAGAAAGGGGTATCACCATTGAACTGGGATTTGCCCTGCTTGATCTTCCCAATGGACAGCATATCGGAATCGTGGATATGCCGGGCCATGAAAAATTTGTAAAAAATATGGTTGCCGGCTCCAGCGGGATTGATGTGGTCACCATGGTGATAGCAGCAGATGAAGGTGTGATGCCCCAGACAAGAGAACATATGGAAATCTGCAATCTCATGGGCATCGAGCATGGCATGGTGGCCCTGACCAAAATAGATATGGTGGATGAAGATCTTTTAGAGCTTGCCCTTGATGATATCAACGATTTTGTAAAAGGTACTTTTCTTGAGGATAAGCCGGTCATCCCTGTCTCCTCTATAACAAATCAAGGAATAGATGAATTCATTAAAACCCTTGAATCCATATGCAGCACACTTCCTGAAAGAAAATTTTCCTCTATTTTCAGACTGCCTGTGGACCGTGTCTTTTCCATGAAAGGATTTGGCACCGTGATTACAGGTACCCTTACCTCCGGCAGCATCAATGTGGGAGATGACATCATGGTCTATCCCAAGCAGATAGTGTCCAAAATCCGGGGCCTCCAGGTTCACAGTTCTGGAGTTGAAAAAGCCGGACCCGGCACCAGAACGGCCATTAACTTTCAGGGACTTGATAAAGAGTCAGTCAGCCGGGGAGACATCCTGTCTACTCCCGGTGCTTTGATTGAAAGTTATATGCTTGATGCACATTTTCTCTATTTAAAAAGCAATGCAAAACCGGCAAAAAACAGGACAAGAATAAGATTTCATTCAGGAACAAGTGAGATACTGGGTTATCTTATTTTGCTTGACAGAACAGAACTCTTGCCTGGTGAGGAAGCCTGTGTTCAATTTCGTTTAGAATCTCCTGTATGCTCTATCAAGGATGACAGATACGTTATCCGGAGTTATTCTCCTGTAAAAACAATTGGCGGCGGGAAAATATTAAACCCGGCTTCTCAAAAACATAAACTGTTTGATAAAGCGGTTATTCAAGGGCTGGAAAACCTGCTTCTGGATAATAATGAACACATACTTCTTTTTTTTCTATCTTTAAAAGGATATCGGGGATTATCCTTTTCGCAGCTGAGAGTCATGACCAACATCACGGATAAAAAGCTGAGTTCTACCTTACAAAAAATGCTTGCCAAACAACAGGTCATTCAAACAGACAAAGAAAAACAAAAATTTGTGAATGGCGAGGTCTTTGACGATTTTAAAGAAAAACTCATACAAAAACTAAGTGACTACCATGCCAGAAATCCATTAAAAGAAGGTATGCCCACACAGGAGTTAAAATCAAAATTTCAATATATTGATGATACAAAATTCTTTAATATTCTGTTTACAAAATTGTCCAAGGAAAATGTCATTGTCCTTGATAAAAATATTGTAAAATTATCCGCACACAAAGTCGCCCTTCAGGTGGATCAACATGAAGTTAAAGAAAAAATTAGGCAAATCTATGTAAAATCTGGTTTAAAGCCCCCTTTCTTTAGGACCATCTGCCAGGATCTTAACCTGGACAAAAAAAATGCAATAGATGTTCTCCATATGCTGATTGATGAAAAATCCATTGTAAAAACAAAGGACGACCTGTATTTTGATGCAAAAAAAATAGAACAACTCAAACAGAGGCTTGTCACATTTTTAAAAGAAAATGAATCCATAACCACACCGGATTTCAAAGGCCTGACAGGCAATGTATCAAGAAAATATGTCATCCCCTTAATCGAGTACTTTGATTCCATAAATCTGACCATAAGGGTTGGAGATACGCGTCTGTTGAGGAGAAAGACCTAAACGGTTTTTTCTGCAAACGCCTCAACAATGCTGTTCAGGCAAATTTTGCCTTCAAGGGTGAGTGCAAATCTGTGATCTTTCATAAATCCTAAAGATTCCTCCATAATTTGGTCCAGGATATCTTTATATTTTTTCTCAAAAGAATCACAAAATACTGTTTTAAACCTTTTAAGATCCAGGCCTTCAAGCGTTCGAAGCCTGAGCATGATCATCTCAATCATTTTTTGATTTTTAGTAAGGAATTCGCGCTCTTCAACGGCAGGCCGTCCAGAATTCAAATTCCCTATATATTGATTTATATTTTTCAGGTTCCAGGATCTTGTTTTCACATCATAGGAATGTGCTGCCGGTCCAAACCCCAGGTACGGGGCCATGTCCCAATACTTTGAATTGTGTTTTGATCTGTTTTTCCTGGAACGTGAAAAATTAGAAATTTCGTAATGTTCATAATTATTATTAGTTAAGAATAGGGCTGTGAATTTAAACATATCTGACATGGATTTGGTTTCAGGCGGGTTTAAAAGGCCATTTTGAAATTTCATTTTATAAAAGGGTGTATTGGGTTCTATGGTAAGCATATAACAGGACAAATGTGCCGGTGACATTTTCAGTGCTTGTTTTAAATCTTTTTCCCATATGGCTTGTGTTTCAAAACCAAGACCATATATGAAATCCAGACCGATATTGTCAAACCCTGCCTTTTGGGCCTCATTTATAATTTTAATTGACTGTCCGGCTGTATGGATTCGGGTTAAAAATCTAAGTTTATCCTCGTTAAATGACTGAACCCCAATGGAAAGCCTGTTTATACCTGCATTTTTTAATTCCTTGAGGGTGTCAAAATCAAGGGTTCCAGGGTTCACTTCAAAGGTAATTTCAACATCCTGGTGAACCTTGAATTTATCTGTGATACTTTTTAAAATCCTGTTTATATCTGTGATGCTTAGAACAGACGGGGTTCCACCGCCAAAGTAAATAGTATCAATATTCTTTTCGTGTTTTTCTGCATTGTCCGCCCTATTGTATATTTCTTTTTTAAGGGCAAGAATATAATCCGGGATCAACGAAAGATTCGTATCAGAGAAAAAATCACAATAACCGCATTTTTTAATGCAAAATGGAATATGGATATAAATTGATTTTTGTTTACACAAAACGCTTCATCAATTCATCAATCACTGAATCAACATTGTGAGGAGTAACCCCGTATTGCTTGCAGGCCTGTTTTACCTTTTCAAGGTGGGGGCTTGTATCCATTTCATCCGGCCCCCTGAAAAAACCCATACGCCGGCCTATCTGATATAACACTCTTTTTTCCGGTTCAAAATCAAAAAATTGATCTATAACACCAATCATTTTTTCTTTGTCTTTGGGCAATTTGCCATTAACGGTCTCAAACAGGTTCAAAATATGGTCACTTTTAATATAGGAATCAATCCCATCAAGGCTCTCTATAAACAGTCTTAACTCCTTGGCCATCATTGAGTCAGAGGGCTTTTCAAATTCTCCATTTTCTGCTTGCCTGGAAAGGTCTGTTCCATTGGTAAGCGCCAGAGTTCTGATCCTGATAAAATCAGGATTAATGCTGTTCAGCGCAGAAGCCGTTTCCATGGCATGTTCTATGGAATATTCGATACCGCCAAGTCCCGGCATTACATATTCCGATAATTCCATTCCCGCGTTTTTAACCTTAATTCCCGCCTTAACATGATCGGCTTTGGTGGCTCCTTTGTTAATTTTCTTTAGCACGGTATCAGATCCGGATTCCATCCCCACATGGATGCGGTTCAATCCTGCATCTGCCATTCGTTTCAAATCATTCTGCTTGATTCGGACTATGGTATGGCTTCGTGCATAAGATGTTATCCGGTCCACATGGGGGAAACATTTTTTGATGTGTTCAAGCACATACACCAGATCATCGGGCTTCATGATCAATGAATTGGCATCCTGCAGGAAAATGGATTTCATTCCTGACGCATAAAAATTCATTGCAGCATTAAATGCCCCCCGGTCTTTGCCTTCAAAAGAATTATACAATGTGTTTAACACCTTGCTGTCTGCATATCCATTAGGTGTCTCAAGCTGATTAACCCCTTTAATATAGCCATGCAGCGCATCAATATCTTTAATTATATTTTCAACAGACCTTAGAGAAAACTTCCCTCTTTTATACACGCTGCAAAATGTACACCTGTTCCAGGGACAATTTCGCGTCAGACGGATTAAAAGACTATTTGCTTCACTGGGAGGACGAATGGGACCCTGTTCAAATCCCTTATATTGATCTATTTTTTTCTTTTTCATGGTAAAACGTTACACCTGTATTTTTTTTGTCACATTTAAATTAATTTGATCATACACCTTACAACCGCCTATTCCTAACATATTAGCACTTGACCGTCCAAAGTCAATTTATTTGCCTGGCATTTCGTGAGAATAATAGCCCTTAATTTGTATTTGTGTATAAAATAGAAAACTCATTAAACCTGATAAAGAAACTAATCCCTTATTTTCTGAATAATAATTACGCCTGAAAGAGACATCACCATACCTAATATAAACATCAGACCCAGATCCTGGTCCCCCTGAAGTAATCCAGCTGCGTACGAAACTGCCACAAGAAGTGTGGTTGCAGGCGGTTGAGCATTTGTTGTAATTGCCACTTGAACCGGTGTCAGGTGCTTTAAAAGAATATTCCACAATATCATCATCACCGTACCGGTGATAACAATCATATATCCCAGGCCGAACCAACCCGCATTTGAAACAGCAGAAAAATCAAAAGTCATCATTGGTTTAGCTGCCACGGGAAGCATGACAAGAACCCCCAGAATAAGGCTCCAGGCCGTTACGGTCACTGCATTCTTTTTCCTGATAATATCACCTGCCATAATCGTATACAGCGCCCAGCAGAAAACAGCTCCTATCAGCCAAAGATCACCAATTCTCAACTCAGATACCTGAGCGCCGGATGCCCATGGTTTTAACACGATCATCACACCCAGAAATGCAATAAAAACCCCTGAGAGTTTCTTAAACGACGGCATTTTCCCTGCCAAGACACTCGACATCAAAAGAACACCTACAGGAGTCATGGCATAGATCAGGGCGGAATGACCTGGGACAGAGAGTTCAAGACCTTTTAAAAAACAGTACTGGTTTAACGGAACCAGCAGAATTCCCAGCACAAGGAGCCTTGCCCATTCTCTAATGGTGAAATCCGGTTTCGGGATTTTCCAGCCCGTAAATATCAAGAAGAGAATTGCACATCCCATGCCCCGGGTAACAGTTAAGATCAGAGGGTCTGCAAAACTTGTGGCAGCTGATTTGCTCAGAATAAATGTACCGGCTGCACCAAACACATGAAGCGCCATAAACAGATACAAAAGAGGTTTAGATTTATATGCTTTTTGATTCAATATTTATTCCTTTATCCCTTTATTCAAAGCTGATTCAGGCCAGCTGCCGGCAATGGGTTTCTTTGGTAAAGAATAAGAGTGTAACAGATAATAAGATCCATGCCATCATGGGAATAAACCCATATTCATAGGCATCAAGGGAATAAATTCTTACCCCGTGATTCATCTGACCTGTCCAGTGGTGGTCCAATATACGGCCCACCAGAGGCTGAAGCAGCATAGGCCCCATCATCACTCCCATATTGGTCAGGCCCGCAGCAGTTCCGGATAAAGATATGGGAACAGATTCCATTACAAAGGCAAAACTGATGACGATGCAGCCGGAAAAAAATCCCGTACCCAAAAGAGCCAGGATCAATTGAAAAGAAGAAAGGCCTTCCCAAAACAGGATAAATGACCAACCGGTTGCCACCACTATGATTGCTGCAATATACAATGATTTTCGTTTCCCCATATGATCTGACAGCCAGCCGAAGAAAGGAGCGCCCACGGCCCAGCCAAGGAGCAATACAGAAGTCAGGGTGGCAGCCTTTCCCGGAGTTAGGCTGTGGTGGGTGTTCATATAGGGCACCCCCCACAGGCCGGAAAAGGCAAGGATGCATCCTGCAATGCCTCCGGGGATAACAAATAAAAGCCAAATATTCCTGTATTTAAGCACCTTAAAAAGGTCCTGACCGATTTGACGGACAGAAAGTGATACCGGCACAGGGATTTGATCTGTAAACCCCGGATACCCTTTTTCCTGGGGCCAGTCCCTGACAACAAACCAGATCACCCATGCCAGTACAAGTGTCATTACACCAGTGACACCGATTACCTGACGCCAGGCAAAATGATCCATGAAGAATCTTAAAGGAGGACCTGCGCTCATTGCACCAATCAGGCCGATTGACAAGGCATTACCTGCAACAAAAGCATATATTTTTTTGGAGAACCATGCTGAGGAAAGTTTAAGCAAGCCGACAAAAGCCACAGCCACAGACCCGCCTATGAGAAGACGACCAAAGCCGGCCCAGAAAAATCCCGGGGACAAGGCAAAAAGCAGAGTGCCCATACCTGCCACAAGACAACCAGCCGTCAAAAGTTTACGAGGGCCCAAGGTATCGGCCAGGATTCCTGTGGGAATCTGCATGGCCACATAAGCGTAAAAATATAGACCTGACATATGACCAAGGCCTGAAGCAGAGATATTAAAATCCAGCATCAGCTCCTTTGTCATAACGGCCGGGGCGACCCGCTGGAAAAATCCAGCTAGATAAAAAAGGGCTCCGAGACCCCATATAAACCAAGCCAATGTCAGGGGTGGGCCGGTTTGCTTATTTGATTTCATTAATAGTTGTGTTTCTCCTTGTATAATCAAACACAATAGACATTGAGGTGTATCAGGCAGTTGATTTTAAGGCAAGGATATTTTATGTCAATGGAATATACGTGCGAACGGATCAAAATCGCTTTAATATTACTATAATGTGGATAGTATTTATTATCCTTCAAAAATTTCTTGTTGTTCAAATACTTAAAAAATTGTATTCTTTTTTACATAATAAATTAATTTATAATAAAAATCAGGCACTATTGGAGATGTATTTTAATTATGGAAACCATTTGTCCGGTATCTGGATGTAAAGTATTTACCCGTCCTGAGTGGATTAACAAAAAAGTCAGCGATACCTTTATTGCTAATTTTTGGATAATAGGAAATTCCATAATCTATAGCGCACCCCAGGGCATTGCTGACCTTGAGGGAGTTAAAAATTCCATTTCACTTAAAAAAAAAATTACTCAATATTTACCGGATAGAAAAAATCCCTATATACAAATCCAGGATTATGCGGCCCTGAAAAGTTCAAGCCGTGCTGCTCGAAGTTGCTTTATTGACAATGCCAACAAAGATAACCAATTAAAATCCATGATCTTTTGTAATTTATCTACTCCATTGTCCATAGCCGTTAAAATAGGCAATCGCTTTAATACAACGAACAGAATGATTCACATTACAAAGCAATACGGCGATGCTGTAAAAAAGGCTTTGGCACTTTGTCATTCGCAGGAATGCAGCCTGGATTTTTTTGGTTTCAACATAAAAGGATGTTTTGATAAAAGTAACTGCTCTCTGTCTCCGGTTGAGTTGATGTCAGATGATGCATGGAAGATAGAAACCCCTGAATTTTCAAATCACGCTGTGGTTATTGATAGACATATTTTACACTCTACGACCACCGGCTTTTTAAGATCCGAGCATGTACCGCTCATAAGTCAAATGCGATATCAAATCCTGTCAGATTTACCTGGCAATTCCTCGATAGACTATATCATAATAAATGCCGGTGAAATTCAAGGGAGTACCAGATCCGCCAGATTCGAAATGATGCGGTCCTTAAAGGATTGGAATCAGCGATTCCCCTTTAAAATGTATATTACATACAATGCAAATACATTCACGAGAACTGCATTTCACATCGCAAAACCTTTAATGCCCTTTAAAATCAAGGTTACGAACAGCCTCAAGAGCGCGATGCAATTGGTTCGTAATGATCAAAAAAACCCATCCGTAATCAAGGTTGTTTCAGAAGATACAAAAGTCAGAGAAATAACAGGTGAGGATATTAACCATCTGCTAGCATCAATTGGAAATTTAAACTGGGAAATTGAAGGGCTTAATCCGTCTTTTGATATACCTAAAAATCATCCCTTTTTTTACATATATCAATCCATGAAAATGATTAAAGAAGAGCTGGATGATCTTTTTGCCCATCAAAAACTCACCGAGAAGGAACTAAGGGAAAGTGAAAGAAAATATAGGCAATTATTCAATCATGCTCCGGCAGGAATGTTTGAGATAGATCTTAAGAAGTTGAGATTTATCAATGTGAACGATGTCATGTGCGAATATTCCGGATACACGGAAGCAGAATTTTTATCCATGAACCCCTTGAATCTATTAACAGAGGAAAGCAAAAAAAAGTATGTAAAAAGATTCAAAGACCTTACAATGGGCAAAAACATACCCAACACTGTTGAATACAAAATTATTAAAAAGGACAATGATGAATTGTTTGTGCATCTGAACAATGATTACATTTATGAAAACGGTGAATTAATAGGTGCACGAACAGTTTTACATGACATCACCGAAACCAAGCAGGTCGAAGCGGAAAAAATAAATGCTCAGAAGATTGCCGGAGAACAGAAAAAGTTAGCTCTTGTTGGAAAAATAGCCGGGAAAATAGCCCATGATTTCAATAACATTTTAAGCATTATTATGGGCAATGCAGAGTTGTCTCTTATTGACTGCAAAGATTCTCAGGCACGAAAATCTTTTGAATTAATCCTTCAGCAAACCTTAAGGGGAAAAAACTTAACAAAAAATTTAGTTGCTTTTGCCAAAGACCAGGAACCCAAACAGGAATTTTTCAGTGTCTATGGGAAAATTCGTCTTGTTTTGGACCTGTTAAAAAAAGATCTTGAAGGGATCCAAGTGACAACGCAAGATAATGAAGGCGTACCGGATTTACTCGCTGATCCTGGAATGATCGAACATATGCTTGTAAATTTTATACAAAATTCAATCCATGCCCTTAGCAAAACTGAACACCCCAAAATAGATATCCGTATATATTGTCTTAATGACAATCTCTGTCTTGACATCCGGGACAACGGATGTGGAATCCCTTTAGATTACCATGACAAAATTTATGAGCCCTCTTTCACCTTAAAAGGAAGTAAAGATATAACAGGTTCTTATGAAAGCGAAATTAAGGGAACCGGATATGGCATGTCAAACATTAAAAAATATATTGAACAGCATAACGGCGATATTTCATTTGAATCACAAGTGGGTTCAGGAACCAGATTTACCATCAGCCTGCCTATTATTAAAAAAGAATTAACTTCTGAAGAAAAAATTGAAATCCAGGAGGAAATTACACATTTTGAAAAGGATATTCTTCTTATTGAAGATGAAACAGATATCCTGGACATACAATACAGGGCATTGTCCCAACCCCCTTGCAATCATAAAGTTGACATCGCGAATAACGGCCAGGTGGCAATGGATTTATTTGATAGGAATGAGTATGATTTCATCAGTTTAGACTATATTCTGCCGGGTAAGATTAATGGTATGAATGTATATAATCATATCCGGGAAAAAAATAAAATCATACCCATATTGTTTATTTCCGGAAATATCGAATTTTTAGAGTCAATTAAAATGCTGAAACAAAAAGATAGCAATATCGATCATCTATCAAAGCCCTGCCAAACCAAAAACTATGTGAGGGGAATAAATAAATTACTGGAAAAGACCTTGGCTGCCCATTAGACTATCAAGCGATCTCAATTGACTAAAGTGCCTATCAAGGATCAAGGACCGACCATGAAAAAAAAACGCATTTTAGGTATGAATCCTACAAAGGTGCTTTTTGCCATGGAATATTTTCTCCAGGGACTGGCAAATCCTTTTCAGGGGATAACCTATCACTCGTTTTTCAAACACTTCCATTTCACCTATGGAATGACAGAAGCAGCAACCCAGGGATTTTTCTCAAAATCCTACCTGGCCTGGAGTTTTAAGCCCATTATCGGCTTTTTCATGGATGCCTATGGAAAAACAAGAACAATTTTAATTTTTCTGCTGCTTTCCGGTGCAGGGCTGTATCTGCTGATCCCCTTTGTGGATACATCTGCCCTGATTTTTTTCTGGATGATGTTTGCCCTGTCGGTTCTGTTTGCCGGCACTGACGTGGCAGTGGATCGGGCCACCATTATTGCCGGAGATGAAGAGGCAAAAACGTTAGGGAAGTCAAAAGCGGCAACCGTGGGAGTCAATCAGGCCATCTGCTGGTCAGCCATATACGGCACCAGTATTATTGCGGCATTTTCAGGTGGCTGGATTGCAGATAATGTTAAAATAGATGTCTTGTTAATTTGCCTGGCCCTCGTGCCGGCAGTGGTTTTGCTTGTCGTACTGCGGCTGCCAAAGGACAGGTCTGCAACAATTCCCTTAACCGAATCTGTTTCAAATTTCTGGAGGGGATTGAATACAGGCCCGGTACTCTGGATTATCCTTTTTTATTTTTTATTTCATTTTCAACCCGCCATGGGTGCCCTCTGGACAAATTATTTAATCACACAAATCAAATTCACTCAGACCCAGATCGGGTATGCGGACAGTATGGCCTATCTGGGTTATTTTATAGGCGTTCTGGTTTTTGCATGGCTGGGCATAAAATGGCAGGACAGGTTGGGATTTCGTACACTATTTAAAATTTTCATTCTATTGAGTATTTGTGTGAACTTGACCCAATACTTAATGGTGGAACCCTGGTTTTCAAAGGTCACCCATTCCATCTCAACATGGGTTCCCGGGTGGGATGTCGAAATTGTCCGGTGGATGTATTTTGCCGGATATAATTTTTTAGCAGGTATTCTTACATCCCTGATTCGGATGTCCACATTCAGCCTGGTGGGTGCCGTCATTCCAGTTGCCGCTGCAGGTTCCCTGTTTGCCGGATTCATGTCAGTTGCCAATCTGGCCTATTCATTTTCCTATGCCAGCGGCGCATGGCTTTACGAAAACGGGATGAGTTTTGAGATCCTCAGGATGGTTCAAACCAGCCTGTTCAATATTCCGGCAAACAGTTCAGATTACATGTCCATTGCCCTTTTAATACTCATCGGTTCCATGGCCTACCTGTTAAGTTTTTTAGCCGTGCACATGCTTCCGGATAAAATCCAGACAAAGGTTGTTCAGGAAGATCAAGAGTACCTGGTTTCTCCGGACCGGTACAGGGAACTGGGCACTGGATTTCTAAAAGCGGCAAACTTAATCAGCCTGATCGCTGGTATTGCCTTCTTCTGTTTGTTAAGCTTTGTGGCAGATATAGGTATTCTTGCGGGTATTATTCTGGCATTTCTGGGAACAGCCTTTTTGCGAAAGGCTTTCCTTGACTGGCGTTATAATCGGTTACCATAGAATCGTTTTAACTGTTGAACTCGTTAAAAAAATTATCCCAAAACCCAGTCTGATGGGGATTTGCAGGAGGTTAAGCGTTTAGCATCGAACAAAAATATCCATCAGACGGGGCTGTTTCAGGAAAAATAGCTGAATAATTACCAATCGTTTTGAATTTGAATAAAAGGACCGTTTAAGAGATAAGAAATACAGAGTTGACAATCCAAAAGCCTGAAAGTCTCTCCACAGTTTCAAACACATATTTTTCAAAGCTTTTCCATGGTACATAGGATGCTTCGGCAAATTATTGTAACAGACCTTGAAAACTGTCTGTTTATTATGATATTTATCCATGGCTTAAAAAAATATTCCAGCAATGCATTATTAAGGAGGCAACCATGCCCGGTTTTGAAATATTTGGCGATGATGAAAAAAAACAAGTAGCCGACGTCCTTGAAACCGGTGTTCTTTTCAGGTATGGATTTGAAGGGGCCAGAAACGGACATTTCAAGGCACTTGAGTTTGAAAAAAAACTTTGCGAAATAACCAACTCACGGTTTAGCCACTTATGTTCCAGTGGCACGGCAGCACTTTGCACGGCTCTTAGTGCATGCGGTATCGGGGCTGGGGATGAAGTCATTATTCCTCCCTTTACCTTTGTTGCCACATTCGAAGCCATCATCAATATCGGTGCCATTCCTGTTTTCTCGGAAATTGATGAGACCCTATGCCTTAATCCTGATAAACTTGAAGATGTGATCACCCAGAAAACCCGCGCCATAGTTCCTGTTCATATGTGCGGCGCCATGGCCAGAATTGATGAAATCAAAAGCTTTTGTGATAAAAAAGGCCTGATTCTTCTTGAAGATGCGTGCCAGTCATTAGGGGCAACCTATCAAGACAAAGCGCTTGGAACTTTTGGACTTGCCGGATGTTTTTCCTTTGATGCCGTTAAAACGGTTACCTGTGGTGAAGGCGGTGGCCTTATAACAGATGAAAAAAAGGTATATGAAAACGCCGATCAATATGCTGACCATGGTCATGACCACCTGGGCGGTACTGACCGGGGAGCAGATGATCATCCCATTATCGGCACCAATTACAGAATCAGTGAGCTGAACGCTGCAGTAGGTCTTGCTCAATTGAACAAGCTTGATCTTATCCTTTCTTTTCAGAGAAAAAATAAACATGCCATTAAAGATGCCATGGCAGACCTGCCAGAGGTCGACTTCAGATATATCCCGGATGCAAAAGGTGATTCAGCAACATTTTTAAGTTTTTTCCTGCCCACTGAAGCACGCGCCCGACAGATCGCTAAAAATTTTGCCGAAAATAACATTGGTTGCCCTTATTGGTATGACAACAATTGGCATTATTATAAAAAATGGCATCATTTAAGAGATATGAAACGATCTGCTAAACTGGCATTTGAACTGGCCGATAATATGCCTGATTATAAAGATATAGTTCTTGAAGCGTCTGACAATATTATGAAGCGAACCATTTCCATGCAGATAATGCTGTCATGGACAAAAGAAGATATTGAAGACAGAATTCAGGCCATAATGAAATCATTTAAAGGATAGCCAATGTTTCGAAACTTTAAACTGGTTCCAAATGTCATATTTGGAAGAGGTTGTTTTTCTCAGCTTGACGAAATCATAGGAAAACAACGCAAAAACGATGAGTCATGGGTGGTGTTTGTAACCGATGACGTGTTCAAGGGAAAATCTTTGGGAAAAAGAATCCCCTTTCATGAAAATGACATGATTTTATGGGTAAATGTGGATGACGAGCCCAAGACAAAATATGTTGATGAATTGACACTTACAGTAAAGGCATTTCGGTCAAATCTTCCCAGTGCCGTCATCGGTATTGGCGGTGGCAGCAGCATGGACCTTGCCAAATCTGTATCCTTAATGCTGACAAATAAGGGGTCTTCCACACATTATCAGGGATGGGATCTTATTGAGAATCCTGCCGTCTGCCACATGGCTGTTCCCACCCTTTCAGGAACAGGTGCTGAAGTTTCACGGACAGCCGTTCTGACAGGTCCTGAAAAAAAACTTGGTCTGAACTCGGACTACACCGTTTTTGACCAGGTCATTCTCGATCCTGAACTCATAAAAGATGTTCCAAAAGACCAACGCTTTTATACGGGTATGGACTGCTATATCCACTGTATTGAATCCCTTGAAGGCACATATCTGAACGAGTTCTCCAAAGCCTATGGTGAAAAGTCACTTGATCTTTGCCGCCAGGTTTTTATCGATGACCATCCGGACAGCGACGATAAGATGATGATGGCATCATTTTTCGGCGGTATGAGCATTGCCTATTCGCAGGTTGGCGCCTGTCACGCCCTGTCGTATGGACTTTCCTATGTACTGGGAACCCACCATGGGATCGGATGCTGTATCGTGTTTGATTATCTGGATGAATTCTATCCCGACGGTGTCCGAGAGTTTAGGAAAATGATGGAAAAATGTAAGATTGATTTGCCGCGGAATCTTGTTAAAAATCTTGAAGAAGACCAGATCGAAAAAATGGTTACAGTGGCCCTTGGCCTTGATCCCTTATGGGAAAACTGTCTGGGTAAAAACTGGAAATCTATCATGACAAGGGAAAAAACCAAATCCTTGTTTCTAAAAATGTAAATGGGATTGATATGACCATTGCCGTAATACCATCCAGATACGGATCAAGCAGATTTGAAGGGAAACCTCTGGCCCCTGTTGCAGGCAAATCTATGATACAAAGGGTGTATGAACAGGCCAAAAAATCTTTGGCTGTTTCAAGAACAATCGTAGCAACAGATGATGAAAGAATATTTAGGGCAGTTGAAGATTTTGGCGGCCATGCGGTTATGACATCTGATGAATGCCGCTCCGGAACGGACAGGGTGGCCCAGACGGCTGAAATGTTAAATCTTGGACCAGACGATATTGTTGTCAATATCCAGGGGGACCAGCCCCTGTTTAACCCCTTGGCCATAGATGAAATGATTTCACCCTTTGAGACAGATCCTGATCTTTTAATGTCCACCCTTGCCTTTAAAATAGAGGATAAAAGGGAAATCACCGATCCAAAAGATGTAAAGGTAACCTTTGACCACAATGGGTTTGCCCTGTATTTTTCACGGGCACAGATCCCCTATCCAAGAGACCGGCATACACAGGCTGATTTTTACAAACATCTTGGATTTTATGCATATAAAAAAAGCTTTCTGGATAAATTGATCAAACTTCCCACAGGAACCTGTGAACATATTGAAAAGCTGGAACAATTAAGAGTTCTGGAATTCGGTTATAGAATCAAGGTGGTTATAACCCCATACGATTCTCCTGAAATTGATCTGCCAAAAGATATCAAGAGAATTGAAAAAAAACTGTTAAGTATACCTGATTTATGATTTCCAATTACAAAATTATTCACACCACCTGCCACACCCAATGGGGAGGGCTTGAAAAACGGATTTTCAATGAATCTGTCTGGATGGCAGACAAAGGCCATACCATAATTATTGTTGCACCCCTAAATACGCCTTTATTCAACAGGGCAAAGAAATTTGGATTTAAAACCTTTGCTGTTGAGTTCAAACGAACGGGGATGATAAAAGATTACAAATTTTTGAAGCGCCTCTTTGTCAATGAAAATCCTGATATTGTAAACACCCATGGAAATGAAGACTCGCAGGTGGGACTTTTTGCGGCCCGAAAAGCAAAAATCGGATGCAGAATTCTTTCAAGACATATAAGCGCCCATGTAAGCTCTTCCTGGTATAATAAAATTTTATATAAAACACTTGCAACCTATATATTTACCACTGCTGATTACACGACCAAACATCTTCAGGCAGTTTTCAAACTCAAGGGTAAGCAAATTTTTTCCATGCCCAGCGGAATTATTCCCCCAGAAACACTTCTTTCAAAAGATGAAGCAAGACATAATCTTGTTAAGGAGCTGGACCTTGATCCTGAAACCCGATTTTTAGGATTTGTGGGAAGGGTATCAACAGCCAAAGGTGCTGACACGCTTATTAAAGCCTTTGAAAAAATTGCAAAAAAAATTGCCGGCCACGACCTGGTTCTTGTTGGAGACAGCACAAAAGAATATATTGAATCTCTTGAAGTTCTTGCAGACAAATTACAAATAGGACAAAGGGTCCATATTCTTGGTCCTAAAGATAATGTCTGGGCCTACTATCGAGCATTTGATTGCAAAATTCTGGCATCAAGGGGAAAAAGCGGCATTCCTTTTGAGGGAGTGCCTCAGGCTCTTTTGGAAGCCATGTATTGTTCATGCCCGGTTGTGGGTTCAAAAAGCGGCGGAATACCGGATATTATTAAACACGACAAAACCGGCCTGCTCTTTAACAGTGAAGAGCCACAAAATCTTGCAGACATGATTTTCCAGCTCCTGAATGAAGAAAAAGATACGCAAAAACGGGTTGAAAACGCTTTTGAAATGGTTAAAAAACATCATACGATTGATGCAATGGGCCGCAATATTTTAAGGATTTACAAACTTCACCAATTGGGGCTTGGAAACGGGGCCAGTCTGGAGAATTAATTATGATACCAAATTCATTTCGATTTCAAAAATATATCCCCATTTTAACGCTAATACTAAACCCTGTTTTATTTATATTGGATATCATTTTAATCCCCTTTATTGTTTTAAGCGGTATCATATTTTATGTGATTCGCCTGATTGATATCAATCATTTGGAAAATATGCGGATAACAAAAAAAATCCTCAGATGGATTGGCGTATACCCTGTTTTAGACCATTTTTATGACCCTTTGCTGAATCCAAAAAATTTAAGACAAGCGCTGAATAAGAAAAGGGAATTACCTGGGTTAAATTTAAATGTTAACAGGCAATTGGAGATACTGGATAAATTTAAATTTAATGACGAATTCAAATTATTTCCATTAAGCTTTCAAGGAAAATTAGAGTATTTTTACATCAATTATTCTTTTCTGCCCATTGATGCACAATATTTATACAATATCATTCGGCTGTTTAAACCCAAAAAATTAATTGAAATTGGTTGTGGATTTTCCACGCTTGTATCTGCCAAAGCCCTTGAAACCAATCGCAGGGAAAATACCAGCCATAACAACCAACATATCTGCATTGAACCTTATCGGCATGGATGGTTAGGCAACTTGCCGATCCAGCTCATTAAAAAACCCGTGGAAAGCTTGGAAAAAAGCATATTCACACAATTGGAAGCCAATGATATACTGTTTATTGATTCCTCTCATATGATAAAACCGCAGGGAGATGTTTTATTTGAATATCTTGAAATTCTTCCTGTCCTAAAACCCGGTGTGATCGTACATATTCATGATATTTATACGCCAAAGGATTACCCTGAAAAATGTATTGTTAATCAGGTAAAATTCTGGAATGAACAATATTTATTGGAGGCATTTTTATCATCCAACCCTGATTTTGAAATCATTGGTGCTCTAAAGTATTTAAAGGATAATCATTTTGAAGAGTTAGCTTCTAAATGCCCGGCATTAAAAGATAATAGAATTGTAAAAAAATCAGAAGAAAAGATCGCCTTATCCTCCCTTGATTTTTTAGAAACCAGTTCTTTTTGGATCAGAAAAAAATAATTATATCTTTTTCAAATAGACTTCCATCTCTTGACCGTTCCCAGTCAGTTTTGCAGGCAAGTTTAATATCTCTGAAATAATTTTAAAAAACCGGTATACCACTATATGGGATTTTTGTTTTTCGCGTATGGTTACACTATGGGTATTAAAAAGCGCTATCTTAAAACGGGTAAGGCGACTTAAGGCAGCAATGGACTTTTTGCAGAAAAAACTGATGTGGCCGCCATGTCTGCCGATATTAAAATAATGCCACTCCCCTTTTAAGATTCGAACGGTCCAGCTATCTGTATTTGCCGTTCGAATTACCATTATCCCGTTTTTTTTCAAAAGCCTATTGCATTCCTGTAATAATTCAACGGGGTTTTTAAGGTGCTCAATCACTTCAAAAAGTGTAATTACGTCATAGGATTCATCTGGAAGACGGCATTGCTCAAGAAAACCATGGTGCACTTTTAAACCTGCTCTCTGGGCTGCAAGAGCCGCTTCTTTTGCCGGCTCCACACCTTCACACAATAACCCTTGCCTGGCGGCTGTAAAAATAAAGGCGCCATTGGAACAGCCCACATCCAATAATCTTAATCGAGAAAGGCTTTGATTGGTGAGTTTTTTAATATTATCCAATGTCTTTTTTGTACTGCGTTCCAGGCTTTTTACATTTTCCGGTGGCGGCCATGTCCCTTTTTCGCTGTTAAATTCTTCCATGGAAGAGTTAAACTCGGATGTTGTACACTGACTGAAAAGCTGATGGCATTCCGTACATCTTTTAAGGCTTCCTTGTTCAAGAGTTATATCTGTTAACTCTATGGTTGAATTGCATTCAACAGGGCAATTATCAAGGTATCTTTGGGTGTTCATATTCCATCTCCGAAACGCATTTTCGTGGTTTTTTTTTATTTAAATAAAAGCCTTACTTGGTAGCATCACCCTTTTTTTGAAAAACAACCAGGCCCTGGGTCAAAAAAATGGGCCATATAATTTTAAATTCTTTCATATTTCCATACAGTTTTGCCGTATTTAATACCTCTTCTATCAAAAGCGGTCTTTCATCATGAAAAATCCAGACACCTAAAACCTCAGCCGCATATCTCACTATTTTATAAAGGATGGTCGGCGTCGGGAATGTCATAACTACTATCCCATTTGGCTTTGATAACTCAAAATGGGCCTTGATGGCCTTCTGGGTTCCCAGTTCATCAAAATGCTCTATCAGGCCTGTGCTTAATACCAAATCCACCTGGTTTTGAATATTTCCCTCTAATATTTCTTGACTTAGTAAATCCGGCTTTAATATATCTTTATTTAAAACAGACACATGATTATCTTTTGTTATTCTATTTTTTGTTTTGTCCAGTCCTGCCTGATTATTGTCTATAATTATATAATTTTCAGGACAAAGCTCTTTTACAAAAAGCTCCAGAAAAGCACTATTTGCACCTCCAAGCTCAACTAACGAAAGGTTTTTCACATCCCCGATATATTTTTTTATTGTTTTGATTAAAATGTGACCGGTTATTTTACGCGTGACTGATGCTGTTTTATACGGGGCATTATAGTATCGATCCCAGTCTGTCTTTTTTTCCATTACTATTTTTTTACCTTTCTAAATACAAATTCTTTTTGTGCTATAAATATGCCCACATAAAACAAAAGTTCGGCTATTATTTTTGATAATACAATATTTAAATGTAAAGTATTATGAAAATATTCAGTGGTGACAGAAGAAATAAAACCTGAAATACCCACTATCAATAAATACTTCATACCAATGATGGCAATTCTTTCCTTTGAATGAAAAACGAATTTTTTTAATATGAAAAAATTAACAAAAAGCGCCACGAACCTGGCTGCATAGGTACAAAAAAATATTTTTGGAAAAATTGAATAGCTGACAAAAAAAACTAAATAATCAACCGCTGCTGTTACCAATGAGGCAAGTATATAACGAAATAAAACAAAATAAATCCGGGCAGAATCAATAACGGGATTAAAAGATGAGGCAACATTGTCATTTTCATAAATCGTATCCACCTCAATCTCTTTAAACCTATAGCCATTTTTCTTTGCAGCCAACAGCATCTCAATTTCAAATTCATACCGGTTGAAAGATATCTTTAATAACTTGGGCAGCAGGGAATATGGTATTGCGCGCAGACCGCTCTGGGTATCATTTAAATTTATTTTGAAAAATAATTTCATGACCAAACGGGTCAACTTGTTGCCGAAATGACTCCGCAACGGGACATCAGAATCAAATGTTCTGCTTCCAATGATCAAATTATCTTGGTCTGGTTTCAGACCATCTGCAATGGTCAGTATATCTTTTTTTAAATGTTGACCATCCGCATCTGCAGTGACAACACCCATGCAGTTTTTTTTATGTTTTAAAATATATGAGAACCCTGTTTTAAGGGCTGCTCCTTTACCCTGATTGATTTCATGTTCCAGAATTTTTACATTTTCAACCGTTGAAAGTATGTTAAAAATTTCAGAATATTTAGGATTGCTTCCGTCATTTACAATTAAGACCTTATCAAAAACACCTTTGGGCAGTCCTTTGACCACTGCAATAATTTTTTCTTCAGGGTTATATGCCGGAATGAGTAATACTTTATTCATATGAAATTCCTTTTAAGGAAGTATCCTTTCCAAGGGGATTTTCTCAAATACGTTGTCTTCTGAATTACCCTTTATTACGCGCAAAAGACTTATCTTCTCATCTAAGGTGTCTTTTCCAATATAGGGTCTTAACCAATCCAAAATGATGGTTTGGGGGTGAAATAGAAGCATATAATCAAATGTTGTCATGTACTGCATCAAATGGTTATCATTTTTAAATTCCCTAATAATGTCTATTTCAACCTGATTTGGCAACAGATGATATTGAAATTGTAAGTTTGCAATATTATCATTTTTCCCGGTAATGATGCCAATAGATTTGACACCATTTTCTATTTTCGTTTCAATTTTGTCAGCAGCCGCTTTAACATAAACATCTTGTTTTTCCTGATTCAGGTATACCTCCAGCCTTGAAAAGCCTAATACAAGCATCACAACACAAATTAACGGGTATAATATTTTGATTTTGATTTCATAGATGTTAAAAATATTGGTATAAAAATAGGTGATGGTTACCATAAAAATAATAGGTGAAAACAAAATATTCAAGTACCGACTAAAACCCATTGTATGATCAAAATCACTCCCCACTTTAAAAATAATGATCTGCAGACAATATAATAAAAATGCATAAAGGAGAAAAGATATCAAGATAATGCCGGAAACCAAAAAGAATCTTGATCTGTCTTTGTCCTGGATCGTATTCAAATTTTTAATCCATAGAAAAGCGATGATGATATACCATAGCAAATAGGGTATATTCAGCCGATCTGCCGGTCCAATAAAGGCTTCTTTCATGAAAATCAAAAACCCTTTTTTGATCTCCTCATTGGAAAAAATATTTAAGGTATTTCTTATGGATTCCAAATGAATGGCATTGGCAAATTCCGAAAATCCCATGGCACTTATATGGCTGATCCATAATTTTTTTAATAATAATACTATTGCGCCGGTCAGAATGATAAAACCCAGTGGTTTGAATTTTTCATTCCAATCCAATTTTTTATCTGCCAACAGATCAAAAACAATGATAGCAGATATCAACAAACCCAGCATGAACCCGATCTCTTTGATTAGAAAAAGAAAGCATATGGGCATGGACACGATGAGCAATTTTAAATGAACATTTCTTTCATTGTAATAGATCCAGAAGACTGAAAAACAAATAAGGGAAAGGAGATAATCAACCTGGAGTTTTGTAAAAACACTTCCAAAGAATATGGTTAAAAGAAGGATGAGAATACCCAAATACGCAATGGATTTCTTTATATTTTCTTTGTTAACCACCACAAAAAGAGCTGAGGCTAAAATAATGTTCTGTGCAAAATAGGATATATGGACGCTGTATTTACCTGTTAACGTATAAAAGAAATAGTGAATCAGAGATGTACCGGGCGTATAAGCAAGGATTCTTTGATCCAGGGGACAGCCTGCAATGGGCAGATGATTGTTAATATATAGATATTTTCCCATTATTCCCCAGTAGACATAATCATCAACCACCGTGAATGTCATGTTATAAGTCAGGATATAGGAAACGATAACCAGAACTATTAAAAGTATTAATTCCCGTGGCAAGGCAAACAGGGCTTTTTCTCTCTTCTTTTGCAGAAAAACCGGTACCCAGAATAAACAGAGACCAAAGCCTGAAAAGATTAAAAAAAATGTGCCCGCCTGGAGTTGATTGAATATTGAAAAGCAAAACAACAGTACACCAATAAACGAGACAGAAAACAAAGGGGCATAGGATAGGTTAATTTTTAACCAGTGGATACTTGCGTAAACAAATCCGGAAAAGCATATAAGTGTTAAAGACAGGTCAAGCATATCCTCATCCGTCTGGAAACTTTGTATTTAAAAAAGAATCAAGACCTTTGTCTCTTAAATAAAATTTTGCATATTTATAAAAGGTCCCCTCAAAATTACCAAGCGCAATGATAAACCCTGCCCATCCATCTAAAAATCCCAGTTTTAAAACATACAGGGTAAAGGCTGCCCAAAAGCCATGTAACAAGGCTTTTGACATTCCTGATTTCTTGTTTGTTTCCTGTAATTTTTTGGCACCCAGTGTGGAATATCGATTGGATTTATAGATCACTTCTTCAAGATTTTTAAACGGTACCTGGTTAATATAAGAACTTAAATAACCACATTTTTTATTGCTTATCACCTCATAGCGTTCGTGGACGGCGTCATTTTTAAACTTTAACACCCCTTTTCTGAATATCTGGGGTTGTCTATAATCCGGATAAAACCCTGAATGCCTGATCCATTTTCCCATAAAATAATTTCTTCTGGGAACATAATATGCATCCAGGCTGTCCTTTGAATGAATTATTTTTTGTATCTCTTCTTTGGCTTTTGTTGTACATCGTTCATCAGAATCCAGGCTGAATATCCACTCATGACTGCACGCCTTGATGGCCATATTTCTGAGTTCTCCAAACCCGTTAAATGGTATTTGAATGACCTTTGCCTTATACTCTTTTGCAATCAATGCTGTATTATCAGTGCTAAAGGAGTCTGCAACAATTATTTCATCTGCCCATTTTACACTTTCAAGTGCCTGTTTTATTTTATCTTCTTCATTAAAGGCAATAATATAAACTGATAGTTTTGACACGTTTAAATTTTTAAACTCCTGTCTGGATAATTATATGTTTTGTTTGTTTCAATCAAATTCATCCAGTCCTGACTTACAAAAAAACGATTCCGATTCTATTGCTTTTCTAAGCATGGTGTCATTCTTATCAAGACGGTTTCTTTTATTCTCATCATGCCATAAATGAAAACAAATAGCCTTAAAAGGATTTTCTTTTCTTTTAAGCCCATATTTGAAAAGCCGGACAACCAGTTCCGAGTCTTCGCGGCCCCAACCCCTAAAATCATGATTAAACCCGTTTACAGCCTTAATGTCATCCCTGAACAGACCCATGTTACAGCTTCTTACACCGGATAATTTGCCTGTGGTGTATGAGGGGAAAAAAGGGATTCTAAAAATATGATGGCGATTGGATATTTCATTTTTAAAGGCATGGGAGATTAATGCGGTTTTTGAATTACAGGTTTTATAGTTAAATTCTCTTTCAACTGATTTTGCCACAATAACCCTTTTGCCCTGAAAAAAACATCCCTTCTGAGCAAGTCCCAGGTGATCCCGGATAAAATTTTTTTCAGGAATACAATCCCCGTCCAGCAGGATCAGGTAATCACCATCAGATTTGGCAATGGCCTTGTTTCTTATTCTGGCCGCCCTGAAACCTTCATCCTCCTGCCACGCATGCAAGATCTCAATCCGGCTTTGCTGCAGATATGGAGCAAGCATTGTTTTTGTAGAATTATCTGATCCGTCATCGGCAACAATAATTTGTTCCGGAAGAACGGTCTGGCACAAAAGTCCCTCCAAAACCCTTTTGAGCGCATCCACACGATTATATGTGGTAATGATCACAGATATTCTCATTTTTGGCCTATCTTTTGCTTAATAATATTAAAAACGTCTTCAACAGTTAATTCATTCATGCATCTAAAATGGGAACAGGGCTCTTTTGCATAGCATGGTGCACAATCCATTTTCTTTTGAATGACCGTATGGATCGTACCATATGGACCGGTTCTCACAGGATTAGCCGGACCAAAGATTGCAAATACCGGAATATTTAGAGCGGCAGCTATATGCATGGGACCTGTATCATTGCAGACAAAAAAATGAGCTTTACTAATCAAGGAGACAAGGTCTTTTAATCCGGTTTGGCCGGCAACAGATATGGCCTGTCCCTTGGAGTAATCCACAACTTTTTGCGCGATATCAGCTTCAGCCTTACTCGCAATAACAACGGTGGGGAGCAAGAGTTTTGAAGCAAGCCTGCCAAATTTTTCCCCTTGCCAGCGGTTGGCTGTCTTACCAGCCGAAGGGCACATCACAACAAAATCCTCTGGCAATTGTTTTAATATGGGCGGGAAGGGTTCAAATGGTGCAAAAGGATATTCTATTATATCGGTTGAACACCCCATAAACCTTGCGATTTCAAGATATCTGTCTATGGCATGGATATTCATGGATCCATGAATTTTATGGGTGTAAAACAAAGGACTTCCTTCATCAGACTCTTTGAATCCAAGCTTTATTTTTGCCTTTGAAAAATAGCTTATGATTCCCGATCTTAACAGGCCGGAAAGATCGATGGAGACATCATATTCACAAGCTTTCAATCCTTTTTTAAGTTCACTAACCTCTTTGAGCGTATGTTTTAGATTGCCAATTTTTTTCCATTGGTCTTTTTTAATTACCCATAACCGGTCTATCATGGGGTGCCCTTCAAGAAATCGATGTAGTCCATGGGCCACAACCCAGTCGATCCTGGCATTGGGAAATCGTTTTTTTAACGCCGACAGGAAAGGAAGAGAATGGACAATATCTCCCAGCGCACTGGGTTTAATTATCAATATATTTTCTATATTTTCAAACAAAAGCACCCCTTTTAAGCGTCTACCATTTAGCATTCAACAAAGATTTACAGGTTTCCATGACCATGTCAACACTGATTTTGTCCATACATTCATGGTCAGTGGGGCAGTCATCTTTCAGGCAGGGGCTGCAATGAACTTTGGCCCGGACCATGACGCTGTTTTTATTTGACGGTGCTGTTGCAACATAATCTGTGGGACCGATCAATGCTATCTGGTTAATTTTTAAGGCAGCCGCAGCATGCATCAGTCCGGAATCATTTGTAATAAACAACGAACATTTTTCGATAAGCGCAAAGGCCTGTCCCAGGCTTGTTCTCCCGGCAATATTGACACAGGAACCCTTGGACAATCCAGCAATATATTCGCCAAGCTCAACATCTGCAGGCCCTCCGAAAACAAGGATTCTAACATTGAATTTTTGGGCCAAAATTTTACAGACTTCTGCATATCTCTGGGGGAACCATCTTTTTGCCGTACCACCGGTTGCTCCCGGATTAATACCAATGACAGGTGTTGATGAATCAAATTTTTCTTGATTTAAAAAATGATTTGCAAATCCCCGATCTGATTCACTGAGGAATAAATCAAGCTCTCTGCCATCATCTGTTAAATGGGCACCTTTTAAAATACCGATATAATAATCAATCAAATGCTTTTTTTTAAGTGCCGGGTCAAGCGTTATCCCCCTGTTTAAAAGGAACCATCGCCCATCGGTCCTGTATCCCACCCGCTCTTTTATGCCACCCAGATATGAAATAAGTCCTGCCTCAAAGGCATTTTGCATCAATATGGCAAGATCAAACCTATATCCCCTTAAGTCTTTGGCAAGCCTTAAGGTTCCTAATCCTCTTTTATGACGATTATTGTTGTCGTATACTAAAATGTCGTCCACATAAGGATTATTTTCATACACGGGAATTACCCAGGGTTTTGCCAAAACACTTATACCTGCCTTTGGAAAATTTTTTCTGACAGCACGGACAACAGGTGTGGTCATTATAGCATCTCCTACCCAGTTGGCCGCCCGTATCAAAATTTTAGCCCGGGGGGTGTCTATAAGTTTGATAAATCCCATAGGTTTATTGATTGGCTTTAAGGACACAATAAGGTTTGGTTTTCCACCTGTTATGCACCCAGAAGTATTGTTCCGGGCATTGTCTGACCGTTGACTCTATTGCAGATACATAATTCTGTGTGTTTGTTTCAATATCTTTTATGGGGTCCCCTGAGACCTGCAAAGGGACTTCAGGTAAAAATTTTACAATATAATTATTATTTCCCTTTATAATAAACACGGGAACTACTGCCGCCCTTGTTTTTAGGACAAGTTTTGCCAGACCATTATTGGTACAGGCAGGTTTCCCGAAATAATTTACAAATACCCCCTTATACCAATCTACATTCTGGTCGAGCATGGATCCCACAATGCCCTTGTTTTTCAAAACCGCAGCCACTTTTTTTGATGCCCCCCGTAAGGGAATCAGAACTATTCCATAACGCTGCCGCATCTGGCACATCAATCGCTCCAGGGGTTGAAAATCAAATTTTCTATATAGCACATGGGGTTTTATACCTGCCTTGGCAAATGCGGGAACATAAAGCTCAAAATTTCCCATATGCCCGGCAAGCAAAATAACACCCTTGTCTTTTTTGATTGCATTTTCAAGATTTTCCATCCCCTCGACAGAAAAATATTTAAACAATTCCTTTCTTTTTTTTGAGTATGCCCAAATGATCTCAAAAACAAAACCTGCAATAAATCTTAAATTTTTCCTTGTAAATATTTGGGCCTGTGTGCTTGAGAATCTATTTGGGTAGGCGATATTTATATTTTCCAGAACAACATTTCGATGACGCTTGTCAATCTTATACCAGATCAGCCCCAAAAGGTCTGAAAAGAACGTTAATAAACCCCTTGGAATCAACGCCAATAATTTTACCATCAGCTTTATCAACAAGTATATTCTGTCATCGTTCATTTCTTTTTAACCTTGAGTTTAGGAAAGATTCAAACTTTTCAGGATGTTCAAACTCTATCTGGATACCGATTACAATTAGATCCAGGTCCCATTTTAAATTTTGATCCAGCTTTGCCCAATCCTTTTCAGTTGTTAATACAACATCAGCGCTGACCTTTTTTGCCAAATTGTTGATTGTTAAAATGTCAGCCTTCTTATACCTGTAATGGTCTCTGAATTCAAGATGATCCAATACTTTAATGCCCAATTTAGCCATTGTATGATAAAAAGAATCATTTTTTGCAATCCCTGAAAAAAGAACGGCATGTTTCCCTTTTAATTCTTTAACCTTTTGTATGGTTTTTTTTAAACTTGAAGCACAGATAATGTGTTTGGAAATAAAAGGTCTGTGAAAGGTCTTAAACCGTGGACAATCCTGATAATGAAGCATCACTTCTTTGTTTGTTTCAGCATTTTTATCCATATTCCCGCATCTTGTAAAAATAAGGGCATCTGTCCTTTTTGCTGAAATTTCAGGTGATTCCCTTAATCGACCCGCCGGAAGGAATCTATTATTGCCTAAGGGGGATGTATAATCTAACAGTATTAAATCAAGATCTCTTTTTAATTTCAAATGTTGAAATCCATCATCCAGAATTATCACATCAGGATTGAAAGCGTTTATCGCTTTTATGCCGGCCTTAAATCTGTCCTTACCAATGACCACGGGAAATGATCTCCTTTTGGCCATCATATAAGGTTCATCTCCACAATCTTCGGCTCCTAAAAAAATCTTTTCCCCATCAGAAACGATTCCGGCTGAATGCTTATACCTGCCTTTATACCCGCGGCTGAGAACAAGTGCTTTATTCCCCATTTTTTTTAGCACTTGGGCAAGGTAAATGGCCATGGGTGTTTTCCCCGCGCCTCCAACAACAATGTTCCCAACAGAGATAACATAGCAGGGCAATTTTTTTTGCTTCAAAATCATTTTTGCATACATCCAGAGACGAAACCTCACACCCATGCCGTAGAGGTATGAAATGACAACGGCGATCCATTCAACGGAAAATAGGACAGGCTGGTAATCGCTGTTTGACATTTGAGTTAATCTTTTTTCACATCTATCCATATATTTTTTAAACAATGTGAAGTTGCTCCATATTTTTTATAATCCGCTTAACAGCTCCGCAGTTTTTTGAAAAAACTTCAAAATTATTATGGCCCATATGCTGCCGTTCCTGCCTGTTTAACAACAGATTCTCAAGCTCCATTGTCAAATTTTCTTTAGAGTCAACATTTTTAGCGCCTCCACTATCCATCAGCCAGGTTGAAATCAGCAAAAAGTCCGACATATCATTCCCGAAAAGGATGGGTTTGGAAAAAGCAGCCGGTTCCAAAGGGTTATGCCCCCCCTGCTTGACCATTGATCCTCCTATAAATGCCACATCACACAGGGAATAAAGCTTAAAGAGCTCTCCCATTTTATCCACTAGGATGACCTCCGGACAATCTTTGAGTTTATTTATTTTTGACATTAAACCGGTCTGAATACCATTGGACAAAAAATATGATAAAATTTTGAGACACCGGTTGGGATTTCTTGGGGCAATAATCATCACAAGTCCAGCCATTGACTTCTTCATTTTTTTATACACCTCACAAAGGATATTTTCTTCTCCTTCATGGGTGGAGCCGGCAACAAACACCTTTGTCCCCTTTCGCAAACCCAGTTGCTCTCTCATGGCTTTTGGGCTTTCTTTATACACATCTTCAAGGGGCTGGTCAAACTTGATATTACCTGTAACACATATCCTTTCAGGATCAATACCGAGGCATTGAAACCGTTCTTTATCCATAGTGGTCTGCGCCATAATCATTGTTAACTTTGAAAAAACCGGCGCGGAAAATTTTCTGAAAAATAAATACCTGTTAAAAGACCGTTTAGATAGTCTTGCATTGATTAATACAACAGGAATTTTATTTTTTTTCATTTCATGCAAAAAATTCGGCCACAGGTCAGTCTCAACAATGATAACAGAATCGGGCTCTATGGATCTTCTAATTTTTTTAACAGACCATGCCAAATCAAAAGGGAAATATCCCAATTGATCCACCGGGCAGTCACCCTTTTTTAAAAATAATTTATTTGCCATATCAAAACCGGTTTTTGTGGAAGCGGTGAAAATAATTTCAAGATTTCGGTGCTGTTTTTTTAATGAGGTGACAAAGGGTAATGATGATTTGACTTCACCCACTGAAAGGGCATGTATCCATATCCTTTTCTTTCCGGAGTGCTTGGATTTCAGGCCGGTTCTTAACCCAAATCTTTGGAGCATATTTGCTCTCCTTTTTTCCGAAAAAAAATAAAGAACCGGTAAAAAAGGAAGAATGATGACAAATAAAATATTAATTATTGTTTTATACAAAAGGACCATGTCTTTGTTTTACCACCCTTATTCAGTATTTATTAAATAAAGAGTTCCAAAACACACAAAAAATAGATTGGCTACCCAGGCGCTTATGACAGGCGGTAAGATAGACCCATATCCCATGGAAATGCAAAATCCATACATGATCCAATACATAAATGCGATCACAACACCTATTGCAATAGCCTTTGGAAGATTTTCTTTTACATATGACCGCATACCAGTGGCCGCCCCTGTCAAAGCCATGATGATGCAGATAAAAGGAAAGGCAATCTTTCCGTTCAAATCAACCTTATAGGTTGTTGCATCGTATCCTTCTTCTTCAACCTTATTAAGATATTTTTTCAATTCAAAGAAACTCATCTCTTCAGATTTTTTTGCAACCTCACCAAGGTCTTCAGGTTTAAACGCCAGCGGGATATTTTTTTTATCATACAACTTTACATCATAATCCATTGTATTTTCCTCATGGGTCTGCTCAATAATTTCCTCAAATACCCATTTTCCCTCTTCAAAAAATCCTCTTTTAGCATCAATTCTTTTCTCAAGCGTGAAATTTTTTCTTAGGGACGTAATTGTTATACCGGCAACAGATTGCCCGACAGGATCATAATAGTTGATGTGGATGAGTCTGTTTTCAGACTTTATCCAGATATCTTTTCTTGCAGAATAATAATTTTTCTTTTTTCTTATGTCATTATTTTTAATAAAATTACTCTTGGCCATGGAAATCGGAATAATGGTCTCACCTAAAAAAAACATTAAAAGAGCAAGAGCAACGCCGGCCAGGATGGCTGGTTTCACAAGATAATAGATACTGATACCAGAAGACCTTATGGCTAAAAGTTCATTGCTTCTGTTCATCAGCGCAAAAACGGTAATTGTTGCCAATAGGATACTTGCCGGCGTCAATTGAACAAACATGAAGGGTACCTTAAGAAGTACAAATCCAAAGGCTTCTAAAAGAGAAAGGTCTGAATTTAAAAATTTATCCATCCGGGAAAGATAATCAATTATTACGAACAGCACCAGGATCATCAATTGGATGATGGAAAAAAATTTAATAAATTCCTTTAACCAATATTTATGTAGATGAGACATGTTTTAGTTTTTTCTTATTATTTTTTTTTTGAGGGTCTTAAATGCTATTGATATAAATGCCGGCAATACCACCGGGTCTTCTTTGGCATTTCTCACAAGAAAAAAAACACCGATTCCACCCATAATAATGTCTGGCCACCCCCTGCGTATAACCGGGGGATAATCACCTGTTTCCCCTGCTGACCACCCAATGGCCAGAAGAAAATAGTACAAAAGAAAAAAGGAAATTCCCAGCCCGAATCCGGAAGAGCGTCTCAAAGATGCCGACTGGATTCCCAATGGGAACGCAAGCAGGCCAAGGGACAGGCAGGCTAATGGGATAGAAAATTTTTCGTGAAATTCCATGAGGGCTGCGTTCAAGTTGCCTTTATGTTTCGGTTTTGACCTTATATACTTAACCAGTTCTGCAAGGCTTCTTTCATCCAGCTCTTTTGCTATCTCACCCTTACCTTCATCCATGAGGTTCAAATCTATATTAATATCATAATTTTCAAAATGAATACTGCTTACAGAGCCATCTTCAATATCCACCTGATTGATGACGCCATTATAGAGTCTTATGGTGTATACCTGCTCATTATTCATCCGCATTAGTTTTCCTGAAGGGGCTATAGAAATACTGATGACCCCTTTGGTTCTTCTGTTCTCTATAAAAACATCTTTTAATGCTTTTGTTTTCATATCCACATGGGAGACATATATCATGACGTCTTCCAGTTCTGAATTAAACTGTCTTTCCTGAAGGGCCGCATCAATGCTTGATCTTGCAATCTCAATACTTTTCTTTTTAATGGACAATTTACCCCATGCCACACCAAACACGGTTATGCCCAATGTCAAAAACACCCCTAAAAAACAAAAAATCATTACAGGAGGCAATAATTTATATAAGGATACGCCTGCCCCTTTTAATGCCACAATCTCATTTTCCTGTGACATGCGCATAACTGTCAAAAGAATGGATATCATGATGGACATGGGGATGGTAAATTCCAAAAATCTTGGAAGTGTATAAATCATCATCCATACAATGGCTGAAATATCTGCATTGTAGTTAACAACGATATTGGTGATTTCCGGTATCCGTGTCATCAAAAACACAAAGGTTAGAAAAAACAGGCTGATGGCAAATGGAGACAGAAGTTCCCTGAAAATATATCTGTTTATCGTATTAAAACGTTTCATTTCCAGGAAAAATATATTTTAGCGGGCAAATAGTCAAGGTGTGTTAAAAAGATTCGGGTTTTCATTCCCTTGTTTTCATGGTAGTAAATTGCCTATGAAATGTGTGATTATAGCCAACGGTGACCTGGACCATACAAAGGAAACTTTAGACTGGATACGGGGTGCTCAATTGATTATAAGTGCTGACGGAGGCGCCAGGCATTTAAGAGCATTAAAAATCTCACCCCATATAATGATCGGTGATTTTGATTCAATCCATCCGGATGATCAACAATTTTTTAAAAAAAAACAGGTAAAGACACTGAGTTTCTCTCCGAAAAAAGACCAAACCGATACTGAGCTTTGTCTATCCTGGGCGTTGGAAAACAATGCAACCGACATCACTTTTTTAGGTGTCACAGGATCTAGGCTGGATCACACACTGGCCAATATTTTTCTGTTACAAAAACTGGCCCGGCAAAATATCCCTGCCAGAATTATAAATAAGAACAATCAAATTCATATCGTAAATCGCTATTTAAGAATCAAGGGCGGGCCTGATGATTTTCTATCCATTATCCCCGTGACAGACAAAGTAATAGGAGTTACTTTAAAAGGTCTTGAATATCCGTTGTCAGACCAAACAATTAAGAGGGGATCTAGTCTTGGTGTCAGTAATTCTTTTATTGAGACCTTTGCATCCGTTTCCATAAAAAAAGGGTGTTTGATTGTCATAAAGTCGAAAGATTAGCCAAAACAAATCCAGGCAAGCCCGCCTCAGTCAGGAAAAATTTCGAAGACCTTATCTTTGTTAATTATCAATGTAAAACCTGAAATATCTGTCAAAGGAAAATATATTTAATTGTTTTTTTGGAGGGGGAAGACAGATATCCACTTATGGAAAAAAGCGATATAAGACGTTTAAAGGGAAAGGTGATTTGAAAAACCACTCACCTTTCCCTTTATAAAAAGATATAATTTATCAGTCCCCGCAGGAACCGCCGGAACCGCCGGAGCCACAACCACCGCATCCGGAATCTTCGATAACAAGATTTGAATCAAGATGAAATCCCATCCCGGTAAAATCTATTTTAATATTTTCCGCTTTTTGCATAAACTCTTTATCAACAACAAATTTCAAACCTTTAATGTCAAAGCTGTCATCTGTGTCTTTTGGCTCATCCAGAGCCATGGCAAGAGAAGGTCCGCCTCAGCCGCCTGAGTTGAGAAAAATCCGAATCGGGGTAGGTTCTTTACCCTGGAAATATTCATTTATCTGCACTTTGGCAGGATCTGTCAAATCAATCATTGTAAAACTCTCCTTCCTCATTTATTTATTTTTCAGGGTTATTGTGTCCCTTGGTTTCTTGATTCTAATCATACACTCCGGTCATGTCAATGTTATGATTTTTTATTTTCCTTTGTTTATAGTGGTTTTATTCTTTTAAAATGCCCTTTAATGATTGCTTTAAATAATCGGGTTATTATAAAATACGATTATAAATTTAAATGCGCCTTAAATACCAGATGGGAAATACATTCTTTTTTAAAATAACAAAAACCCGAATATTGAATCCATATTTTTTTAACTGGATGACATGCTGTACAAAAGATTGTAAAAATTGTAATGTCTGCGATGAATTGTGTTGATTACAGCCAATAAAAAACCTGTAATGCTCAAAAACCATAAGGATTGCCTATGAAAATTCTTGTAACCGGTGGCGCCGGATATATTGGAAGCCATACCTGTGTTGAGCTTTTAAACGAAAATCATGATGTGATCGTTCTGGATAATCTTTCCAATAGTTCTGAGGAATCTTTAAACCGTGTGAGACATATTACAGGAAAACCCCTGGATTTTTACAAGGCCGATCTTTTGAACAAAAAGCAGATTCAGTCTGTTTTTTCTGAACACAAAATAGATGCGGTCATCCATTTTGCCGGTTTGAAAGCGGTGGGTGAGTCCGTTTCCATTCCTTTAAGGTATTTTCACAACAATGTTACAGGAACATTAAATCTTCTTTCTGTAATGGAAGAGTATAATGTAAAAAATATGGTTTTTTCTTCTTCGGCAACTGTTTATGGAAACCCTGCATCTCTTCCCATAAAAGAAGGTTTTTCACTTTCAGCAACCAATCCATATGGCAGAACAAAACTGATGATAGAAGAAATCCTTCAGGATCTTTATATCTCTGACAATGCCTGGAACATTGCCTTATTAAGATATTTTAATCCTGTGGGAGCGCACAAAAGCGGGCAAATAGGAGAAGACCCTTTTGGCATCCCCAACAATCTGATGCCGTATATATCACAGGTGGCCGCAGGCGTTTTGCCCCGGCTAAATGTATTTGGAAATGATTATAATACCCCGGACGGCACCGGAATCAGAGATTATATTCATGTGGTTGATCTGGCATTGGGCCACATTAAAACCCTGCCCAAACTTTGGGCAAAACCCGGACTTGTGATTTATAACCTCGGTACAGGGCAAGGCTATTCAGTTCTTGAAATGATCAAGGGATTGGAAGCGGCAAGCGGCAAAAAAATCCCCTATAAAATAGTAGATCGAAGGCCCGGTGACATCGATGCCTGCTTTGCAGACCCTTCCAAGGCAGAAAAGGAACTTGGGTGGCGCGCAAATAAAGCACTGTCTGACATGTGCAAAGATACATGGAATTGGCAAAAACAAAACCCAAATGGTTATCGTTAAAACCATTGACTGCCTGACAAAAACTGGCCGATTAAACATAATAAGGAATTAAATTTGAACAGCAGGCCTCTTGCCCTGGGAGCACGGTTAAAAAAATACCCTTTGATTCAGACCTTGGGGTTTAAACCCAATTTTCAGGATTACTCCAACCAAGAACAAAATCTTATTTTAAGCGCAAAAAAAATCTATTACCCCACGGCATTTTATGCAGATCTTTTTAACGCCATGGGGAAAAAAACATTTCCTAATTTTCATACCTATAAATTTGCATTAAACAAGATTAAACAGACCGCTGCTTTTAATATGCTTGGTATTCCTCACCCTGAAACCAAAATATTTTATGGAAAAAAACAGAAGCAAACCATCCTTTCCTTTTTTTCCTTCCCTTTTATTGCAAAAAAGGCAAGGGGATCATCAAGGGGCAATGATGTTTTCCTGATTCAAAATTCTGAAGATCTTTACCTGTATTTACAAAAAAGAGGCCCTGCCTATATACAGGAGTATCTTCCCATTGATCGCGATATGAGAATTATTATTATCGGTAAAAAGATCAGGCTTGCCTATTGGCGCGTCGCTGCCAAAGACAATTTTAAGACCAATGTTTCACAGGGGGGTGCCATCAGCTTTGAGCCCCTGCCTCAAAAAGCCCTTGATCTTGCGCAACTGACCGCTTTAAAATGCGGATGGGATGATGTAGGCATTGATATTATTGAATACAATAAGAAGTTCTTTGTACTGGAAGGCAACATGAAATACGGTACAAAGGGGTTCAAAAAAGCCGGAATTAATTATAAAAAAATGATGCTACATCTGATTTTAGAAGGAAAGGTCTAAATATTACAAAAGGCCTGCATCCTGTTCATCTTTTTCCCATTCCTGAAGATATTTTTCTATTGCCGCATATTTAGATGAACCCTTGGGTTTTAAGAGCTGATAACCAAGTTGATCTATATTTTCTTCCAGACAGGAAAAAAAAACGGCTTCAACCAATTCCGCCTCAATTTTTTCGGGAGCCATCTCGACTTTTCCTATGACCTTCCTTGTCAGATATCCCTGGGGGATAAACATATCACAAGTAAAACCATCCCACTCTTCAGGAAAATTATTAATCTTCCATGGGCTTAAGATCTCTGGGCGTAATATTTTTTTATTGTTTTGATTAAACGGTGCTTTTATAATCTTCATTTTCCTTTTATCAAACTGCATCAACTCTTTAAGAATGACCTTTATATCATTTGAAAAAATCCACTCCTCAGGTTCCAGCATTACAGGTGGGAACTGGTTTGAGGTCAATGCATATGCAAAGGGTCCTTTTTCGTTCCAGAATTGCCTGAATAGTTTTGAGCCGGGTAATATTTCCCTTTTTGTGGATTCATCTGCCATTTAAAATAAGCCTTTATTTGTGACCAATCTTTTGTTTATACCCAATTTTTTATTTATGAATAGTGAGCTGAGGAAAAGGAATTTCCCAATTGTTCAAAGTGCAGGTATCAACGCACCACCGTTGGATCGCCCTGGACAAACGCCTATATAAAGGTGCCAAATCGCCTTTAAAATCTGCAATCACGACGATATCGAGGGATGACGCACCTGCCTGCTGGAATTCCACTCGAAGATTAAGCAGATTTTTTTTATATCCCTCTTTATCAATCTGCTCACTGATATATGACTTTAAAATGTCTAAAACACTTCCCGTGGAGTCTTTCTGTAGATTGTAACTGATACCAAAGGGAATCTTAAGCCTGAAATTTACGGAAATATTTAAGGGAGACTGGTTCAAAAAATCTGATGTTTGGTAGATTTTATGCGCACCACCTCGTTGAACCAATTCAACCATTTCATGTGATAGACTTGTCACCACACCCCTGGTGCCGTCGGCAAGGATAACCCAATCATTTCGTTTGCAGGGGAACCAGGGTTCCTTTTTATGAAAAGGTCTTGAAATTTTTCCAAGAAGCTCTTCAATTGGTATTCTCAGTTTAACCTCCAGAAAGGGGTTTTCAAGTTCGCTGAATACATTGATATTTTTTACAAGCCAGGGCACACCATGATAAATCATGCGCTCCCCTTCCCTGACCGAACCAATATTCAGCATAAGCCGGCTCTGGTGCCAGAACTGAGGCAGGGTATGTTTGGCTGCCCAGCCAAGCCCCATGATAAAAATAATGGTCAGACTTAGCAATACCCAGTCTTCCACCACATAAAAAACAAAAACAAGTACCAAAAAAACCATTGCAAAGGCAACGACCCGGAAAAGAAGACTCAACAATCTTGCATGAAAAGGCCTGTATTTTGAAGTATATCCAGGGATAAATTTGACCATCAGCCTTGCCAGATAACGCATGAAAAAAAGTACGCCCACACAGGCTAAAAAGGCGATTAACAGAAACAGACCCCTTGTCTTGAAAAAATTTTTTATGGATGTCTGGGATGTTTCAATAATGGATTTTTCCTCATTATCTATTTCATCCAGCCGCATCCTCACAATTTCTGTTTTATTTAGTATTTGTTTTTCAACACTTTTCCATTCAGGCAAAATCTTTTTCAGGTCTTTTTTCAACGCTTTGTCTTTTGTCTGAGAAATAAGCTGGGCAATATTCTGGGTTGCCTGGCTTGCAACAGGCAGGAGGTCTTGATAGTAGGAGAGTTCATCTTTTAACTTTGTTTTGTATCTTGCTTTGACAGTTAGCCGTTTTATTTCCTTGATACCGGGTTTAATCAATCCAACCAATTCATCTTTCCAGTCAAATTCTTCGGCCTTTCTTTCGTCAAACAGGCCCATATCAATACCCGTTGCGATCCTCTCAAAGTCAACAGCAGAATCATTAAGCTGCTTGTCTAATTTTTCCAATTCAGATGTTAATAGTTCTTTTTCTGTATCAGAACTGCTTTTTTTCAACAGTTGATTTTTTTCTTTTATTCTATGGTTAAGATTTTTTTTCAACTCAATAATGGACTGGAGCATTTTCAAAGATGCTTCACCTCTGTCAACATCCTTTTCCTGTTGTTCCTGTGTTTGTTCACGATCGGTAGACAATGCTTTATTATTTATATTATCGGCCAGGGCATTTGCGGAATATGAAAAAAATAATAAAAGGATAATTAAAACAGTGAATCTACGCATAAAAATCTCCCTAAAAAAATATTTATCCTCTACAGCTACGTATCATTTTTAACTTGGGCAGAAAATGATTTGCCTGCCAATCGAACCTGAGTAATTTTTTATTAGTTTATCCCTTATAGGTTTTGAGATTTATATTCAAGTTAAATTCATTGAGAATCTAAGGATTGCCGTTCATTGGTTTCTCATTTTTTCTTTCCTGTCAAAAATAATGCTTTTGTCCGGTCTCCGATGAGTTTGGATTTTTCAATGTGAAAACCGGCTTTTTCCATTAATAGGGAAAGTGTATCCGGTGAAAATGTATGTACGTGCCGGGGTGGTTTTCCCCAGCCTCGGAAAAACCTTAATCCTAATTTAATTGTTTCAATTAATGTCATACCATAATTGGTATACGTAACAATGATCAATTTACCGCCGTGTTTGAGGATACGATGGCTTTCTTCTAGCACTTTTTGAGGATTTTCAATGACATGAATTAAGTTCGCCATAAAAACACTGTCAATTGTTTTGGAAGAAAAAGAGGTGGCCATACAATTTTCTTTTTGAATACGGATATTCGGATGAGCCTTCAGCCGTTCCTTTGCCTTTTTTAATAACTCATCTGACAAATCGGTAGCTGCCAGTTGAATTGCTTTTTGTGCAATCACTTCTGAAAAACACCCTGTACCACAACCCAGTTCAACAACCTTGCCCATATCTGACAAACCATTCAATTCTTCATTAATACGGGTGAGAATCTCTTTTCCTACAACATACTCCTGATTCTTATCATATGTGTCCCGAAATTTACTCCAGTATTCTTCCATGGCCCTTCCCCATAAAATATTTGATCCATTTTTAAATAGTGAAAAATAATTTAAATTAGATATCGTTTATTTAATGTTCTAAGATATATAAACAAGCAGATTATCAAAATTTTCTGTTTTAACACCGGTTTTTTCGGTGATGGATTTGAAATCCTTTCCATGCTCCAAAAATTCGTCTGCGGCTGCCCGGGCATGCATGGCAAATGCTATTTCAGCAAATTTTGATTTTAAAATCTTCTGAAATATTTTTACATTCATGAACTCCGGCATCCAATAAAACATATTCACTTTAAAGGGTTGCCTTTTGTAACCCAGTTTTTGCAAGACATTTCCGGCCTCTTTAAAGGCCCGTAAACAAATGCGTATATCAGCTTTGTTTTCAGCCAGTTTGTAGGGATCGCAATCGTGTTTTAAAAGGGACGGTAAAATGGGAAAAACCATAGCCATATGATATTTTAACCAGCCATCAATATCCCGGGTAATCTCAACAGGAATCTGTGAACTTTCGAAAAATGATTGAATGTCCCTGGTTCGTTGTATGATATTGCCTTCATGTTCACCTATAATAACAGGCATCCGCCTGCCTCCGGGTTTCTCACTGTCTACATAACAAACAACATCATCTATCAGGCCACCACCGGCCCTTCCAAACCCGAAAAGCACTTTCTCTTTTGATAGATATTTAAAATAAAGATCAAATCCCATGCAATTGTTGCCCATAAATAATATATTTTTTATCTTTTTATTACGGGATAACACATCTAAAACGGGTAAGAGTTTGTTTTTTCTCATTACAACGATAACTAAATCATACGCATCATCTTCACCAAGACTTTCGATTAGCCGCACCTTTGCTGACACTCTTTTACCGGCAAACTCATTTTTAAGAACAATGCCATTTTCCCTGATGAAATCAAACCGTTTGTTCCTGGCCAGGATTGTCACATCTTTGCCTGCCTTATGAAGCAGATAGGCATATAAGGTACCCAGAGGGCCCGCCCCAAAAATCAATGTTTTCATTTTTATTCTCCTAAATTATACTTAAATGACAAATGAATTTTTTGCAGAATCTGGTATTGTTGAAACTTTCCGACAATAGTTGCACCAGGAATGGTTGATCGTTTCATAATACCTCCTTACTTTTTTCTATGACCCATATACTGTGATGTATCATTCCAAACTCCCTGAGCAATTCAGCCAAGTGTAGTCCCAGAGAACTTTTTTGGATGTCCGCCTCTTCTTTTTCATTTTTCAAAATGATACTCCAATCAGTGGCAACATTAAAATTACGATAAATATCAATGGATACTGGATTTACTTTGTTACTTCTGGATAAATCAATATCTTTGAGACACAGCTTCACTTTCGGGTAGTGTTCGCTTGTTGAACGCAGATAAATCATTTCCAAATATTTCATATGAATAGCCCCTTTTACTTTGTTTTATTCCATAACGGGTCTTTGCAAACTCCTTGCCACGATTAAAGCGGCTTATTCCGGCTAGTTAAGTGCATAAATTTAATCCTGACTGCCGGATTAAACAATTCTAATTGTCAAATATGACAGTTTATTATACAGATATGATGACTTCTATAATTAATGATCCAACCCGGTTGAAAATTGGGATGCAAATCAGGATAGAAAAATGGATTTTGATAAAATCAATAAAAATGAGTTTTTCAAAGAGGCAACATTACGGATCTGCAGTAATCTTGAAATTGAAAAAGCAATGTTTGCCTGTCTCAAATATATGAATAAACTCATTCCTTTAAACCGAATATATTCGGAAATATATGACCATTCTTATGGATCAATGAGAATTATTGCCACTGCAACCGAAGAGGACTTCAAAAAACTGGATATCCTGGCACCACTATCTGAAGAAGCAAGAATTTCAGCAAAGAAATATGAACTTCCGGGTATGGACAATGTTTTTGTCTTTGAAGATCCAGAAAAGTTCCCCATCAGCAGGGAAATACTTTCATTTTTAAATGTTAAATGTACATCCTTGATGGTTTTGCTGTTAGCTGCAAAGAAAAAGCCTTTAGGTGCCATTGTTTTTTTGACCGATGGAGAAGAAAAATATACAAAAAAGCATGCCTCTTTATTGTCTTTGCTCAAAGCCCCTTTTACCATAGCCATGTCCAATGTTCTTAAACACAGGGAGATTTCACAATTAAAAGAACTTCTGCATGATGACAACCGGTTTTTGCAAAGTGAATTACGCCGCCTCACCGGTGACGAAATCATTGGTACAAATTTTGGGTTAAGGGATGTTATGACAAATGTCCAGAAGGTTTCTCCGCTTAACAGCCCTGTATTACTCATGGGAGAGACAGGGACAGGAAAGGATGTCATTGCCAATGCGATTCATAGCTTATCGGCTCGCTGTAACGGTCCCTTTATATGTGTAAATTGCGGGTCTATTCCAGATACTTTGATTGACAGCGAGCTATTCGGCCATGAAAAAGGAGCTTTTACAGGAGCAATATCACAGAAACGAGGACGATTTGAAAGAGCCCACAAGGGTACAATTTTTCTAGATGAAATCAGCGAATTGCCACTTCAATTACAGGTGCGCCTTCTGCGAGTACTTCAAAACAAAAAAATTGAACGGGTGGGTGGGTCTGAAACCATATCTCTGGATATCAGAGTGATTGCCGCCACAAACAGAAATTTGGAAGCAATGGTCAATAAAAAAGAATTCCGCGAAGATCTCTTTTTTCGCATCAATGTATTCCCAATATCAATTCCACCTCTCAGGAAAAGACTTGAGGATATACCGGCACTGGTTCATCATTTTGTAAGCCAAAAATCAAAGGAATTAAAATTACCATCTTTTCCAAAGATATTGCCGGATGCAATAGATGTATTGATGGATTATGATTGGCCCGGAAATGTTCGGGAAATTGAGAATGTCGTGGAAAGAGCATTGATTCTCAACCCTCTGGGTCCTTTAGATTTTGGCCAATTGAATATCGGCAAAAAGAATAAACCTGAAAAATCGCCTTTGCCTAAGGATACGATCAGGCTGGATGATGTCGTTACAAGTCATATTCAACGGGTACTTGCAAGAACAAATGGAAGGGTACACGGAGATGGCGGTGCTGCCGATATTTTAGGCCTGCATCCGAGCACCCTCAGAAACCGGATGAAAAAACTGGGGATACCCTATGGGCGTAAAGCTGAAGATTGATCTTTAAAATTTAATTGATTGATCCGTTGATACTTATCAGGTCTCTTTGCTGATGATTTTTTGAAGAGAATTTCCTGATCATTTAACAGGGGCCAGCATGTTGTCTGACAATCGGAAAAAGCCTTTTAGATTTTCCAACCAATAGACTTGAAACACAATATTGTCACTATTAAAGGATAAAACCTGCTGCCTTTTCTCGGATGCATAAATTAAATAAATTTTCCCTGTTTTTTCAATTTTATAAATCATGGCGGCATGATCATCTTTGAGAACGATGAGGTCGCCGTTTTGAATATCATTTTCGTCCACTTCCTTAAAATTCTGTAATAAATATCTCATGGGCAAATATCGATTGTAGGACAAGCCGGCTTTTTTTGCAGCTGAGGTATAGATAGAAAAAAACAGGTTGGAATTGTCAGATGTTCCTGATTGCGGGGGCTTACCACCCAGTTTATAGGGAATTCCGATAAATTGTGTTGCTATTGATGGAATGCTTTGCCTGAAAATCCTTTTTTGCTCCTCTGAATAAGTATTCCCCTGTTCAGCCGTTTCCTGGGCATTTTTAGTATTTAAACCCCAGGCACAAATAGTACCGAACAAAATAAATATTATGATAATAAACATTTTCTTCATGGATTTTCTCCCTCATCTTGAAACAGATATAAAAAACTATGATAAAAAAGGCAAGTAATACACCCTATATCATTTGAATAAAAAAAATTCCATTATTTGAAGATATCCAATTCCTCAAAAGTTCTTTTTATAATGAACATGACTATTCTAATTTTTCATTATTTTAGCTGAAATCGACTCCAATATTCCATTGGGTTTTTATGGTTAAGCCGTCATGGTTGCAAGCCCTGCACCATATTGCTTTTGTATTCCTGACACTATATATATTTAATTATAAAAATAATATACATATTTTAATTAATATATAAAGCAAAACCTTGGAACCCCTATGGTGGATGAAGGTTTTCAACATAAACCAACCACGATTCTCAGTACAGATGTCAGGGGTTACAGCTTTTCTAAAACTGACGATACCAACCCAATAGCGGCGAAACCAAAAAATTTGCATGGTATGGGAATCAATTCATTTTAAAGGAATTGATCTTTTGCCTGTTTATTGTCCTATCATGTAAAATAAAATAGTGGTGTGATTGATTAAACTGCTATAATTATAGACTGGCGCCTGAAAAAAATATATGATCCGCCCATATTTAAACCGTCGGAGATTAGCTAAGATTGACTGCAGATATTAATGAAATAACTAGAATTTGTAAACTTTATGGAATACAAAAAGTAGAAAATGCTCAACTATTAACCAAAGGATTTGCAAATCTTAATTATAAAATCACAACTGAAAAGGGTGTTTTTTTTTATCGAATATGCACTCAACAGGAAAATGTAAAAAATATTATTTATGAAGTTGATCTTCTTTTAGAACTTAAAACTATAAATTTTCCCACAGCCTACCTTATTTCTAGAATGGACGGCAGTTATATCTCCGACTCAAGAAACGGCAAGGTTTTGATATATGAATTTAAAGAGGGTATGGAGCCTGAACTTAACCGTCAGACAGCAGGAGAAATCGCAAGGTGTTTGGCTAAACTTAATACGTTTCAAGGGTTTGAGAAATATCCGCGTAAAAATATAATCCATATGGATTATTGCATTGATTTAATTGGTCAGTTTGAAACCGCACCTTTTCAATATCCTGAAATTTATGAATATTTTGAAGACCAGACACATTATCTGTTAAAACCGGTTTCCCAAAGCCTTCCCATGGGTTTAATCCACGGTGATGTTTTTCCGGATAATACACTTTTTAAAAACGGCAGATTATCTGCTCTCATTGATTTTGAGGAGGCTTGTGTTGATCATTTATTAATGGAAATTGGAATGGGTATTAACGGATTTTGTTTTGTGAATAACCGCCCTGACCTTTCCTTGATGGAGACCTTTCTTTATGAGTACGATCAAATCAGGCCAATCACAAAAAAAGAATGGGAGCTTATCCCTGTTTACATCCAATGGGCTGCTCATGGGATGATATCATGGCATTTGCGCCATTTTTTAATTCATAAAAAAAACTCAAAGCAGCTTGCCAGAGTAAATGAATTAATGGAAAGAGTAAAAAATTTAAGACATAATCAATTACTAAAATTCAAGAGACCAGGCGAATGAAAAATAATCCATACAATGTTCAAAGATTAGATTTACATGATGTGTGTGCAACATTTGGAACACCGCTGTATATTTATGATGCAGATGTGATCAAAAAACAGTTTTCAAGTTTCAGCAACGCTTTTATGGAAATTGACCATAAAGTGATGTTTGCGGTAAAATCCTGTACGAATCTGAGTATAATGAAATATATGCATACCCTGGGAGCCGGCATCGATACCGTATCTATCCCAGAGATTAAAATGGGGCTGAAACTGGGTTTCAAGCCCGAAGAAATTGTTTTTACACCCAATGTTGTTGAATTTTCTGAAATCAGGGAGGCTGTTGAACTTGGTGTGCATATTAATGTTGAGAATTTGCAAACCCTTGAAGATTTTGGAAAAATATTTAAAGGCAGTTATCCCGTCTGTATCCGCTTAAATCCCAACATTCTCTCAGAAATTGAAAGCGGAAAAGCAGATTTAAATCAGCTTGATTTTTCATCTATTAACAAGGAACATTACCAGGAGGTTAGTGAAGAAAAGATCGCTGCATGGCACAATCAATCTAAATTCGGCATCTCATTATTCCAGTTTGACAACATTTTAACGCTTGTCAAAAAATATAATCTAAAAATTAATGGTATCCACCTGCACTCAAGCCACGTAATTTTAAGTGAAGCGGTTTTTGAAAAAGGAGTTAAAACAGTCTTTGAGATTGCAAAACGATTTGACCATATTGAATATGTAAACTTTGGTGGTGGGATTATGGTTAGGCATCATCCTGATGATAAAGTGATTGAGCTGGACACAATTGGAGAAATATTAAAAAAAGAATATGATAAATTTTGTGTTTCCTTGGGAAGAAAAGTTCAAATATGGTTTGAACCCGGGAGGTATCTTATGAGCGAATCCGGGTGGTTGCTCACAAAAGCCGTGGTCTTAAAAACAAATGGTTTCATTAATTTTGTTGGTACAAATACAGGATTTAATCATCTTCTTCGCCCCATGATGTATGATGCGTATCATGAGATAATAAATATTAGTAATCCTGATGGAGAATTTGAAAAATATAATATAGTGGGTAATTTATGCGAAATCGATAATATTGGAACCAACCGCAGGTTAAACAAAGTCAGAAAAGATGACATTATTTTGATCAAAAATGCAGGCGCCTATGGATTTAGCATGTCTTCAAATTACAATTCAAGACCGAAACCGGCTGAAGTATTAATTATTGACGGCCAGGCCAGGCTTATCCGCAAACGCGAAAATTTTGACGATCTTATTCGAAATCAAATTGAGCCTGATTTTTTTGATTGATTGATTGGTTTTGAAAAAATACAAGGATAACCATTGCAGCAGTTCCCCCCTTAAAAAGAGTTACAGTCAAGGCATGAATGATCCGACTGAATTATTGAAAAAAAGGAATCATTACCAATCTCCTCATAAAATTTTGCAATAGAATAAAGCGTTGACTATTCAGCTTTAATCAAACCTACCAAAGACGTCTACCCAAAATGCCAAGAATGGCAAAATAGATAAATTTGGATATATATCTTGATCTTAATTTTAATTTTTGTTAACTGTATTCTCCTGGTATGGTTAACGAACAACAAAATATTAAAAACCGCATATTAGAATTGCTGTATCTGGCAAAGGGAAAAATCCTTTCCGGCGTCAAATTGAGCAACACTTTAAATGTTTCCAGAGTGGCTGTATGGAAACACATCAAAGGCTTGAAAGAAAGTGGGTTTCATATTGAATCCAGGCCAAAGGGATACGTACTTTTAAACCATGACGATCTTTTGCTGCCTTTTTGTTTCAAAAAAAAGTTGCAAAAAAAAATATTCCATTTCCAGGAACTTGAAACAACAATGGACAAGGCAAAAAACCTGGTGAAAAATAATGCGCCCCATTTAAGTGTTGTGATTGCAGAAAACCAGACCTTGGGCAGAGGAAGACTGAATAGAAAATGGTTTTCCTCAAAAGGCGGCTTATGGTTCACCCTTATATTAAAGCCTGATACCCCCCCGCAATTATCCTATATTTACAATTTTGCAGCCTCTTTAAGTCTTTCAAGATCATTGAGGCGTTTATTTGAATTGGATGTAAGTGTCAAATGGCCCAACGACCTTTTATTGAATGGCAAAAAACTGGCGGGTCTTCTTTCAGAAATGGAAACCCGGGGGGATATGGTTGAATTTTTAAATATCGGTATTGGCATTAATGTAAATAATCAGCCTCAAAAAATTGAATCCCGGGCCATTTCATTAAAAGATGTATTGGATCAAAACCTGTCCCGAAGATTAATCCTGGAAACGTTTCTGGACGAGTTTAAAAATCATATTCAAATCATCGATTGCCCCAAAATTATTGAGCAATGGAAAAAACAGACATCAACCATAGGCTGCCATGTCAGGATTGAAACCCTGAACCAATTCTACGAGGGGTTTGCCATTGATGTTGATGATACAGGTGCTCTAATAATTGAAGATAATACCGGTGAAACTAAAAGAATAATTTACGGAGATTGTTTTCATAACTAAAGGAAAAAATATGAATCATTTAAACCAGCTTAAAATGAGTGTATATACCTCTTTATTTGTTGCTTTTATTGCCATAGGCGCTTTTATTATCATCCCCATCGGTCCTGTACCCATTGTCCTTCAGAACATGTTCGTCCTTCTTGCAGGGATCATTTTGGGCCCGGTCTGGGGACTTGTGTGCGTGGCTGTTTATCTTTTAATAGGACTTCTGGGTCTTCCTGTTTTTTCAGGGGGAGGATCGGGTATCGGTAAATTATTCGGGCCAACCGGCGGCTATCTGCTGGGTTATCTTCCGGCGGTATTTGTTACGGCCGGTATTTCAAAGGGACTTGGCAGGAAAATGTCTTCGGATATTATCGCCATGATTATTGGTTCTTTGATCGTCTACGCAGCAGGCGTACCATGGCTGAAGGTTGTGACTTCCATGACATTTGAAAAAGCACTTGCCGTTGGAATGTATCCTTTTCTCATCGGTGATGCCCTTAAAATAGTTGCAGCCGCATTTATTGCAAAAAATTTAAGGCCTGTGATCAAGTTATAAACCTGACCCATTTATAAACCTTCATGAAAAAAAAACTGATAGAAATAAAAGCGCTTAGCCATACCTTTAGCGATGGCCACATGGGGATCAACAGTATATCCCTGGCCGTTTATAAAGGTGAATTTATCGTTGTGGCAGGCAGAAATGGATCTGGTAAGTCAACCTTTTTAAGGCATTTAAACGGACTTTTATCACCAGATTCAGGTGTAATTATTGTAAATGGTCAGGATATTAAAAACCACCTTATCCAAACACGGAAAACCATTGGTATGGTATTCCAGGATGCTGACACCCAAATCGTGGGAGACACCGTGTTTGACGAAGTGGCATTCGGCCTTGAAAATTTAAAATTCAACCGGCAAAAAATCAATGACAAGGTAACGCATGTGCTTGAGGGCTTAAGCCTTTTACATTTAAAAGATAGGGCCCCTTTTACCCTTTCAGGTGGTGAAAAACGAAAACTGGCTATTGCCGGGGTTCTGGTGATGGATCCCCAGGTGATCGTCTTTGATGAGCCTTTTTCCAACCTGGATTATCCAGGGACCATCCAGGTGCTCTCAACAATCATTGATCTGAACCGGTTAGGTCATACCATTATCATTGCAACCCATGATGTTGAAGTCATAATTAGTGAAGCCACTCGAATCATTATTATGGAAAATGGTCAAATTAAAGAAGATGGCTCGCCAACGGATATGGTCACGCATTTGGAATCCTACGGGATCAAAGAACCGTGTTCCTCAAAATTCGGACTGGGGATACAGCCGTGGCATACATGACACCGTTCACATACCGCCGGGGTGATTCCATGCTGCATATGCTTGATGTTAGGTGTAAATTCTTCATCATGTGCCTTTTGAGTATGTCCATTTTGTCTGCGCACTTTTTAACCTGTTTCCTTTATAGTTTAATCCTATTTTATTTCTTTAATCGTTCAGGCCTTAATATGTCATCAACCTTAAGCCACCTTAGGTATTTTATACTATTGCTTTTCTTCATTTTTTTAGCACGATCACTCACAATGAAGGGGGATATTCTTTTTTCCTTTTATGAGGTGTCCATAACTGAACAAGGGGTAAAGAACGGCACTTTAGTGGCATACAAATTCTTTTTGGTCATGGTATCAGGAATCCTTTTTGCCTCCACCACCAGGACATCCTCTTTAAAAAATGCTGTCCAGTGGTTTTTACAACCTGTCCCATATATTCCGGAAAAAAGGGTGGCTGTCATGATAAGCCTTTCCATTGGTTTTATGCCAATCATTCTAAACCAGGCAAAAGAGATATCACAAGCCCAGGAGGCACGATGCGCAGATCTTCAAAAAAATCCGATTAAAAAAATTATCCGTCTTGTCCTGCCTTTATTAAAAAAAACCTTTTTATCTGCGAATCATCTTATTCTTGCCATGGAATCAAGATGCTATAACGACGATAGGACTGAGCCTTACTTTTCACCATCTGGCCGGGAAATCCATTTTATAGTTGCAAGTATTATCCTGTCCTTGGGCCTTGCATGGTTTTAAAATCAAGATTATTTTTCAGTCATCTTTCATATTTCCCATTGATACTATAATTGTTTTATTGTAAAATTTTAGCCATAATATATTTTCATTACTATTTTGAATGAAATAAATTAATAATACCCGATCCGAAAAGGAGGCAATTATGTCAAAGATAGAGGATCAATTCCCCGGAACAACCATGTTTGAGCTAAGGGGGAAACAATCTGTCCGGGCAACATTTAAGCTTTCCCAAAAAGCCATTGATGCCATTGGACTTGTCGCAATTCACATGGGAATCAAACAAAAATCGCTTTTTGATCATATTATAGAAGACCCGGATGCCTTGAGTATCATTGCAAAAACTATTCGAATCAGACAATTTAAAAAAATCCCCAGAAAACAGAAAACCTTTGTATTAAGCCGCAAAACCATTGAGTCCCTTGGTACGATTTCCCAGGCATACGGAACCCCTCGGGATGCGCTGGTTGAATATTCGGTAAAAAAGCTTGAATCTATTATCAGTGCTGAAAAGGCCAGACACAAGGAACGAAAAATTCTACAAAAAAAAATCGTTGATCATTTCAATCAAGGCCGCATGCTTTATAAAAAAGCCACTGCCATTCTGGGAAAAGATGATCCCTATTGCCGGCGGTTTGGAAAAGCAATATTTGACTGTAACAAAAGAGAAGCAGAGCTTTCTGATTTTATTGAAAAAAGTAATGCTTTAGAAAAATTTTAATTATAAAATATGGGGCTTGCAAAACCAAAGAATTTCATATAGCAAGTTTCAACACTTTTAATTGAGGAGAAAACGTTGATTGAAGTTCAAAACCTAACCAAGTATTATAAAGACTTTTGTGCTGTCAATAGTATCAGCATGACCATCCGAAAAGGTGAAATCTTAGGCCTTCTCGGTCCAAACGGCGCAGGGAAGACAACTACATTACGGATGTTAACCGGGTATTTCAGGCCGCATTCAGGTACGATAAAAATAAAAGATTTTCAAATGCCCGAAGATGTCATCCAGATAAAATCCATGATCGGTTATCTGCCTGAATCCGCCCCGCTTTACCACAACATGCTGGTATATGACTATCTTGAGTATGTGGCCAAAATAAAAGGAATTGATGACAAAGAAGTCCGATATGACAGATTCCTTCAATTATCAGATATTTGCGGGCTTTCTTCCATTATGGACAAGCCCATTGCCAACCTCTCTAAGGGATTGAAGCAAAGGGTAGGCCTTGCCCATGCCATGATGACTGATCCGGAAATTTTAATCCTGGACGAACCGACTTCCGGACTGGATCCGAACCAGATTGCGGAAATAAGAGATATTATTAAAACCATTGGTAAAGAAAAAACGATTATCTTCTCCACGCACATCCTGAGTGAAGCCGAGGCAACCTGCGATAGAATAGCGATTATCCACAACGGGAAAATGGTTGCTGATGATACCACTGACAATTTAAAATTCGGAGCTCAGCAAAATTCCCAAATCAAGTTATCCCTGAAAGGAGCCCCTAAAGACGATGCCACATCCCTCCTGAAAAGTATCCATTCATGCCTTGAGGTTAACCTTATTGACCCGATAGAAAAAGATCTTGTCTCTTTTGAAATCACCATTTCAGATAATGAATACAAAGATCATGATTTCAGATCCGACATCTATCTCAAAATAAAAGATACTGACTGGATAATCGTGCAACTTATAAAGGAATCCCAAACCCTTGAGAAAATATTCCGGGAATTGACAAGGGAGGAAGCATAAACATCATGAGACAAATAAAAAACATTGCCATAAAAGAATTCAAAGATTATTTCATCTCACCCATTGCATATATCGTGATATCTTTATTCCTGATTGTAACAGGGTGGTTTTTCTTTTCCACCTTTTTTATTTTTGGCAGAGCAGATTTAAGAGATTTTTTCTCTCTTTTACCCATCACCTTTTCCTTTATCATACCGGCCATTACCATGCGGCTGTTTTCCGAAGAAAAAAATGTGGGTTCCTATGAAACCCTTTTAACCATGCCAGTGTCCTTTACCGATATTGCTCTGGGCAAATTTTTGGCTGCCACAGGGTTTACAGCGTCCATGTTAATTCCAACATTATCTTATCCGATTTTTATCTCCTTTATAGGCGAAGTTGATCCAGGACCTGTGATAGGCGGTTATATTGGTGCTATCTTTCTTGCGGCAGCCTATTGTTCCCTTGGATTGTTTGCTTCTTCTCTCACAAGAAATCAGATCATTGCCTTCATCATTGGATGCTCGCTATGCTTTACTTTAACCATTCTTGACAAGCTATTATTTTTCATGCCGACAAAAATTATATCTGTCATAGAATACATTGGTGCAAACTCCCACTTTGCCAATATTTCAAGAGGCATTATCGACTCCAGAGATATTCTTTACTTTGTGAGTGTGATCTTTATTTTCATTTTTTCAACATATATTGTCATGCATGAGAAGAACTAAGGAGAAACAATGGGTAACTTTTCAATAAAAGAAAAATATTTTAAATTTATTTTATATCTTATCATAATCGGTTTGGTAAATATCGTCGGAATCACACTTTTTTTCAGGGCTGATCTCACAAAAGATAAAATATATTCTTTATCACAGGCAAGCCAGGATGTTGTTGCAACCCTGTCAGAACCCCTGAGCATAAAAGTATTCTTTTCAAAGGATCTTCCGGCACCACACAATAATACAGAACGATATCTCAGAGATCTTTTAGAAGAATACTCTGCAAAGGGGAAAAAATATTTTAACTATACCTTTTATGATGTCACACAAGAAGACGGTGCACTGAGTCAAAAAGCTGATGAAAGCCGCGATATGGCAAAAGATTACGGCATCAATCCCATACAGATTCGAATCATGGAAAACGATGAGGTCAAATTTAAAAACGCCTATATGGGTCTGGTCATACTTCACGGGGATTTGATGGAGAAAATTGAAGCCATCACTGATACAAATGGACTTGAATACAAATTGACCACCGCCATCCAGAAAATGAACAACAAGGTGAGTGCATTATTAAGGCTTAATGAAAAAGTAAATATCACCATGTATTTATCCTCATCCCTTAATACCATTGCCCCGATGATTGGACTTGATCAACTGCCAATGCTGGGAAAAGCCGTATCTGACAGCATTTTAAAACTCAACGCTAAAAGCCTTGGCATTCTTGATTTTAAACAAGTTGATATTGTAGAAAAAGATAAACTTGAAGCCCTTGGAAATAAACACGATTTAATGGCTCTTTCCTGGCCGGCAATTCCTGACAAAAATATTATGGCCGGAAGTGGAGCTGCCGGTCTTGTGGTTGAATTTAAAGGGAAAACAACAACCCTGCCGCTAATCTCCGCCATGGAACTTCCCATCATCGGTACCACCTATCAAATGGCAGACCCGGATGCTTTGGGAGAGCAGCTCAACGCCATCGTAGAAAAACTGATCGGCATTAACAAAGATATCGGGTTTTTGGCAGATCATGGCACTCATGCCCTCATGCCTGACAGGCTGGCCATGATGCAGGGCAGACCATCAGACGCCATGCAGGTATTCAATACACTTGTTTCCTCCCGGTATTCGATAAAACCGATTAGCTTAAAAGACAAATCGATTCCCGATGGATTAAGTGCTCTGATTATTGCAAGACCCACTGAAAAATTTTCAGATTATGAACTGTTTCAGATTGACCAGGCTCTGATGAAGGGAACAAATATTGCGTTTTTCTCGGATTCATTTAACGAAATAGCGCCACCTCAAGGCCAGATGGGCATGCCGCCAAGATACGAGCCCATTGATACCGGACTTGAAAAACTATTACACCATTATGGCGTAAACATAAAAAAGGCCTATGTCTTAGACAAAGAATCCTACACACATCAGGCCCCCCAAAACATGGGCGGCGGAGAACAAAATATTTATTTCGCCCCTTTGTTAAAAGAAAAAACCATTAACAATACCCCTGTGTTCATGGATAATATCAAAGGGCTCATTGCCCTGCAGATATCCCCACTTGAGCTTGTTCAGGAAAATATTGACACCGGCAAGGTTGTTGCAACAAAGCTGTTGTCTTCATCTGATAAATCATGGTTGATGGAGGGAATGATTAATCTGAATCCCATGTTCATCACCCCTCCAAAAGAAGATGAGGAGATGAAATCCTATGATCTTGCCTATCTTTTATCCGGAACATTCTCAAGTTATTTTAAAGGGAAAAAGATACCTGAAAAAGAAATGGGAGAAAAGGAGATCTCAGATGGACAAAGCACCTTTAAAGGGGTTGCGGCAAAGCATACATTTATAGAAACATCCAAACCGGCTAAATTGTTTGTACTTCCCTGTTCCCAGATGCTTCAGGATAATATGCTGGATCCGGAAGGCAGATCAACCAATTCCACCTTTATTTTAAATGTCATTGATCATTTGAACGGGGGAGATAAAATAGCCAGGTTACGGAGCAAACAGCAGACATTAAATCCCATTGCCCAGACCACACCCTTTGGCAGAGGTTTAATAAAGGCCTTTAATATTATAGCCCTGCCGGTTCTGGTTATCTTGTTCGGCCTTGGGGTTCTAGCCAAAAGGACATCACGGAAAAAGAAAATAGCAAACCGTTTTAACGCATAAGGGAAATGAAACGATGAAAAAAGAATATCTGATCCTGGTCACAATCATCCTGATTCTGGGTGCATATCTGTTGTTCCATAAAGAAAATCAGAACAATTACGTGCTACCCAAAATTGAAAAAATCGATACATCTAAAATCATAGGATTGATTATAACCAAAAGGCAAACCCCTATAAAATTTACAAAAAAAGAAAAAAACTGGACGATTACCGACAAATCTTACCCTGCTGATTCATCTTCTGTTGAAAAAATGCTGGACACCTTAAAAAATCTAAAATTGTCAGCACTGGTGTCTGAAAAAGAAAATCTAAAGCCTTATGAACTGGATGATGAAAACCATATCCTGGTAAAAGCGTTGAATGGACAAACAACCATTTTCCAGTTTACCATGGGGAAAACAGCACCAAGCTTTAACCATACCTTTGTAAGACTGACAGATGATAAAAATATCTACCATGCCAATGGCAATTTCAGATCCAGTTTTGATAAAAGCCTTGATGATTTCAGAGATAAAAAAATAATGGAATTCAAGAAAGGGTCAATAAAACAGATCCGTATTGAAAAAGATGGGATATCCAAAACACTGATTTCAAAAGAGGTAAAATCAGACAAAAAAGAGGTCTCCGTCAGCTGGGAGTCTGATGATGGCACTTCAGCAGACAAAGAAATTGTGTCAAACCTGCTGTCGGCTGCTTCATTTTTAAGTTGTGAGAAATATTTGAGCGATAACATTAAAAATAAACTTGAAAATCAAAAACCATTGTGCAAGATACGTTTTAAAAATGAAAAGAATATAGATTTAATACTATTTAAAATGGACAAGGAAGACGATTTTATGGGTTTATCTTCGGCGAATCAATATGCTTTTGCCTTGAGTCAATTCAACGGCAACGAAATCGTATCTAATATTGAAACCCTGCTAGGCATATCAAAGGAAGAAGAAAAAGATAGCAATTGAGGCCTTTATTCAAAATAGTATACCAACCCTATAAATGGATTATTGTTGTTCCTTTTCTTTTTCTCAACACCATGATTCTAGGGTTGGTTAGCATTTTTACAGGACTTTTATTAAAAAAGGACGCCGTTAATATTATTGCCGTCCTGTGGTCGAAACTCTGCTGTGCCATCGCTCCTATAAAAGTCGTCATCAAAGGGCAGAAAAATTATGTAAAGAACAGATCATATGTGATCGTTTCAAACCATCAGAGTATGGCAGACATCCCTGTACTTCACGGGCATCTTGGATTGAATATTAAATGGATAATGAAAAAAGAACTGGAGAAGATCCCCATTTTTGGAGCAGCGGCCCATCAATTAGGCTGCATCTATGTTGACCGCTCCAACCATGATGCTGCCATAAAATCAATCAGCGATGCTAAAAAAAACATGTCTAAAAAAGATTGTGTACTCTTTTTTGCAGAGGGGACAAGAAGCCGTGATGGGAAGGTCCTGCCATTTAAAAAGGGTGCTTTCAGATTTGCTTTGGAAACAGATCTGCCTATCCTGCCGGTCACCATTAAAAATTCTTTTCATATTCTCCCTTCCGACACCCTTGACCTTACGCCAGGCTCAATTGAAATCATTGTTCATCCCCCTGTTAATATCCTGAATCACTACATGGAGCACCCTGACAAGGTTATAGAATCCATCCGTCAGACCATTTCCAACGCACTATAGATCATTTACCTCCACTTTTATCCATTTTACATTTTCTCCTAAAATACCCTTGATAATCAGTTATATTCCATTTTTTAAAAAAAAAATTAATTTTTTTCTTGACTTAGCTCTTTAGTTTCGCGTAAATGTGGATGAGGGTGGTGGAAAGTGGATGAGTTTAACTATTTATCTAAGGCTTTAATAAGTGTTTCGATCAAGCTCCTTTCATACAATTGACGTCAAAGGCAGGGTTATCATCCCTTCAAGATTCAAAAATATCTTAAAGGCAGATAAAGTCTATGGGGTCATGGTCTCAAACAAGGACGACTGTCTATACGCTTACACTTTTAGTGAGTGGGAAAAAGTTGAAACTAAAATTTTGTCAGCAAAAACAAGTGCCATGGCAGAATTTAGAAGATTTTTCCTGGGAAACTCATGTCAATGCATGTGCGACAAACAAGACAGGATACTTATCCCCAAAAGTTTAAGAGAATATGCAAATCTTGAAAAAGATATTGTTCTTGTAGGCAACCTGGATCGGTTTGAAATCTGGGCCCGGGATCAATGGGACAAGATCAACAAAAAAATGGAGCAAAAACTTAAAAAAGAAGAAGTAAGAGAGGAAATAGCTTCTTTAGGGTTGTAAGCAATGGGATTTGAGCATACGTCTGTAATGTCTCAAGAGGTGCATGAGCACCAGAACCTTAAACCCGGAAATATCAGTGTGGACTGTACTCTGGGTGGAGCCGGTCATGCACTTGCAACCACCAGGGCTATTCTCCCTGGCGGGTTGCTCATCGGGATTGACCAGGACTTGGATGCCATTGATCATGCAAAAAAAATTTTACATCCCTATAAAAAAAATGTGCAATTATATCACAACAATTTTTCCGATCTTCCACAGATTCTGAACTCAAGCAGGATAAAAGGCGTAAATTCCATACTCCTTGACCTAGGCTTTTCACTCAACCAACTGAAAAACGGTAAACGCGGATTTAGTTTTAACAAGAATGAACCATTGGATATGCGAATGGATATTCGAAACGATCTGACAGCCTTTGATATCATCAATTCATTCCCGGAGAATGAATTGATAAACATTTTTTTTAAATTCGGAGAAGAAAAATTCTCACGGCGGATTGCAAAAAGCATAGTGAAAAAACGAAAAAATGCGCCCATTAATACCAGCTTTCAACTTGCACAAATGATTACAAAAGCGATACCAGTGAAATTTGTATACGGTCAGCGCATTCATCCGGCAACAAGAGTCTTTCAGGCATTAAGAATTGCTGTAAACAAGGAGCTTGAACGACTTGAAACCTTTATGAAAAGGGTGCCCTCTCTTCTTTTAACAGGTGGTCGCCTTTGCGTAATTTCTTTTCATTCCCTTGAGGACCGTATAGTAAAAAAGGCCATCCGCAGTTTTGAAGATGGCTGCACTTGCCCAAAGGATCTTCCTGTTTGTTTATGCGGATTTACGCCAAAGATGAAGTCGGTTTTCAGAAAACCCCTTGTACCAACAAAGGAAGAGGTGAAAATCAACCCAATGTCAAGAAGTTCAAAATTAAGGGTAGCTCAAAGAATTTAATCTATGGCAATTAAAAATGACATATCTCCTAAAAAGGTAGAGCCCCAGAAAATAGGATTTCTCTGGCTGGTTATAATCAGCCTGATTTTTATTGAGCTTCTGGTTTATACCTGGATCAGAACAGAATCCACCCAGACCATTTTAAGAGTGTCCAAAGCAAGGGCAGCCCACATAGAGAAGGTTTCTTATAATAAGGCACTCAACGTTGAAAGAGACCGACTAAAATCAGATGACCGAATTACCCGTATTGCCAAAACCCGGCTGAATCTCTCCAATGACACATTGGATCAAACCATTTACCTCTTGGAGGATGACGGGTGATGTCCAGAAAAAACAATAAACAGATAAGACACCGAATCATTTTTATTCAGATTTTGATTGTCTCATCAATTTTTCTTTTGGGCCTCAAATCCTTTGACATTCAAATCTTCAAAGCAAAAGAGCTGACTAAAAAAGCGGAGAAAGGATATTCCAGATATATTACAGTCAAAGGGGAAAGAGGGCAGATTTTTGATAAGCACATGAACAAACTGGCCACCAGTATTGATGCTGTCTCTGTTACGGCAAACCCCTCAGTGATAAAAAAACCAAAGCTTGTGGCCAAAAAACTGTCTGAAATACTGGCGGTTGACAAAAAAAAGCTTGTGGCCAAACTCTCCTCCCAGCGAAAGTATGCAAGCATTGCCAAAAGTGTTTCCCCAGATCAGGCTGAGCAAATCAAGAAATTGAAATTACGGGGTATTTATTTTGAGAATGATTCTAAAAGATTTTACCCCAACAGGAATCTATCCGCACAAATAATCGGATTTACTGGAACGGACAATTCCGGCCTTGAAGGTCTTGAGTATAAATATAATTCAATCCTGGAAGGCAGCTTTTTAAAGATCAGGGTTAAAAAAGATGGAAATGGGGGAGTTCTTGATATTGACAAGAAAAAAAGAACTGAGCTTAAAGGAAAGTCCATTGTTCTGACGCTTGACAAAAAAATTCAATATTTAAGTGAAGAAATACTCAAAAAGACAGTCAAGAATCACCAGGCTAAATCCGGAATCGCGTTGGTTATGAAACCGCAAACAGGCGAATTTCTATCCATTGCTCATTTCCCGCAATTCAATCCAAACAATTTCAAGCAATATAATAACGTCGTTTTCAGAAACCGTGCCGTTACCGACGCATTTGAACCGGGATCTGCCATGAAGGTCTTTACTGCTGCTGCTGCACTGGAAAGCGGATTTGGGCCCAAATCCATCTTTTTTTGTGAGAACGGCACCTATAAAATCGGATCCTATACCATTCGTGATACCCATTCCCATGATTGGCTCTCCATTAATCAAATCATCAAATTCTCAAGCAATATCGGCGTTACAAAAATCGGGGCAACGATAGGAAATGAAGCCTTGCACAAATATCTGACTGCTTTTGGTTTTGGGGAAAAAACCCGGATTGGATTTCCAGGAGAGACGCCTGGCATACTGCTGCCATATCAAAAATGGTCTAAAATGGATGCCAGCGCCATTTCCTTTGGCCAGGGTGTTTCTGTTTCTGCCGTACAACTTATAAGCGGTATCAGTGCCATTGCCAATAATGGTGTTCTTATGAAACCGTTATTGATCAAAAAGATCATATCCAACAATGGAAGAGATTTAAAAACCTATTACCCGGAAAAAATACGACAGGTCATATCCTCGAGGAGTTCCGCGCAGGTTAAAAGTATGATGCGCATGGTAGTAGAAGACGATGGCACGGGTAAAAAAGCGGCAATGGCCGGATATACGGTTTGTGGAAAAACCGGTACCGCTCAAAAAGCCATGAAAGATAAAAAAGGGTATTCAAAAGACAACTACACTTCAATTTTTGCCGGATTTGCTCCTGAGGACAAACCCGAACTTGCCATTCTTGTAGCGGTTGATGAGCCAAGAAACCTTTATTATGGAGGGGATGTGGCAGCACCTGCTTTTAAAACAATCATGGCTGAATCATTTAGCTATTTAAATATACCCCCTGAAAAAAACAGACAAATGGTCGTTTCATTATCATCAGGAGAAAAAAATTGAAATTGTCTGATCTGATAAAAGATTTTCCAACATCTGTCATCACTCATGATCATGACATTTCCTCAATCTCATCAAACTCCAAAGATGTAAAACCAGGTGGTCTTTTCATTGCTGTCAAAGGATTTGTAGTTGACGGTCACGACTATATTGACCAGGCTTTTGAAAATGGGGCCATAGCGGTTATTGCCCAAACCAATCACCACAATCGCAAGAATGTTATTCTGGTTGACAACTCGAGACTTGCCATGGCCTTTATCTCAGCCAACTTTTACGGCCATCCGTCTAATGAGATGACAGTGGTGGGTATTACGGGAACGAATGGAAAAACAACAACCACATGGCTGCTTGAAAGTATTTTTGAGACATGCGGGTTTGCCACAGGTGTTATTGGAACAATCAACATCCGATATAACCATCAGGTTTTTGACAATCCCGTAACCACGCCTGATGCCATTGATCTCCAAAAAACACTTTATAGAATGAATAAAGCCGGTGTAACACATGTTATAATGGAAGTCTCATCACATGGACTCGACTTGAACCGGGTTGATTATTGTCAGTTTGATCTGGGGGTGTTCACTAACCTTTCTCAGGATCACCTGGATTATCATAAAGGAATGGAAGACTACTTTAATTGCAAAAAAAGATTTTTCACCCAATGTCTCAGATCAGGCAAAAATAAGAATCCAGTCGCCATATTAAATATTGATGATTCAAGAGGGGAAACGCTTTTAAATTCATTGACATATAAAACAATTGGTGTCAGCACGAAAAAACAGACCGATATTTTTTCAAACCACATCAATGATGATATCCACGGCTTGTCAGGAACCTTTCACCTCGGGCACACCTCATTTGATTTAAAATCACAATTAACCGGCACGTTTAATTTAGAAAATATCCTCTGTGCAGCCGGTGCAGCGCATGCCCTGAACATCCCTTCCCATCAGATCAAAAAAGGGATTGAACGCTGCCACACCATTCCCGGACGCCTGGAAAAAATTAAAAATACAATTGATCGGTTTTTATTTGTTGATTATGCCCATACCCCTGATGCCCTTGAATCAATTTTGACAACTTTAAAACAAAGAGCCCCAAAACGAATAATTACCGTTTTTGGATGCGGTGGGGACCGGGACCGATCCAAACGGCCCTTAATGGGACAAGTGGCATGCAAAAACAGTCATATTGCCATTGTAAGCTCTGATAATCCAAGAAGCGAAAATCCAGATTCAATTATAAATGATATTCTTAAAGGCTTAAATGAATTTAGCAGGCTTTCTGATGACGATCTTTTGTTGAACCCTTTTAAAAAAGGTTATCTGGTCGAATGCGATCGCAAAAAAGCCCTTAAAAAAGCCGTGTTTATTTCAAAACCCGGAGATATCATTGTTGCTGCCGGGAAAGGACACGAAACTTACCAGGTTACCAATTCAGGAATTATCCATTTTGATGATAAGGAAGAATTAACAACATCTGCAATAGCGTTTGCCAATCAATTCAAACCCATTGCTTGGGAAATAAAAGACCTGTCAAAGGCTTTGGGTACAAATCCTGTTTTATCAACAATTCAAAAGGACTATCGTTTTGCCGGGATCTCTACAGACTCGCGAGCCATATTAGACAACCAGATTTTCATTGCCATTAAGGGAGAAAACTTTGATGGTCACCGCTTTATAAATACACTTGTAGAAAAAGGGATAAAAGGGTTTATTACAGAAAAAGGTTTTCTGGAAACCCTGGATAAAGATACCAAGCAAGTATGGTTCAAAAACAATCTTATCTTTTTTGAAACACCGAACACATTAACAGCCTTGGGACAGCTTGCCAGTTATCAAAGGATTCGATCAAAAGTCAAAGTGCTGGCCATAACAGGCTCCAGTGGAAAAACAACCACAAGAAGAATTCTTGAAGAAATATTTAAAAACCGGTTCCACACCCATGCAACCCTTGGAAATTTCAACAATGAAATTGGACTGCCTTTAACCCTTTTGGCCTTATCCAAAGCTCACGAATGGGCCATTGTTGAAATGGGCATGAACCACCCGGGAGAAATTTCAAGACTAAGCCAGATAGCGCATCCTGATATTGCCATGGTGATCAACACGGCAGGAGCACATCTTGAAGGGCTTGGCAGTCTAGAAAATGTGGCAAAAGCAAAGGCTGAAATTTTTGACGGCATAAGGGAAAACGGCACAGGCATTCTATTTGCCGGTGATCCCAGGCGCCATATTCTTGAAACAAAAGCCAGAACCAATGAACATCTTAAAACTCTTCTTTTTTTCGGTTCAGGTCAAGGGTCAAAAATCAAATCAGACAAAATTCAAGGGGATACTGATTCCACCAGTTTTAAGGTAAAATCTGATAATGAAGAGGTATCCTTTTGTGTCAACTCCCCTGCCCTTTTCATGGTAGACAATTGTCTTGCCGCAATATGTGCCGCCAGGGCTGCTGACATCTGCTGGACAAGTATTAAAAAGGGAATAAGAACCTTCAGGCCTGAAAAGGGAAGAATGGGCATATACAGGCTTAATGCTTTTATTCATATTATCGATGACACCTACAATGCAAATCCGGCTTCCGTGACCCAGGCACTGAATACACTTTCCTCGGTCAGCAAAGGTAAAAACAGCATCGCCGTTCTGGGGGATATGCTGGAATTGGGGGAAAAAGCATCCTTTTTACATAAGCAAATAGGCAAAGATGCTGCCTTGTTGGGCATAAACAAATTATACCTTTTTGGCAGCCTTGTAAAACACACAATCAAAGGTGCAATTGAAAACGGATTTTCAACTGAAAATATATTTCATGGAATAAAAGAACAGATCGCTCAGCACATTTTAGAAAATCTGGATTCGGAAACCTGGATTCTTGTAAAAGGGTCCAGAGGCATGTCAATGGAAACGGTTGTGAATGAATTTCACCAAAACTTATCGACCGACGCACAGGGGGGGTATGATGGAACCTTTAAAAACGGCTGAGGAAAAACGGTTTTTTAATGACAGAAGAACCTTTACTTACACTGTCCATGTCCCTGAAAGACGATCGGGAATGGACAGAAGAAATGCTGGAGCAAACAAATTTAGAGTTAACGTGGCATAGGGGCTAAAGGGATGCTCTACGAATTTTTATACCCATATCATGTTGATTTCTCGTTCTTAAATATATTTCGATATATTACATTTAGAACGATATATGGAGGGTTGAGCGCCTTTTTAATCTGTTTTCTTTTCGGACCCTTTGTCATTAAAAAACTGGCTCAGATGCAAATTGGACAGATCATCCAGACAGATGGACCACAGTCTCATATGGGCAAGCAGGGCACACCAACCATGGGCGGCATTCTGATCCTGTTTTCTGTTTTCATGTCCACAGTAATCTGGGGAAACCTTTCCAACCACTACGTAAATATTCTTCTTTTAACCCTGATGCTTTTTGGGGCTATCGGGTTTATTGATGATTACCTCATGCAGATCAAAAAAAGGAATATGGGATTTACAGCCAAGGGTAAATTCCTCATCCAGGTATTGTTTGGTCTTATTATCGGCTATTTGATCTATAAATGCCCTGATTTTAATTCCACCTTGACGATTCCGTTTTTTAAAGACGTTTCTCCGGATTTAGGAATATGGTACATCCCCTTTGCCTGCCTTGTCATAGTGGGCACATCAAATGCCGTTAACCTGACTGACGGACTTGACGGGCTTGCCATAGGTCCATACATAGTGGCCAGTGTCACCTATATGTTCTTTGCCTATGTAACAGGCCATATACAGATAGCCGATTACCTGCATCTTAGACATATTGCCTCTGCCGGTGAAATTGCCGTGATATGCGGCACACTGGCAGGTGCCGGATTGGGATTTCTCTGGTTTAATGCACACCCGGCCCAGATTTTCATGGGGGATTCAGGCTCTATCCCCTTGGGCGGAATTCTGGGAACTATTGCCATCATGACAAAACAAGAAATTCTCTTGGTGATTGTGGGTGGTCTTTTTGTCATTGAAGCCTTGTCCGTAATCATTCAAGTCTCCTATTTCAAGCTTACAAAAGGTAAGAGAATTTTTAGAATGGCCCCCTTGCACCACCATTTTGAGCTTAAAGGGTGGCATGAATCAAAGGTAATTGTCCGGTTCTGGATTATATCAATTACCCTGGCATTATTATCATTGAGCACTTTGAAAATAAGGTAAATGAATGTGAAAAAAGAAAAACAACCATATTTTCTGGTTATTGGCCTGGGAGCATCGGGAATTTCCATGGCAAAATTTCTTTGTTCCAAAGGCAAGACAGTTATTGCCACTGATTATGATGCTTCAAAAGAAGACATAGCACAGGAACTTGCTTCGCTTGGAATTAAAACTCAAATCGGATTTCATGATCAGGAAACCTTTAACCGGGCCAGCGTTATCATCCCCAGTCCGGGCATACCGACAACGAATAAATTTATTCAAACGGCAAAAAGGGTTGGTGTTGACATCATAGGTGAACTGGATATTTTTACCCGCTACAATGATCTTCCTGTGATTGCTATTACCGGGACCAATGGCAAAACAACTACAACAACTTTAATCGGGGATATGTTAAACGCCTGCGGTATGACCCCGTTTGTAGGTGGAAATATCGGGACACCCCTAGTTGACCATTTTATGAACAAAGGAAAAACAGATGTCATTGTCGCTGAAATATCCAGCTTCCAATTAGATCTTTCAAGCACATTCAGGCCGGACGTGGGCGTTCTGTTAAATATTTCAGATGATCATCTAGACCGCTATGAAGACGCCATTGAATATGAGAGGTCCAAGTGGAGCATTTTTAACAATCAAGGGATTTCAGATCAAGCCGTAATTAATGAATCCATTCAAAACTTTGAAACTTTGTCACAACACCTGAAATCCAAGATTTTTACCTTTTCATCAAAAAATGACAACCAGACAAATTGTAATGCTGTAATCGATTCAAAAACCATTAAAATTTTCACCCCAAAACTCAGTCAAACCATAAAAACCAATCACCTCAAAGAGCTGATTGGTACTCACAATAGAGAAAATATAGCGGCGGCCATTCTTGCCTGTCTGGCCCTTGGTTTAGATATAAATAAAGCGCAAAACGGATTGGAAGCCTTTAAGAATCTACCTCACAGATTGGAATTTATTAAAACAATTTCTGGCATTTCATTTTATAATGATTCCAAAGGTACCAATACTGATGCTGTTATCCGTGCCATAAACTGCTTTGAAAAAAATATTATTCTGATTTTGGGCGGACGGGAAAAAGGGACTGATTTTTCCCTTTTGATCAATGATGTCCAAAAAAGTGTTAAAGTAATTATTGCCATGGGTGAGTGCAGGACCCTGATAAAAGATACCTTTAATAATATCTGCCCTGTTTGGGAAGTGCACACGATGAAAGAAGCGGTTAAAACGGCCTTTGACAATGCTTTTCAAGATGACATCGTACTTCTCTCCCCTGCCTGTGCAAGTTTTGACATGTATGAAAATTATGCCCAGAGAGGGAATGATTTTATAACCATCGTAAATGAGCTTGGAAATAAATAAAATGGCGGTACAAACCAAAACCATACATCCCTTTTTCAGTGAAAAAAGCATCCTTTTTCCTGTTCTTCTTCTTTCCGGTATCGGTATTGTAATGGTTTATTCAGCAAGTTCAGCCATTAGCATGGAAGGCCATAACACGGCATTTTATTATATGAAAAAACAGGGCCTGTTTTTGATTATCAGCCTTTGCGTCATGTTTGTGGCAGCTTCATTCCCATATAAATTCTATAAAAACATTTCTTATATCATCCTTTTTGTCGCCATCGCATTGCTTGTGGCTGTTCTCATCCCGGCCTTAAATATTAAAGCGGGCGGGGCTCACAGGTGGCTGAACCTGGGAGGATTCACATTTCAGCCGGCAGAGTTTGCAAAACTTGCCCTCATCCTGTTCCTTGGATATTCGCTTTCAAAAAAACAGGACATGGTAAAAATATTCTGGGTGGGCTTTGTTCCCCACGCATTGATTTTCATTTTATTTGCCTGTTTAATTATCATCCAGCCTGATTTTGGAACCATAGTTGTGTTGGGTATGATAACATGGGGGATGATGTTTGTAGCAGGCGTTAAAATCACACATCTGCTTTGTCCTGCCCCTTTGCTGATTCCTGTCATTTATTTCTGGATTTACAAGGTGGACTATAGGCTTGAAAGGATAATGTCATTTTTAAATCCATGGGACGACCCATATAATACCGGGTATCAAATCACTCAATCCTTAAAAGCATTTGGTTCAGGCGGAATTTTTGGACAAGGAATTGGACTTGGTATGCAGAAAATGCATTATCTTCCTGAACCTCACACAGACTTTATCTTTTCAATTATTGGAGAAGAACTCGGGCTTATGGGTGTGCTGACAATCCTATCCCTGTATTTAATTTTATTATTAAAAGGTATCCGGATTGCAAAAACGTCCAAAACTATTTTTGGTGCCATTACGGCAACAGGACTTACGATTTATATAGGGATTCAGGTCTTCATAAACACGGGAGTTGCCCTAGGGGTTCTGCCCACAAAGGGGCTTACGCTGCCCTTTATCAGTTATGGGGGAACCTCTCTTGTGATCAATATGGCAGCCATGGGAATTTTAATGAATATCGGGGCATCCAAATACCATGAAAAAAGAGCCTAAAATAATCATTGCCGGCGGCAAGACCGGGGGACACCTTTTTCCGGGGATTGCCGTTGCACAGTCCCTTGACCGAATTCTTGAAGCTGCCGGGCATCATGCAAATATCTTATTTGTAGGCACCGATGCCCCTTTTGAGACCCAAACTCTTGAAAAATACGGGTATGCCCACAGAGCCATTTACTCAAAGCCTCTAAAAGGCGGAAATCCGCTTTACAAAATTTTCTCCATGAGCATTATTATTATTTCTCTGATCCAGTCCTTGATAATCATCAAGCGCTTTAAACCTGATTTTGTCCTGGGTATAGGCGGATTTTCCTCTTTTGCCGTTGTTTTGTCTGCCTGGATGTTACAAATTCCCAATGCCATCCAGGAGCAAAATGCCTTCCCCGGGCTGACCAACCGCCTTTTGTCTAAATTTACCCAGACCATTTTCACTTCGTTCAAAGAAACAAAAGGGTTTACCAGCAACCCTAAAGTAAATTATGTTGGCAACCCTGTCAGAAAAACCGACAGGGTTGAGCCCCATGATAATCTGAATTTAAACCATTTTGATCCGGACAAATTCACACTTCTTGTCACCGGTGGAAGCCAAGGTGCAAAAAGTATCAACACGGCATTCACCGATGCCATTGAAATCATAACCAACATTGATGAATATAATATTATTCACCAAACCGGCATTCATGACGAATCCCAAATTCTGCAACGATACAGGAGGCTTAACATCAAGGCTACGGTTAAGGCTTTTTTCCATAATATGCCGCAACTTCAGAACATAGCCGATCTTGTTATCACAAGAGCCGGTGCCGGAACGGTTTCCGAACTGTGTTTAAGGGGCCTGCCTGCCATCCTTGTTCCCTTCCCCCATGCTGCTGACGACCACCAGACGTTTAATGCAAAAGCCTTGGAAGACCAAGGGGCAGCTGTGATGATTAAAGATAAGGAACTGACCGGGCGTTCCTTAAAAAGCTGCATGGAAGATCTGATCAAAAACAAAGAAAGGCTTAACTATATGACAATAAGATTGAAGAAACTGGCAATGGTCAGAGCCGATGAAAAAATAGCAAACCATATTTTAGAAACAACGGATATTAAGGGGTAATCCCATGTATCAAAAAGACTACCATATACATTTTGTTGGAATCGGCGGCATCGGCATGAGCGGGATTGCGGAACTATTAATTCACCTTGGATATAAGGTGTCCGGGTCAGATTTAAAGTTATCCCCCATTACCAGGCGGCTTGAAAAAAAAGGCTGTACTATCTTTCAAGGGCACCAAAAAGAGCAGGTAGCCGATGCCAGTGTGGTTGTAACCTCCTCGGCAATTACCCGGGACAACCCAGAAGTTGTAAAGGCAAAGGAGCGGTCAATCCCCATAATTCCACGGGCTGAAATGCTGGCAGAGCTCATGCGCATAAAATATTCCATTGCGGTCTCAGGTGCCCATGGCAAAACATCTACAACCTCCATGATCTCTCAAATCCTCAATACGGCCGGGCTTGATCCCACCGTGATTATCGGAGGCCTGCTCAAGGGTCTTGATACCAATGCATTACACGGCAAGGGAGAATATATTGTTGCCGAAGCCGACGAAAGCGACGGGTCATTTTTAAAATATGCACCTGCTATTGCCGCAGTTACAAATATAGACCTTGAACATCTTGATTTTTACCGGGATATTGAAGATATAAAAGATAAGTTTATTCAATTTATCAATTCAGTCCCCTTTTATGGTCTTGCCATCCTTTGTCTTGATAATGAACATATCCAGGATATCCTTCCCATGGTAAAGGTCCGATATACCACCTATGGCATGACTGCCCAATCAGAACTGCGGGCAAGACAAATTGTTTTTGCGGGCAACAAAAGTTTATTTAAGGTTTTTCACAATGAAAACCTTTTAGGAGAGATCCATCTGAACATTGCAGGAAAACATAATATTTCTAATGCATTAGCCTCAATAGCAGTCGGTCTTGAACTGAACATATCCTTTAAAACAATTAAAAAAGCATTGGAGCAGATCGAAGGAGTAAAGAGGCGCCTTGAAATCAAGGGAGAAAAAAAGGGTATCATTGTAATAGATGATTACGGCCATCATCCAACAGAAATCATGGCAACGCTGACCGCTATCAGGGAAAGCCATATGGGTAAACGGCTGATTGTCATTTTTCAACCCCACAGGTATTCCAGAACCCAGGGGTTGTTTCATGAATTCACCCGCTCTTTTTACCAATCCGATGTCTTGATTGTACTTCCGATTTATGCGGCAAGTGAAAAGGAAATTAAAGGAGTCGATGCTCAAAGCCTGTGCAATGGCATTCAAAAACATGGGCACAGGGACGTTTCCCATGCAATTGATTTTAACCAGGCATTATCCATGATTTTAGATAAGGCAAAAAAGGGGGATGTTGTGCTGACACTTGGTGCAGGAGATATTTATACCCTGGGAGAAAAGCTGCTTGACGTATTGTAAAGGCAAACCATGATAACTCAAAAAAATACAGCCTTTTCAGCAATAGCTAAAGAATTTACGCTTCTTGTTGATGAACCGTTAAAAAGATACACCTCTTTTAAAATAGGAGGCCCGGCTGATCTTCTGGCAATGCCTAAAGATAAACTGGAGTTAAAAGCATTATTAATAAAAGCCTCAACCCTTGATATTCCGGTCACTCTATTCGGGGGGGGGACCAATATTTTAGTTACAGATAAGGGCATTCGGGGTCTAGTCATTATTACAACATGCTTAAAATCTAAAATCGAATGTACCAAGGTTCATTCTCAAGGGGGAATTATTCATGTTCAAGCAGGAGACAGGCTATCAAAAGTCTGTCATTTTGCCATTCAAAACAGTCTTTCAGGACTGGAATATGCCGCCGGAATACCCGGGACGGTGGGGGGTGCCATTATGATGAATGCCGGGACACGCTCCTGGGAAATTTCAAAGGTTATTGAATCCATTGATGTGTTGGATAAGAGTACCTTAGCTTTCAAAAAAATAAAACAAAAGGACCTTGATTTTTCTTATCGCAAGCTTAATCAATCCGGTATTATAGTGGAAGCCCGCTTTTTATTAACAAAAAAACCCCAAGAGGAAATAGAAAAAACCTTTAAAAAAAAACTGATTAAGAAAAAAACAAGCCAGCCGGTTTCTGCTGCCAGCGCCGGATGTTTCTTTAAAAACCCAACCGCTCAAGAACCTGCCGGCAAACTCATTGAAGAATCAGGACTAAAGGGAATGCGGATAAACGACGCCATGGTATCACCGGAACATGCAAATTTTATTGTAAACACCAATAAGGCCAGTTGTAACGATATCCTTTTATTAAAAAAACATATCCAGAAAACCGTATTTGAAAAATTCCATATTCGGTTAGAAACAGAAGTGAGGATGGAAGGTGAGTAATAAAATCAAACCAAACAGGTATAAACCTGAAGTAAAAAATGGCAAGGATAAGAGATCGGATTCCGGCATTGTCATCTGCCGCAAATCCATAATTACGGTTTTATCGATAATTGCCTTAAGCCTTGGTTCAATATTTATCTACGATTTTATTACTCAATCAAGTGCTTTCAGCATTAAAAAAATCGAGATTTCAGGTACCCGACACGTATCAAAAGAAGATATTCTCAAGCTTACAGACCTTAATTCTGAAAAAAATATTTTGAAAATTAATTTAGTTTCAATTGAAAAACGAATTCTTTCCCATCCCTGGGTTCAGTCTGTTAATGTTAAAAGGCACCTGGATTCCGTATTATCCATATCCATTGTTGAACATGAAGCGCTGGCTATCGTAAAAATTGGAAACCTGGCTGACCTTTTAATTAATCATCAGGGCAGACCTTTTAAAGAGTACAAACCCACAAATGACATAGTAAAAAATTTACCGATCATAACCGGAATTGAACTGGTTAATGCCAACAACAGGTATCTGTTTAAAGGTGTTTTATTTGATTCCATCGTTGCTTTTTTGCGAACAGGAAACTGTGACAATATCAGGCAAATAAATGGAAATAAGAATACCGGCGTCACCATCGAAGCCAATGATATATATAATCGAATGCCCAGTGATCCTAACGGGCTGCTTCAAATAAAACTGGGGTTTAATAATTTTAGGGCAAAGCTGGATAAGGCAAAAGATATTAGTACGTATATTGGTAAAAACTTTCCCGAAAGAACCATCTGCTCCATGGATCTTTTTAACATTGAAAAAGTGTTTATCAAAACAAAACTAACAGATGCTCTGCACAATAATATAGAAAAGGGGGCGTAATTTGCAGGGGAATGAAAAAATAATCGTGGGCCTGGATATCGGTACAACTAAAATTACGGCCGTTGTAGGAGAGATGCTTGAGGACGAAATCAGCGTTATTGGTGTCGGATCCCACCCATCCACTGGGCTTAGAAAAGGAATAGTTGTCAATATAGAATCCACTGTGGATTCTATAAAAAAGGCTGTGGAAGAGGCGGAACTAATGGCTGGATGCGATATCTCATCCGTTTATGCAGGTATTGCCGGAAATCATATAAAAGGTCTTAACTCGCACGGGCTTATCGCTATAAAAGGCCGTGAAATTACAAGCCAGGATGTTGACCGTGTCATTGATGCAGCAAAGGCGATTGCTATTCCGGCCGATAGAGAAATTCTCCACGTGATACCCCAGGAATATATTGTCGATGACATGGAATCAATCCAAAATCCCGTTGGGATGACGGCCATCCGGCTTGAAGCCAAAATTCACATTATCACGGGTGCGGTTTCTTCAGCCAGAAATATTGTGAAATGCTGCAATAAGGCCGGCCTTGAAGTTTGTGACATTGCCCTTGAATCTTTGGCATCGGGTGAAGCTGTTCTTACCGACGAAGAAAAAGAGCTGGGGTGTGTTGTTGCAGATATGGGTGGGGGAACAACGGATCTGGCCCTTTTTAAAGAAAATAATTTAAAATTTATATATAACCTGCCATTGGGTGGATACAACCTGACCAATGATGTTTCCATAGGTCTTCGAACCCCTCTTCCCGAAGCTGAAAAAATAAAAATCGAACATGGCACCTGTATCCCGGAAAATGTAAAGAGCAATGCAACCATCGAAGTCCCGGCAGTGGGGGGAAGATCCCCTAAAAAACTTTCCAAGAGGATTTTATCTGAAATTCTTGAGCCAAGAGTAGAAGAAATATTTTCTCTTTTAAAAAAGGAATTATTCTCCAATGGACTTGAAAATTCATTTCCGGCAGGGTTTGTCCTCACGGGTGGAAGTGTGCTTCTTGACGGCATCAATGAACTTGCAGAATCCGTTTTCAGTGTTCCTGTGCGAATTGGCAAGCCCAATAAGGTTGGAGGGCTCAAAGCAATTGTTAAAAATCCGTCTTATGCCACGGGTGTGGGGCTCGTGCTTTTAGGGTCATGTGCAACCTGTAGAGCAAATTTTCAAGATATGCCGTCTCAAGGTTTTAATGGAATGTTAAATAGAATGAAACAGTGGTTTAAAAATATAATTTAATTTTATTTGGGAGGTGGAAATGGCTTTTTCTTATGTGGAAAATGAGAGTTCAGCAAAAATCAAGGTTATTGGCGTCGGTGGTGCCGGCGGCAATGCAGTTAACAACATGATTGATGCAAAGCTAAAGGGAGTAAAATTCATTGTTGCCAACACCGATGTCCAGGCGCTTGAAGCATCCAAGGCCGAGGTAAAGATCCAGATTGGAAAAGAACTGACCGAGGGACTGGGGGCCGGTGCTGATCCAAATAAAGGCCAGCAGGCTGCAGAAGAGAGTAAGGAAGAGCTGCGCCAGGCATTGGAAGACAGCCATATGGTTTTTATTACTGCCGGTTTTGGCGGCGGTACAGGCACCGGTGCAGCCCCTGTGATTGCTGACATTTGTAAAGATCTCGGCATACTGACAGTAGCCGTCGCCTCCAAGCCCTTTTCCTTTGAAGGCAAAAAAAGAGAAAAACAGGCACTTTCAGGCCTTGACAAACTTCATGGCATTACTGATACAGTCATTACGATTCCAAATGACCGACTCAGGGGAATTGCAACCAAAGGCGCTAAAATGGTTGATATGTTTATAAAAGCTGATGAGATTCTTCACCATTCAGTAAAGGGTATTACAGACCTGATCATGATGCCGGGGCATGTCAATCTTGATTTTGCAGATGTCAGAACCACCATGCAAAAAGCGGGTAAAGCATTGATGGGCATTGGAATAGCAGCAGGGGAAAACCGTGCTGTTGAAGCGGCTGAAAGGGCGATTTCCCATCCGTTGCTTGAAGATATTTCAATCTCCGGCGCTAAAGGGGTTTTAATGAACATCACATCCAGTTCTGATCTAACGCTTGATGAAATGACCGATGCTTCTGACCGGATATACAAAGAAGTGGGAGAAGAAGCAGAAATCATATGGGGTCAAACATTTGATGATGAACTGGGAGATGAACTAAGGATTACCGTTATCGCCACCGGCATTGACGCTGAAGAGATCAAAGCCTCCGATAATATACACCATTTTGATCCCACGGCCAAAACCAATACATATCAACATGTAGAACCGGCACCACAGCCGGTTAAGCAAGCATCAGAGCCTATTGCCAGAGGGCAGCTGCGAACGCCTTCTGCAGAAGAGCTTGCGCATTGGAATGAATATGATAATCCTGTCAGCATTAAACAGAAAAAAGCGGTTGGATATGATGAGCTTTTAAATGATTATAGCTCTGTCCCTTTTGATAATAATGATTTGGAGGTACCAACCTTTCTTAGAAGAAAAGCTGATTGATAAATGGGGAAAAGGCTCAAACCGCTACGGAATCAAGGCTCCGCTAAAAACAAACTTTTAGAACAAGGGGCCATTGTTAAGAAAGGGAGAGGCTTTATTAAAGCCGCACTTGTATATCCCAATACCTATAAGACGGGTATGTCCAGCCTTGGATTCCAAACCGTTTACCAGGTTGCTAATAAAATTGATTTTTTAGCCTGTGAAAGAGTCTTTTTACCAGACCATAAATCCAAAAAACAAGATCTGGTCCGTGGCCCTGAGCATTTTCGGGACCATCCTCTAAAAAGTCTTGAAAGTGGATTGAACCTTAATCAGTTTGACATCATCCTGTTTTCAATATCTTTTGAAAACGACTTTATTCATATTGTTCAGCTCCTTGAGAAAGCGGGCATCCCCTTGCGATCACCTGATCGAAACCACACCCACCCCCTGGTGGTTGCAGGGGGAGTCGCCTGTTTTTTAAACCCTGAGCCCATTGCTCCTTTTATGGACTGTTTCCTTTTAGGTGAAGCAGAATGCCTTTTGGAAACGTTTTTTGATACATTTATACAAGAACCTGACAGAAATCTTTTTTTACGCGCCCTGGAAAGAAAAGTTCCCGGTGCCTATGTACCCTTTCTGCACACTGATAAAAATCCATTTAAAATCAAAGTAAAATACCTTAAATCACTTGACACCATTACAACCGCTACAAAAATACTCACCCCGGAAACCATTTTTAAAAACACTTTTCTTATAGAAACCTTAAAAGGCTGCCCCCATGGCTGTCGATTCTGCAGCGCCGGATTTATTTACAGGCCGCCCAGAATATATCCGGTCCAAAATATCTATGCTGCCATGGATAAAGCCTTGGGCAAGACAGATAAAATTGGACTTGTCAGTTCTGCCATTGCAGATCATCCAGACATATCAAAAATTTGTGAATATGGCATGAATAACGATTTTAAACTCTCATTTTCATCCCTTAGAGCGGATAAACTGTCCAATGAGTTTATTGACTCACTTTCCAAAGCCAACGTAAAAACGGCAACCATTGCTCCGGAAGCCGGATCAAAAAGGATGCGTGATATTATCAATAAAAAAATTGACGAATCTGATATCCTTAATGCCGCTGAACGTCTTGTGAATGCCGGCATAATAAATTTAAAACTCTATTTTATGATCGGTCTACCCTTTGAACGGGACGCCGATGTTTTGGCCATTGTGAACCTAACAAAAAAAATTAAATCCGTTTTTCTTGCTGCATCAAAAAAGCAAAAGAAAATCGGTACCATAACCTTAAGCATAAATCCATTTATTCCAAAACCATTTACCCCTTTTCAGTGGGCTGCCATGACAGATGAAGCCACATTAAAAAAAAGGATCATCCTTATTCGACAGGAATTAAAAAAAATCGCCAACGTGAAAATCAATGTTGAATCTTTGAAAAAAGCAAAGATTCATGCGCTTCTGTCACGGGGAGATCAAAAAACGGCTGACCTCCTCGAATCTGCTTTAGATAACGGCTGGTCCTTTGCCATGAAGCAGCACAAAGCATATTGCGATTCCATTGTCTACCGGGATATTCCAATTGATGCCCCTCTGGTCTGGGATTTCCTTGACAATCATGTTAAAAAAGAATTCCTTGCAAAGGAGTTCTTAAAATCCAAACAGGAGAAAACATCTGCAGCCTGCCCGGTTATTGATTGCGCCAGGTGTAAAACCTGTATTTAATTTTACCCTTAGATCTTTGATCAGTCATCATCGATTCGGATTCGACTGCTGATACATGCGTGACAACTGCCTGATCTTAACCGTGCGGCATCTGTTAGAGAAATAACACCTGAAACTGCCTGATGTTTTTTGGGAATGACAAACATGCGGTGTAAATCTTTTAAAATCATTGATTTTATGGCACTCTCCACAGGATCTTTTTCATAGCAGAGGGCCACAGGAGTTGACATGATTTTTCCAGCGGTCACAGACATATCATATCCATGCCGGTAACAAAACGTAACATCTGTTTTTGAAATAACGCCCTTGGGATAATTCTTATCATCTGAAACAAGGATTGCGCCGAATCTTGAACCCCAGAGAATTTCAACCACCGATTCAAGAGGGGTTTGTTCATTACAGGATTCAACCTGCTTTGTCATAATTTCATGGACTTTATATCTTTTGACCCTATCCTTATGCAACGCTTCCGTTTTATTAAAAATACCCTGATCACAATTACTGCAATAATGGTAAAGTAATCCTACAATATCAGGGTATGCGATGATACCTTCTATTGTATTTGAATCCGGTCTCAAGGCATACAACCTGTATATTCTGTTGGACTTCATGGTATCCAGTGCCGAATTAAGTGTATCATCCGGACTGCAAAAAAATGGAGGGCTGTTCATTATCATTTCAATCGGGGTTGAAAGAGCAAACCCTGAATACCATGCCCCCATTATGTCAGTCTTTGAAACAACACCCAAGGGTTTCTGGCCATCTTTACCCACTAAAATCGCATTGATTTTGTATTTAATTAGATACTGGATGCCGCAGTCGATGGTGTCACCTGGATCAAGCATAATCAACTGCTTTCGCATGGCGTCTCTTACTTTTAAGCCGGTTAATGTATCTTTTAAAATTTTCATACCCTTTCAAGAAAATGGTTAAAAAGATCCGAAATATATACCATGCCCACGGCCTCACCATTGGAGATAACCGGCAGCCTGCGAACATGTTTTTTAATCATGATATCAAGAACCATCATCAAATGGGTTTCAGGAGTAACCGATATGACCTTTGGCGTCATGATATCGCCCACAAAATAATTTTTGAGTTTTGAAGTTGCCCGTTCAATAATACCATTTATTTCGATATCACTGATATTACCCCAAATTTTGACGTGTTTGGGTAAAAGGATTAAAAGAATATCATACATGGATATCATACCGGCGATGGACCCATTTTTATCAATTACCATAATGCCAAAAATTGTTTTTCCATCCTGTTTTGATGATTTAAATATCTCTAATGCTTCAGTTATAGGAGAATCTGGACTCAATGTTTTAAAGCTTGTAACCATAACATCTTTGGCAGTTGTTTTCATTGCTCTTCTCCCATTGCGAAAGGGTAATTAAAACCAATCATGTTTTTCCTTTACCTGTATTTATTTTAGCACTCAACATCAGGTATTATAAAATCCATTTTATCAGTAAATCAACCATTGTAATTAAGAATGCTGCAATAAATGTAGTAAGGAACCCTTTAATCTCAAAATCTTCAATGATTTTATCAGTAACCCAGAGAAGTAATGCATTAATCACAAATTTAAACAAACCAAAAGTGATAATGATAAACGGGAGGGTTAATATTATTAACAACCAGCCTGTTAAAAAATTAATAACACTATAAACAACCGCTACAATTATGGCGGTCATAAAATTTTTAATTCTAATTCCTGGAAGAAAACTGGAAACGAGAAAAACGGCTACACTTAAAATAAGAATATTCACTATAAGCATTTGATTTCCTTATGATTATTTATGATTTTTTATACCTTCACCTATCGAATTTACCCCAAAGCCAATAAAAGAAATTATCAATCGGTTCATGCCTGATTCTAAAGCACCAACTGCGGCAAATCGGTTTTTAAAAATGACATTTATAACTAAATTACATTAATCCACATGGCAATGCAAAAGAAAATTCAATTTATCATTGATGCAATACCCTTGATAAAATGTATTCTCCGGTATTGACACGATTATTTTTTCTAATGAAAATATTTACATTTGGTTGAAAAAAAAAGGTGTTTTAGCACACCTGCTTTTAATTCATCTATTGAATTAAATTCCATTAATTTTTACTGATGAACGATTGATTAAACACTCTATATTAAAACTTGCGGGGCAAGCCAGGGTATATTATGCTTATTTTTTAGACTCAATGATTTTGTGAATAGGATAACGATTATGAATGTTGCGGTTGTTTTGGAGAAAAGCTCAGTATGACTGGTTCAGCAAACCAAAAGGCTGTGGCATACAGCAAAATCATTACCGGTTCCTGTTTCAGTATTCAGGCAGTTGGCGTGGGAGTTTATATCTCATATGGGGTCTTTTTCAACCCGTTGATGGAAGAATTCGGTTGGCCAAGGGCTGCTATATCCGGTGCATCTTCAGCCGCCTTTTTTATCATGGGTCTGTTTGGAATTCTTATTGGCAGACTCAATGACAAATTCGGACCCAAAATTTTGATGAGCATAGCAGCCGTATTTTTCGGCATGGGATTCTGTCTCATGTCTCAGATTAATAGCCTCTGGTCGCTTTATCTTTATTTTGGTCTCATCTTCGGTATCGGCCTGAGCGCTGTTGATGTCATTGCTCTAAGCACTATTGCCAGATGGTTTGCTAAAAAAAGGGGCAAAATGACCGGTCTTGTGAAAGTAGGAACCGGAGCCGGGCAGTTTACCTTCACTATTTTGGCCAGTTTTCTCATTTCTGGTTTTGGTTGGAAGAACGCATTTATATTCATGGGATCTTTTTCTTTTATCGCTCTTCTTGTCATTGCCCAGTTCCTGAAACGGGACCCCGGGACAATTTATCACTTAAATGCCGTAACACCTGAACAAGTACCGGAATCCCAGGACCAAGGGCTTTCTTTTTCAACCGCCTTGAACACACGTGAATTGTGGTTAA
>CAYVZG010000012.1:0-8524 GCA_964455805.1 uncultured Desulfobacula sp.
TTAAAACAATCAGAAAACATCTTGCTCTCCGAAAAAAGATACCTATTTTATTCAGAATGCCAAAATATTTTAAAATGATTCTTTTTCAGGTTTCAAATGAATATATTTAAAGATAACATTATGATGACAATTGTTCTTGCTGTCTGCGCAAGCATCATGCCCCAGCTCTTTTTCAAGAATGGATTTTTGCTTTCATATTTTTTGAAAATCGGATTGAAAAGTTCAGAGGTATTGATCCTTTTATCTCTGCCTTCTGTTATTTTATTTTTCTTATCAATCCCATTTGCTTTTTATGCAGACAGATATGGTAAGAAAAAAATTGGTGTATCCGGAATTGTACTGACAATCATTGGTTTTGTCCTCCTTATACTGGCAGGTTTTTTTGATACACCATTGTCGATTAAATTTGTTGTCTGTGGAGTTTGCCTGTTCAGCATTGGCGTATCAGCACTCCTGTCAGGGTGGTTTGCGCTTTTAAGCCCTTTGATTCCAGAAGCTGTACGTGGATCTTTTTTCGGAACCATGCGGTTTTCCTGGCAGATTTTTGCCATTGGATGTTCCTTTATCCTGACATTTATACTGGAAAGGAGTACTTCCATTGGAACCTTTCAACTTATTTTGACTTTTTTCACCTGCCTGCTCATTCTCCAGATATTTCTTTACTCAAAAATTCCTGAAATAGAAAAAAGTCATTCTGCAAAAAAGCACATTCTTAACATATTTGCCCTCATTTCAGAGGTGCCCGGTTATATGCCGTTCTGTGCATATTGTTTTTTATTGATGATTGCCACGGGTACATGGCCTGTGACCATGGGGCTGCTTGAAAAAAATATATTACATTTTTCCGATGATACCATCGTTCACATGGGTACAATGCTTTTTCTAGGATCAATGATCGGTTTTTATGCCGGCGGAAGATTGGTGGATAAATTCGGAACCAAAATAGTCTTCCTCGTGGTTCATTTTTTGTACTTTTTGTTTTTATTCCTGGTGATATTAAGGGATTTAAATCCCCTTCCCCAGGTATTTTATTTCAGTTTTATCACCTTTTGTCTCGGTTTAATCCAAGCGTCATCCTCCATTGCCGTTACATCTGAAATGGTGGCACTTGCACCTGTAAAAAATAAATCTGTTATCATTTCTTTTTGTATGTCGCTGCAATGGGGGGGAGCTGCCATTTCCGGCGTTATCAGCGGAAAACTGATTGAATACGGCATTTTAAGCAAAACCTGGTTCGTAAAAGACTTGACCTTGAGCAATTACGACACCTTGATTCTGCTCAGCTCTGTCATGGTTTTTGTCTTTACAATCACTTTGGGGCTTATCCCTTCTGTTGTAAAAACAAAAAAGGTCCAGTGGGTCCCTCACTCTTCAAAAACATTATAATTCCTTTTTAAATATAATGACATATCCTGCAAATAAATGAATATCTCAGGTATCCAATATTAAAATTCCATAAAGATCATTGAAAATACCTATCAAAGTGATAAAATATCAGAATCGTAATAAAAAGGTTATATTACCAGCTGAAAATAAGAAAGGACGCTTTGTGAAATCCACAGCCCTTGAGGTGAATTTATCCGACACAAAAGTTGATGTTATCATTGACTCTAAATATCAGATTTTTCTCGATATCGTTTCATCCTATGTTGGAATTTTGAACCGGATGAATATTTTTTTAGAAGAATTGTCTCATCCCTATAAGAACTGGGAATTTATTGTTAGCGAAGCCAGACATCTATGTCTTCATTATTTTTATTTGTACAGACAGCATCCGGACGGCGAAAGAGCATTGACCCTTTTTGTCGATATTTTTTTAGAATCGTTTGAATCAGATGCCAGTTTGAAGATAAAAACAGGGGCAGCTGACAATTTAATGCTGTTTTTACAGCATATTGTCAAAGAATCTGACCAGGATTTAGATAGATTTTTAGCGATTATCGAAAAGGCTTTACTGAAAATCGAATCCTATAAAGACAAGGATTTTTATTTTTTTGTCAGATCTTATTACCAGCCCGATAAAATTGCTGAAAACATTCTTGGACGCATTAACAAAGATGCACAAATTTTTAAATCATTAAACCGGTTTCTGGTAAAATTCTATGAATGCACCTTTTCATACTGGCTGAAACAGGAAGATCCGATATCCTGGATTGGTATGAGTATGGATGTAAACCAGCTGAATAAAGGCTTACAAGATATATTAAAACAGGTATCCCATAAACGGATATTAACATGGCGAAAAGAATTTGAAGATATCATTCAGACCCTGGATCAGAAACCGCAGAATGCAACACAAAAATTAACTCGCCTTCCAGGATACCAGAATTTTGTCAGTCGAATCTGGTCTGTACCCCAAAAAATAATTGCCGAAACCGGTGATGATTTAGAAGGCTTTCATCTTAAACTCACTTTTCTTTTTTATATTATCAATATTCCAGGGCTTTCCACTATCCATATTCAGGCCCTGCGGGAGATAAACACAACACTTACCCACCTGATTGGTGATAATGATTTTAAAAAAGATATCAACATCATTAATCAAGCATTTTTGCTGCTCAAAGAACATAAGGGCAAATACCCCGAAACCGTCCTGGATTGCGTTCATAAAATTGGAGAGGCTGTTTACAAGACCTCTAAAATCGAATTGATCAATCACTTTATAGATAAAACGATTGATCACGGATTTGAGTTCCCAATGATAGTGGGCACAGGTGAAGACTGGCAAATAAAAAGTAATTCAGCCCATGTTAAAAATATCCGTGTTTTTCTCGAGCTCATTGGCCGGCACCCGAAAAAATCCAGAAGACTGTTATCAGCCTTAATTATCTCTTTAGCCATTGGTGGTGTCTTTATTAAAGATACGGATTTATTCCCAAGAGATATTTCAAAGTTTCTAAACTCGGATATTGCTCAGGTGTTTAACCTTGTCAAGCAGATGGCCAGATTATTACCGGCCTTTTTCAATGAAATCGGTGCAGAGGGGCAACTGAGAGATATCTCCACACAGCTGGATGAATCCTGTCAGCGGAAAGACCAATTGATTCATTTTTTACGGAAACAATGCCATGTTGAAAGTTCCAGCAGGATAGTAGATTTTATTAAAGAGGTGATTTACTTCTGGAAAACGGGAAATAAAAAAACCCTTGAGCCTTTTCTTCCACCATCCATTTATAATGGAATTGAATCATCAGGGCCATTTATTGACGGACCAAAAATCATTTTCAAATTCATTGAATCAAAGGGCATATCTCTTCCAAAAGACTATCTTTTCCATACACAGGAAGCTGTTAATAAATTAATTGACAGCGTAAAAGGGGTAAGTGATCTGGATCGATCCAGAATGAAAATGATCTTTGAATTCTACAGGCTATTAAACCAAAAATATCGAATTGACAACCTGGAACTCAAAAGATACCTGTCCTCATTTAATTGTGAAAATCTGCCGGATACTAAAAATATTCTTAATGCGCTTGATAAAAAAAATCTGGAAAATAAAATCCTTTCGCTTCTTGTTTATATGAAGGAACTCAAGAAAATTATTCTTTCAGACAGAACCTATGAAGCCAACGAAGAAATTTATCATAAACGCCATTTTGCCGTTGATATTCCCTCCATGTACGGAAGTTACAATGAGGCAAAATTTGATGCTTTGGGCTTAACCCTTAGAGTTGAAAATATCCTGAATGTGTTGTTTGAGGAATTAATCAACAGCATTGATCTTCAGGTGATCACAAAGTCAACCTTTAAAAAAATATATGGTATCTTGAACCTGTTCAGAATGGCTTTGGACCTGGATGGAATTTCATCCAACCAGCTGGATATCCAGATGGATTTTTTAAAATTTTCCATGGGCATAAGAACCTGTTCTTTTACACAATACCTGGATATTTTTAAAGGGTTTATAGCTGCAGTCGGCGATATTATAAATGATCATTACAATAATATCCATTCCATCAATTTATCCCAGATTGAAGCCAAAATCGGAAAAGAGAAAATTCTTAAAAAATATTTGCCCAATGGCTCAAAAAAGAAGCCATCCAAACTGGACCAAAGGGTGGCAGAGATTTTTTTCATGGACAGGATTGCCACTTCTCTTGGGCTTCAGCAGATGGACGTCTTCTTAAACAGGATATTACACACCCTGTTTCAGCAGTCTGAAAAATTATCACAAATCCATTTAAGCCGGCTATTAAATTATGATCCTAAATGGTCTGTTATTGAAATTGGCAGTTCAAATCCCATTGCCAACAATATAATATTCCTGGGAAATAAGGGCTTAAACCTGATGAAATTAAAAAAATTTGGCGCTGCTGTCCCAGAAGGATTTATTATAACCACAGAAGTCTTTAAATGCCGTGAAATCATCAATAATTACAAACCGGCAAATATCAATTTCAAACAATACGTGGCAAAAATGGTTGCCAATCTTGAAAAACGCGCCAATAAAAATTTTGGAGATCCTAAAAACCCATTGTTATTATCAGTCAGGAGCGGTTCTTCCATTTCCCAGCCAGGAATGCTCGATTCTTTTTTAAATGTCGGAATTAATGAGGAAATTGCGGCCAGCATTGCAAAAACAAGCAATAATCCTTGGTTTGCCTGGGACAGCTATCGCCGGTTTATTCAAGGGTATGGGATGGCTTTTGGAATTAAAAGAGATGAGTTTGATCGGATCATTTATTCAAAGAAAAAAAAGAAAGGGATTGAGTTTAAGCGATATTTTTCCGGGGCCCAGATGAAAGCCGTAGCCTTAGCTTATAAACAATTGTTAATTGAGTCTGGAGTAAAACTCATTGAATCCCCCTTTGACCAGTTGTTTATGGCCATTGACCAGGTTTTTTCATCCTGGGATTCCAAAAGGGGAAGAGATTATAGGCGGATTATGGGGATATCTGACGACTGGGGCACTGCGGTTACAATTCAATCAATGGTTTATGGAAACCTGTCCAGACAATCAGGATCAGGCGTCGTCTTCAGCCATAGCCCCAGGCTTCCCGGAGATACAATACAGCTTTGGGGTGATTTTACCATTGGTAACCAGGGAGAAGATGTTGTTTCAGGGCTTGTAAAAACACTTCCCATTTCTATTGTCCAAAGGGAATTGGAAGAACGAGATTCAAAGATAAGCCTAGAAGAAAGTTTCCCTAATATATATTTGCAATTGATAAAACTGATGCATCGCCTGATTTATGGAGAAGGATGGAACCCCCAGGAAATTGAGTTCACATTTGAAGGCGAAACCAAAAAAGATCTTTTTATCCTTCAGGCAAGGGAAATGTCCCTGCGGGACAGAAAAAAGATCGAAGACTTTGATGTGAGCCCTGAAATTCTTGATAAGGCCTATCTTGGCCAGGGAATAGGAGTGAGCGGTGGTGCCATGAGCGGCAGGATCGTTTTTACACTGGAAGAAATTGATCGTTTCAGAAAGAGTGAGCCAGATACTCTGTTAATTTTATTGAGAAATGATACGGTTCCCGATGATATCCTGGAAATTGATGCTGCAGATGGTATTTTAACTGCTAGGGGAGGGCTTACTTCCCATGCAGCTGTAGTGGCATACAATCTTAATAAAACCTGTTTGGTTGGATGCGAAAATCTTATTTGCAAAGAGCATAAAAAAGAGTGTATGCTCAACGGGGTTAAAATGTTCACTGGTGACTATATCAGTATTAACGGCCAAAAAGGGTCTGTATACAAAGGCTTAATTAAAATCAACTAAATAAATAGGAATGAAAAGAGGCAATATATGACTAAAAAGGATTCGTTAGCACTTGGCATTAACGGACTTGGGAGAATAGGCAAGTTGTCATTGTGGCATCATGCCGGCAGAAAATATTTTGATGAGATTGTGATAAATGTCGGCCGGGAAGTGGGGAAGTCATTTCAAGACATTATCCATTATATTGAAAGGGATACAACTTATGGTCGATTGGAGTCATTTCTTAGCGGATATCAGGCAAAGCCGGCAATAACTGATGTGGATGAACCTGCAGGTTCATTAAAAGTGAATGGCGTCAACGTAAAAATATTAAGAAACAGCAGGAACCCAAAAGATATTGAATGGGCAAAACATAATGCCAAAATTGTAGTGGATACAACGGGACAATTTCTTGACCCATCCCTTGGATCTGACGAGTCAGGAGGATCTATCAGGGGCCATATTGAAGCAGGCGCCCAAAAAGTGATTGCCTCTGCTCCCTTTAAACTCAAAGAAGGGGTGGCAATGCCGGATGATTCTGTGACAACTGTTATGGGGATCAATGACGGGGATTATGACCCCTTAAAGCATCATATTATTTCCAATGCATCCTGCACCACCACATGCCTGTCCCATATGATCAAACCCCTAATCGATTATTTCGGCATTGAAAGGGTTCTTTCTGCTTCCATGGCAACCGTGCATGCTGCCACCGGTTCACAGCAGGTACTGGACCGATTGCCTAAAACCGGTGCAAAGGACTTAAGAAAAAACAGATCTATCTTAAATAATATTATTCTGACCACAACTGGTGCCGCAAAAGCATTGCAGCTTGTTATTCCGGAAATGGCAACCATTGGATTTATTGCAGAGTCCGTGCGAATTCCCACTGCGACGGGATCATTAATTATTCTTGTTATGAATTTTCAGGCTGAGTTGAATAAAAAACCCATCAGAAGAGACCTGATAAACTCAATATATGAAAATGCAGAAAAATCCAATCCCAACGGATACCTGATGTACACAAGCGAGCAAAATGTCTCCTCTGATATTATCGGCACACCAAAAGCTGCCGCTGTTATTGAAGGCCATGAAACCCATACCCGAACAGGAGCCATTAACATCAACCTTGAACATGTGCGCGGAATTGATAAACCTATATTAGACATGATCAAGGATCATGTTGCCAGTATCCAGGTGACCCAGGCTGTCATTTATGGTTGGTATGACAATGAAATGGCAAGTTATGTGAATATGCTGGGTGACAGGATTGTATCCATTGCTGAATCCATGCACTAAATTATCACGGGTGTATTTTGTAGCTGTACTCACAGGAGTGTTGCTTTTTTCACCTCATCCTGGCATTGCAAAAGAAAAGGTGTTGCCGTTTTTTGTTGGTGAAGAGATTGAATATTCTTTTCGATGGGAAATGATCAGCGCCGGAAGCGCCAATTTCAAGGTAATGCCATATACAAGCCTTAACGGAGAAAAAGCATATCATTTTTTGCTCGTGGTGAAGTCAAACCGTTTTATTGACAAGCTTTACAAAATGAGAGCCCGCCTGGAGGGGTTTACAGATAGTGAATTTACACAGTCACTTTTATACAAAAAAATAGAAACCGGCAAAAGTAAAAAAGACGTATTGGTCCAATTTGACTGGAAAAATAAAACGGCAACTTATTCCAACTTTGGCGGAAAAAGAGATCCCATCAAAATTCCTAATGCAACATTTGACCCGGTATCATCTTTTTATAAGATGCGGGCCATAGACCTTGAATCCGATCAGAATCTGTCCTTTTCAGTGACCGACGGAAAAAAATCTTTTACCCAGAAAGGCAGCGTGATTAAAAAAGAAACATTAACTCTGCCCTCCGGCACCTTTGAAACGTATGTGCTTCTTCCTCAGATAAAACATTTTTCAGGGGTCTTTAAAAAAAGCAAAAATCCCAATGTAAGAGTCTGGATTACAGCAGATGAGAAAAAAATTCCTGTGAGAATAAAGGTTAAAGTATTTATCGGCAGCTTTATTTTTGATCTTGTTTCCATTAAATAACATAGACAAAAACCAAATGAAATCAAAGGTTTATATTATAACAGGATTTCTAGGGTCTGGTAAAACGACCCTGTTAAAACGGATTCTAAAATCTGCCAAAGATTTATCCGGAACTGTTGTGCTTGTCAATGAATTCGGCAAAGCCGGGATTGATGGTTCCTTGATAAAGGATACGGCAGCAGCGAATATTGTGGAATTAAACAGTGGATGTATATGCTGTTCATTAAAAATAGATTTGATTCAAACTCTGCAATTTCTATGGGAAAAATATGCACCTGAGCGGGTGATCATCGAAGCCACGGGTGTGGCCGACCCGCTTTCTATTATTGAAACATTGGATGACAGGATGCTTGTGACCCATTTTCAATATGAAAAAACAATAATGGTTGTGGACGGAGACTTTTGGGAAGCCCGCCATGTATTTGGAACGGTATTTAAAAGCCAGTTGAACCAGGCAGATCTGATTTTGTTAAATAAAATTGATACCCTTGATAAATCAGAAATTCCCGTTGTTTTAAAGGAGATTCAGGATGAATCGGCAATGACCCGTGTCATCCCTACCCTTTACGGCAATATTGACCCCAATATCCTCTGGGCCGGATCAAACGAAAGTGAGCCGGGCTTTCAAACCGAAAGATTCTTTAAGGACTATGATCCGGAAAAAGATTTGTCGACACCTATAAAGGACTTTGGTCGTACCACGGCAAAAGATGCGGGATTTATCACATTTTCATATGAAACCCCTCTGGCCTTTGATAAAAAAAAATTCA
>CAYVZG010000012.1:8624-13599 GCA_964455805.1 uncultured Desulfobacula sp.
AAAAAATTCAGGTTAAATCCATTTGCTCTGGGCCCAGAAAAAATCCCCTGGTTTTGCTGTAGCCTTTGGCCAGTTTAAATTTGGTATTTTCAATCAATGCATAGAGTGTCGGTACAACAACCAAAGTCAGGACAGTTGCAATCATGAGTCCGAAAATAACCACAATTGCCATGGTTCTCCACCATTGGCTGGATTCACTGGACAGAGAAAGAGCCATAACATGGAAATCATAACTGATACCTGTGACCATGGGTAAAAGTCCCAAAATTGTTGTTATAGCGGTTAAGATAACCGGACGCAACCGGGTGGCCCCGGCGGCAATAACGGCTTCTTGAACACTATAACCATTGTCCCGAAGTTTATTGGTATAATCAATTAAAACAATGGCATTGTTCACAACAACACCGGCAAGCGAAATAATGCCGACTCCGGTCATAATGATACCAAAGGGTGAGTTAATCACTGCAAGTCCCCAGAAAGCTCCCCCTAAAGACAGAACAACAGATGTCAGAATGATGACGGGCTGGATAATCGAATTAAACAAAGTTACCAGAATCAGAAAAATCAAGAACACGGCAATTAAAAATGCCCTGGACAAAAATTCTTCAGTTTCTTTCTGTGTTTCATCCTCACCTGTGAATTTATATTTATAGCCGGCTGGAAGCTTCATATCCTTAAGCAGTTCCTGGGCTTGCATTCTGGCAATGGGCCCGGTTGTTTTTGATTCATTTACATTTGCCTTTACCGTGACAACACGTTCATGGTTTTTTCGGACAATATTTCCAAGGGTTCCTGCATATTCGATACTGGCTAGTGTGGTTAAAGGAACAGCTTCTCCTGTGGGTGTCGGGATCAAAAGCTTGTGAAGGACGTCTGCCACCTGTCTGTCGGATTCAGCCAGTTTTACCACAATGTCATAATCATCGTCGCCTTCATAATAGGTTGAGACGTCAAGTCCGTTATAGGCTGTTTTTAACGCATTTCCAATGGAACTTGTGGTCAGGCCGAAAAGAGCCGTCTTCTGACGATCAATTTTGACCTGTACACTGGGGACTCCCCCCTGGTAATCATTTCTTAGATCTTTTACATGGGGGATATTTTCTACTATTTTTCCCAGTTTTTCTGCGATTTTACCTAACACTTCAAAATTATTTCCAGAAACTTCGATATTAATGGGCGGACCGGTGGGAGGTCCTTCCTGCTGCTGATCCACTGTGATTTTCACGCCGGCAATATTTTTAACCCGATGTCTTAATTCGTCCAAATCATCTTTGGTTGGTGATTTTCTATCCTCAAAAGGAATAAACTGGATACCGATATGGTTGGGCAGGTTGGAATCAAAAACAGATCCGCCTGAATTTTGAACCACCCGGGTATAAATATGTTCAATGTTATTGATATTGCTGGGGGCCATAAATGTTGTACCATCGGCATTTTCATGCTCCTGAAGTTTCAGTGCACTTTTGTAATCTTGGGCTTGATTCCCTGTTATGGCCATTTCAACTTCTTTTACGGTGCGGTCAATAAAATCAAGGTCTGCGCCTTCCGGCGTATCAATATTTATATAGACTGATATGGGGTCAATGGAGGGGAAAAATTCAAGCGGTTTTTCAATCCCAATTTTTAAAAACCAAATCTGAATAAGAAGGATCAAAACCACAAAAGAACCCACCAATACGGTAATTTTATGATTAAGGGCACTGTTTAACAATTTGGTGTAAAATTTTAATACGGGTCCCCTTATTACTATGGGTTTTTCTCCCTGGCTTTCTATTTGTTCAGCCGTCAATGCATCTCCATTAAATTTTGTTTTAACTTTCATAAAAAATGCACACAAAGCAGGGTTAATAATCATTGCAACAAAAAGGGATGATGAAAGAGTAACGATAAGGGTTATGGGAAGATATTTCATGAACTCCCCCATGATACCCGGCCAGAAAATCATGGGGAAAAAGGCGGCAAGTGTTGTAAGCGTTGAACCGATCACCGGCCAGGCAACTTCACCTGTGGCTTTCATGGCAGCTTCCACCCTGGGAACTCCCTGCTGCATATAGCGATAGGTATTTTCAATGATAACAATGGCATTGTCCACCAGCATCCCCAGGGCCAGGGTTAAAGAGAACAGGACAATCATGTTCAGCGTATACCCCATGGCGTGAAGTATGGAAAAAGACAAAAACATGGAAAAAGGTATGGCAGCACCGACCAATAATGCATTTTTAAATCCAAGTGCAACAAAGAGTACTGCCACCACAAGGATAAGCCCTGATAGAATATTATTTTCAAGATCCGCAACCATCATCCGGATATCTTTTGATTTATTCATCAGCTTGGTGATACTTGTATTTTTCGGAAAGGTTTTTTCGGCTTCTGCAACAATGGCATCAACTTTGTCGGAAATAAAAATAATATTTTCGCCAACTCTTTTTTTCACCGAGATATTAACAGAGTCCACACCATTTAAACGGGATCTTGACGTCTCTTCCTTGATTCCGTCAACAACTTTTGCGACATCTTTTAAATAGATGGGGTTACTGCCATGGGTGGCGACAACGAGGGAGAGTATTTCTTCGGGTGTTTCAAATTCTCCAGGGACCTTTAGCTGATATCTTCCGTCCCCAAGTGTGATGGCCCCGCCCGATGTGTTTTGATTCTCGCTTGTAACCGTCTGCTGCAGGGAGGTAATGGGAATTCTATAGTATGCCAGCTTATCCGGATCAACCTCTATTCTAATTTCTCTTTCCTGGCCGCCGGTTATATCAACTTCCAGAACCCCCGGTACCGCTTCAATATCATCTTTTAAATCATCTGCAATTTCTTTGAGTACCCGTGGCCCGCTTTTCCCTGCCAGAGAATATACAACAATGGGCATTTCAGAAATATTTACCTCAAATACGGATGGATCATTTTCAAGATCAGACGGCAGGTCATTCTTTGCTTCATCTACTTTGTCCTTAACCTTTGTTAACACTTCGTCAATATCCGTACCTGGTAAAAACTCGATGTTGATCTGGGACAGCCCCTGGGAACTTACGGAACTGATATTTTTTACCTTATCCAGACCCTTGAGTTTTTTTTCTATTTTTATGGTGATGCTGGTTTCAATATCAGTGGCGGAAACCCCTCGATAGTCTGTGGATACAAAAACAAAAGGGATGGTAATATCCGGGTCACTCTCCCTTGGAAGAGACTTATATGAATAGATACCGACACCCAGTATAATCAGGGCCAGCACCAGAACACTGATTCTGTTTTTTATGGCCGTGTCAGAAATAATCATTGGGAGAGTTCCTCCATATCCCGGATCGTCTTGGTGACATTCACATGTTCTTTATCTTCAATAATACGGTGACCGACAACAACAACATTTTCACCCGGCTCAAGCCCTTCGGGAATTTGAGTCTTCCAGCCGTCCTGAAACCCTGTTTGTAATGGTCTGAATCGGACAATACCATCCTTTTCAACATAAACACCAATATCATTATTATAATTCACAAGGGAATACATGGGGACGGCAAGCCCTTCAGGGTCCTGTTGTTTTACAATTTTTACCCTTGCAAACATGTCAGGCAAGATCTGACCGTCGCTGTTTTTTACCATGATTTCAAGGTTATACAAACGCGCCAAGGAGTCTGTGGTTTTATAAAGATAATGATATTCACCGGTATAGGCTTTTCCTTCCAGAGCATCAATGGTTATATTAAAGGTTTTTAGCTTTCGAACCGCATCAACATCAGACTCTGGTATGCCGACTTCAATTTTCAGTTTATCGATTTGAAGAATTTGAGCCACAGGGTCTCCGGGATTTAGAAAAGTGCCGTTTTCAATATGGACACGATCAACAATCCCTTTCATGGGAGAAAGGATAGTGCAGCGATTTAAGTTAAGCTTGGCATTATCAAGGGCTGCTTTGCTGGTTTTTGCCCTGGCAACAGCATCATCCAGTTGAGACTGGGTGACAAAATTCTTTTTAACAAGCGCTTTTAATCTTTTTTGGGTCGCCAATGCCGATTCATAGGACGCAAGGGCGGAATCAAAGGAATTTTGATAATCACTTTTATCAATAATAGCCAGAACATCTCCTTTGTTTACGTTCCGTCCCTCTTTTATCTTTTTACTGACGACTTTTCCACGGGTTTCAGATACCACTTCTAAAGACACCCATGGTTTTGCAACACCGGGAAGGCTTAATTTTTCCACGACCATGGAAGGAATAAGTTCCATGGTAATCACATTGGTCAACGCTCTGGTAACAGCTTTTTCATTGGATTGTTTTTGAGCAAGTGCTATTTTTTTTTCTGATATTTTTTTGCCCAACGGCAATACGATCAAACCGATTACAAGCAAAACCGTGACAAAAGGAATTACTTTCCAGGTAAGCCTTAAGATTTTTCTGCCTATTTTTTTTGTTGGGTTGGATTTGGTTTCCATAAAACCGTCCTTATTATTTTAAAGTTACTGCGCAAACATATACTCATTTTCTTTATTTTCAAGGGGGATTTTAAATTCTGGTTCCATATAAATTATTGAATTTTTTTAAGTACTTTTTCCAATAGGGTTTCCAATGTTTTCAATTCATTTGTATCTAAGACTTTCCTGAAAACAGTGGCATATCTTTTATGAATCGCATCATGTACTTTTGCCAATTTGTTTCCTTTTGATGTCAAATGAATACTAAAAAAACGGCGATCTTCACTGGATTGAGTTTTCTTAACATATCCTTGGCTTTCCATCTTGTTAATGGCAAAGGTAACCGTTGGTTTACTTACATCTAAATATGATGCCAACTCACTTAACTTTGGACTTTGCAATTGAAAAATGGCATCCAGATAATAAACTTGTGTTGACGTAAGGTTCGATAACGAACAATTTTTAAAAGTTTGTGTTTCAAACCTTTCCATGCTCTGGGACAATTTTTCAATTAATTCTTCAATTTCCATATTATATCTTCAATTTCCATATTATATCTTCAATT
>CAYVZG010000012.1:13699-73355 GCA_964455805.1 uncultured Desulfobacula sp.
TCTTCAATTTCCATATTATATCTTCAATTTCCATATTATATCTTCAATTAATTAGATCAATAAAACTAACTATATGTGTTGATTTAAAATTGTCAATTCCAATTATTGCATTTTTTTTATTTTTTTTTTACGAAGAAGAAATATAGCTTTTGATCAAAGATTAAACTCTTCTACCCAGATTGAAAATCTTCTCATATGATCTTTACTTATTTTTCCAAGATCCTCGACAATTTGAGCTGTAGTTATTTTCATGTCTGCCTGTTTTGGACTTTTTGAATGATATTTGTCTGCCACACAAATAATTTTTTCTTCAAGACTTATGGGAACCATATCCCTTTGAGGTAAAGGAAGATTGTTAGAAAAAATATTTTCTTTTGTTATCCCGGCACCTGTGTGTCGCTCACAGACAAGTCCGTACTTAAGGGGCAGCCCCTGCTCGTCTAAAAGTTTTTTGCCCAGGTATCCATGACAAATATATGGCTGTGTTCCATTACAACCAATGGATGGGGCCCGGGTTAAAAAAATACCGATATCGTGCAACATGGCTGCCGTTTCAATAAATTCAAGATCCGGCTCCAAATGCATAATATTTTCAGCGATTTCAATACTTTTTTCAGTGACAATCTTGCTGTGCTCTACAAGAACCCGGTAAAGGAATGTACCGGGCTTATAATATTTTTCAATAATATCAACTGAATCCATTTTTATGACAGCAAAACCCCTTCGATAAACGGGTCAAGATCTCCATTAAGGACTCTGTCAACATCACCCATTTCATGATCTGTTCGATGGTCTTTAACCATTCTGTAAGGATGAAGGACATAGGATCTGATCTGGCTTCCCCAGGCAATATCGTCTTTATTATCATGAAGATTTTGCATTTTTTTTTCCCGGCTTTTCTTTTCAAGCTGGTAGAGCCTGGACTTTAGAACCTTATAAGCAATCTCTTTGTTACGATGCTGGGAAGGTTCCTGCTGACATTGAACAACCACACCCGTTGGAAGATGGGTAATTCTCACCGCACTGCTGGTCTTGTTAACATGTTGTCCACCGGCTCCGCTGGCCCTGTACACATCAATTCTCAAATCTGATTCGTCAATATCGATTTTAATTTCATCTTTTATTTCAGGGTAAACAAATACAGATGCAAATGATGTATGCCTTTTTCCGCTTGCATTAAAAGGGGAGATCCGCACGAGGCGGTGAACGCCGGATTCAACTTTCATAAATCCATAACAATAGGTTCCTGAAACTCGAATCGTTGCCCCTTTAATGCCTGCTTCATCCCCTGATTGATAGTCAATAATCTGAAATTTATATCCCTTTTTGTCGATCCATCTGGTGTACATACGAAACAGCATCTCGGCCCAGTCCTGGGAATCGGTCCCGCCGGCGCCGGCATTTATGGAAACAAGTGCGTCCCTGGCATCATCTTCGTCATCAAGGGTGATTTGGATTGAAAATTTTTTAATTTTTTTTTCCAGTTTGACTAAAAGATAAGCCACTTCATTTTCACTATCTTTATCTGATTCTTCAAGGGCTAACTCTAAAAGGATCTCTGCATCTTCAATGTCTTTGAAAATGCCTTCCCAGGTTTCCAGAAGATTTAAAAGATAAGTTCTCTCTTTTAATAGACGGGTTGCCTTATCTGTGTTGCTCCAAAAATCCTCTTTGGAAATAATTAGCTCAAGTTCACGAAATCGCTTTTGCTTTTCAGGTAGGTCAAAGATACTCCTTGAGTTGGTCAGCTTTGGTATAAATGGCTTGTATATTTTGTTTTAATTCCATACTCATTTTGATTTCTCCTAGACAGTTTTGCTAAACTTTTTTCTGAACCCTTTTATCATAAAAAGAATGCCGATTGCAACTATTGAGCAAATGACAAAAATGTCCCCGTACTTTGAATAAAAACTGATTTGGTTCATAGCAGGTACCTGCTGTGAGACAACCTGATCTGTAAACAATTTCGTTGCTTCAATAATTTCCCCTTTTGGATCAATAAAACCGGATATCCCGGTATTTGCAGCTCTTGCTATGGTTCTGCGGGCTTCAACTGCTCTGAACACAGCAATGGAAAAGTGCTGTAACGGTGCTGATGTATAACCAAACCAGGCATCATTGGTAATGGTTACGAGTATATCAGCCCCGTTTTTTACAAATTTGGATGCAATGGATGGAAACAAAACTTCAAAACAAATGAGCACCCCGGTTTTGTGGGTGACATTTAGGTCATGTTGTTTAAATTTCAGGGGATTAAATGTTTTATCGCCAATGGAGAAATCGCCTGCCTGTGCAGTCAGTTTACCTAAAAACGCCAGATAATCCCCAAAAGGAACATACTCACCAAAAGGAACAAGATGGTGTTTGTCATATGTCCCTGTAATAATTGAATATCGATTTAACATGTACGCACGATTATAAAATCTTATCTGATTTTCGCCTCGTTTAAACGCCGGGCTTCCAATTAAAAAATTTGTTTTTAATTCCCTGACACAGTGATCGACCTGGTTTGACAGTTTCCTATTATATCCGTAATAAAATGGCAGAGCGGTTTCCGGCCATATGACAAGATCAGGCTTATTTATGGTCCCGTCCTTCTTTTGTCCTTTTTTAGAAAGATTGATATATTTTTCAAGTATTTGGTTTTTAAACGCCTCACTCCATTTTAAATCCTGTTTAATATTTCCCTGAACAACTCTGATGGTCGTTTTTTGTGCATTTTTAATTTGCGCATCAAGGACATTAATTTTAAAGTCACCGTAAAAAATAACACCTGCAAAAAGGATAATGGTATACACGATGGGAATAATCTGCTTTTTATCTATCCCTTTTTTAAGGTGCAACACCAGATCTGCCAAAGTATAATTTACAATTACTATTAGAAATGATACACCATAAACACCTGAAAAATCAGATATCTGGATAAATAATAAATTCGTATACTGACTATAACCCAAAGCCCCCCAGGAAAACCCTGTGAAAGCATAGGTCCTGATATACTCAAGCCCGGTCCAAAGACAGGCGGCAGCCAAAGGAACGATCCCGGAATTTACATCCATTTGTTTTAACAAAAAAGCAAAAACAGCTGGATACAAAGAAAGATAAAAGCACAGCAGAATTAGTGTTGAAACGGCTAGTACAAGATGAAGTTCTCCATACTCATGTAAGGTGGGTACAATCCAGTAAATAAGCGTAAAAAAATGAAATAATCCGACTATAAAACCACTGTAAAAAGCCTGCTTTGGTGTCTTTGATCCCAGGGACACAAACCAGGGAACCAGAGCAAAAAAGGCCAGATACGAAAGATTTGCCTTTGGGAAACAAAGGCTCAAGGCCAGGCCGCTTATCACTGCCGGAAAATATTTTGTTGAAAAAAATTTCAGTAAAAATTCATTTTTATTATGAAAAATCATTGATTTCTTATCTTAATATTATTAAAAAAAGTCTGCTATACTTAACAATTAGTAGATTGGCAGTCAAATGGTAGAATCTTTAACCGGTAGTTTTTTATGAAACCTGATCAAAGTTTTGATGAAAAATATCCCAAGGGCGATTCAATTCAACACGACCCTGTTAATAAGCATGCATTGACCCGAAAAGAAATGGAATCTGTTCTTAAATCTTCCCCTGCAGGGATTGGCATTATTAAAGACAGGATTCTTGGCTGGACCAATGATGTTTTCTGTTCAATGCTTGGATATGAACCCGGTTCTCTGATAGGAAAAGGCACAAGAATTTTTTATGGTGATCAAGTTGAATATGACAGGGTTGGGAATGAATTGTATTCCAGACTGGATACAGATGGCAAGGGATTTACAGAAACGACCCTGGTAAGAAAAGATGGCAGTTGCTTTGATTGTTTAATCAGGGTTTCAAGACTCAACCCCAATGATCCTTCAGAAGGCACCATTTTTGTTGTCACCAATATTTCAGAACTCAAGCGTCTTCAGGTTCAGGCTCAACAGGCGCAGAAAATGGAAGCCATCGGGCTATTGGCGGGTGGAATCTCCCATGATTTCAACAATATTCTCATGGGCATTCAAGGCCATCTATCCCTTCTGCAGATTGATGTGACTGCCACTGAAAAAGTGACTACCCATGCCGAACATATAGGCCGTCTTGTAAAAACCGCATCTGAACTTACAAAAAGACTGCTCGGATTTGCCCGGGGCGGTAAATATCAAATTTCAGTCTTGAATTTAAATCAGCTGTCCATATCCGCCTTGACCCGATTTAAGTCAAAACGAAAAGATATTGTCATTCATGAAAAATATGAAAAAAATCTCCACTCTGTTAATGCTGATCCAACTCAACTTGAACAGGTTTTTTTAAATCTTTTGGACAATGCCTCACAGGCCATGACCGATTCCGGCGATATATTTGTGACAACCCAAAATTGTATTATTACTGATGATAATGATTATCCTTTTGAGGTCAAACGTGGGCCCTATGTTAAATTGACCATTAAAGATACGGGTATCGGAATGGATCTGGAAACACAGAAAAAAATTTTTGACCCGTTTTTTTCGACAAAAGAAATTGGCAATAGCAAGGGGCGGGGTTTAGGGATGTCAACTGTTTACGGCATCATAAAAAATCATGGCGGTTTTATTCTGGTGGACAGTGAAAAAGGCAAAGGTGCCTGTTTTCATATCTGTTTGCCTGCTTCCAAAAAAATCCCTGTAAAAAAGACACAAAAGATACTCCCATTTGATTTGCTGCCCAAAGGATCTGAAACTATTTTGCTGGTGGATGATGATAAATCAGTTATTAATATTGGCAAAAAGTTTCTGGAAAAATTGGGTTACAAACCCATAATCGCAAAAAATGGGCTTGAAGCCGTTGAAATTTTCAAGAGCTATAAAGATGAAATATCCTTGGTAATCCTTGACCTGATCATGCCGAAAATAGATGGAAAACAAGCCTTTTTGCAAATTAAAAATATCCAGGATGATGCAAAAATAATTATATCCACCGGCCAGGACGTTGATGATAAAATAGAAGGATTTTTAAACCAGGGATGCCATGGAATTATTCAAAAACCGTTTTCTTTGAACACTTTTGCAAAAACCCTGCGAGAGATTTTGGATAAAACATAAACATTCCTCCCTGAATGAAGCCTGAAAATTATAACCGGGCAAATGTGTTCGTTATTCAAAGGTCTGTTAAATCAATCCCCCATTTACGCCGATGACCTGACCATTAATATAAGCAGCATTTTTTGAACATAAAAATGCTGTGGCATGGGCCACCTCTTCTGGTTTGCCAAGTCTTTTGGCCGGTATGGTGTCGATGATCGCATCTAAATTCATTCCGTCCAGCATCTGGGTTTCAATAAATCCCGGTGCCACGGCATTGACCGTAATGTTTCTATTTGCTACCTCTCTTGCCAAGGCTTTGGTCGCCCCGATAAGACCCGCTTTAGAGGCTGAATAATTCACCTGGCCTGGGTTTCCCATTTGACCTGATGCTGATACAACATTGACAATCCTGCCAAACCGATTTTTCAGCATATTTCTTACAACAGGTTTTGTAACATTATAAAAACTGGTAAGGTTGGTATCAATGACATTTTTCCAGGCATCTTTTTTCATCATGGCCAATAGTTTGTCATTCCTGATACCGGCATTATTAATAAGGATATCAATTTGAGTTCTTTTTTTAAGTATGGTTTTAACAGCCTTTAAGGATTCTTCAGTGTTTGTAACATCAAAGGGCAATAACGCTGCCTGTCCCTTATGGAAATTTATTTTGTCAAGCGTTTCCAGGGCAGATGCTTTGTTGGATAAATAATTGATATAGATAAATATTTGGCGCTTTGCCAACTCTAGGGCAATGGCCTTTCCGATTCCTCTGCCTGCTCCTGTGACTAGGGCAACCTGATTTGTGAAGTCAATCATGGGATCTCCAATGTGATTTGGTTTACAAATACCGTTCACAATACTTCATTTCTATAAGTTTTATAACCATCTACAGGATTTTTGTAAAACAGTATTTTGTAATACAGCTTTACAATATCTGAGTCAAATGGTATTTTATCTAAATTATCAGATGATCGATATAACAGCATCATCAGGAGTTTATTATGAAGCATATAGAAATACGGTTTGGAGACAAAATTGAAACACAGGCAAGTGAAGAAAATTCTTTTGAAGACATGTTTCAATCCGTCAATCCCATGTTTTGTTTTTCAAAACGAATCTGGAAACCCCAGATGGACATACTTGAAACAAGAAATGGAATCATCATTCATGCTGAAATAGCAGGTGTACGAAAAGAGGACATTGTTATTGAAGTCAGTAACAAAGCCGTTAAAATTTCAGGAAGCAGAAAAACCAACCACCCTGATTCCACCGCCACATATCGCCTTGCAGAAATACAATGCGGCCAGTTTGAACGGGTTTTGTATCTGCCGACCATTATAGATGTTGAAAAAATTTCTGCAACATTTTCCAATGGCTTTTTGGAACTCACCCTGGGAAAACTTTTCAATAAAAATATTAAAAGCAAACGAAACATTTCCATAGATTTCATTTAAGCCATAGATTCCAAAAGGAACCTTAATAAAAATGGATGATCTTAAGGCTCACTCAAACAATATAACTTCAGATAAAATTCCCGATATTATACCCATCCTTCCCATCGTTGACACCAATCTTTTCCCCAAAATGGTATTGCCTCTGGTTTTGGTTCAAAATGAAGCAGTGGAGTTGATTGATGAGGCCATGTCAGGAGACAGGATGCTGGGTCTGCTCCTATCAAAACGATCCGATATTGATTCCAGACACACGTCTAATGACCTGCACAGGATCGGCACTATTGCCATTATCTTAAAAATGTCCAAAATGGAAGATGAAAAAGCCCAGCTTTTAATTCAGGGTTTAGACCGTTTCAGAGTCAATAAATTTCTCTTGGACAAAAAGTATATGCAGGCCCAAATCAATGTCATGGAAAATAAAAACGCTGACAGGAACAAAGAAAACCGGGCTCTAATGGCCAATATTGTTGAACAATATGAAAAAATTTTAGATCTTTCCCCGGGACTTCCTTCAGAAATGGGCCATATGATCAAATCATTGCAGGAACCCAATGTTCTGGCTGATATGGTGGCATCTACCATCAATGCGCCTGTCTTGGAAAAACAAAAAATTATCGAACTTCTTGATGTAAATAAACGTTTGAAAAAAGTAACCCGGCTGGTGAATGATCAATTGGAAATCCTTGAAATGGGCTCCAAGATCCAGACCCAGGTAAAAGAGGATATGGATAAGAGACAGCGGGAATATTATCTTCGTCAACAAATGAAAACCATTAAAGCCGAACTGGGTGAAACTGAAGAGGATAGTTTAGAAATAAAGGAATACCGAGCCAAACTTGAAGCAAAAGGCTTACCCACAGAAGCAAAAAAAGAAGGAGAAAGGGAGTTACAGCGACTTTCACGAATGCATGCCTCATCTTCTGAATATGTAGTTGCCTCAACCTATCTGGACTGGCTGACATCCTTACCCTGGAATATACAGTCCAAAGATATTCTCGATATTAAAAAAGCAAGAAAAATACTGAACACTGACCATTATGGTCTTGAAAAACCCAAAAAAAGAATCCTTGAATATTTGGCTGTCCGTAAACTGAAAAGCGATTCCAAAGGTCCGATTCTTTGTTTTACAGGCCCTCCGGGGACAGGTAAAACATCTCTTGGTAGATCGATTGCAAGAGCCCTGGACAGAAATTTTATCCGAATAGCCTTGGGTGGCGTTCGGGATGAAGCAGAAATCAGAGGCCATAGAAGGACCTATGTGGGGGCGCTTCCTGGAAGAATTATCCAGAGCTTAAGAAAAGCAGGGACAAAAAACCCTGTGTTCATGCTGGATGAAATTGATAAAGTCAGTTCATCCTATCGTGGAGATCCGTCTTCCTCTCTCTTGGAAGTCCTGGACCCTGAACAGAATTTTTCATTTTCAGATCATTACCTGGATGTTCCCTTTGATCTTTCCGATGTGATGTTTTTAACGACGGCAAATGTGCTTCATACCATTCCGGCACCCCTTCGAGACCGGATGGAAATTCTGGAATTGAACGGTTACACTGAAGAGGAAAAATTTAAAATAGCCACCCGGTATCTTGTTCCCAGGCAAAGACTGGCCAATGGTCTTAAATCAAGCCAGATTAAAATTACAGCTGGCGCCGTTAAAAAAATAATTTCAGGATATACAAGAGAATCTGGTTTGAGAAACCTGGAACGGCAGATTGGAGCCATATGCCGGGGGGTTGCAAGCAAGGTTGCGGAAAAAAAAGTGAAAAATCTTGTTGTGGGATTGAAAGATCTGTATGAATATCTGGGGCCTGCACCCAATATGCCGGAATCGGCATTGAGAATAGAAATTCCAGGTGTTGTTGTAGGGCTTGCCTGGACCCCCTATGGAGGTGAGATACTTTTTATAGAGGCTGTGGCCATGAAAGGGAACAAAGGCCTGACCTTAACCGGACAACTTGGGGATGTAATGAAGGAATCTGCCAACACAGCTTTAAGCTTTATCCGGGCCAATGCAAAAAAATTAAACTTGGATGAAATATTTGTCGACAATCACGATCTGCATATTCATGTACCTGAAGGCTCCATACCAAAAGATGGTCCTTCAGCCGGTGTGGCCATGCTAACCTGCCTGGCATCATTAATGTCAGGGCGTCTTGTGAAAAACCGTATGGCCATGAGCGGTGAAATTACACTTAGGGGAGAGGTATTACCTGTGGGTGGGATAAAGGAAAAAGTAATTGCAGCGCACAGGGCTGGAATTAAAAAAATTATTCTGCCGCTGTGGAACAAAAAAGATATGGAGGATGTACCCGATTATATAAGGAATGCCATTGAATTTTATTTCACCGATAAAATGGAAACCGTACTAGAGTTAGCGCTTAACTGATAATGCCATAAATTATGGAGTATTTTTTGAAATTCAGATATCTCATCCTGATTTTGTTATCGCTGGCATTTTTCGGATGCTCAACCCCCATTGTCACCCATGATCCCGTCCATCTTCCACCGCCTGAAAAACCCGTTTATAAAACCCCTCCCCTTCCACCATCCGGTCAGAAGAAGCCTGCTACACAAAGACCCTATAAAATAAAAGGCGTTCGCTACACTCCCATCGCAAGCTCACAGGGATTTGTCCAGACCGGAATTGCCTCCTGGTATGGTAGAAAATTTCATGGCAGAAAAACATCCAATGGTGAAATTTACAATATGTATGCCATGACGGCTGCACACAAAACCTTGCCCATGAACACCTGGGTCAGTGTTCACAACCTTAAAAATAACCGGAAAATCGTTGTGAGGATTAATGATCGCGGTCCTTTTATCCCGGGCAGAATCATAGATTTGTCTCATACAGGGGCAAGCCGTATCGGGATAATCAAAGCAGGAACCGGAAAAGTCAGGGTGACTGCCCTTGGCCGGGCTGTATCCTATTCCAAGAAGACAAAAGATCCCAATGCATTTAAACCGGTTGATTACTGGAGAGGAAACTTTACCGTACAGATCGGGGCATTTAAAATCCGGGCCAACGCACAGGAATATAGGGATAAATTATCAAAACATTATCAAAATGCTCATATTTCAGCCTTTACTGATACTCGCGGCACTTTTTACCGGGTGAGAATCGGCATGTTTACCAATTTGAAAGATGCCATAAGATATGGCGATAAACTCATTGCAGAAGGATTTGGCAGCGCCTTTGCCGTTGCTGAATAAAAAAAATCATCATGGATAATTTTGTTTTTTTGGACCGGGATGGGGTGATTAATATTGACTCCCCGGAATATATTAAGAACGAATCAGAGTTTGAGTTTATTCCTGAAAGTCCTGAAGCCATAGCCCTCCTCAACCAAAATGGGTTTAAAGTCATTGTAATCACTAACCAGTCCGTGATCGGACGAAAAATGATCAGCCAAAAAACATTGAACGCCATTTTTAAAAAAATGAAGAACGGGATTAAAAAAGCGGGGGGAGAAATCACGGATATATTTTTTTGTCCCCATGCCCCGGAAAAAAATTGTTCCTGTAGAAAGCCAAAACCCGGACTTATTCTGGAAGCTAAAAAAAAATACCAGATTGATCTTAATCAAACCTTTATGGTGGGGGACAGCGCCAAAGACATTGAATGCGCTCTCAATGCAGGGTGTTCGAAAGTCTTGCTGGTCAAAACAGGGAACGGGCTAAAAGCAAGGCATTACCTTCTTCAAAAAGGAATCATCCCTGACTATATTGGTAAAAATCTTTATGAAACCGCCCTCTGGATAATAAATAGCGTGAACAATTAAATGATCACTATCAAAGGCATTTTAGATAGACTCACCTATCAAAACCCTGATAACCACTATACTGTAGCCAAGCTTCGAATTGCCAAAATCAATGACCCTGTGACCATTGTCGGGCATCTTGCCGGTGTGTTTGAAGGTGAATGTCTTGAGGTTTCAGGTACGTGGATCACCCACGCTAAGTACGGAGACCAATTCAAGGTAAAGGTTTATAAAGTTGTATTACCGGCAACTGTTTCCGGAATCCGTAAATATCTTGGTTCTGGAATCATTAAAGGCATTGGTAAATCCCTGGCAGATAAGATAGTGGACCATTTTAAAGAACAAACACTTGATATCATTGAAAATGAGCCGGAAAGACTTACGAGTATCCATGGAATTGGAAAAGGCAAAAAAAAGCTCATTGAGCAGACCTGGAATAAGCATCATGCGGTAAGACGGGTGATGCAATTTCTTCAGGAAAATGATGTGGGTGTGTATCATGCGGCCGCTATCCTCCAGCTCTATGGTTCTGAAGCCTTAAAGGTTCTAAAACAAAATCCCTATGCCATTGCAAAGGATCTTCCCAGGATCGGGTTTACCATTGCAGATATGATTGCAATGAAATCCGGTGTAAAAAAAGATGATGAAAACCGTCTTCAGGCTTGTTTGATCTATGGTTTATTATCTTATGAACAAGATGGGCACGTATATGTATTAAAAACAGAATTGTTTAAAACCAGTTCAAGAATTTCAGATGTGGAGCCGGAAAAGCTTGATCAGGCTCTGGAGATATTAATCGATTCAGATGAAATTACAATAGAAAAGACTGACGATAATACAAAGGTTTATCTTTCAAGGCTATACAGGGCTGAATCAGGTATTGCATCACGGATGAAAGCTATTTTATCAATGCCTATCACACCGTATCAAATCAGCAAAAAAAAAATTCTTGAGGAAGTATTAACAAAACTTGCCATAAAATTATCCACTGAACAATTGAATGTTGTCAATAATGTTTTACTTGAAAAAATAGTGGTTATAACAGGGGGGCCCGGAACCGGTAAAACAACTTTGATAAGAGCCCTATGTGAGATCTTTAAATTACAAGATTTAAAGGTGGTGCTGAGCGCCCCTACCGGAAGAGCCGCCAGACGCCTTTCAGAAGTAACCGGAAAAAAAGCCTTTACCCTGCACAAACTTCTTGAGTTTGATTATGAAAATCAGACCTTTGAGAGAAATTTTACCAATCCCCTTGATTTGGATATATTTGTAGTGGATGAAGCCTCAATGGTGGATACCATGCTCATGTACCGTCTCATTGAAGCCATGCCCCCAAGTGCAAGCCTGATGCTTGTGGGGGACACATTCCAGCTGCCCTCTGTGGGGCCTGGAAATGTATTGTCTGATATTATTGATTCTAATCGCGTAAAGATTTTTTCTCTGACAACTATATTCAGGCAAGCAAAGCAGAGCCCTATTATCATGTATGCCCACAGCATTAGAAACGGAGAGATGCCGGATTTTCAAAAAGCCGCCTCCGGAGAATTGTCAGAATTTTACTTTATTGAAAACCAGGCATCTGAAAAAGTTGTGGAAACCATTCTTGAACTATGTTCAAAAAGGGTGCCCAAAGCATTCCCGCACATAGAAGAAATACAAGTCTTAACGCCAATGCACAGAGGTGAAGCCGGCACCATAAATTTGAACCAGAAACTTCAAACGGCTTTAAATTCTACTCAAGGAGGCATAAAGGCCCGGGACTTTATTTTTAAGCCCAATGACAAGGTCATGCATTTAAAAAATAATTATGAGAAAGACGTGTTTAATGGTGATATCGGTGTGGTTCATGAGGTATTGACAACAGAAAACAAAATTCTGGTGAATTATGATGGACGTATTGTAGAATATGATATTCTGGAACTTGATGAGCTTACCCTGGCATATGGTATATCTGTACACAAATCCCAGGGAAGTGAGTATGGTGCCGTTATTATTGCATTGACCATGGCCCATTACCCGCTTTTGCAAAGGAATCTGCTGTATACGGCCATGACCCGGGGTAAACATCTGGTCATCATCGTCGGATCTTCAAAAGCCCTTAAAATGGCTTTAAACAATAATAAAACTTCTTTACGCCTATCAGGTCTTAAACAAAAATTGATGCTGTCGTGATAACCTTCACCAATGTTAGATGGATATTAAATTAAATCCACTGGCAAAATCATCACTCTTTTTTACTTACCCTTTGTTCAATTTTTCCATAATCTCCTTAATTGACTCGTCTGCCTTTTCCACAGCCACCTGGCAGGTTCCCACCCGCTTATGGCCACCACCGCCATATTCCAGCATCAATGATCCCACATCCACGGTTGCGGTTCTGTTTATGATACTGTATCCGCATGTAATGACAATATTCTGACGCTGAAATCCCCACATGGTTGTCATGGAAATGTTCTGCTCAGGAAAGAGGCTGTACAACAAAAAGCGGTTGCCTGTATAAATTTCTTCTTGATCACGAAGGTCAAGCAACACCACTGAACCTTTTACCGTGCTGTTTTTAAGCAGCATCTCACGAAACAGCTTGTCTTGTTCAAAATATCGAATTGTCCGCTCTTTGATATCGGGAAGCTCAAGAATCTCTTTGTCCGTTTTCTCTCGACAATAATCGATCATATCCATCATCAGGGCATAATTGCTGATCCTATAATCCCTGTACCTACCCAGGCCGGTTCGTGGGTCCATAACAAACGATAATAATACCCAGCCATCAGGATCAAGTATCTCTTCTTTGGTAAACCTTGCAGAATCAGACCTGTCTACCGCTTGAACCAAATTATCGAGGTGGTCGTTTTTAAATCCATCATATCCACCATAAAAATTATAAACGACTCTGGCTGCACTTAAAGCTGAGGTATCACAATTGCCTTTAAAATCACCATAGGCCTTTCGCTCTTGTTCACTTGAGTGATGATCAAACCACATGCCGCACCCTTTTACATAGGGTATATTGGCCAGTATATCGTCGGAGTCAACCTCTATGAGACCGTCCTGAACATCTTTGGGGTGTACAAACTTGATGTCGTCAATCATTCCCACTTCTTTTAGAATGGCCGCACAACCAAGGCCGTCAAAGTCTGATCTAGTAACCAATCGCATATTATTTACCTCCATTTTGAGTTGCTTTGTTTAAAAATCTTGTAGCATAAAGCACAAGTCAATCACAAGAGGGATTTATTTTGCTCTGCTTCCTGATTATTAAAGGCTTTACTCTACCGGTTAACCAAATTATCATAGAATAAAATCCTAGATGGTACCGGTTAATGCCGCTGTTGCCTGCGAACTATTGCAAAGCTGAAGCAAGCCCGGCATGACTGTGTTACGACCGTTAAGCTTTGCTTTATGCATCATTGAGGCGGCATCCTCAACCAGACTCATCCTTTGGGATGAGCCTTTTTTTTTATGTGAAACATCCAGTCTTGAAATTCCGAAACTTGCTGTGACACAGATATTATGGAAGCCTGTTTTTGAGACATAATTTTCAATTTTTTTACGCAGCCGATCTGCAATTTCCATTCCCTCTCTTTTTTCGGTGGACGGTAGTATGGCAATAAATTCAGTTTTGCTGTACCTGGCCAGACCATCATCGTTTCTGATGTTGGTCTGCACCAGATGGGAGACCTCTTTGAGAACTTCATCTCCTACCTGCTTCCCATAGGCGTCATTAATTTTATTAAAATGATCGATTTCAAACATAATAAGAGCAAGAGGCGTCTTATAACAGTTGGCACTGGTAATGGTTTTTTCCATCTGCCTTTCAAACTCTCGGCGGTTATAACACTCTGTCAGGGGATCCCTTGTGGCAACACGGACCAGCTGCTCAATATTCATCTGTTTTGCCAGGGCAATACCTGTACTTTTTAAAAGCATGTCAATTATGTCATCCTGATATGATTGGGTGTTCAGCTTGGAAAAGATGTAAATTCTTGCCTGACATATTCCTTCAGACAGATTATAAGAGATATGGTTTTTCACATTTAATGAATACGCCTCTTCATCATTGCCAAAGGTATGGTTCCGATAATTAATTGCCGATTCACCGTACAGGTGAAAATCTTGGATGAGAACGGATTCGAACGATTTACGGTCCATTCTTGGATCAAGATCAAGCCATACATCAATACCGGTTTTCCCCTTAATGGCAAAGGCAAATTGGGAATAGCTAAAAAGCGACTTAAAATAGACAGATGCCTCATGGATGATGTCCTGGATGCTGTTTTGCTGATTCAGTTTAATGATATGCCGGGCCAGTTTTTTATGATCTGCTTCTTCTTTAATGGGTTTAAAAATAGATGACCCCATTTGAAACTGCTTCTTTAATTCAACGTTCATCACTCTTCCTTTCCATAATCAATTTTCTGTTTCAATTAACAAATCAAACAGTTGTATATGCAAATATGATGCCGGAAATTAAAAGGTGATATATTTCAATTAGTTGTATTATTAGACACCCAGGAAATATGCAGAAGATAGGAATATTTTGCCCGACCCGTCGTGAAAGAAAAGCCGGACCATGTGATTTAATTGAAACAATCACGGGCTTTAAGAGAAACCAGACTCCGTTTGTCAAAATTCATAAAAAGAAATTTGTAATCAACAGCATAACCCACATCCCATATGACCGGTATGTGTTAATCTGATATTAAAAGACATACTTTCAATAGGAGACAGTATAATTAAATGAAACATATCTACAATGAGTGAAGAATAGTCATCTCTTAACGTCCTATATCTTCAACCATGTTTATTTGTTTCATGGAGATGATTTCAGAGAATTGATCACTTCATCCACATATGCCGGTTGGAACCGCCCCCCCCTGTGCTGAATAAGAATATCGGATAAGCAACTCAAAAAAGCGGCTACAACATTTGGATCAAAGTGGCTGCCAGCATCTTTTTTGAGAATTGAGATCACTTTAGGCAAAGGCATAATGTCACAATCTAAAGATTTCCCAAAGGCATACTTGGGGTAGTCTCTTGGGGAAGTTAGTGCATCAAAGACGTCGGCCACTGCGATTATCTTGGAACCCAAGGGCAATTGATCGCCACTCAACCCCATGGGATATCCCTCACCGTTTACCTTTTCATGGTGACTGGCCGCTATTTGTGATACATGCCGCAGCGCTTTTGGAAAATGAAAGTTATCAAGAATCTCTTTTGTTTTTTGGGGATGAGTGTTCATTGCAGCTCGTTCCTCAGGTGTAAAAGGACCGTTTTTCAACAAAACATCATCGCTGATTCCAATCTTGCCGATATCGTGAAGAAGGGCTGCATAGTTTAAATTGTCTAATTCGTTCTGAGCTAAACCCATTTTTTTGGCAATCACAAGAGCATACTCAGTTACCCGCAAGGAGTGGCCTGCGGTTAAAGGGTGTTTGGCATCCACTGTTGCCGATAATGTCTGGATAGAGCTGTCAAATGAAAGCTTGAGTTCATCGTGTAAAAGGGCATTTTCCAATGCAATTCCCACCTGGGATGCCAGCCCTTTACAAAATATTTCATCCCTTTCATCAAAACGGCTTTTATTCTTTTTATTGATTACCTGAAGAACACCAACTTTTTCTCCGTCATGGTTTTTAATGGGAAGACATAATACGGATCGTGTCCTAAAATTGTTTTTCTTATCAAATTCTTTGTTGAAATAGGGAAGTTCCCAGGCATCAGCTATGTTGAGCAGTTCACCTGTCTGGGCAACCCTTCCACTTATTCCTTCTCCCATTGGCAGACGGATTTTATCAATGCGTTCTGCAACCTTGGTCCAGATCTCCTGCTTGTCCCGGTCCAAGATATATAGACTTGTTCTTTCTGCAACCATGATTTCAGTAATTTTACTAATGATGAGAGGAAACAAGCTATCAAATTCCAATTCTGATGACAGATCGGAAGAAACAGATAACACTGCCGTCAACTGTTTGTTCAATTCTTTTTGTTGAACCAAGAGCCGTTTATTTTCCTCTTCCATTTTACATTCATCAATGATCCGTACCAGCTTATTTTTCAGTTCCTCATTGGTAAATGGTTTTTTAATGAAATCCTTGGTTCCCGCTCCTATGACCCGATCATAAGAATAATCCCTGCTGTACCCGGTTAAGATCATAAAAACGGTTTCCGGCTTTAATTTTTGGGTTTCAGACATCAAGTCAAGACCGTTGAGTATAGGGCTATTGATATCAGCTATGACAATATCAAAATCTATTTTCTTTATCAGGTCAAGTGCGTCTTTACCGTTCTCGGCTGTTTTAAACCTGTGGTAAGGGGAGTTCACGGCCTTTGTAACCATCTGTCTGACAACTGGGTCTTCATCCACTATGAGGATATTGATTGGATTCATTTTAGATGTCTGTTCAAATCTCCTTATCAAATATTTTTGGAATTAATGGTGAGTGAATTTTTATTCATTACAAATATTTTTATAACAGGTATATATTTATGAATTACCAAATTGATCCTCCCCAATAAAAACTGGAGACTGGTTTAGGCCGCATTTTCAAATTTTACCATTCCTGCCCACATTGGGCATGCGTTTTACAGCCATTGGTTGAGTTATCTCCTTCTTTGGTTATACTAAACTTAAATATATTTAAAGAAAATTCTTTGGCCCTTTAATATTATTAAAAGGATTTAAGATGATCAACAGGATTTTTAATGTGTTAAAAATTGTTCTGCACCTGCTTTATCCCTGCAATTTAACTGACGTGTCCTGTTCTTAATATCATCATGCCTTCAAGTTTTTTTTATTTTATATCATCTTTTATTTACAAGATATATCCCCGTTCCCACCAGAACAAGAGCAGATAAGAGATGTAAGGTTACCTGCTCGTTTAGAAAAACGGCTCCGGCAATTACGCCGAAAAAAGGGGTCAAAAAAGTAAATGAGGCCAACCTTGATACGGCATAATTGTTGATCAACCAAAACCATGCAATATAGGTGATAAAGGCAATCCAGACAATTTGATAAAAAAGGCTGCTGATAACTAAAGGTGACAGGTTTACGATACCCGGCTCTCCAAATGCTGCGGAAACGACAGGAAGGACCAGAGCAGAAACACCCAGCTGATATAAAAGCGTTTTGCTCGGTGCAATTAGAGCTAGGGGGCTTGCTTTAATGACTACGGTGGTAGCCCCCCAGAAAACAGCAGCCAGCGTCAGCATGATATCTCCGATAAGCATTTGTTTGGTGGGCAGGTTTAAAGACTCATTAAATGCCACAACAATACCGATAAAAGCCAGGCAAAGACCAATTACCTGAATTTTTTTTAGCTTTTCCCCGGGGATAAAGAGTTGGGCGCCCAAGGCCACTGCAAATGGTGATGTATTTAAAAAAATAACGGATCGTGATGCATTGGTAAAATCAAGTCCCCAGTAAATCAAAATAAATTCTGCTGAAAAGAGGAGACCCACCAAAACTCCCCACCAAAAAGTATCATCTTTAGTCAGGACAGGAACATGGCGCAGCTTCATCCATATGAGCACCAGTATGCTGGCGCCGGTTGACCGGATACCTGCCTGGAGCACTGGAGGGACACTTTCAATTGCCACCTTAATGGCTACCTGGTTAAACCCCCAGCTAGCACAAAGAATTATAAGCAGTGCCACTCCTTTAAAATCTAAAACAGCGTTATTGGGTTTCATGTTGTATTCATGCCCTTAAAACTGACAAAAAGCAATCAATAAAATAGGGGTCAAAAAAAAAAATATTCTTCAACATTATCGCACAGGGCAACGGTTTTAACCCCATTTTCATTGGGGTAATTCTTGTGGTTTTTGCCGGAGGGGAAACAATTGTAACCGTTTTTGAATAAAGAACCATGTATTTGACAATGCCACACTTTCCCTGTATCTTTTTGTAGCTTTTTTAATCGTTCAGACCATTCAGTTGAAGGAAATCATGGATAAAAATAAGTGTATTAATACCATTCGATCAGCAGTCCAAAAAGGATCTCACCCCGGTCCTCCAGAGGATCATCTGTTTGTGCCCACAAGTGTGATTGCATTGTTTGTTTTTAATCATGAAATTGAATTGCTGTTTATCCAGAAAGCAGATGTAAAAGGATATCCCTGGGCCAACCAAATGGCGTTTCCAGGCGGTCATAAGGATGCAATGGACGTTTCAACAAAGGATACGGCTTTAAGAGAACTTACTGAAGAAATGGGGATCAATCGGAAAAACGTAGAGGTCATCGGTTCTCTTGGGCACTTTCAAACCATCAATGATAAAGATATTGAAGCATGGGTGGGTATCTGGAACCAAAAAGATACTATTAATTATGACCGATCGGAAATATCAAGGGTGTTTCAGATATCGCTAAATTATTTGATTGATTTGCATAAAGAAAAAAATTTTTATAAACAGACCCCCAATGTTATGCTCTTGAAATACCCTTATGAAGATGTTTTGATCTGGGGGGTGACTGCTAAAATTCTGCACCATCTTATTGAGGTTTTGCTAACAACCGATGGGTGATGGGTGAGCACCGTTGTAAATCTAAATCCCACATAATATGATATCAGGCGTTAATTTGTTTTTGACCGCCTTTTTACTCTTAAAAATATTTTAATTATTAAAAATAAACATAAACATGACAGCAAGGCAGGAAACCATATATGTGACTGGAAATAGGGGTTGGCAGAACAAACGATAATTCCGGTGATGGCAAAAAAAAATATGTTGATCATAACGACAATAACAGTCCAGCAGACAAAATTTGAATCATACCAAGATGTTATAGTTTTCCTAAAAAATGGATTCTGATCCAACTGCATTTATATTTCCATTAAATCAACATTAAACCACAACATATAGTTTTTTTTCTTGACAAACAACAATATGTTGATTAAATCTAATATTTAGTGTTCTATACAACCTTAATTACTACTGCTAAAATCGCTGATAAAGATATGCTAATTTCAATCAGATTTCAAGAGGTGGATACATGTTTGAGCAAATTAAAAAACGGGATGGAAGAATAAGCCCATTTGATTCTTCCAAAATCACCCACGCCATTAAAAAAGCAGGTGAGGCGACTGGTGAATTCAATGAAAGAGAAGCCAGAAAAATGACAATGAAAGTTGTCACACTGGCTAGAGATATGCGTCTTGGGCCTGTTCCTGAGGTAGAGGAAGTACAGGATATCGTGGAAAGGGTTCTTTTGGATTCACCGTTTTATCAAACTGCCAAAGCTTACATTATTTACCGGGAGCAGCACAATCAGATCAGGAAAATAGCCATCAAGGAAAATGTGGGACTCATGGAATCCTATATCCGGAGAATGGACTGGAAAGTAAAAGAAAACAGCAATATGAGTTATTCTCTCCAGGGATTGAACAACTACATATCTTCAGACGTCACAGCAGAATACTGGCTTAATAAAATTTACCCGCCAAAGATCAGAGATGCCCATTATAAAGGAGATCTTCACATCCATGACTTAAGCCTATTATCTGTTTATTGTGTGGGTTGGGATTTACAGGATCTTTTGGCTGAGGGTTTTAAGGGTGTTGCCGGAAAAGTGGAATCCTCCCCTCCGAAACATTTCAGGAGCGCCTTGGGTCAGATTGTAAACTTTTTTTATACATTGCAGGGCGAGGCCGCAGGTGCCCAGGCCATGTCTAATTTCGACACGCTTTTAGCCCCGTTCATAAGAGAGGATAATTTAAGTCACAAAGAAGTTAAACAAGCCCTTCAGGAATTTGTCTTTAATATTAATATTCCCACAAGAGTGGGATTCCAGACACCATTTACAAATATCACCATGGATTTGAATGTGCCTTCCACATTAAAGGATTCTCCTGTCCTCATCGGTGGTAAATACCAGCAGGAAACATATGCCCAATATCAAAAAGAGATGGATACTCTGAATTCGGCCTTTGCTGAAGTCATGATGGAAGGGGATGCCAAAGGACGCGTATTTACCTTTCCCATACCGACATACAATATCACCCAGGATTTTGACTGGACAAATCCCAATCTTGAAAATATTTGGAAAATGACAGGAAAATACGGGATCCCGTATTTTTCAAATTTCATTAACTCAGACATGGATCCTGAAGACGCGCGTTCCATGTGCTGCCGTTTAAGGCTGGATAACAGGGAATTAAGAAAGAGAGGCGGCGGTCTGTTTGGAGCCAACCCCTTAACAGGTTCCATTGGCGTTGTCACTTTGAACCTTCCGAGAATCGGGTATCTGGCTAAGGATGACAATGATTTTTTTGAACAACTGGATGTCCTTATCCAATATGCTGCAGATTCATTAAGTATTAAACGTAAAATCCTTGAAAAATTTACAGAGGGTGATCTTTACCCATATTCAAAATTCTATTTGAGAAAAATCAAAGAGAGTACCGGGGTTTACTGGCGCAACCATTTTTCCACAATTGGCATCCTGGGTATGAATGAAGCCTGCATCAATTTTTTGGGTGAAAATATTGCGTCTGGTAAAGGTCAGGATTTTAGCGTAAGGGTAATGGATCATATCAGAGATAGAATCGAAAAGTTACAAGAAAAAACCGACGAAATATTTAATCTTGAGGCAACTCCTGCAGAGGGAACAACTTATCGGTTCGCCAGCATGGATAAGGCCAAGTTTGAAGATATCGTCTGCGCTAATGAAGAAGAATATAAACAGGGTAAAAATCCATTCTATACCAATTCCACACACCTGCCGGTAAACTATACAGATGATATCTTTGAAGCCCTGGAGCTTCAAGATAGGCTTCAGGTCAAATATACGGGAGGAACCGTCCAGCATCTTTTCCTGGGGGAAGACGTTTCAGACACCCAGGTGGTTAAAAATGTAGTAAAAAAGGTAGCCAATGCATTTAAACTGCCATATTTTACGCTGACACCCACTTTCAGTGTATGCCCATCCCATGGGTATATTTCAGGCGAGCATGAAATATGCGAAACCTGTCATTCAGAGACAGAGGTTTACTCACGAGTCGTCGGGTACTTAAGACCTGTAGGACAATGGAACAATGGAAAACAGACTGAATTTTGCATGCGTAAAACATTTAGCGTCTCTAAGGTTGCCTGATAAAGGAAATAAAAGGTGTATATTGGTGGATTCCAAAAAAACTCCTTAATTGATTTCCCTGAAACCATAGCCTGCATCCTTTATACACAGGGGTGCAATCTAATCTGCCCATATTGTCATAATCCCGATCTGATTGCCAGCCCTCAAAAAGAGGCTGGCAATCTTTATAATGTAAGCGACATTTTCAAATTCTTGGAAAAAAGGAAAGGACTCATAGAAGGGGTTGTGATTAGTGGCGGAGAGCCAACTTTACAAAAGGATCTATTACTTTATTGTCAAAGAATAAAACAGATGGGATATAAATTAAAACTGGACTCCAACGGGACCCGCCCACAAGTTCTGGCAGACCTTATTAAAAATAAACTGGTTGATTTTATCTCCATGGATATAAAAACCAGCATTGAAAACTATCATCTCGTATTGCCACAAAAATTTGATAGAAAAAAAATTGTTGAGAGCACCCAAATTTTAATGCACAGCGCCCCTGCATACGAATTCAGAACAACCTGCAGCAGACCCTTTGTAAGTAAAAAAATCATGGATGACATTGGGAAAATGATTAAAGGTGCCTCAACATATATCCTTCAGAAATGCTCAAGGAATGTAACGGTTCTTGAGCCGGGTTTTCTGACAAAAGATAAAAATTTTTTATCTGATCAAGAAATACGCGAACTTCAAAAGACAATTGATAAATATGTTACAACATCTGTTGTACGTTAAAGAAGATACGCTTCCTAAAAGGAATTATACATGGAACACCCCCTTGTAAAGGCTCATATTGACCTTGTTGCGATCTTGAATAATATCCAAAATCTAATACAAATCACAAATAAGAACGCCCTATTCATGGCGGTAATCAAAGCAGACGCCTACGGCCACGGAGCAGTTCAGGTTGCAAAAACAGCGGTTAAAGCGGGAGCTGATTGGCTGGGGGTTGCACGGATAGAAGAGGCGGCCCAAATTCGCCGGGGAGGGATTAACGTACCGATTCTTGTTTTGGGATATACCCACCCATCCCAGGCGGCCATGATAAACGATCTTGATCTTGTGGCTACTGTTTATGACCTTAAGATGGCAAAAGCCTTGTCCAGAGAGGCAAAGTTTTTAGACAAACCGTGTAAAGTTCATTTAAAAATTGATACGGGAATGGGGCGGGTTGGCATGATCATTGATAAAAAACTATTTAATAATGGATCAGCTGACAAAGCCAGAAGAAACGAGACAATAAAAAAAATTGAAGAAATGAAAAATTTGCCCGGTCTCGATTTTAACGGTATCTATACTCATTTTGCAGCGTCTGACCACAAAGATAGATCATATACGCAATTACAGATAGGATTATTTAAATCCTTACTGGATAGTCTAAAAAAAAGGAGTCTCACATTTGAAGTCTGCCATGCGGCAAACAGCGCGGGCATCATCGAATTTCCAGAGTCTCATCTTGACATGGTCAGGGCCGGCATTTCAATTTACGGGCTTTGCCCCTCCTTGGAAGTGGATAAATCAAAGGTAAAACTGTTGCCTGCCATGAGGCTAACATCAATTGTAACCAGCGTCAGAAATGTTCCCAAAGGATTTTGTGTCAGTTATGGGATGACCCATAAAACCCTTGATAAGACAAAAATTGCCTCCGTTCCCGTGGGGTATGGCGACGGATTTTCCAGACGATTTTCATCCAATGGTATGATGCTTGTAAAAGGGCAACGTGCGCCTGTTGTGGGCCGGGTCTGCATGGATCAGACCATGATAGATGTGGGAGCCATCCCCCGTGTAAAGACCGGCGATGAAGTGGTGTTGATCGGTTCCCAGGAAAATGAAACCATGAGCGCAGAGGAAATGGCAACCCTGATCAATACGATCAATTATGAAATTGTATGCGGGTTAACTTCCCGGGTAAAACGGATTTATTCTGATTCAGATTCCGGGTAAATCATTTTACCGGTATAGGACAGATCATATCCGCCAAATTCTTTTGCCGTGGCTTGAATTACTTTTCCCTTTAAAAGCGACAGAAACAGCTGGATCCCTTTATCAAAGAATCTCTCTTTATGAATCAAAAAATCAAATCGTTCCCAGCAAATGGGTAAAAAATCAAGCCCCAGAATATTTGCAACCGGTCTGATTCCGGGAGCTGCATCAACTTTTTCTGTTAAAATCTGCAGACCGACATCCATGTGTTTGGGTAGATGATTCTCATAGCCATCAATACTGTCGCCTCTTACACCTGATTTTTTCAACTCTTTATCAAAAAGCTGGCGGGTACCCGTACCCAGTTGCCGGTTGACTATTCTAATACCCTGTTTACCAAGATCTTTCACTGACATGATATTTTTTGGATTCTTTTTCTGAACCATAATGCCCTGCTCCCGTAGGCAAAAATTCACAACTGCCGGCATCTGGTTCATCTCATTTTTTAAAAAAGGAAAATTATATTCTTCGTTATCAGCAATAAGATGACTTGCGGCAATGTGGCAAAGATCCTGCTTTAAGGCTTTCAGACCTCCCATGGAGCCTGCAATGCCAAACATGGCCATATGTTTTTCGTGTTTGAGATTAAAGGTTGAGATAATCCGGTCCAATAACAAATCATTACTGCCGGCAATGAGAATAATCCCGTGATAGGGAGGGAGCTTGGCAAGTTGAGGGTAATTTTGAGTACCGACTTCAATCCACTGCCGAACCAAATCTATAGGAAATAGCCATTTGCCTGTAACTTTGGATGCGGGCAGTCCTTTTTCCGCTATGAGTGAATAAATCATTTTTTCGTTTACATTTAAAAACTTTGCAACTTCTTTTGTTGAGAGCATTTCACTCATAATGGGATCTCCCTTGATTTTGAGACAAAAACGTTGCGGTTTGCTCAACAACTTGCTTTGCCGTCATTGAGTGACAATCAATTTTTATATCACAATAGGTATCATATAAGGGTGTTCTTTCTTTGTAAAGGTCTTCTATCTTCTGCCCAGGTCTTACTGCAACTCCACGGGATGTCATATTCGAAAGTCTAGTTAATAGCACATCCAATTGAATGAATAGGTAAATAATGGTAGACATTTCAGACAGGTGTTCCATGGCTTTTTGACTATACACCACACTGCCGCCCGTGGCGATTACATGATTTTTACACCCGATGGTGATAATATGACTTTCTTCAATTTGTAAAAAGTTATCAAGCCCCTTTTTTAAAATAATTTGGGAAAGACTTTCTTGTTCCCTTGATTGAATCAAATCATCTGAATCAAGAAAATCAAATCCTATTTTCTGAGCCAATAGATTTCCAACAGTCGTTTTTCCAACAGCCGGCATTCCTATCAGTACGATATTTTTCTTAATTTTCATTTCATGTTTTATTTTTTTCTAATAATTCTATTTTTCTTCCACAAAATTCAGGAAACCAAATACTATCCTTTTTTTATTAATGCAAGAATAAATCATATCCAAAATTTGTCTGGGATGATATATTCCGGATTTTCATGAATAATTATAAAAATAGTGTTATCTTGCAGGGATTTTCTGATATGAAATTGCCATAGTTTCTTTGTGACGGGAATCACATATTCAACATCATTTGATAAGGAAATAAATGCCTTCTCATTCAAAATCATCAGCATTTAATATAAAGCCTTTGATAATCGGTTCCATATGTGTGTTGATAACAGGAATATCCTATGGATTTGGCATGTACTTATTCCCCATGGTGATTCCTGAAATGGCTAAGGATCTTCACTTAAGCTACACGCAGATCGGTACCATTACAGGCATCGGTCGGGCCTCTGTTCTTTTATCCATTCCTTTGGCCGGATTTTTGACCAACAGGATCGGTGGATTAAAACTGATTGTGGGTATGCAGTTCATTGGAACGATGCTTTTAGTCGGACTATTTGTGGTGGATGGGTTTAAAACTTTGCTCGTACTGCATTTTCTCATCCAGGCGTGGCCGGTCATGACTTGGATACCCTTAATTTCAGTGGCTGTCGATCATATTCCCATCAAGTGGAGGGCCACAATGCTGACACTTGCTTCAAGCTCGGGGTGCTTTTTGATTCTCATTGACGGGATACTCTCATCCTTTTTCATTGAACACTACCATTGGCGAACTCTTTGGCTGACCATCGCTTTTATTTGCCTTTTTGGCGGGCTTGTTTCATTAATTGGGCTAAAATATGTGGGTGGCTGGACAAAATCCCATCCGTTAAAAATCAGTGAAAAAAAATCTGCTGCTAAAGAGGTATTTTGTTGGTTAAAAAGCATCAATGGTATTATCCATAATATTATTTTCCTGTTCATGGGCTTATCATTTGCCACTTTCCAAATATATCTTGCACCCTATTTAAGAGATGAATTGTTTGTGAGCCTGGATACAACTGCCCTGATGTGGTCCACCATGGGGATAAGCGGTGCCCTGGGGGGAGTATTCTTCGGCTTACTCACCGATCGCATGGGCGTTCGGGTATCACAATCTCTAATTTTTTTGTCCGGGCTTGGTGCAACCGCTTTTCTTTTTCTTTCTACATCTTTTTTTTCCCTCTTTGCTATGGCTGTGTTGTTTGGTATTTCCCAGGCAACCATTTGGGCAATGGGACCGGCCTATATTTCAAAAATGCTTCCTGCAGACTCAGCTGCCAGAGTACTTACAATAGGAACCATGATAATGTCCTTCGGCTCTTTGTTAGGTAACTTTTTAGGCGGATGGACAAAAGGTACAACAGATACTTTTTGGTGGGCGTATATGGCAATGGGAGTCTTTTTTGCCTGCGGCGCCTTGCTCTCCTTGTTATTGAAAGCGGAAGACCAGAGTGGCAGCCACACAAGACTTAAAACAAAACTATAAAAGGTTTAAAGAAATGGGGCACCAGACTACAGCTCAATCAGTTCTCCTTGTTTGGGAAGTATGAACCGAATTCCAAGATCATTGTGCTTCTTAAGCTGATCCCTGACAATACTTCGGATGGGCCTTCCCTTGTTTAAGAACTCATCTGGTTTTATGTGTCCTATGATGACATTCAGGTGTCTTAATGCATGTGTTTCATTATCTGGATTTACCATGATGGCCAACTTACGCAATGCCCTCATTATCCATGCAGGGGTCAAATGACCGAACAATATCTCGTCAGGTTGCTCATCTGTGTAGGATGCTTCCATATAAATGACACGTAATTGCTTTTTTTTAATCAAAGGTACAATCTTTTTCCATAAGGCCTGGGTGGTGGAACGTTTTTCCACTTCGTCCGGCCCCGTATCCCCCATATAAAGTGCATAAAAGCCATCTGATTCCAGGAGAAAAGCCGTTGAATCCGAAGTGATGTCATGGGATAGAGGGAATGCGGAAACCGTCATTGAGGAATTTTCAATGGATGTCCTTTGCCCGGGTATAAGGCGGACATAGTTATATTTTCCCAGGCAGGGCTCTTTTCCCTCATTGGCCATATTTGGCCAGGCCTTCCAATTGAAAATTGAATCACGCAGGTCATTAATCGTATCTGTTAGACTTATTATAGGTTTAGGGTTGTCATTAGGGGAAATACTGGCTAATCCATGGGCATGATCAAGATAACAATGGGTAATCATATAGGCTTTAATATGGTGGTGCAGAACGACTTTTTCCACTGTCGACTCTGGGAATGCTGACATATCAATATTGTCAAACACGCCATTTTTAGCGGCATAACAAAGTCCGGCCAATAATGTCCCGGCATCCAGACATATAAACTCTGTTGAGTTGTATGGAGCAAGCAAATGTGAGTTCAGGTTGCTTTCATTCAATCCACCATCAACTCCCAAACATATCCAGGTAAATTTTGGTTCTATTGGTTTCATTTTACCGGTTTCTTTTTGCAAGTTTTACAAGATGTTATCCATAATAATCGTATGGTATTCTTTCTTAGAATGATTAATCTTAATGAAAATAAGAATACAATATTTTGTAAGGCAAAACAAATTAATTATAAAAAGAAAGTCCGTCAGTTCCATGACCGGTCTAAGTCCTTTATTACATTGCTAAAACTTTTATCACGCTTGACTTTCTTTGGTTTGAACCCTATTTTTACTCAAAAATTAAATATTTTAGGTTAAGAAAAATCATGCCCAAAAAAACAAAAATAATTTCCATCGTTGGAAAATCCAATTCCGGTAAAACCACTATGCTTGAAAAAGTGATTGCCCTTTTGACGGACAAAGGATACAAAATAGGATCTGTAAAGCATGCCCATGACGGATTTGAAATGGATAAAGAAGGCAAAGACAGTTGGCGTCACAGAAAAGCCGGAGCCGGGGCAACACTTGTTATTACAAAAAATAAGGTCGCCCTGGTTAAAGATGACACCACAAGCTATATAGATAAAATGCAAACGTATCTGTCTGATATGGATATTATTTTAGCAGAAGGATTTAAAAAACAGGATCTTCCTAAAATCGAGATTTTCAGGACGGACAGCGGCCACAAAGAACCCTTGTGCTTGACAGATCAAAATCTGATCGCCTTTGTTACCGATTCAGACTATAAACCAGATGTACCCGTATTTGGACCAGATGATATAAATAATATCGTTAATTTTATTGAACTTAATTTTTTAATACACCAGCCCCAAAATAAAAAGCTGAACAAAAGATGAAGCAAATCAATAAATGGTTGATATATGTAATGATATTTGTGCTGTCCTCTTTTTTTACGGGCAGCTTTTGCTTTGCAAATCAGGATCAAACACGAAGCTATCACTCCATTACCCAATTTAAAAATGGTACGATAAACTGGACCACGGGAAAAATTTCAGCCATTGGCAAAGCATCTCCCAAAGATAAAAATGAAACATCCCTTGAATCTGTACCCGGAATGGCCAGGGCAGATGCAAACAGGCAGATCATAGAATTATTAAAACAAATAAAGATTAATCCTTCATTAAGTGTTGATGCCTATGCATCTAAAAATGATATCATTTTAGCGGGTATAGAAAAAACGGCAAGGGATGCCGTCATTTCAAAACAATACTTTACCTCTGCTCTTGCTGTGGAAATTATTATTGAAACCAGTATGTTTGGCGGATTTTTACAATTGGTATTACCGGAAGAGATTCGTCAGATACCCAAAATCAATCCGGTAATAAATCAAAAAAAAAGTGCTGAAATCATCGGGGAATCTTTATACACAGGCCTCATCGTTGATGCCACAGGCCTTGGGGTGGAACCTGTACTAAATCCCTTGATCGTCAGCGAACAAGGCCATGATATATATTCATCCGCTTTCATAAGCAGAGACTTTGCCGTTCAAAAAGGAGTAGCAAAATATCTTTCCAGTATGGATCAGGCTCTAAAGGACAAAAGGATCGGTAACCACCCCTTGATTATCAAGGGCCTGCGTAAGGAAGGCAAACCAAATTCAGCCATTGTTATCAATATGTCGGATTACAGCCTGATTGAAAAAACAACAGAACGCCACAGGTTCTTAAAAGAATGCCGGATTATTATTGTAAAAGATTAAATCAGGCTTCATTAATGTGATTTTCCTACCATTTTTTTTAGTTCCTCAATAGTCTTATCAGACATATTAAAAGAATGTGCCTGGGCAGGAAATGTCTGGTTGGTCACTTCTTTTTTATATGTCTTCATGGCATCTATAATTGTGGGTTTGACCTGTGCATATTGTTTGACAAATTTTGGTACAAACTTGTCAAAAAGACCGATCATATCATGGGTGACAAGCACCTGACCGTCTACATCTCTGCCAGCCCCGATTCCAATCACCGGAATATTGACTGTCTCTGCGACAACCGCTCCTAGGGGTGCGGGAACGGCTTCTAGGATCATGGAAAAGGCACCGGCATCTTCCAATGCTCTGGCATCATCCACAATGCGCTTGGCAGCCTGGGCATCTTTGCCCTGGATTTTGAATCCGCCAAGGGCGCTTGCCGTCTGGGGAGTCAGGCCTATATGTCCCTGGACAGGAATTCCTGCTTTTACGATGGCCTCGACAGTGGGTGCAAAGTCCACTCCGCCTTCAAGCTTGACCACATCACAGCCGCCCTCTTTCATGAGCCGGCCCGCATTGATAATCGCTTCACGCACGGAAGTGTTGTAACTCATAAATGGCATATCCCCTACAACAAGGGGGGTTTTACATCCGCGAACCACAGCCCTGATATGGTGTATCATGTGTTCCATGGTGACTTCGACAGTACCGTCAAGCCCCATGACCACCATTCCTAAAGAGTCCCCCACAAGGACGATATCCACACCAGCCTCTTCTGCCATTAACCCGAAGGGGTAATCATAGGCTGTCACCATCACCAGTTTCCTTATATCCTTTTTGGCCTCTTTGATGTCATGTATTGTTACTTTTTCCCCGGTGATTTTACTTTTCTCCATCCTTCTATCCCTTTTATTATTCTTGCAATGCCTGAACCTGCATCGTTAATATCAGCAAGGTACACAACATTTTCCCGGTTGAGCCGTGCATGGTATTTTGTATATAGTTAATTCGGGGTTAAATCAAGTGATGGGCCAACATCCAAGTTCATGATTTGATAAATTAAATTTTATTGATAATATTGCAAACTGCCTGTTAGATAAGATGATAGCATGCTATTTTATTGACAATAAGAACGTTTATATCCTAAAATAAATACCATATTAAAAAATTAAAAACCAATGATTGAATTGATTAAAAATAATGAAGGAATATATGAAGGACCGAGGTTTTGAACTAAAAATTGGAAAAGGAACCATGAGCTTTTCCATCCCGGAGGAGCAGCTTCTCTATGAACTTGTGGGAGAAAACCGGGAACCGCCTGATAATTTGGCTGACGCCTATAGATATGCTTTGGACCATCCCATTGACAGCCCTCCTTTATGCGAAATGGTTAATCCCGGTGAAACGGTTGCCATAACAGTCAGTGACATCACCCGCGTCTGGCAGCATAATGAATTGACCTTACCCATCCTGATTGATTATCTGAATGAAGCCGGCATTGCAGATAAGGATATTACGGTCATTATTGCGGTAGGAGCACATCGTCAGAACACTGCCGATGAATTGGCAGAATTATGTACAAAAACCATCTGCAACCGTGTCAGGGTACTCAATCACAACGCCTGGGACAAAGACAACATGGTCTATTACGGCAAGACCAGCCGGGGTACTGAAGTATCTTTTAATCGTTTAGTTGCCGAGGCTGACCGGGTTATTCTGACCGGAGGAGTCATCTACCACTACATGGTGGGTTATGGCGGCGGACGAAAAAGTATAATGCCCGGCGTATCCTCTCTCAAAACCATCCAGCAAAGCCACATGTGGGCCATGGGGAAAAACCTCGGAGAGGGTTCAAACCCTTTGGCCGCAAATATGAAAACCGCTGGAAATCCTTCCCATGAAGACATGATGGAAGTGGCAGCATTTCTCAAAACCGATTTCATTATCAATGTTGTACCCAACCTGGATGGAGACATTACCGGTATTTTTGCAGGTAATTGGATCTCGGCATGGCAAGAGGCGACTCATATGGTTGATGACATTTTCGGAGTACCCATTGACGAGCAGGCCGACATTGTCATCGCCTCTGCCGGTGGTTACCCTAAAGATATCAACCTCTATCAGTCCCAAAAGACCATTGACAATGCCGTCTATGCCATGAAGCCCGGAGGTATTGCCATCATCCTGGCAGATTGTCCGGATATTAAAGAACCCGGCGAATTCTTTGACTGGTTCAGCTATCCCGACACGTTTGATATGGAAAAGGCTGTGCGAAAAAATTTCCTCATCTCAGGATGGGTGGCAGTCCGGCAGTTGGAGTATGCCGATCGAGGGCACATTATATTGGTTACTCAAGAGAAAAATGTTAAGTTATCTGAAAATGCAGGTGTACAGGGAGTAACCACAATGGAAGAAGCCCTGGAAATAGCATATGGGAAGTGTACCAGTAATTGTCCAAAGATTACTATTATGCCGCAAGGGGCCAATACATTTCCAATTCTTAAAGCTTAACCTGGACAAGCATGAGTTAAAGGGGAAAAAATGGTTAAAGTGGGAAAGCAAAACCTTATTACGGATGTCCCGGGAATTAAAGTAGGAAACGCTCAAGATGAGATGATCAGAACCGGAGTGACGGTTATTATACCTGATGAACCAGCCATTGCTTCGGCAGATATCCGGGGAGGTGGGCCGGGAACCCGTGAGACAGAAGTACTGAATGCGGATTGTATGGTGGATGTTGTTCATGGGATTACATTAAGCGGGGGCTCTGCATACGGATTGGACGCTGCCGGCGGCGTAATGGCTCATTTAAAAGAACAAAAAATTGGTTTTAAAATAGGGGATGCCATTATCCCCATTGTTCCCTCTGCAATCCTGTTCGACCTGTTAAACGGTGGAGACAAAGAATGGGGTGTCAAATCCCCCTATTTTAATCTGGGATTCAAGGCCGCCCAATCTATTGGCAGAGATTTTGATCTTGGAAATGTAGGTGCTGGTTTCGGGGCCATTGCCGGTGGAATAAAAGGCGGCCTGGGAAGTGCCTCTTTTGTTTTTTGGGATGGAGACGAGGAGATAACAGTGGGTGCCATTGCAGCTGTGAACTCCATGGGATCTTTAACAATACCGGGCAGTTCAACCATGTGGGCATTCCCCTATGAGCAGAATGATGAGTTGGGAAAACAAGCCATGCCTGAAAAAAGTGGTGTCATAGATCTGGACTTTTCTTTTGAATTGCCCATAGGTAAAAATACTACACTTGTGACTGTGGCAACCGATGCCGTTTTAACCAAACCCCAGGCCAGAAGAGTTGCCATTATGGCCCAGGATGGTTTGGCAAGAGCAATCAGACCAATTCACTCCCCCTTTGATGGAGACAGTGTTTTTGTTTTATCAACGGGAAAATCTGAACTTTTAGATCCCGTGGTTGGTGTATCCAAACTGGGTATGTTAGCGGCGGATTGTGTGGCACGAGCAATCGCCAGGGGAGTTTACCAGGCGAAAAGTATAGGTGATATAAACAGTTACCGTGACCGTTACGATAGCTAAAATATTATTATTCAAGGAGACAACATGAGTAAAATTAAAATTATGGTTATGTTCATCGTTCTAACACTTGTAATGGCCGTGAATGTGTCATCGGTTATGGCCGCAAAAAACAGTTTGAACTTGGGAATGGTTCTGGAACCAACCCACCTTGATCCCACAGCAGGAGCAGCAGCATCCATTGACGAGGTTGTATATGCCAATATCTTTGAAGGGTTGACCCGCATTGATAAAAACGGGGCTGTTAAACCGGCTCTGGCACACAGCTGGACCGTCTCAGAAGATAAAAAAACCTACACCTTTAACTTGCAAAAAGGCGTATCTTTCCATGACGGCGAATCCTTTGAAGCCGATGATGTGGTCTTTTCTTTGGATCGCGCCCGGGGCAAAGACAGCGTTAATGCCCAAAAGGCGTTATTTAAGCCCATCCAATCAGTTACCATTAAAGATCCCCACACAGTTGTAGTGACCCTGAGCCAGCCCACAGGCAGTTTTTTGTTTAACATGGGTTGGGGGGATGCCGTCATTGTAGACAAAAAAAGTGCCGGGAAAAACAAAAGTCATCCCATTGGTACGGGCCCTTTTAAATTTTCCAAATGGGTGAAAGGCGATCGTGTTGTAATGGTCAAAAACGATGCCTACTGGGGAACGCCCGCCAAATTGAAATCTGCCACAATCAAAATAATACCAGATCCTGCCGCGGCTGTTTCTGCAATGATGGCAGGTGATATAGACGGATTTGCCAATTTCCCTGCTCCGGAAAGTCTATCACAGTTTAAAAGTGATCCCCGGTTTAAGGTTGTCATTGGCAGTACCGAAGGAGAAACCATTCTTTCAACCAACAATCAGCGGGGTCCCTTCAAAAAATTAAAAGTAAGACAGGCAATTGCACATGCCCTTGACCGGAAGGCGATTATTGACGGAGCAATGTTTGGTTATGGAACCCCCATTGGAACTCATTTTGCCCCCCATCATCCTGCCTATGTTGATCTGATCTCCACCCATCCCTATGATCTTAAAAAGGCAAAACAACTGTTAGCTGAAGCGGGATATCCTGACGGGTTCAAAGGCGTTATCAAGCTGCCGCCTCCGAGTTATGCCAGACGAGGCGGTGAAATTGTCGCTTCCCAGTTGAGAAAAATCGGTATCCATCTGGAGATCATTCCTGTGGAATGGGCTCAGTGGTTGGATCAGGTGTTTAAAAAACAAGATTATGATTTAACCATTGTTTCACACACAGAACCCATGGATATCGGTATCTATGCCAGGAAAGATTATTACTTTGCCTATGACAGTCCAAAATTTCAGGCTTTGATGGAAAAACTTGATGCCACGGTGGAAACAGATGCCCGGTATGACATTCTGGGACAGGCCCAGAGATTAATTTCAGTAGAGTGTGTCAACGGATTCATGTTCCAGCTTGCCAAACATGGTGTGTGGAATAAAAATATCCGCGGATTATGGGAAAACAGTCCGGTTCAGGCAAATGATCTAACCGATGTCTATTGGGTTGATTAGGTAATACTCAGCTGAGAACTGTATTTTTTTTAGAGAAAAAATACAGTTCTCAGTATAACACAAATCTATTCATTTAATATCCAGTTGCGGCTGAGATGTATATATATAATTGCGTGGATTGCTAACGATAAGACCTGGTATAAAATACGCAAATGAGAATTTTTCTGATAAAAAGAGTTTTTACTCTGGTATTGACTCTGTTGGTGGCCACACTGGTGGTGTTTGTCGTTCTTGAAATTCTACCCGGTGATCCTGCATCGGTTATGCTTGGGGTCAATGCGGAAGCTGAGACGCTGAACGCACTCAGAGAAGAAATGGGTCTTAACCGACCGGTTTTGATCCGATATACCCATTGGGTGGCCAACTTGGTTACTGGAAATCTGGGAATAAGCTATACCTATGATGTACCGGTATCAGAGTTGATTCTCAGCCGCATTACCGTTAGTTTTCCTCTGGCTCTTTTGGCCATTACACTTTCCACACTCATCGCTATCCCATTGGGTATCATTGCTGCCTCCAATCATAATAAACCAATGGATTTTTTGGTGATGAGTTTTTCCCAGATAGGAATTGCCATTCCCAATTTCTGGTTTGCCATGCTTTTGACAATTGTGTTTTCAATTACCCTTCGGATATTGCCCGCTGGCGGTTTTGCCGGCTGGGATGCCGGAATTCTGCCGGCCCTCAAGTCTTTTCTGTTGCCCACAATAGCACTGGCCCTGCCCCAGGCAGCCATCCTTTCCAGGGTTACCCGTTCCGCATTACTAGAGGTGTTGAAAGAGGATTTTATCCGTACGGCCAGAGCAAAAGGGGTAACCAATCAAGGGACCTTATGGAAACATGCATTGCGGAACGCTTTGATACCTGTTGTAACTATCATGGGACTTCAATTTTCTTTTTTATTGGCCGGAACCATTATCATTGAAAACGTATTTTATCTACCCGGAATAGGACGGTTAATTTTTCAGGCCATTTCCCAAAGAGATTTGATAGTTGTAAAAAATCTGGTTATTTTATTGGCAGCGGCTGTAATCATAATTAATTTTATGGTGGATTTGCTTTATGCAGCTATTGATCCCCGTTTGAGAGGGGGCGGCGATGTTTAGAAACGCAGCCGAGGTGTTTAAACACGGTTTGAAAAACAAAAGTTTTGTGGTTGGCGGATCCATTTCATTAATTTTTTTTCTTGTTGCATTTCTCTCCTATTTCTGGACACCCTATCCTGTTGAAGATATTAACATAGCTGATAAATTGTTAAAACCAAGTACCAAATATTTGCTCGGCACAGATCATTTTGGCCGGGACATTTTATCCATGTTGATCAAAGGGGCCAGAAATTCCGTAATTGTTGCTTTTGTTGCCATCGGTATCGGTATCGGATGCGGTGTCCCCTTAGGGTTGACCGCTGCCGCCAAAAAAGGATGGATGGATGAATTGATCATGCGCCTTAACGATTTTACGTTTGCTTTTCCCTCTCTGATCTCCGCTATTATGATAACCGCTATCCTCGGCCCGGGATCGGTCAACTCCATCATTGCCATTGGTATATTTAATATCCCGGTTTTCGCAAGGGTGGCTCGTGGTGCCGCCTTAAGCATCTGGAAGCGTGAATTTATTCTGGCTGCCAGGAGTGCGGGAAAAGGCCAGTTTAAAATATCAGTGGAGCATATTCTACCCAATATCTCAAGCATGCTGATTGTCCAGGCTACCATTCAGTTTGCCCTCGGCATTCTGGCAGAGGCCAGTTTAAGTTATCTGGGACTTGGGACACAACCACCCATGCCCAGTTGGGGAAAAATGCTCAACGAAGCCCAGACCTTTTTACATTTTGCTCCACAATTGGCTATCTATCCCGGAATCGCAATTGCCTTAACCGTCATGGGACTGAATCTTTTTGGTGACGGTTTAAGGGATGTTCTTGACCCTAAATTAAGAAGAAGCAGGTAACCTGATGACCTTGCTGAAAGTACAAGATCTTTGCGTATCCCTAAAAACTGCCTTTGGCAGGCAGGATATAATCAGCAATATCAATTTTTCCATGAAAACCGGAGAAAAGATGGGTATTGTAGGAGAATCCGGTTGTGGTAAATCCATTAGCGCCCTGGCATTGATGTCTCTATTACCACCTGATTCCCAAACCAGCGGAAAAATTCTTCTGGGTGACGAAGATATTTTAAGCCTAAACGCAAGAGAGATATGCCATATCCGGGGAAACCGGATTGGAATGATATTCCAGGAACCCATGACAGCATTAAACCCGGTCAAACAAATTGGCGCCCAGATTGCTGAAAGCATTTATCTACACCTGAATTTAAACAGAAAACAGACACGTGAACGGGTAGCAGAGTTGATGGATAAGGTTGGACTCCCCGTTTCTCGGTTTGGGCTTAACCTTTATCCCCACCAGCTTTCCGGCGGGCAGCGTCAAAGAGTGATGATAGCCATGGCAATTGCATGCAATCCAGACATTCTCATCGCTGATGAGCCGACAACGGCATTGGATGTAACCGTACAAGAACAAATTCTTGATTTAATAAGAGATCTGGCTGACTCATCGGGAATGGCCCTGATAATGATCAGCCACGATCTAGGCGTTATTGCACAGACAACCCAAAACGTCATGGTCATGTACACGGGTAATATGGTTGAAATGGGGAGTACTGTGGATGTATTTCAAAATATGCTTCATCCTTACACTTTCGGCCTTTTTTCCGCCATTCCCCATGCCGGTTCTTCAACCCAGCCGGAAAGACAGAGACTGGACAGTATCCCCGGACAGGTACCCCAACTACATCTAAGACCCAAAGGATGTAATTTTGCCGATCGATGCAAACGCGCCTCCAACATATGCAAAACAAAGGAACCAGGGGCCACGAAGATATCTGATCATCACCTGGTGTGGTGTTATCACCCGCTATCCAAAGAAGATAAAAGATGAAACAGCCATTGGTTAAAATTCAAGGGGTTTATAAGGACTATCAGCTTCCCAAAAAATACCTGTTCCAAAAAGCCCCGTTTTTTCGTGCACTGCATGGTATAGATTTAAAATTATATCAGGGCGAAAGTTTCGGCATTGTGGGAGAATCGGGTTGCGGTAAATCAACCCTGGCCAGAATTGTTATGGCCCTTGATGAACCCACTGCCGGGACCGTTTTCTATGACGGCCGGGATTTGTTTAACTTGCCTGCCGCCGAACTGAGACACTTGAGACGGAATTTTCAAATGGTTTTTCAGGATCCTTACGGTTCGTTGAACCCTCGGAAAAATATTCTGGGAATCGTTGCAGAACCCCTGGATACTTTAAAAAAAAAGCTCACAATTGTCCAAAAAAAGGAGCGTGTTGGTCAGATTCTGTCTGAGGTTGGTTTGAATGCCACAGATATTGACAAGTTTCCCCATGAATTTTCCGGGGGACAACGTCAGCGAATAGCCATTGCCAGAGCCTTGATTACCCGTCCCTCATTGATAGTAGCAGATGAATCAGTATCTGCCTTAGATGTATCGGTTCAGGCCCAGGTATTGAATTTAATGATGGACCTCCAGGAAACATATAAGCTCACCTACTTGTTTATCAGTCATGATTTAAGTGTGGTTGAATATATTACAGACCAGGTTGCCGTTATTTATATGGGAAAAATTGTGGAACAGGGAACGACCAAAACCTTATTTCAAAATCCGCTCCATCCCTATACTCAAACCTTATTACAGGCAGTACCGGATATAAATCCTCTGAATAGAAAACCAAGAAATAAGAAATCAGTTCCCTTTTTTGAAAAAACGTCTAGGAGTTGTTCGTTTCTTGACAGATGTTTTAAAGCAACAAAAACATGCATTCATAATGTGCCGCAGCTTTTTGAGAAAGATGACCGGTTGGTGGCCTGTTTCAATACCAAATAGTTCCCCACAGAAAACCATTACATTCCCTAACTATTGTGATTTATAATCCGAGGGCCTGTTTAGGAAACGCAAGGTTGTTAACAGATAAATCTTCAGAGATTCAAACAATTCATCGATCTCCACATATTCATCGGTCTGATGAGGTATGTGTCGCGGGCCGGGGCCATTGACCAAGGATGGGATACCTTTCATATGTCTTAAAAAAGTCCCGTCTGTGGCGCCTGGGACACCATTATAAACCGGTTCCTTGCCTGTAATATCCTTATAAGCCTCTGCGGCAATCATGACAATGGGTTCGTGTTTTTCCATGCTCACTACGGGTTTATCAGCTATAAACTTAATTTGTGCATGGAAATCAGGATCATCTTCAGCCAAACCGTTGAGGATCTCTTGCAGCTGTATCTTAATCTGTCCATGATCCTGACCGGGAATAGTTCTGATATCTAAATATGCAACAGATTCCGATGGCATGACATTCAGCTGTGTCGGTTCGCCTGGAGGAGGTGTCTGCACCACTGTAAAAGTAACTGAAGGCCACCCCAGAAACTCGTCCTTGCCGAAACGCTCCATCTCTGCTTTTTCAAAGGCCTCAAAAGCCAAAATAATCCGGGCCATGCGTGTACTGGTATTAATCCCGGTCAAGGGCATTGCCCCGTGGGCCATCTTTCCTTTAACATTAACAATAGCTCTCAAAGCCCCTTTCATACTCAGACAGAGTTGATTTTCCTCTGGTTCAGATATCAGACAGGCATCTACATCATCAGCATGCCCTTTTTGGATGAAATCCTGAATTCCCAGCATCAGGTCTTCTTCATCACACACAATACCAAGCCGCATCTTTCCTCTGAATTCTACACCGGATGTCAACATGGCCTTAACCGTGAGCAAATTAACGGCCAGACCCGCCTTCATATCGCAGGATCCTCTGCCGTATATTTTACCATCATGGATCTCTCCTTTAAAGGGGTCGTGCTGCCAAAGGTCCCTGTTGCCTTCTGAAACTACATCGGTATGGCCTTCAAACATTAAACAGGGACCGTCCTTACCTGAATCAATAGTGACAATAATGTTCTCCCTCAAAGGGAGTACCTCTTCGATATGCGGTTCAACACCCAGTTCCCTGCGTATCCAGTCCGCTATAAAACGGACCGCTTCGGCCTCTGTATTCCCTGTCTCCGGTCGAATCACTGAATCAATTCTAATTAAATCCTGGGTCAAACCAACCAGTTCATCTTTATCGATAAAGCCGAGAAGCCTCTTTTCGGTTTCCTTGATCATACGGCTGTCCTTTATAAAGTCATATATACGTTCAAAATTAATCTATGCAAAGCAAAACCGATTAATATTCAACAAAAATATAATTTACAACACAGTCCTTGAAGATTGCAAGGATATAACCGCTCCCAACAGCTCAATTGCATTATTATTGACAGCGTTTTGTTTCAGAATTTCCAAGATTTATTAGCCAAAACCGATTAATTATTCTGTACTCAAAAAGCCTGTAGATAGCAGGTTATAGAACCAAGCGAAAATTGTCCCCCCAATCAAACCATCCACAAACGCCCAGATAAATCCGATAAAACTGCCGGCTGGTGATATGTTAAAGCCCCGATACAGGCGTCCAATTATAGTAGGTTCGCCAGTTGCCCCTTCAAAAGCGATTATCCACCAGGTCAACAAAAAAAGACCAAGACCCCAAACAATTCCGCAGGTAAGTGAAAACGCTTTGATATTTAGTTTCATTTTTGTACCCCCTCATGTGGATGACTAACTAATTAATGAACCGGTCTTTGTATCCGGTCAAATGTCATTAAATGGGCGGTTCTTTTTTCTCTCTTAAAATAGTAACCAAAAGCGCTATTACCGCCGGTATGAATAAAATTGCAATTGCTGTCATGCCTGCTTCCATGATATTCTCTCCTTTGTTTTTTGATCAAGATATATAGGCAAACCACTTTTTCTTAATGGATACTTTCAGCTAGTGAGAAATCAGTTCCCTGGTGTTGCTGCTTTTCTTTTTGTCTGGGCAACATTGTGATCTGATAATGCTGCCAGACCGCCAATGGCTCCAAGATTCATGGATTCAAGTGCAGAACTGGGTACCATGATCAATGACCCTTTTTCCTTTAAACCTTCATATAGCATGTTCATTCCCCGAAGTTGCAGGGCAATGGGATTGTCGCGGTATTTTTCTGCTGCAACAGCAAACTTTTCAGAGATTTCAGTTTCAGCAGTTCCCAGGATAATCCGGGCTTTGCGTTCCCTTTCCGCCTGGGCCTGTTTGCTCATGGCATCTGAAAGGGAGGTTGGAATTACAATATCCTTGATACCCACGGCCTGGCATGAAATGCCCCAGGGATTGGTGTGCCCGTCTAATATTTTTTCCAGTTCCTTGGCAATTTTATCCCTGTTTTGCAGAAGGTCAGCTAGTTCATGCTTTCCAATGATATCCCGTAACCCGGTTTTAGCAACATAAGTCACGGCTTTGATATATCTTCGTACCTCAAGGGCAGCTTTTTCAGCATCCCAGACTGTCCAGTACACCACAGCATCCACATTTACCGGCACGGTGTCCTTGGTCAATGTTTTTTCAGCGGTAAAATCCGATACCCTTACCCTTTGGTCTATGAAGGCGTCTACCCGGTCAATGATTGGAATGATAAAGAATAATCCTGGTCCTCTCAGACCTATAAATTTTCCAAGTCTTAAAAGGACTGCCTTTTCCCATTGATCTGCGACTTGAATGCAGGAAGCAAAAAAAAGCGATAGGATCCCGCCAGCTATGGCGGGGATATGGTGAATGTACCCCAAGATGCCTAAAAGAATAAAGATGGAGCCAAAGATGATAAAAACCATAATCGAAAATGGATTGAACCATTTCGTTTTTTTCCATTGGTCGTCATTCCATTCGGTTGTCATTTATTATCTCCTTTTTTGGTCTTAAGTTCTTGGATAATTTCCTCTGTGGAAAAGCCGTAACTGGATGCAATGCTAAAAAATTCTGAGCAAATACTGGTGAGTTTTTTTTCCCGTTCTTCTTCTGGGATCTGAATTTCAAGGTTACCAATGAATGTACCGGTTCCCTGTTGTGTTTCAAGAACATTCTGGATTTCAAGCTCCCGATAAGCCTTGCTCACCGTATTGAGGTTCACTCTTAGCTCAACAGCCAGAGCCCTTACGGTTGGAAGCTGTTCACCTATTGCGAGTTTACCGGTTGCCACCCCGTAGCGAATTTGATCTATGATCTGTCGGTAATATGGAATCCCGCTTTTCGGGTCCAGCTTAAAATCAATCATTGCCTTCACCTCCTCATTTAAAATCAAGACATTGTTGGAGCGTTTGAGTTGCTGATTATTTATTCCTATAATTAACTATTGTATTAGTTATATGTGACAATATGAAATATTAATTTTTTAAAGTCAAGAAAAAAAATAAATTGTGAGCATTTTTTTGTCAGGGGTTGAGTATTCAGAATTCAAAAATTCCCCAGGCCACCCTGATTTGGCCAAATGTTTTCTATTAAACTGAATTTAGCCAGACAAAATAGTGACAGGTTAAAGTTAATGTCATAATCGTTGACTTATAACTGGTTAAAAGATATTGAACGGTTTATTATTTAAGTAAAAACCCTATTAAATAAAAGGATTTACCATGGTCGATTATGTTCCTACCAGAGAAGATGCCTACACATTATTAAAAAAATATAATACAAAAGAGGGATTAATACGCCATGCCCTTGCTGTTGAAGCCGTCATGGCCCATTTTGCGCTACGCTTTAATGAAAATGAAGAAAAATGGCGGGTTATCGGTTTGGTGCATGACCTTGATTATGAAATGTTTCCTGAAGAACACTGCCATAAATGTGTTGAATTATTCAAAAAAAACAATTGGCCTGATGATTATATTCGGGCTGTCATCAGCCATGGCTGGGGGATTTGTACAGATGTAAAACCTGAAACCAATCTAGAGAAAACACTTTACGCCATAGATGAACTGACCGGTCTGGTGGCAAGTTCAGCTCTTGTCCGGCCGTCAAAAAGTATCCTTGATATCAAGGCGAAATCAGTGAAAAAAAAATTCAAAGACAAAAGATTTGCAGCCGGGGTCGACAGACAGGTCATCCTGAACGGTGCCAAATTCCTGGATATGGAACTTTCAGAACTAATAACACAGGTGATCTTAGGCATGCGGCCTGTGGCAGAAAAAATAGGGTTAAAAGGTCATCTCTAAGTTACCCGGAACAACTCCTTGTTACCGCAAAAATAAAAGATGGGTATCGCTTTGATCCCGGATTTAATAGGCCAAGGATTCATTCCTGGAAATTCTTCAAAAACAAGGGTGTGGATAATATTTAATGAATCCATCTCCTGTCCGGGAAGTCTGGCATAGTTATATGGCTTGTCTCACCTCTATATTATTTTTTACAAGATGATTTTTAACATCCTGGATCAAGACTTCCTTCCGATGAAAAATTCCAGCAGCTAAGGCTGCCTCGGCCCTGGTTTTTTTAAAAACCTGGACAAAATGCGCTTCACTGCCGGCACCGCTTGAAGCAATCACGGGAATGGAAACCGCATTTTTTACTGCGGCAATTAATTCAAGATCAAATCCTGAATTTGTCCCGTCTTTGTCTATACAATTGAGCAGAATTTCCCCTGCGCCAAGATCCTGACAGGCACAGGCCAGGGTAACAGCATCCATGTCTTTGGTTGTTCTGCCGCCTTGGACCGTACACTGGTACCAGCAATATGCTTCATTTTTGGGGCCTGAAAATTGTGTTTTAATCACATGGTGTTTTTTTGCATCCTCAGGAGATTTTACATAAACTCTTTTGGGATCAATGGAAATCACAACGGCCTGATTACCGTATACCCTGGAGATTTGTTCAATAGACGTTTGTCCTGATTTCTTACCTGTTTTCAAATACTCTTCGGCAATACTTACAGCATCACTGCCAATGGATACTTTATCTGCTCCTGACCTGAAATACTGTGCAGCCACCTCAAGTGCGGTATATTTTGTGCCTTCATTGTCTGTATAATCTTTTATTCCTCCACCTATAGTTAGCGGCACAAATACGTTTTTACTGGTTTTTTCCAGGACATCTATCATGGGCATATCCTTTAACGGAAAATCCCTGAATCCTGTAATATTTAAAAAAGTGATTTCATCGGCACCCTCTTTATAATACCTTTTGGCAAGCTCCACAGGTTTTCCCAGATTCCTGACATCCCCTTTTTCCCTTACGTCGTACTGATCACCTTTTGTAACGACAAGGTCACCCTTATCATTGGTCCTGACATCCAGGCAGGCGATAATTCTTTTTGAAAGTCCTTTTCCCTTTATGTCAACTGCCTTTCGTGGTTTTATATTTTTTTGATAAATAAAATTTTCAAGCAGCTTAATACCATTTTTCCCGCTTTTTTCCGGATGGAACTGAGTCCCTATAATATTGCCTTTCTGTACACTGCTCACAAACTCATAATCATAATTTGTTGTTGTTAAAACAACAGATGCCTCATCAGGCACAATATGATAGGAATGGACAAAATAAAATTTTGCATAAGGATCGATACCGGTTAGAATCGGTGAATCTTTTTTCAGGTTCACCCCATTCCAGCCGATATGTGGGACGGCAAGTTTGGTTCTGAAATGTTTGACCCGACCCTTTAAGACCCCCAAATTTTCATTACCTGAAAAATCTTCCTCGCTGCCCTCAAAAAGAGCCTGCATACCCAGGCAAATACCCAAAAAAGGCTGATCAGCCCTAAGATATTCCCTTAATGCATTCATATATTTTTTTTCGTGGAGAATCCTGATCATGTTTTCGTAATTTCCCACACCGGGAAATAACAATTTTTCTGCATTTAAAATATCAATTGGCTTTTTAACCGGTTTTACTTTTCCGCCCAGTTTTTCAACGGCATTGACAACACTTCTAACATTACCGGCACCGTAATCAAGTAAAGTAATCATAATATAGGGCTATCCTCTTTTCTCAATTTCAGATTTTTGTGTTCTGATTGGCTTATCTTATCAATAGGCTTGCATTTTCAATGCAGGCCATATCATGCCCAAACTCATCAACAAGTTTGTCCGCCAGTGCTTTATTTATTTTTGCTATCCTCATTTTACCACAGATTTTATCATCTAAAGCCGTTTTTAAAAAAATGTTTATCCTGTCGGTTTTTGCCATCATGGATAATGCCGTCCCACCGTTGCCTTTGTAGTCTGTTTTTAGAAGATCAAAGGCTGATGTAAAATCAGGATGGTTAAAATACTCTATAAAAGTATCAGATCCAATCCCGTCACTACATTTGGCGATGATGATGAGGCTGCCTTTGTCCTTTACAAACATGGCCGCGTTATTGATGGCCTTGTGGACCTGGATAAAGTTGATATCCTTTGGAAATCCTCCACATGATGCAATGACCAGTTCATATTGTTGTTTTATTCCGGCCTTATAAAATGGATCAAGGCATTTGCATGCCCTTAAAAAATCTGTGTACCTATTTCCAACGATGAGCTGACAAACCTTTCCTTTAGAGTCAAGAATACCATGGATGGTCGTCCTTGGCGGCTCAATCATGTCATCAACCTGTTTTAAATCGTCAGCTATTGGATTGTTCTCAAAGTTTCCGGGTCGGCACCCAGAACTTAACTTTCCCCTATTTTTATTCAGAAAAAGCCCGTGGTTTTTGTAAATATCGGTTTTGTAACCCAACCCTGGAAAGAGCAATTTTCTACCGCCGCCATACCCGGCAAAATAGTGATGGGACAAAGCCCCAAAAGTAATAAGCAAATCACTTTTAAGTATATCTTTTCGAACATGAACCATTGTGCCGCGATCTGTTTTTCCTAAATATGCAAAAAGGGATTTGTCATTGCAGTCATGATGAATGAATTTATATTTTTTATAAATATGGCCATAGGCATTCAGACATTCTGCATCACTTTGTTCCGCATGGGTACCATAAGCGATAAAAATCTGAATGTGCCGGGTTTGGATACCCTTTTGGAAAAGGACATCCAAAACCCAGGGCAGGTATGTCTTATACTCACAAAGTCTTGTTTTATCCGCCACTACAATGGAAACAGCCTTACAAGAACAAATATTGCCCGGAAGGTGCTTAGAAAAATCATCTGTAAACTTTTCCCGGCTGACATTAAAGCGGGGTTCCCTTATAGATAAATCGTCTGATTGATCGGGCACCTCAATGGGAATAACGGTGTTTCCATATTTAAATTCAGTATGTTTCAACATTCACCCTCTGCAGGATGTCATCATCCGGAAAATGGCATGGTCCCATTTGGTTCAAAATAAAAAACAGCATGGTTATCCATATTAAATTTAAAAATTAATACTGCCTGGAGTTCTTGGGAATGGTATGACGTCCCTGATATTATTAATCCCTGTAATCATCATCAGGAATCTCTCAAATCCCATGCCAAAACCCGAATGAGGGGCAGAACCAAATTTTCTTGAATCCATGTACCACCAATAATCTTCCATTGGCATTTTCATCTTTTCCATTCTCTTTTCCAGCATATCAAGCCTTTCTTCCCTCTGGCTGCCACCTATAAGTTCGCCTATCCGGGGCACAAGAAGATCTACTGCTGCGACGGTTTTCCCATCATCATTCATGCGCATGTAAAAGGGCTTGATTCCTTCTGGATAATCCGTTAAAAAAATCGGTTTCTTAAAATAAACCTCTGCCAGAAATCGTTCATGTTCAGATTGCAGATCAATACCGTAATCAACGGGAAATTCAAACTTTTGTTTGGACTTCTGCAAAATGTCAATGGCCTGGGTATAGGAAACCCTGCCAAATTCATTGTTCAAAATAGTATCAAAGAGTTTTGGCAGAGATTTATCTACAAAGCGTGTGAATAGATTCATATCATTGCCACATTTATTGATGGCATGCCGGGTTAAATATTTAACAAGTTCCTCACCATGATCCATGTTTTCTTTTAAGTCACAAAATGCCATTTCCGGTTCAAGCATCCAGAACTCTGCCACGTGGCGGCTGGTATTTGAATTTTCCGCTCGGAATGTCGGCCCAAAAGTATAAACATCCCCCAGTGACAGGGCAAACATTTCAGCAGACAATTGACCGGAAACAGTCAAATTTGTTTCCTGCCCAAAAAAATCTTCTTTAAAATCCATTTTACCCTTTTTTTTCACCTTTGCAGGATCAAGGTTTGTTACTCGAAACATTTCACCTGCTCCTTCAGCATCAGACCCTGTTATCAAGGGGGCGGTAAGATATCTGAACCCTTTTTCCTTATAGAATTTGTGAATGGCAAATGCCATCTCTGATCTGAGCCGAAATACAGCACCATACTTGTTTGTCCGGGGTCTTAAATGGGCAATTGTTCTTAAAAATTCATCTGAATGTCTTTTTTTCTGAAGGGGATAGGATTCTGGCGCCATATTTAAAATAATTATTTCAGATGCTTGAATTTCCCATTTCTGACCTTTTCCTGGAGACTCAACAAGCTGACCTGAAACAGCTATTGATGTACCTGTGGTTATGGTTTGAATTTGAGCATAATTTTTTAAATCCCCATTGGCTATGACCTGGATATTTTTCAGGCAGGAACCGTCATTGATCTCCATGAAACAAAACTCTTTTGAATCCCGCCGGGTCCTCACCCATCCTTTGACAAGAATTTGACCCGGGGTTTTTTCAAGGGTTAACGCCACATTGATTTTTGTTCTTTTCATTGCTTTATCCTACAAAAAATAATATATTAAAAAATTTGATTATACTTACATATTTTACGACTATATTTTAGAATTTCACTATCATGCATAAGAAAAATTATCAAGATATCCTTGCGCTGGTCCAGACGCCAACACGGTATACGGGCAATGAGATCAACTCAATTAAAAAAGACCTGGAAAAGGTGGACTTAACCTTTGCACTGGTCTTTCCAGACTTATATGAGATTGGAACCTCTCATTTTGGACTGCAGATTCTCTATTCCATTTTAAACAGCAAAAAAAATATTGCTGCAGAAAGGTTTTTCATGCCTGCCCCGGACATGGAAGGCTATCTTTTGGATAAAAACATCCCCTGCTTGTCCATGGAATCTCAAAGACAGTTAAAAAACTTTGATATCATTGGAATCAGCCTGCTTTACGAATTGAACTTTACAAATATCTTAGCCATCCTGAATCTTTCCCATATTCCTTTTTTTGCAAGGGAACGCGAAGACGCCTTTCCCCTTATTATTGGCGGGGGACCCTGTGCCTTCAACCCTGAACCCCTTGCTGACTTTTTCGATGCCTTTGTTATTGGCGATGGTGAAGACGTTTGTATTCAAATTTCAAAATTAGTCATTGAATTTAAGAAACAGGGAGATGGTCAAAAAAAGACATTGCTCAAACTTCTGTCAACAATTGACGGGGTCTATGTCCCTTCATTTTTTGATCCGATTTACGACGAAAATGGTTTTCAAACCCTATCGCCTGTATTTGACGATTACAAAATTGTTAAAAGAGCTTTTTTGCCAGGTCTTACAAAAGACAATTTCCCGAAGTCTCCTATTCTTCCTTTTGCCAAACCGATTCATGACAGGCTGCGGCTTGAGATCGCACGGGGATGTTCAAGGGGATGCCGTTTCTGCCAGGCCGGGATGATTTACAGGCCGGTCAGGGAAAGATCCTTGGAAGACTTGATTCAGATTGCGCAGGCCTCCTTAAAAGAAACAGGGCATTCCGATATATCTCTTTTATCCTTGAGTACCGGGGATTATTCAAATCTGGCCCCGTTAATGGATAGGCTTCTTGACCTGAGCCAAGGATATTGTAATGCCATATCTCTACCGTCCATCAGAGCTGAAAAATTATCCCCCCAATTGATGAATATTATAAAAAAAGTCAGAAAAACAGGATTTACCATTGCACCTGAAGCCGGATCTCAAAGGTTAAGAGATATCATCAATAAAAATCTAACCGAAGAAAGCATAACAAAAACGGTTGAAAATGCATTCAACCTGGGTTGGAAAAATATAAAACTCTATTTTATGATGGGGCTTCCCTTTGAAACATCAGATGATATAGAGGCCATATGCAGTCTTTCCAAAAAGCTTGCCACCGCCTATGCCAAAGGAAAAGCAAATATTAACGTCAGCGTAAATTCATTTATTCCCAAATCACATACCCCTTTTCAACGATGCCAACAGATCTCTTTGACCCAAACAAAGGAAAAACTACAGTACTTAAAAGACAATTTAAGACACCGCAAGGTTAATCTCAAATGGCAAAACCCTGAAATGAGCTTAATTGAAGGCGTTTGGGCCAGAGGTGATAGAAAGCTGTCTAAACTTTTGTTATCCGCCTTTAAAAATGGATGCCGACTGGACGGCTGGAATGATAAATTTGATTTCACTTTATGGCAAAAGGCTTTTGAAGAAACAGGAATTGATCCCTTGTTTTATACGACTCGCAAACGGAGTGATAAAGAGCCCCTCCCGTGGGATTTAGTTGATTCCGGTGTTTTGCCCGGTTTTTTAAAAAAAGAGTTCCAAAACGCTATAGAATCATCACTAACCCCTGATTGCAGGGAAAACGAGTGTTCAGGATGTGGTGTCTGTGATTTTAAAAGAATAAAGCCCGCTCTGTACGAAACTCAGGACACCTGTGAAAAATTAAATGCTGTTGTTGACGCAGATTTTAACAAAATACCGGATGAAGCCTTTAAAAAATTTGAAATCACGTTTTCAAAACTGGGGAACGCAAGATTTTTCGGACATCTAGAACTGGCCACCATTTTTCAGCGAGCCGTTAAAAGGGCCGGGCTAACAGCCAAATATTCAAAAGGCTTTAATCCTTCCATGAGGCTTTCTTTTGAAAATGCCCTGCCCGTTGGTATGGAAAGTGAAGAAGAATTTCTTTTTATCTACCTTGAAAAAAAATTAATGCCCGATACCGTTATTGAAAGTCTAAACAAAACACTTCCGAACGGACTTATGATCACGGGATGTAAATCTTTTAACAGGCTTAAGAGAACAAGAACGGATACCTCTTCATATATCATTAACTTTTCAGATATTTGTCTTGAAAAAGAAAAAGTTGAAGCATTTTTGGACCTGACCGAATTTTTTGTTCAGGACTTAACCAAAAAAAAGAAAATTAGAAAAACTGATCTGCGTAAATCAGTAAAGGAAATTTCCTTTATGGACTTACAAACACTTAAAATGGTTTTAACAAAATATAACGACCGGAACGTCAGACCCACAGAGATTTTATCGAAATATTTTCAGTTGGATGATGATGTTCTGAAAAAGGCAAGAATAAAAAAGATAGCATTACGGTCACACTCAAAACAAGGATAATCCCATGTTAAAAGAGCTTGTTGTAAATTCTGCCCCCCATGAAACGCGCGTTGCGCTTCTTGAAAATGGAACCATTGTTGAAGTTTTCATTGAAAGGGAAGACCAAACCTCCATTGCCGGAAATATTTATAGAGGCCGGGTACAAAGGGTTCTTCCGGGAATGCAAGCCGCATTTGTGGATATCGGGTTTGACCAGGCTGCCTTTATTTATGTGGATGATGTCCTGGATACTGCCAGTCACACAATGTATCAAAAATTTGAGCAGGACAACGATGTGGAAGGAGACACTGAATCTGATGAAAGCGTGAGCCAAACCCCTGAAATGACCACAAATCACAACTCTTGGAAAACATCTTTAAACCCTGATTGCCATATTGAGGATCTGCTCACCGAAGGCCAGGAAATCATGGTACAGGTAGCAAAATCATCCATTGGCTCCAAAGGCCCTCGTGTGACAACCCATATATCCCTTCCGGGTCGATACATGGTTTTACTGCCGACAGTTGATCACATCGGAATATCAAAAAAAATAGGAAATGAGACAGAAAGAAACCGGTTAAAAGATCTTTTATTATCTATACGAAAAAATAATTTCGGTTATATATTCAGGACCCAGGCCCATGGGATTGATAAAAACACCATTCAAAAAGAAGTCAATTTTTTAACCAAAACCTGGGAAGATATTTTAACAAAAAACAAGACAGCCTCTGCCACATCTCTTGTTTATAAAGAGCTTACAATAACTTTTCGAGCCGTAAGAGATCTTCTTTCAGATGAGGCAGATAAGCTGATTATTGATTCTAAAAAAGAATATACAAAAGTACAGGATTTTTTAAAAAAATTGATGCCTGGAGTGAACTTGTCTGTTGAGCTTTACCAGGGAAGAGAGTCCATATTTGATGCCTTTAACATTGAAGGGGATGTGGCAAGGGCTCTAAAGAAAAAAGTATGGCTCAAATCAGGTGGTTATCTTGTCATTGAACAGACAGAAGCGCTCGTGGCAATAGATGTGAATACAGGCAGGTATGTGGGCAAGCACAATTTTGATGAAACCGTCCTGAAAACCAATCTTGAAGCTGTCAAAGAAATCGCATACCAGATAAGGCTCCGAAATATCGGTGGTATTATTATTATTGACTTTATCGACATGAAAAAAGAACAGCACAAAGAAAAAGTCATGGCCCATATGAATGAGGCCATGAAAAAGGACAAAAGCCAGACCAATGTTCTGCCTTTAACCGAGCTTGGCCTTGTTCAGATGACTCGCAAAAGAATCAGACGAAACCTGACCCGAACCCTTTGCAAACCCTGTTTCTATTGCAATGGAGATGGACACCTCCTTTCAGGAAAATCCATCTGCCACAAAATTTACAGGGACCTTGTCAGTGAAGCAGGGGATATTATGGGCAATCGATTTACCGTAAAAGTGCATCCTGAAATTGCCCAATTGCTCCATGGCAGGGAAAAACATTTAATTTCCTCCCTTGAAAAACAATTTTCAAAACCAATTGCCATCTATCCGGAGCCCCATTATCATATGGAAGAGTATCATATTTTTGAATCTCTGGTAAAATAAACCCGCTTTTTTAGATAGGATCAATATGGTATTTGTCCATTCTTGATACAGGGCATCCTTATTGGATAAACATATATATCACCTTATTAGATCATTTTTATTCAAGGAGTCATGATAACTTATTATTTGATCTTGGCGTATTAATAATTTTGATAATTCTGGCAATAACTCTCATTGCAGGATGTCACAAAAAACCTCTTGACTGTGTCAAAGTACTGACGCATACTGGGGTAGAATCAAAATATTAAGTCCGGAAGTATAAAAACTGGATTGAATTTATAATTATTATATATCCAATCCAATTGAAATATGCTTTAATTAAAAAAAGTTATCGTTTTTTAATAATCACCAAGGCTGTTATTGAGGTTAGACCCGTATGAAAAAACCTAAAATATTAATTGCTGAAGACGATGATCTTTGTAGAGAAAATTTAGCTGAAATGCTATCTGAAAAAGGGTATGATGTTAGGGCTGTTAGTGATGGCAAACAGGCAATGGAAGCATACCCCTATGATAATTACGATCTGGTTATAACTGACCTGAAAATGCCTCACGTTGACGGTCTGCAATTGCTCAAATTCATTAAAGAAATGAATCCTAAAAATACGGTTGTCATGATCACAGGTTTTGCCGCCGTCAAAAGTGCGGTAAAAGCCATGAAGTTAGGTGCTTATGATTATGTTACAAAACCTTTGAAAAATGAGATTGTGGAACTGGTTGTTGAAAGGGCTCTGGGCCATACAAAACTCAAAGAGGAAAATATCCATCTTCAGAGCCAGTTAGAAGAAAATTATGATTTTGGCAAACTCACCGCTTTCAGTGATAATATGAAGGCTGTTATTGAAAAAATAAAAACGGTTGCAGCATCGGACAGTACAGTGGCTATTTATGGTGAAAGCGGAACAGGCAAGGAGCTGGTCGCCAGGGCCCTGCATTTTAATAGTGCCAGAAAAACCCGGCCCTTTGTTACTGTAAACTGTGGTGCCATTCCTGAAGAACTTCTTGAAAGTGAATTGTTTGGTCATGAAAAAGGGGCATTTACAGGCGCTATCCGGAGTAGAACCGGACGGTTTGAACTCGCCCAGAGGGGATCAATCTTTCTCGATGAAATAGGCGACATGAGCCCTTCGTTGCAGGTAAAAGTGCTGAGGGCAATACAGGAAAGGCAGTGTGAAAAAATTGGCGGTATGAAGACCATTGATTTGGATATAAGAATTATTACGGCGACAAATAAGGATCTTGAAAAAGCCGTTGCTGAAAAAAAATTCAGAGAAGATCTATTTTATCGCATAAATGTTATACCCATTCATCTGCCACCTCTCAAAAAAAGAAAGGCGGACATACCTGTCCTGATTAATCATTTCTTAAGGAAATTTAATGAATCAAAAGAAAAAAAAATAAAAAGAATAATGCCCGAAGCTATGGATGCCCTCATTAAATATAACTGGCCCGGCAATGTAAGAGAATTGGAAAACCTTGTTGAAATGCTTGTTGTAATGAAAGGGTATGGCTCTATCGGTTTAAAGGATTTACCTGATAAAATAAAACTGACTTCCGAAGGGATCGGCGAACTCATAAATGGTGTTGAAATTTCAGATGACGGTCTGAGCCTGAATGAAACAATCGGTCACTTTGAAAAAGATTTACTCAAAAAAGCCCTGATGAAATCAGGGGGAATAAAAAGCAGGGCCGCAAAATTATTAAACCTGAACAGGACAACACTTGTCGAAAAGTTGAAAAGATATAAAATCAGTTAAAATCCTAACTTTTATCCAGAATTTCTCTTACTTTCTTAACCATATCAGCTGATTTGTAAGGTTTGCGTATAAAACCGACAGCACCGGCATCCAGAGTATCTTGGATTTTTCCGACTGCAGGATAACCTGTGGCAAGAATAATCAGTATCTCAGGATTAATTTTTTGAAGTTCTTCAAAACAGGTGTGACCTCCCATGCCGGGCATCTCTATATCAAGGAACACCAGATCAATCTGATCGCCTTGTTTCTTATAAATATCAATAGCAGCCTCACCGCTTTGGGCCTTGATAGCGGCATATCCATTGCGAGTCAGCATATCACAGGTTAGATCAAGAATGAACTCATCATCATCCACCAGGAGGATAGTCCCATTAATCCTCTGATAGTCTTTGGCTTTGATTTTCAATCCAGTATTCCTAATTTCCTTATTTTGCTTTTTGTTTCATTCCACTTATACAAATATCCACAACAAAAGGTCCATCCTCCATTTCAAATGGAATAATAATACTTGGCCCTCCCAGAACGTGCATGATGGAGTGATCTTCACCGGAAACCACAGTGGGAATTGCCGCTGAAACATTTAAACTCGCTTTTTCAAGTTCTTGTCTGGCCACGCCTGAAATCATATTAGTTATCTCGCCCACGGCATCTTTAATATCTCTATTGATCTCGGTAATTTCTTCTCCCAGCATATTTGATACAATCTTTAATATCGCTTTTGCAGAAAAGCTCAAAGCCATTGAACCGGTTACATCTCCTGTGAGACCAATTATTCCGGAAACATCGCCATTGGCCAGAGCATCCTTTTTAAGATAGGGTTTACCAGGCACTGGTGAAACCATTGCCATTGTCCGGGTTACGTTAAGCGTTCCCTCTATAAATGCGTTTATAAATCTGACATCCATCTTTAACTCCTTCAGAACTCTTTAAAAGACCGATTCACTAAATTGTCGCCAATTGCAGAACCAAATTTTTTGTTTAATGATCGTTTTCCTTTACAGCTATCCAATGATTTTTTCAATCTTTTCATTTAAAACTTCAGCCGTAAACGGCTTTACTATATAATTGCTGACACCGGCCTTAACCGCCACTACAACATTTTCCTTGAGACCTTCCGCCGTTACCATTAAAAATGGCAAACCGGAAAGTTCACTATCCGCTCTCACAGCCTTTAAAAGCTCTAGACCCGTCATGTTTGGCATGTTCCAATCAGAAATTATGAAATCTATATGTTCTGATTTCAATATCTTCAATGCTTCTACACCATCTTCGGCCTCAGAAATATTGTTATATCCCCCCTGTTTCAAAAGATTTTTTATAACCTTCCTCATGGTGGCAAAATCATCAACCAATAGTATTTTCATATCCCTATCAATATCCATCATCACGCTCCTATATTTTGTTTCATATCACATTTCACTCAATTCAAACAACCCTTCCGGATCCAGTATCAATCCCACTCTACCATCTCCCAATATAGCTCCTCCTGAAACACCTTTGCTACTTTTCAAACTTTCACCGAGGCTCTTGATGACAACTTCCTCTTCCCCTAAAATCTCATCCACCAGCAGGCATTTGGATCCGTTTTCACCTTCAACCACCACTACTATGGCATCCCAGGGATTATTATATTCCGCCTCTATGCCGAAAACCTTATACAATCTTATCAACGGCAAAAGCCTGCCCATAACAGTTATTGTTTCTCCCCTGCCGATGATTATGTTATAAGATTCCTTTATCGGACGCAACAATTGTCTTATGGCCGTGGTGGGAATAATATATCTTTCTTTACCCACCCTTACAATCATACCACCGATAATTGCCATTGTGAGTGGAAAACTTAAGGCAAAGGTTGAACCTTCATTCATCGTACTATCAATCTCTATCTTTCCCCGCAGTTTTTCCACTGCCTGTTTTACGACATCCATTCCGACTCCCCGGCCGGAAATATTGGTTATCTTGGCCGCAGTTGAAAACCCGGGGTGAAAAATCAGCTTGTAAATATCCTGGTCCAAAAGATCGTTGGAACTGTCGATAATTTTTTTCTCAATGGCCTTATTAAGTATTCCGTCTTTATCCAGTCCCTTTCCATCATCTGTTATTTCAATTACAATATTACCACCCCTGTGAAATGCCTTAAGCATTACCATACCTTTTTCAGGCTTACCAGCCTTTATACGTACCTTGGAAGAATCTATACCATGATCCACTGCATTACGGACCATATGCACCAGCGGATTATATATTTCCTCCACCATATTTTTATCTATTTCTGTATCTTCTCCTTCTGTGACAACACCCACTTTTTTTCCGGAATCTCTGGACAGGTCTCTGACAAGACGGGACATTCTTTGAAATGTCTGTTTGATGGGTACCATTCTCAATCGGGTGGACGTTTTTTGTAATTCCGATGTAATACTGGACAAACGTGAAATATCTTTGTTCAACCGTCTATTGGAATTTGAAAGAATAAAGGAATTCTGTCTGATCATGGACTGAGTAATAACCAGTTCTCCAACCATATCAATCAAATCGTCCAGTTTCTTTATATTTACCCTTATAACAGCGGTATCTGCGACCTGACCTGTCTGTTTTCTCAAGGCTTGCGAAACCTGCTTCGGGGTGACTTTACCCTCCGATATCAGTGCTTCTCCAATTTTTTTGGGGGGAGTCAATTTTGCTGCTGCTTCAAGACCTAATTCCAGGCTCTCCTCTGTTATAGCGCCGTCTTCCACCAGTATTTTTCCCAGTTTTTTTACCTCTTCACCATCAGTGTCCTTTTCAACGGAATCTATACGGCTTTTCAGAGCTACCAGATCTATTTGTATGGGTTCACCAGGGTTACCTTCCAGGTCATCTTGCAATTTAATAATCAGGGCCTTTAAGGCATCGGCTCCATCCAGAATTATATCTATTAACGCTGAACTCACAGAGAGTTCATTACTTCTTACCCTGTCCAGAAGATTCTCCAAACTATGGGCAAGATCACGGATTATTTCTAAGTTGAGAAAGGCTGCAACCCCTTTGATTGAATGAAACGGTCTGAAAATAGTATTAACACAATCAAGATTTTCAGGTTCTTTCTCCAGATTTAATAAATTGACTTCTATATCATCAATATATTCCAGACCCTCAACAATAAAATCCCTCAGCAGGGATTCATCCTGAATCTCCTCTATGGTTTCAGCAGCTTGTGGTTCTTCTTCAGACGTTTCATTTACCGCTTCGATAACCGGTTCACCGGTTAGAACGGCAATTGATTCCATAAAACTGTCTATATCACCCTGGTAACCGCCGGTGTTTTTAAAGCTTTCACCTATCTCCTGCATCAGGGCAATCCCTTTTTCAAGGATATTAAAACCGGCCTCTTTGTCATCAATGTTATCAAGCACTATATTTTCTAAAAGCGCATTTAAACCGCCGGCAACATTTTTCAATTGAAATACCTTGTGGGTATCGGCCTCTTTTATCAGTTCCTCTATTTTATTAAGAAACTTCCCTGCAGTGAGCATATCAATCTCTCTGCCGTCAATAAATAAAAAATCCGAAGCCATGCCGTCAATCAAACTTATCAAAGAACCATATTCTTTCATAATTTACACCATTCTCACTATCTCTCCAGCCATTTTATCCAGAGGAACTACTCTGTCGACTGCCTTAAGTTTTATTGCCGCATTTGGCATTCCAAAGACAACACATGATTTTTCATCCTGGACAATTGTTTTAGCCCCTGCACTTTTCATCTCCAAAAGCCCTTTAGCCCCGTCTGACCCCATGCCGGTTAAAATAACACCAATTGAATTAGAACCCGCACCTTGTGCAGTGGATCTGAACAACACGTCAACTGCCGGACGCTGATGATGTATCATGGGACCATCCTTGATTTCAACATAATACCTTGCACCACTTCTCCTAAAGATCATATGATAATTACCCGGAGCGATCAATGCGGTCCCCGGATTCACAGAATCTTTATTCTGAGCCTCCTTTACCGTTATTTGACAAATTCCATTTAGCCGTTTTGCAAAAGCTGTTGTAAAATTAGCAGGCATATGTTGCACTATCATTATTCCGGGTGAATTGGCAGGCATTTTAGACAATACATTTTTTAATGCCTCTGTTCCCCCTGTGGAGGATCCTATGGCAATAACCTTATTGGACGTTTTTGTGAGCGCTTTCATTCGTTCGGGTTTTAAAGGGGCAGGCTCATTATTTTGAGGTTGCGTTGACATCCTCACCCGTGAAGCGGCTCTGATTTTTTCTACGAGTTGAGGGATCATATCTCCCACAGTATAAGAACCCCCGGGTTTCCCAATGACCTCCACAGCCCCGTTTTCCATAGCCTCTAAGGTCATGCTGCCACCTTTTGGCGTCAGAGAACTCACCATGATCACGGGTAACGGGTAATATCTCATTAATTTTTTTAGAAATGTCAAACCGTCCATTCTTGGCATTTCAATATCCAGCGTTACCACGTCAGGCTTAAGTTTTAAAATTTTATCTCTGGCAATGTAGGGATCAGGAGCTGTTCCACAAACCTCTATATCGGAAAACTTTGAAAGCTCTTTGGAAAATATCTTCCTTACAATTGCGGAATCATCAACGATTAATACTTTTATTTTTTGCACGGTTACATGCTCCCTATAGTATTAATCACAACGCCAACTCTCCCGTCATCTGAGTCAAAATCCATCCAGCAGGCACTCTCATCCAGATCAATGTTTATGGAATCCTTTTGATCACATTCAGTTGTGTGATTCATTGAACAAGCAGTTGTGGACGGTATTAATCCGTCTTTGGCAAAGGTGGGTATAGAAAGATTGAACACCTTTGTACTGTCAAGTTTGCCAAGAAAATTTCCGCAGATCATATTAACCGCTTCTTTTGAACAGTCTTCCATGTTCTGCATTGTTATTTCATCATTTTCCAAACCCAACATATTTTGAATCATGCTCTTGGCCATTTCCCTGGAAAGAAAAACCCTTATCTCACCGTTCAGGCAGCCTTCAAACCTTATGGCCGTCTGCATATCATATTCATTTTTTTCTTCATCCAGAGGTTCTAGAAAAATAAAAAACATCTTTTCAAAAACCTCAAAAATCGAATCCCTCATTGTCTCCTGTATCTTCTTCATCGCTCTCCCCCATGACTTCACAAAGAACTTTTTTAACCGCCTCAGGAGTAAAAGGCTTCCTTATAAAACCCTTAGCTCCCAGATCGAACGCTTCCTGCATACGCTCCTCACTGCTTTCTGTACTTATAAGTATGACCGGAATATTATTCAGAAAATCATCTTCATTTAAACTTTTTAATAATTCAAAACCATTCATTACCGGCATATTTATATCTGATACAATCACATCCATCCAATTGTCTGCAAGCGCCTCCAGAGCCTCCTTCCCGTTCCCGGCTTCTATACATTGGCCCATCTTAAAGCCTGAAATGGTAATGATTTTCTTTATAACCGCCCGCATTGAGTTTGAATCATCCACAATCAATACATTAAAAGACATAATGCCCCCTTACAATTCCAGCAGTATTTTGCTGGGTTTCTTAACAACAACTTTTCCAGTGGAAATATCAAGGGATACTGTTCGGTTGTGATCTCCCCCTGTGTCTTCTCCATCTATTAGCACCTTGTTTTTCCAAAATATCCTCCTTAAAGCGGTAACGTTTTTCTGGCCAATGCGAAAATAACTCGAATTTTCCAGGATACTGGCACCTCCGGCAATTTTTACAATTATATTCTTTTTTTGAGCCCCCAGCTTATAACAAGATTTAAATAAAAGCGGTATACCCGTATCAGCAAACATTCCAGGCTGAGATTTAGCCTTTTTCAAATCAAGCTTTGAATCCGGAAGCATAAAATGCAAAAGTCCTCCCACCTTTACCTTTCGATCATAGATGGCCACAGCTATACATGAACCCAGAGCATACGTAATCAATATATCCTCAACATCTCCGCTGATCTTTAAATCTGATATGCCTACTACAATCTTACTCATAAAATGATATCCATTCCACCAGTTTTAGGATATAGACAAATTACTGTCTGCTCATCATTCATTTTAAATAAACACTCGGTTCAACATACTTAAATTGATGCTTTATACCGGTCAGGCTTTCAGAATGACCGATAAACAGCCAGCCTCCGGTTTTCAAATTATCATAAAATTTATTTACCAGTCTCTCCTGGGTTTTTTTATCAAAATAGATCATAACGTTTCTGCAAAATATACTGTCAAAGGCATTATTAAAATCAGGATTGTCCATCAAATTAAAGCGCATGAACTTTATCATATTTTTGATTTCCTTTTTCACCCGATAATATTTTTCCCAGTCACCGTGGCCGATCTGAAAATATTTTTTAAGCAATAATTGGGGAATATTTTTTACCCGCTCCTTGGAATAAATAGCTGCCGTTGCCGTTTTAAGTACTTTTGTTGAAATATCTGTGGCCAGTATTTGCGTATCAACACTTTGATCGGCTAATGCTTCTTGTATGGTAATAGCCAAGGAATATGCTTCCTCCCCGGTTGAACATCCAGCACACCATATCCTAAGAGGTCTGAGCATGGGGACATTGCCGGAAAGTGGTTTTCTCATCGTGCCTATAATCTTTCGCAATTTATTAAAATGTGCATCCTCCCTAAAAAAACTGGTAAGATTTGTTGAAAGGGTATCGATCATTATTATCAGTTCAGATGCACCATCTTTTATTGTAACAAATCTAAAATACTGTGCAAACGAATTAAAATTCCCTTCTCTGAGTCGCCTGCTTAGACGCGCCTTCACCAATTCCTTCTTCCCTTCATGAAGATTGATTCCGTACCTTTCATAAACAAAACGGCTTATCTTCTCAAAATCAATATCCCTAAGCTTAGGTGTCTTAGTCTCAAGTTTTGCACCCATTATTTACTCCAATGTTTGGTCAAGTAGTTATTGCGTTCATCCAATTTTTTTATTTCAGAGGGAGTTGTGCTCCTGCCTTGTCATTTACATCTCCAACATTGGAATCATTTATCCTCACTCAATAGCCTTTATTTATAACCCTTACCTTTTCACACATGAAATAAAAAGCAGGGGTAAGGGTTACTTTATGTATTAAAAATCTCTGAAAAACTCATCGTTGGCAGCAGAATCCATTGGTATTATATTTTCAGGATTATCGT
>CAYVZG010000013.1:0-72446 GCA_964455805.1 uncultured Desulfobacula sp.
ATTGCCATGATCTTGGTGCCTTTGCCACGCTTTGTCTTGCCGACAGCAAGACCCCCTTTTTTGCCAGTGCGAAGCTACCATCTATGAACGCCTCTCGAATATCTATCTTGCCTCGTTCATACATGTCTTCGGCCAGCTCGTGGAGAATATTTTGGAAAACTCCTTGGTTTACCCACTTCTGGAAACGCCGATGGCAAGTTTGGTATGGCGGATACCGTTGTGGCATGTCTTTCCAAGGAGCGCCTGTTCGTAATATCCATAATATCCCGTTCAGCACCTCGCGTGGATCTCTTGGCTTGCGTCCTCTTGGATCTTTTGCCGGGATTGATTTTAATATTATGGGCTCTATCCGTTTCCATTGTTCGTTTGTTAGTTCCATCCTAATTTTATTACATAATCAGAATGGAATGTCTAGTTTATTTTGAGATGGCTTCTAGATAAAATTCAAAGTTATTCAAACACAATTTTAACTATACTTTGGGCAAGCTTTTTGGGGTCATGGTGGGCTGTTTTAGCGTTTGTGTCTAAAAAATCAGCCAAGTGCAGATTGCGATAATTCCAGAAAGTATCTGTCATATCAAAATTTACAAAATCTGATTGTTGTTTGGAATAGCGATATAAAATATCATTTTTGGGTTTTGTAATATTGCCAATAAATCCATCAATTTTGAGTTCAAGACAATCTTCTATTTTGGTGGCAAAATCTTTTCCTGAAAAATGATGGGTCTCTCCAAACTTTGTCATTATATTAATGAAGAAATAAATTTTTGCAGATGTATTTTGAAGGGCTTGTTTAACGCCAGGAACAATGAGGTTTGGAATAATGCTTGTAAACAGGTCGCCGGGTCCGATGAATATATAGTCAGCCTGGTAAATGGCATCTATAACCGGAGGGTGGACAGAAATGGTGTCATGGTGATGGGGAACCAGGAAAATATCTTTGATTTGTTCCCGGTTTTTCCCGCGGGGCAGATCAATGGCCTCTTCACCAAAGATTCTTTTGCCGTCTGTGAGTTCGGCTACCAAGGTGGCCCGGTCTGTGGTAACCGGGAGTATGGTGCCTTTCACTTCTAATATTTCAGCAAGGGAAGCAACACTTGCCGAGAAATCTTTTGTATATCTTGAGAGCATTGTCAAGAGCATATTCCCGGCACTATGACCAGCCAGCCGGGGATCGGTTTTAAATCGTTTCAGCATAATACATCGGTCAGCAGCCTGATATGGGGACAAGGCCAGGATACATTTTAAAATATCTCCTGGCGGTAGGATTCCAAGCTCATCCCTTAACCTTCCCGTGCTGCCTCCTGAATCTACCATGGATACGATGGCGGTGGTATGTGTGCCTTTTAAATCTCTTAACCCTGATAATAGTCTGAATTGACCGCTTCCACCGCCGATGGTGACAATTTTTTTATCTTTTAATTCCATGAAACTCCTTTTTGGATGAGATCACACAAAAAATTTATCTTGCCGTAAAAAACCGTTTGCAGGTATTTTAAATGATGTGTGCCAAATAAACGAATAACCATATTATGGAGAAATCAGCATCTGGGCAATCGTCTGTTTTATTTTGCTGGTTTTATTGAAGTCCTGCCGAAATTGGATCTCTATTTGCGCCATTTGTTGATAAAACAGCGTCCGGCTAAACTGTATGTATGGCTTGTCATCAAATAACCCTGCATTGCACCCGGGGTTTATTATCGGTTTTGATCCGGGCCTGGCAAGCTCATGGGGAAGCCCGTGAAGCCTGCATATCATTGGCCGGTACTGGTAAAGAAGACATCGGCCGTTTTCATTTATAGGACAAATCGTTTTTTTGGTGTTTATCTTAAAGTTTGGCATAAACGTGTTTTTAATATAATTGTCTGCCAGATCTAGTACATTTTTTTTTTTTTCTTTATCAAGCATCTTAAAACCATGGATTAAATAGGCTTTTTCAATATATGTGTGGTGATAAAATAAAGAGTAGCAGCAATTTTCTTCACATCCGTTGCAAAGAAAATCATAACCTTTTGCAATATTGTTCCAGGCCATATCCATTTCTGTGTATAGGGTTTTAAGCGTTTTAAAGGACGTGGTGATCATGTGAAGCATTCATACCTGGGGTTTGGGGAGGAAAATTTTTGAATAAAGATCTAAAGCATACCGGTCTGTCATGCTGGCAATCAGATCACAGACAGAACGTTTAAGATCATTCTTTGAAGAGTTCCATTGAGCCATTTCCATTTTTTCCAACTCAATCTGAAGGCTGTCAGGGTCTTCTATAAAATAATTATAAAGACGGATGATCAGTTTTTTGGCTTTGATAAATTCGTTATGGACGGCAGGTGAACGATAAACTTTATCAAATAAAAATTTTCTTAATATGATCATGGCCTGGAAAGTATCTTTTCCCATATCAAGAACGAATGTTTTATTATGGGGCCCACTGTTATATACCAATTGCTCAATCATGATACTGACTCTCTGGGCGTGGGTTTTTCCAAGCTTTTTGATACAGATATCCGGAACTTCCGATGAGGTGATGACCTTGCCCCTTAAGGCATCATCAAGGTCGTGGTTTAAATAAGCGATGATATCAGCGACCCTAACAAGCCTTCCTTCGATGGTACTGGCTGTCTCACCAAGGGTGGCCGGAAAAATATTGCCAAATCCTTTGGAATGTTTGAGGATACCATCCCTTACTTCCCGGGTCAGGTTAAGGCCTTTGCCTTTATTTTCAAGAGAATCCACCACTCGTAAACTTTGGTCTGAGTGTGAAAAATGAGGGGAATGAACTTCCACCAGGGCTGTTTCTCCGCCGTGGCCAAATGGTGTGTGGCCCAGGTCGTGGCCCAGTGCAATGGCTTCAGCAAGATCTTCATTCAAATGCATGGCCCTTGCAATATTTCTTGAAATTTGAGCGACTTCAAGCGTATGGGTCAGTCGCGTGCGATAATGATCGCCAAGGGGAGAGAGAAAAACCTGGGTTTTGTGTTTCAAACGCCTAAAAGCATTAGAATAGACGATCCTGTCCCTGTCAAGCTGGTATGGGGTTCTGATATTACAGACGTTTTCTTCTTTGCGCCGTCTTTTTGCGGTGGCACTTAAGGTGCCGTATGTCGACAAAAAATTTTTTTCTCTGATCTGGAATTGTTCCTTGATACACGGTTTTTTTTCAAACCCTTTTTTGATTGTATCGTTTTTCTTTTTTGTTTCCATAAATAATTATTGAATAATTATTAAAATTTAATACACTACATTTGTTTATAAAATAGCATGCCGAACTTTAATTGTTGCTCTATGTGGTCATAGAGAGCAGCGTTTGTAAAGAGTTATTTCATTTGGGAGAGATGAATTAAATTGGATTATGAATATTATATGGGATTTGCATTGGACCAGGCAAAAAAAGCGTTTGACCGGGGGGAATTCCCCGTAGGCTGTGTGATCGTGCAGGAAAAAAAAGTAATTGCCAGCGGAGCAAGAAGGGGAACAACTTGCGACAGCACTTTTTTAAGTGAAATTGATCATGCCGAGATAAGGGCGTTAAAGCAGCTGGAAAAGAATAAAGTTGAATTTTATCCTGAAAAATCAACCCTTTTTTGTACTATGGAACCGTGTCTGATGTGTTTTGGTGCTATTATTCTGTCCAATATAAAAAAAATAGTGTACGCTTTTGAGGACCCCATGGGGGGAGGAACAGCTTGCAATCTGAAAAAGCTGCCATTGTTATACCGGCAAAGTTCAATAGAGGTTGTTTCTGGAGTGTTACGCCAAAAAAGTCTTGATTTTTTTTATGATTTTTTTAATAAAGAGGATAACTTGTACTGGAAAAACAGTTATTTGGAAGAATATACTTTTGATCAGAAAAAATTGATGGATTCAGGGTAAATAATACTTGCATTTTCTTATGCAAGCCATTATAATCGCTGGGTTATACTTGTTCTATCAAAGATAAATATAGAATCATCTATTTGCAGGAGGTGTAGGATATCTAAGCGGGGAAGACAGGATCAGACAAGTGTGAATAAGGGAATCAGAGCAAGCCAGGTGAGGGTTGTTGGCTCTGACGGTTCGCAGATAGGAATTATGCCCATTGAAGAGGCATTAAATATTGCAGGGGACGAAAACCTCGATCTGGTTGAAGTGTCACCAGATGCAAAACCACCTGTCTGCAAAATAATGGATTATGGAAAGTATAAATACGAGCTGACCAAAAAAAAGCAAGAGGCTAAACGCAAACAGAAAACAACTCAGATTAAAGAAATAAAGGTCAGGCCCAAGACGGATGACCATGATCTTGAAACAAAGGTCAGGCATATTGAGAAGTTTCTAGGCAAAAATGATAAGGTTAAGGTCACGCTGTTTTTCCGAGGTAGGGAAGTTATACTCAAAGAACAGGCCAATAGGGTTTTGGAGAAAATTGTTACCATGACTGAAGCGTTTGCCCAGGTTGAGCAGTATCCAAAATATGAAGGTCGTGTTATTACAATGCTTTTGGGACCTAAGTGATTTTATAAAAATAGCAAGACTGCTTTTAAAATACATAACAAATGTATGGTGGTATATTGTTTATTTAGACTTTGTACCACCATATTTTTTAGAAATTGCAATACAGGAGAGGATAAAATGCCTAAAATTAAAACATGCAGAGCGGCTGCCAAACGGTTTAAGAAAACAGGATCAGGGAAATATAAATTTCGTAAGTCCCATGCCAGTCACATATTGACCAAGAAAACCACTAAGAGAAAAAGAGCGTTGAGGTTGGATAATATGGTGGATAAAGATAATATGAAAGAGGTTAGGCGTTTGTTACCCAACGGGTAGATACTATCCAGACCATAATTGATTAGCACTTTTATTCAAAAGAATAGCGAGTTTAGGAGTTTGATGAAATGAGAGTTACAAGAGGATTTAAGGCAAGACGGCGTAGAAATAAAGTACTAAAGCTTGCAAGAGGGTTTAGAGGCGGAAGAAGCAAATTATACCGCACTGCGGCAGACGCTGTTGATAAATCATTAATGTATGCGTACCGGGACAGAAGAGCCCGGAAAAGAGATTTTAGAAAACTTTGGATTGTCAGGATTAATGCAGCAGCAAGGATGAATGATCTGTCATACAGTAAATTCATCAATGGTCTTAAATTGGCCGGTAGTGAACTGGATCGGAAGGTGTTAGCTGATCTTGCCATCTGTGATCCTGCTGCTTTCTCCCAATTGGCATCACTGGCCAGTGCAAAAGTTTAACCCGATCAAAAGGTTAACTGTTTTAAACGATTTGCGAGGGTATTTTGCAAAATAGTATTGTGGATATTGAAAAACAGGCCCTTGAAAGTATTGAAAAGGCAACGAATTCAGAGCAGCTTGAACAGTTCTCCATTAAATATCTTGGTAGAAAGGGATTGCTCACAAAATTCTTGAGAAATATTTCCTCTCTACCAGAGGATGAACGCCCAAGTGCAGGCAAAAATGCCAATATTCTGAAGATTAAACTTGAAAAAGCTGTTAAAGAGGCCTTAACAAAATTTTCAACTGATGATGACAGGCAGTTCAAAGGCATTGATGTAACACTTCCGGGGCGAGTCGCCCGAAGAGGGTCTTGCCATCCAATAACTCAGGTGGCTAAAGAGATTTCTGATATCTTTTTAAGACTAGGGTTTGATATTGCTGAAGGCCCGGAAGTAGAAACAGATTATTATAATTTCGAGGCCTTGAATATTCCCAAATATCATCCGGCAAGGGATATGCAGGACACCTTTTATGTATCGGAAAATATTGTACTAAGAACTCACACATCTCCTTCGCAGCCCCGGGCAATGGAAAAAACCCAGCCGCCATTGAGAATTATTGCTCCGGGAAAGGTGTTCAGGTGTGATTCAGACATTACTCATACACCGATGTTTTATCAGATTGAAGGCCTGATGGTGGATAAAAATATCTCCTTTGGTGATTTAAAAGGAATTCTGGCTACCTTTGTCCATCAATTTTTCGATGCCCAAACCTCTTTAAGATTCAGACCCAGTTTTTTCCCGTTTACAGAACCCAGCGCTGAAGTCGATATCCGTTGTGTTATGTGTAAAGGAAAAGGGTGTCGAATCTGTTCAAAAACAGGATGGTTGGAAGTATTGGGGTCGGGTATGGTTCATCCGGCAGTTTTTGAAAATGTCGGGTATGATACAAAAAAGTATACCGGGTTTGCCTTCGGCATTGGCATCGAGCGCATGGCCATGCTTAAATATGGTATTGACGATATAAGAAAATTTTATGAAAATGATGTTCGTTTTTTAGGGCAGTTTTGATATGAAAGTCAGTTTAAGCTGGTTAAAAGAATATATCAGTGTAGATCTTGAACCTTCTGTGATGGCAGAAAAACTTACCATGGCCGGGCTTGAGGTTGATGCGGTTGAAGAAAGATACGATTACCTCAACAAAATTGTTGTGGCAAAGGTTGCTGATGTTAAAAAACATCCCAATGCGGACAAGTTGTCTGTGTGCCTCGTTGATGTGGGCGCAGACGAGCCTGTTCAGATTGTTTGTGGTGCACCCAATGTAAAAAAAGGAATGTATGTTCCCTGTGCCCTTCCCGGAGCTGTACTTCCCGGAGATATAAAAATAAAAAAAGGCAAGCTTCGTGGAGAAATCTCCTGCGGCATGTTATGCAGTGCTGCAGAATTAAGACTCAGCGCAGATGCGTCAGGTATTATGGATCTCGATTTTGAAGACGGCTTTGCTGCAGGAATCCCCCTTGAAGACGCATTGAAAATTTCTGATACGGTTTTTGAAATTGATTTGACCCCGAACAGGCCTGACTGTTTGAGTTATATCGGTGTGGCACGTGAAGTCGGGGCGTTCACCGAACCCAATCAAAGGGTCCGGCTTCCGGATTATTCTTTGCCGGAAGATAAAATAGGTGAAACATCCATTCATGATTTTGCAAAAGTTGAGATTCTTGACCCGGATCTTTGTCCAAGATACTCGGCAGGTCTTTTATTTGATGTTAAAATTAAACCTTCGCCATTCTGGTTGCAGGAAAGATTAGAATCCATAGGCTTAACACCAATTAATAACGTGGTCGATATTACAAATTTTGTTATGATGGAGACGGGCCAGCCCCTCCACGCCTTTAATTTTGATGAGGTTGCAAAGAGTAAGATTATCGTTAGAAGAGCCGGTGATGATACCGATTTTAAAACCCTTGACAGCAAAGATCACAAACTTGAATCAAATATGCTTTTAATTTGTGATGGTAAAAGACCGGTAGGGCTTGCAGGAGTGATGGGAGGTGAAAATTCTGAGATCACCGATTCCACCACCAGGGTGCTTGTGGAAAGCGCTTATTTTAACCCTGTTTCCATCAGAAAGACGGCAAAAAAAACCGGTATTGCATCAGACGCATCCCATCGGTTTGAACGGGGTGCTGATCCAAAAGGAACCGTCAATGCTTTAAGTCGTGCCATTGCGCTCATGGCTCAATTATGCGATGCCACAATTGCCAGAGATTTAATCGATGAATATCCAAACAAAGCAGTTCCCCGGCAGATTGATTTAAATACCGAGTCCTTGAACAGACGGTTGGGAACAGATTTAAGTGATGACGCTATTTGCCAGATCCTTAAATCAGTGGAATTTGATGTTGAGAAAACAGGTGATGCCCATCTGAAAGTCGAAGTGCCTTCTTTCCGGGTGGATGTTGCCCGACCTGAAGACCTTTCTGAGGAGGTGGCCAGGCTTTGGGGATATAACAATATTCAGACAAGTTATCCATTAGTGCCGGCAAAAGGAAGGCTTTTGGATCAAATGATCGTCCTCAGGGAAAAAATCCGCCTATTAATGACAGGGTTTTCTTTTTTTGAAATCATCAACTATAATTTTATTAATGAAAATTCTTGTGACAGGCTAAACCTTTCAGAAACAGATGAAAGGCGGTTTGTTGAAACTATTTTAAACCCGATTTCAGATCAGATGTCTGTTTTAAGGAGCTCTTTGATTCCAGGCCTTCTTGAAACAATGAAGAAAAATATTTCCCAGCAGGCAGATACATTAAAGCTGTTTGAAATCGGCAAGGTGTTTTTTACTACAAAAAACGGTTCTTTGCCTGAAGAAAGGGAAATGGTTGCCGGTTTGATAACAGGCAATCGATCTGATCAATCCTGGTATTCAAAAAAGATCAAGGTTGATTTTTTTGATTTAAAAGGGGTCATTGAAGGTTTCCTTAAAGGATTGATGATAGCAGATGTCACATTTGAAAAAATTGAAAATGGTGACTATCCCTATTATGAAGATGGGTATTGGGCCATTGTAAAATCAGGTGATACGATTTTAGGTTCCCTTGGGAAAATCAATGGAAAGAGTTTAAAAAACTATGGATTAAAACAGGATGCATTTATTTTTGATTTCAATCTAAAGGCAATACTCAATAAGATGCCTGATACTCTGACTGCCCAGTCTTTGCCAAGATTTCCTTCCATTTCAAGGGATATTACAATTATCGTGGACAGATCAATATCTGTGGGGGCCATCCAGGAACAGATTGAAACCATTTCTAAAAAGCAATCCCTGATTGAAAAAACTTTTCTTTTTGATGCGTTTGAAGGCCAACCCCTGGCTGAAGGCAAAAAGTCCTTATCTTTCCGGGTTATCTATAGGTCGGCAACCAAAACCCTGAAAGAAAAAAATATTAAAAAGCTGCATGCAAATATCTCGCGGTCAATTGTTGATTTTTTTCATGCAGACCTGCCGAACTTGCAGGAACCCCGATAGGGCATATTGTTTTATATTTTTGCTCCATTAAAAGTATTATTGACAAACCCAATTGGTGTTGGTATATTGTGCCGCTAACGCGGGCATAACTCAGCTGGTAGAGTGCAAGCTTCCCAAGCTTGATGTCGCGAGTTCGAGTCTCGTTGCCCGCTCCATCTTTAAAAGGAAGGATGGCAGATTTGTTCCACTGATTTTTTTTAGTGAAGATTTTGATTTTGTTGTAATTAGGAACGGGCATCTGCCCGTTTTTGTATTTGAGGACGTTTAAAAAACAGGTAATAAAACAATAAATGGGTTTAAGGCAGAAAAAAGATAACACCGGGTTAGTTGCAAAAATCAAGGAAGTTGTTCAGCCACTGTGTCAGGCTGAAAATTTTGAATTGGTGAATCTGGAATATGCCCCGGGTGATCGCGATAATATACTTCGCCTGTTTCTGGACAAACCAGGTGGTATTTCTCTAGATGATTGTGTTTACATGAGCCGTCAGCTGGGAGACTTAATCGATGTTCATATAGAGGATATTGGCAGCTACAGACTAGAAGTTTCTTCTCCCGGTCCCAATCGTCCTTTAAATAAAAAAGAAGATTTTCATCGTTTCAAGGGTGAGAGAGTAAAAGTTGAGACTAATGAGTTGATTGAGAACAAAAAAAAATTTACTGGAATTCTTGAGATAATTAATGATGATTCTGTTGTGATTGCTGTTGATGGGAAAAAGGTTGAAATCAAAGACCATGCGATCAGCAAAGCAATACTTGCAGGTCTATAATATGGGGAAGGCTTAGTAATGTTTATCACAGATATTAAAAGGGTTATTGACCAGGTAAGCCGGGAAAAGGGCATTGAACCGGAAGTTCTTATTAATACCTTGAAAGAGGCGATTATTTCGGCGGCTAGGAAAAAAATAGGGCCAAGGGCTGATATTGAAGTCCATTACGATAGCAAGACCGGTGATGTTGAAGTCTTCCATTTTAAAGAAGTGGTAGAGGAAGTTGAGTACTCTGACAGCGAGCTAACCCTTGAAGAAGGCTATGACTATGATCCGGAGTGTGAAATAGGGGACAGTCTGGGTATCAGAATTGACACTGAAGAATTTGGTCGTATTGCTGCACAGTCTGCTAAGCAGGTCATCATTCAGAAAATGCGGGAAGCTGAAAGAAATGCTGTTTATGAAAATTTTATTCAGAAAAAGGGTAAAATTATTAATGGAATTGTTCAGCGTTTCGACAGGGGCAGTATCATTGTCAATTTGGGTCAGGCAGAGGCGGTTTTAAGACCTCGGGATCAGATGCCCAGAGAAAATTACAAGCGCGGAGACAGGATCAGAGCATATGTTTTAGATGTTCTAGAGGAATCAAAGGGCGCCCAGATTATTTTATCCAGAACACACCCTGACTTTTTAGTTGAGTTGTTTAAAACCGAGGTTCCGGAAGTTTCAGAAGGAATTGTCACTCTGAGAGGCGCTGCAAGAATGCCGGGATTAAGGGCTAAAGTTGCCGTATCCTCGATGGATTCGGATGTGGATCCGGTTGGTGCATGTGTGGGTATGAAAGGGAACAGGGTCCAGAACATTGTCCAGGAACTTCGCGGTGAAAAAATTGATATTGTTCAATGGAGTCCGGATATTGCCAGGTTTGTCTGTAATGCGTTATCTCCAGCTGAAATAGCCCGGGTGATTATTGATGAAGACAATCAGTCCATGGAAGTTATTGTGAATGATGAATACCTTTCCATTGCCATAGGAAAGGGAGGCCAGAATGTTTCACTTGCATGCGAAATAACCGGATGGCATCTTGAAGTAACCAGTGAAGAGGAATACAGCCGAGAATTGAAAGAAGGATATGATAGCTTGATGAGGCTTACAGGGGTGGGACTTTCCCTGGCAGAAATTTTGTTTAAAAGTGGCTATTCTTCTGTTCTTGACATTTCTGAAGCAGAAGTTGAAGATATCATCTCAATCACTGAAACAGATGAAGTTGAAGCTGAAAAAATGATTAACGAAGCAAAGGTCATCCTGGAAAAAGATTTGCTGGAAAAAGAGCAGGCAAAAGCACTTGAAACAGAGAATGAAAATGATCCAGAGTTTGAACAACAAGATGAAGAGGATCAAGATAAAGAAAAAGACGATAATCAAGAGCAAAACAAAGATCTGGAAGATGACCAGGATGATTAACGGTTAAGCCTTATAGACAACAGATAGCAGACGAAAAAGAAAATATAAAAGAGTATTACTTGGGGGCAATAAATGGCGAAGATCAGAGTATATGAGTTGGCTAAAGATCTGAACATGACGAACAGAGCGCTTCTTAATAAAATGAAAGAGTTAAAGATTGAAGTTAAAAGCCATATGAGTTCTCTGGAAGACAGTGCTGTCAGCGCAATCAGAAGAAGCCTTTTTGGAAAAACCAAAACAAGGAGTGATGTTAAGATAAAACCTTCTGTTATTCGCAGGCGCAAGATATCAACAGAAGAGACTGCTGAGCCACAAATCGAAGAAGCAATCTTAACACCAGAACAAGAAGCAAAACCGACTGCTGTCCTAAAAAGAAAAGCCCCTGCTGCTGTAGATGAGGCCAAAGAAACTCCTTTGGATATGGAGCAAAAGGAAATAAAAAAAGAATCCAAGGATGTGGAAACGGAAAAGGCCAAGGAGAAAAAAGAACCTGTTTCCAAAAAAATTAAATCAAAAGTTAAAAAGAGTAAACCAGCCAAAATAATAAAACCTGTGGAAAGCGAACCATCGGAAATAATTGAGCCTGAATCAGGTAAGCCAGGATCTGCTAAAACGGGAAAATCAAAAGCAGATCCTGAAATAGATGACAAAAAAGTTGCCCAAAAAGAAAAAGAATCGTCTAAACCAGAAGAATTAATTGCAGATGAAAAACCAATTGATGAAAAGAAAATTGAACCTGCTGTGACCAAAGATTTAGAGAAAAAGGAAAAAAAGAAAAAGAAGAAGAAGAAAACCACTCCGGCAAAAATTGTTAAAATTGCAGATCCTGCAGTGCTTGAAAATTTGAGAAAATCCACAAAAGGCGATGATAAGAAGCGGGGGGGGGCAAGAAAAGAGAATATCAAGGAGGGGGCAAAGAAAAAACCCTTTAAAAAGAAAGCACCGGAATCCTTTAAGCCTGCTGGTAAAGGAAAACCGGTTCCAATGGCGGATATCCCTCTGTCCGGTGAAGGTGACAATCTAAAAAGAAAAAAAGATAAAAGAAAACCCGTATTTGGTGAAGACAAGCCTGCGGCTGGAAAAAGAAAGTTTCGCAAGAAAAAATCTGTGATTGAGGGGGATGCCTTATATGCTAAAGGCCGCGGTAGAAAAAAACGGGGCAGAAAGGATACAAGAGGGAAAAAAGGAAATAAGACCCAGATTACAACACCAAAGGCGATTAAAAGGCGCATTAAGATAGATGAGGCCATTGAACTTGCCGAACTTGCAAAACGGATGGGTATCAAAGCAAATGAGATGATTGCAAAACTGATGACCCTGGGAGTTATGGCAACTGTGAACCAGACCATTGATTTTGATACCGCGGTTCTGGTTGCCACGGAGTTTGATTTTGAGGTGGAAAAAGCATCTTTTGAAGAAGAGACCCTTCTCTATGTTGACAATGGAGATGATGATGAAGACAAAATGACACCAAGAGCACCGGTTGTCACTATCATGGGGCATGTAGACCATGGAAAAACATCACTTCTAGATGTTATCAGAAAATCCAAAATTACCAGTGGTGAAGCCGGCGGAATTACACAGCACATTGGTGCCTATAATGTTGAAACACCCAATGGCGGCCGGATTGCTTTTCTTGATACGCCCGGGCATGCCGCTTTTACGGCGATGAGATCCCGGGGTGCTCAGGTGACAGATATTGTTATCCTTGTCGTTGCTGCCGATGACGGTGTTATGCCTCAAACAATAGAGGCAATAAACCATTCAAAAGCCGCTGGCGTACCCGTTGTGGTTGCCGTAAATAAAATGGATAAAGTCGGGGCTGATCCAGACCGAATAATGAGAGAACTATCTGAGCTTGACCTGCTGGCAGAAGAGTGGGGCGGGAATGTTATATTTGTGAAAGTATCTGCTAAGACCGGAGAAGGAATTGATGATCTTCTTGAAATGATTCTGCTGCAGTCTGAGGTTCTGGAACTCAAGGCCAATCCAGACAGAAAAGCCACAGGTTATGTTGTGGAATCAAGATTGGACACCGGTCGTGGCGCTGTTGCAACTATCCTTGTAAAACAGGGAACATTGAGAGATGGTGATCCCATAGTCTGTGGATATTATTCCGGTCGACTGAGAGCAATGATTGATGATTCAGGGGCCAGAATCAAGTCGGCAGGTCCGAGTACCCCTGCTGAAATCGTCGGTTTAAACGGTGTGCCTGATGCCGGGGATGAGTTTATAGCCGTTGCCTCTGACAAGGATGCCAAACAGATTGCCGGTCACAGAATGCAGAAACAAAGGGCAAAGGAGCTTGCCAAAAAGAGCCGGGCAAATCTTGAGAAGATGTTTGAAAACCTTGGATCGGCTGAAGTCAAGGAACTCAAGCTTATCGTTAAAGCCGATGTCCAAGGCTCTATTGAAGCTTTGAATGATTCATTAAAAGAGCTGGCCAAAGAAGAAGTGGAAATTAAGATTGTTCATTCCGGCGTTGGTACCATTAATGATTCAGATGTTGCTCTTGCAGCAGTGTCTGATGCCATTATTGTCGGGTTTAATGTCCGACCAACAACACAGATTAGAAAGTTTGCCAAGGACGAACATGTGGATATGCGGTTTTATGATATCATTTATAATGTTATTAACGATATCAAGGCGGCACTGGATGGCATGATGCCCTCAACCTTCCATGAAATTATCATTGGGCGGGCAGATGTGCGCGATACCTTTGTGGTGCCTAAAATGGGAACCATTGCCGGATGTCATATTTCAGAAGGCAAAGTTATCCGCGGTAAAAAAGTAAGACTCTTAAGAGACGGTATTATCAAGTGTGATACAGAATTGTCATCCCTGAGGCGGTTTAAGGATGATGTCAAAGAGGTGGAACAGGGGTTTGAATGCGGTATCGGTCTACAAAAATACAATGATATCAAGGTTGGCGACGCCATTGAGTGTTATGAGGTTGAAGAAAGAAAGTACAAGGCTGAATAATTAAGAAATGAAACCCTATACAAGAGCCGATAGAATCAGTGGTAAGATTCAATATGCCATCACTGAACTTCTAAGCAAGAAAATGCAGGATCCGAGAATTGAGATGGCCACAGTGAGCGGCGTGAAACTGACACCTGATTTAAGGGTTGCCCATGTGTATATTACGGTTTTCGGGGATAAAAAAAGAATTTCAGATGCCATGGCCGGATTTAAGAAATCCAAGGGGTTTATCAAGAAAAGCATTGCCCCGAAATTAGGATTAAAATATATGCCGGATTTGAAATTTGTCCATGATAGCTCTTTTGACAAGGCTGCCAAAATGGATGCACTCATAAAATCCGCCACAACCGGAACTTCAGACGATCTACCATCCTGAAAAGAAATAAATGAAAAGTGGTATTATAGCAATTCATAAGCCCTGCGGCATATCCTCAGCCCGGGTGGTGGCCCGTGTAAAAAAGGCTTTGGGAGCTAAAAAAGTAGGTCATACAGGTACATTGGACCCGTTTGCGGAAGGATTGCTGCTTTGCGCCATTAACAAAGGAACCCGTATATCAGGTTTTTTTCTTGGTGGTAAAAAAAAATATCTTGCCAGGATTTGTCTGGGTATTGAAACAGATACCTATGATCTGACTGGCAAGACGGTTTTCTGCGCCGATAAAAAGTATATGGAAAACCTTAAAAAAAAAGATATTGAGCAGGCTGTAAAATCTTTTGTTGGGATCCAGGATCAGCAACCACCGGTATTTTCTGCTTTGAAACATGAAGGTCAGCCATTGTATAAACTGGCACGCCAAGGGAAAAAGATACAAAAACCGCCGCGGCAGATTGAGATTTTTGATATCTCCATCAATCATATGGAATTGCCGAATATTGATTTGGATATTTTTTGTTCATCAGGGACCTATATCAGAAGCCTTGGGTATGATATAGGCCAAAAACTGGGTTGCGGTGCCCATCTATCAAAACTCTGCAGAACACAGTCCAGTCATTTTTTATTGGAGGATGCCATTGAACTGGATGCATTTGAAAACCTGGATAAAACACGTGCCGGACAAAGAATCGTTTCTTTGTCAAATTGTCTTGAATTTTTGCCAAAGGTAGTGGCAAGCAAATCTGTTGCCAAAAAAATTCAATTCGGGCAAACCCTTTTAAAAAAGGAATTTGAGGTTACCTTTGAAACAAAATCAGGGCTTTTCAGAGTGACAGATGATAAAAATGATCTTCTGGCCATCCTTCAACTAAATGAGAACAGCCCGGAATATATTTATTCTTGTGTTTTTTCAAGTTAACTGGTATTTAAAATAGGTTGTACATATTGGTAATGGTATTGTGATCTGCTTTGCGTTTCTTTTTTCTGAATGGAATATCGGATGGGAAATCATAAAAAATCAGGTTAACAAAAAATACCATGTTTTATTTATTCCAAATAAAGGAGTTATAAAGTGGTTCTACAAGTAGAAAACAAAGAGGAGATGATTGATCAATTCAAGCTCCACGAGTCTGATACCGGCTCACCAGAGGTGCAGGTTGCTATCTTGACTCACCGCATCAGCTATCTTACAGAGCATCTTAAAGTTCATAAGAAAGATCATCATTCAAGACGGGGTCTGTTGATTCTTGTCGGCAGACGCAGAAGTCTTCTTGATTATGTTAAGAAAAAGGATGTGAACAGATACCGTTCTTTAATTGAAAGACTCGGACTGAGAAGATAACAATGACATTCAGCTGGTTTTTGGCAGGGTGTATGTCAAAAACCAGCTTTTTATTTTTATCACGTATATCTAAATCAGGGCGGCAAATTTCAAGAAATTTTTTAAATAAGTTCGCATGTTTGCCATTAAATTTATATTTAATGGCAAACATGCGGGTTTATTATTTTTTAAAAAATTTTTTTAACATTGGCTGCCTTTTTTATTACAGGAGAAGTTATGGAAAAAAAATTTACAACAACTATTAATGGCAAAGAGTTTTCTATCAGTGGAGGCAAAATTGCCAAGCAGGCATCAGGGTCGGTAATTGTACAATATGGAGAAACAATGGTGCTTGTTACAGCCGTTTCTTCCAAAGATCCGAAACCGGAGATCAGTTTTCTGCCTTTAACGGTTGAATACCAGGAAAAAATTTATTCTGCAGGAAGAATTCCGGGAAATTATTTCAGACGGGAGATCGGCAGGCCCTCTGAAAAAGAAACACTGACAGCCAGATTAATCGACAGACCTATTCGTCCTCTTTTTGTGGATGACTACAATTTTGAAACCCAGGTCATTGCCACTGTCCTTTCCATGGATAAGGTTCATGAGCCTGATACCCTTGCCATAGTCGGCGCATCTGCTGCGCTTCAAATTTCTGACATTCCATTTGCCGGCCCCATTGCAGGTGTTAAAGTCGGGAGGATAAATGGCCAATTTGTTGCAAATCCGACCATTGAAGAAATGGAGGAAAGTGATATCGAGTTGGTTGTGGCAGGGTCTAAAACCGGTGTTGTCATGGTTGAAGGCGGGGCAGAAATTGTTTCTGAAAAAGATATGCTGGATGCGATCTTTTTTGGTCATGAGGCCATGCAGCCTATCATTGATCTGCAGGCGCAGATAAAAGAGGCCTTTGGAAAAGAAAAACGGGTATTTGTACCGCCTGCCAGGGATGAAGAACTGGTTGCCAAGGTGGTTGAATACTCAAAAGATAAGATTTACAATGAGGTTCAGATCAAGACAAAGATAGAGCGCCAGAAAGCACTCAGCGATTTGAAAGAAAGCGTTGTCGAACATTTTTGCGACGATTATCCCGACCAGACAAAGGCAATTAAAGATGCATTTTCCAAATGCGTTAAAAAAGTCAGTCGTGACATTGTTTTAAAAGAAGATAAACGAATTGACGGCAGGGCTTTTGATGAAATCAGACAGATCGACTGTGAAGTAGGAACGCTTCCCATGCCCCATGGATCTGCCCTTTTTACAAGGGGTGAAACCCAGGTATTAGGTATTTTGACCCTTGGTTCCGGCATGGATGAACAACGGGTTGAAACCCTTATGGGAAATGAAACCCGCGCCTTTATGCTGCATTATAATTTTCCTGCTTTTTCAGTGGGGGAAGTCAGACGGGCAGGCGGGCCCAGCAGAAGGGATATTGGCCATGGAAACCTGGCGACTCGAGCCATTCAACGCGTTCTTCCTGCCCAAGAAGATTTTGAATATACCATCCGCTTGGTGGGAGAGGTCATGGAGTCCAACGGGAGTTCGTCAATGGGAACGGTCTGCTCCGGGATACTGGCATTAATGGATGGTGGTGTCCCCATAAAAGCACCGGTTTCAGGGATTGCCATGGGACTTGTAAAAGAGGGTGATAAAACCGCTGTGCTATCTGATATCTTGGGTGATGAAGATCATTTTGGCGATATGGATTTTAAAGTGGCGGGTACGGCAGAAGGAATTACGGCTCTCCAAATGGACATCAAGATTAAAGAGCTCTCCAAGGAAATTATGGAAAAAGCCCTTAATCAGGCCAATGGAGGCCGGATACACATTTTGAATAAGATGCTGGAAACCCTTGAAGACTCCAGGCCGGAAGTCTCTCCCCGGGCACCAAAGATTGTAAGTATTCAAATTAAGTCTGATAAAATCAGAGATATCATCGGTCCAGGCGGAAAAGTGATCCGGGCGCTCCAGGCAGAAACCAATACGGTTATTGAAGTGAATGATGAGGGTATCGTCAAGATTGCCGCACAAAATGAGGAAGATTCAGCCCTTGCCTTAAAAATGGTAAAAGATATCGCACTGGATCCAGAGATCGGTGAAATTTATGAGGGCACTGTTGTAAAAATAATGGATTTTGGGGCTTTTGTAAATATTAAAACAGGCACTGACGGACTGGTACATATTTCAGAACTGGCAAATTACAGGGTCAAAAAAGTGACTGATGTAGTTAAAGAAGGAGATGTCATACCTGTAAAAGTCTTAGATGTTACTCGAGACGGAAAGATCAAATTAAGCTATAAAGCCACAAAAAAAGATGACAAGTAATTCATTTTCTATCTGTCCCCTTGCCAGCGGCAGCAAGGGGAACAGCCTTTTTGTGTCATGCTGCAACGCTTCCATTCTGATAGATGCCGGGCTTTCAGGGATTGAAATTGAGCGGCGGTTGAATGCTGTGGATATCAGTCCTGAGAGCCTTACGGCGATCATTATTACCCACGAACACTCCGATCATGTAAAAGGGGCCGGGATATTAAGCCGCCGGTTTAAGCTGCCTGTTTATATCACACCTAAAACCTATGACGCCACTCATAGTCTTGGCAAGATTGAGAACCTATGTTTTTTTGAATGTGGCAAACCTTTTAAGGTGGATAATATTCTGGTCAGCCCGTTTTCCATTTCCCATGATGCCAAAGATCCTGTGGGACTGACAATGGAGTATAATAATCAAAAAATCGGAGTGGCTACAGATTTGGGCATTGCCACAAGTCTTGTAAAAGAGCATTTGAACAATTGCCATATTTTATACCTTGAATCAAACCATGATCTTGAAATGCTTTTTAATGGTCCCTATCCATGGCATCTCAAGCAGCGAATCAAAGGCAGGACAGGGCATTTGTCCAATCTGGATGCGGCTCAACTCTTATCGGAGCTTAATACAGATTCGTTAAAACATGTCATTTTAGCGCATTTGAGTGAGGAAAATAATAGCCCGGAAAAAGCCGTTCTGGAGATCTCCAAAAATGTGAATGGCTCAAATGTTATCCTGCACGTTGCCCGGCCGGATGAAGTTGGTACAATCATAAAATTATAAATGAATGATGAGGAGACTAAAGTGAATCCAATAATTAAAGCTTTACACTTCCGCCATGCCTGTAAACTATTTGACCCCCAAAAAAAGATCCCAAAAGAAATACTGGAAATCATTTTAACCGCAGCTCATCTTTCACCTAGCTCGTTTGGACTGGAAGCATGGAAATTCCTTGTAATCGGCTCAGACCAAGTCAGAAAAATGCTTCGCCCGGCCTGTTGGAATCAACCGCAGATCACAGATTCAAGCCATGTTATTGTCATCCTTTCAAAGCCCCAATTAGCTGACCCGTCACATGAGTATATTAAACTTAATTTTGAAAGGCGGGGTCTGCCCGAGGACGACACAAAGGCCTATATTGAGAGATACAGGCATCACATGGAAACCGAGGTTTTTCCCAGAATGAGTTCATATGCCTGGTGTTCCAAACAATGCTATATTTGTCTTGCAAACATAATGACAGCAGCTGCATCAGAAGGGGTTGATACCTGCCCCATTGAAGGATTTGAAAAAGATTTGGTGGAAAAAGCTTTAAATATAGATACGAACGCATATGAAGTGGCAGTGGTTGTGGCATTGGGATATCGTGTCAAAGAGCAGCCCAAAAGATTACGCCGGCCCATGGAAGGTATTGTCGAATACCTATAAACTCTGATATTAAATAAAAATTGTAACTATTCAGCGCTTGTGTTGGAAATCGCCCTGTCTGATGGATATTTATTTCGATGCCAAACGCTTAACCTCCTGCAATTATCAATCAGACAGGGCTTTGAGAGAAGTTCTTTTACTGGCTGAACAATTACGAAAAATTTTATCAAAAAGATGAAAGTATATGCATTCAAAGTAAACAGGGTAAATATCAGATTTTTTCTTTTTTCAAAAGATGGTAATATTCACCCTTTAAACTGACCAGTTCATTGTGAGATCCGTGTTCTTTTATTTCACCATCTCTTATAAGCAATATGGTATCACAATCTTTTACAGTGGAAAGCCTGTGGGCAATGATAATGGAGAGCCGTCCTCTCATTAGTTTTTTCATGGCATCATGAACCCTTTGTTCTGACTGGGAATCCATATATGATGTTGCTTCGTCAAAAATAATCAGATCCGGGCTAAAGGCAAATGCACGTGCAATACATACCAGTTGTTTCTGGCCGGATGACAAGGGCCGGCCGCCCTCTTCAATCAATGTGTCAAGGCCTGCAAATTTTTCAAATAGAAAATCGCAGTTCCCGTCAACCAATGCCTTTTCAAGTTCTATCGAGTCTATATCCAGACCAGAGGGCTTGATGTTTTCTCTAATACTGCCGGAAAAAAGAATGGGGTCCTGCATGACAAGGGCAGTTTTACTCCTTATGTCTTTGATATTTACAGAATTGCTATTCAGATTATTTATGAAAATATTTCCTTTATTGGTATGATAAAATCCGGTGATCAAGTTGATAATGGAACTTTTACCAGATCCTGTCTGGCCCACAATACCAATTGATTCTCCAAGGCGGAGATTAAAGGTAATATCTTTTAAAACCATTATTTTTTGATCATATGAGAAATACACATGGTCAAAACTGATATGGGTAATCTTATCCATCCGATGCCGCTTTTTACTGGTTCTTTGTTTTGCCTTATCATTGTTTAACACGGTGACTATGCGTTCTGCAGAAGCCAGGGCATTCTGGAGCAGATTAAATTTTTCAGACAGCTCCCTTAAGGGCCTGAAAAAAAGTTTCATATAGGTTAAGAAGGCGACAAGTTCTCCCAAGGTAAGAGACTTTTCAATGATTCCAACGCTTCCGCTCCAAATGATGATCGCCACACTCAAAACCCCTAAAAAACCGATAAAAGGCATAAATACTGAGAAAATTTTTATCTGGAACAGCGCCGCTGTATAATGTTGAAAATTTAGATTTTTGAACCGCTGCAAAAATCTTTTTTGGCTGGTCGTCGTCTGGATGATTTTGATTCCGGTAATGGCTTCTGAAAAACTATGGTTGATTTCTGCTATTTTCTGCCGGATGGTTCTGAAAACCTTGCGTAAAATTTTTGAGAACACAGCAATACTGATCACTATGACCGGAACCAGAAGAGATAGATAAAGGGTAAGCTCTATGTCAATAGTAAAAAGGATTAACAGAATGCCGGCCATTAGCATAAGATCCTTAAAAATAAAAATGAGGATACTTGTAAACATTTCATTCATATTTTCAACATCACCTGCCACTCGCGATACCAGACGTCCGCTTGAGTTTTTATCATAAAACGGGACAGGCAATAATGTCATGTGAGCGAACAGTGAGCAGCGAAGATTTAAAATGATTTTTTGACCCGTGTATTCCATGAAGATACTCTGGAAAAACTCAATGGCAAATATGGTAAAGATAAATAAGAAAAAAAGGATGCAAAAAACGTCAAAAGATTCAATATTAAAACCGAAAATGTGGATGCCATTCTCAAGACTCACAGGAACGATAAATCCGTCAAAGGCTTTTTGGGTAAAGATGGGTAAAAGCAGCTCTAAAAAAGTAACAATAGTTACAAATAGTGTTGAAACAATCAGCATCCAGGCATAGGGCTTGATATAGGGCCATAATTCCCTGGCAACTGCAAGGTCGGCAAGTTTGATCTCTTTTTCCTGAACAAGGATGTCAGGTTTCATATCCCTCCTCAAACTGCTGCACCTGAAAAGATTTTTTATAAAAACGGTCTTTTTCAATGAGTTGTTCATGGGTCCCAGAATGATTGATTTGGCCATTTTTTAAAATAAAAATAGAGTCACAGGATGAAAGGGCTGAGATCCTGTGGGATATGATGATAAAAGTGGCATCTAAATTCATCCGGTTCAATCTTGTAATAACTTTAGATGCTGTCTGGGTGTCCATCTGGCTTATGGGGTCATCTAAAATGATGATCGGTTTTTTTATCATCAATGTCCTGGCCAGGGCGATCCTTTGTTTTTGTCCCCCGGAAAGGGTGATACCCCTTTCACCCACAACGGTATTAAGGCCGTCCGGCATTTTTTTAATCGTATTTTTCAGGCTGCAGGCATGAATAATTCCATCAAGTATTTCTTTATCCACATGTCTTCCCAATAAAATATTTTCTCTAATTGTACCTGAAAAAAGAAATGATTCCTGGGGCATTATGGCTATATGCTGTCTGAGAAAATTAAGATCCAGGGTTAAAATGTCGTTGCCGTCCAAAAGAATTCTGCCGCCGGTGGTATTGTAAAGCCTTGGAACCAGCTGAACCAGGCTTGTTTTACCCGAACCCGGAGGGCCGCTTATACCGATGGAACTTCCCTGATGAATCTTAAAATCAAGGTTTGATAAAATGGCTTTGTTTGGGTCATAGGCAAAGCTAACGTTGTCAAAAACAATGTTTCCTTCTAATTTTGAAAGACTTGCTGGATTTTCATGGGATCTGACATCCGGCATGGTGTCTAAAAGCGTATTAACCCTTTTTAAGGATGCCATCCCTCTCTGAAAGAGGTTGGTCATCCATCCAATGGCAATGATTGGCCATGCCAGGATTCCAAGATATTGTAGAAAAGCAACAAGCTCACCTGGTGTAATAATATTTTTCATCACAAGAACGCCACCGTAAAAGATGACAACCAGGGTAGACAGATTAAAAAACAAACCCAGTAAAGGTTTTAACAATGCCGTAACAAAAGCGCGTTTCAGATTTTTTTTAAAATAATCTCTTGAGGCGTTTTTAACCTTATTGGCAATAACGGCTTCAAAATTAAACACTTTTATAATGCGGATACCAAAAAAACTCTCCCTCACAAGCTCGGTAAGCTGAGAAAAAGATTCCTGGGCGGTTTTATGAAAGGCATGCATTTTTTTACCAAGGGCTCTTGTGATCATTATCAAAAAAGGCATGGGGATCATAGCAAGGGCGGTGAGCTTTGGATGTGTCCAGAGCATGATTGCAAGGGTGGCACCGCCAAGAAGAATAGTATCCACCAGTACGATGAGGCCAAAACCAAATGCCATGCGAATATGATTGATATCGCTTGTGGCATGGGTCATGATATCACCTGTTTTGACCTTGTCTAAATAGGCCATGTCCAAAGAGAGGATATGCTTGAAAAGGTCATCCCTTATACCGTTTTCAACATTTCTTGCACTTCCCATCAACAGATTGCGCCAACCATACCTTAAAACTGCCATGACAATGCCCAATAAAACAATAAAACTGCATTGTACTATCAGGGTTTTATTGTCAAAAGTGGCTGAAGCCAATGTGTCAATGGCATTTTTCACGATTTGGGGAATGACCAATTGCAGGGCATCCACAAAAATCATGCATAAAATACCAATACATATTTTAACTATATTTTTTCTTAAGTATGGATAGATCAGTTTCAATTTTTTTTAAGCTCCAGGTCTCAAAATAGACATTGTTTTTTCCATTGCAATGCCTAAAGTCGATCTGTTACACTTTTAATCCTGAATTCAGAAGATTAACTCACTTGCGGCAAGGAGTCGATTATGGCAATATTTTTAGTTCAACACGGCATAAGCCTGCCAAAAAATCAGGATCCGGAAAAAGGGCTTTCAAAAAAAGGTGTATCAGATACGCTTAAAATTGCTGAGGTTGCAAAAGCATATAAAATCCCGGTATCAAAAATAGTTCACTCCGGTAAGAAAAGAGCTGAGCAGACCGCTGTTATTTTTAACAAAACACTGGGTTTAAAAAACCCCTGCGAACAAATTAATGGCATCAATCCCCTGGACGGGGTCACAATATTTGGTGATAAAATTGACTCTTTATCAAATGTGATGATGGTGGGGCATCTACCATTTATGGAAAAACTGGTTTCATATCTTACTGCGGGTTCCCAGAGTTTGAAGGTATACAAATTTCAGAATTCAGGGATCGTCTGTCTTGATCGTGAAAATGGAGGCTGGTTTATTAAATGGACACTTAATCCCCATATTTCATAGACCTGAAATCAATCGGTTTTTGATCAAGATCTAATCCCAAATCCACTATCGTATTTTCATTTGCGGCGGCTGGGCCAAAGGGTCGTGCCATATCCCCGGCCTTCGGCAAGGTGCTATATGCAAGGTGACAAAAAAAGACGAGTGAGACGTATAAGTCATACTCCGCAGGGAGGAGCGACCGCAGTCAACGCACCAGATGGTACCTTGATGGTAGAGAAGGGTAATGAATTTAAGGTTGACTTTGGTCGGTTGAAGCATCTATTAATAAAGATTGTGAATTATGAATTGATTTTGGAGATAAGAAAATGAAAATACTAAAAATTGATCATCTTGGAATTGCAGTCTCAAGTATTGACAAAAAGAAAAATTTTTGGACGGATGTATTGGGATTGACTCTTGAAGGCACAGAAGTCATTGAAGAGCAGAAAGTGGCAACCGCTTTTTTGCCTGTTGGTGAAAGTGAAATCGAACTTTTAGAATCAACTTCAAAAGAAGGACCGGTTGCCAAATATATTGAAAAAAAAGGTGAAGGTATTCAGCATTTGGCCTTTCGGGTTGAAAATATAGATGAGGCCCTTTTAGAGCTAAAAGAAAAAGGGATTGCGCTTATCGATCAAACCCCGCGAAAAGGGGCAGGCGGGGCAAGAATTGCTTTTTTGCATCCCAAAGCGACCTCGGGCGTGCTTGTTGAACTGTGTGAAAGGTAGATATTTTGTATTTTAAATTTCATGTACCGGAGGATAAAAATGTCCGATATAAATAAGTGGGAAGAACTTGCTAAAAAAGAATTGAGGGGAAAACCCCTGGAATCCTTAACAAAAAAAACCCCGGAAGGGATAGATATTAAACCGTTATATTCAGCCGAAGATCTTGAAAAAGTTGAATTCAAAGATAATTTGCCTGGGTTTGAACCTTTTGTAAGGGGACCCAAAGCCACCATGTATGCAGGTCGCCCCTGGACTATTCGACAGTATGCGGGATTTTCAACTGCCAAAGAATCCAATGCGTTTTACCGGAAAAATCTTGCAGCAGGACAAAAGGGGCTTTCTGTTGCCTTTGATTTGGCCACCCACAGGGGATATGATTCGGATCATCCAAGGGTGGCAGGCGATGTCGGAAAAGCCGGCGTTGCCATTGATTCTGTTGAGGATATGAAATTGTTGTTTGACCAGATTCCTTTGGATCAAATGTCGGTTTCCATGACAATGAATGGTGCGGTGTTACCAATCCTGGCAGGGTATATTGTTGCCGCTGAAGAGCAGGGTGTCAAACATGATCAGCTCATGGGAACCATTCAAAACGATATTTTAAAAGAATATTTGACAAGGAATACCTATATCTATCCACCAGGTCCTTCCATGAGGATTATTTCCGATATTATTTCTTTTTGCACGGATAATATGCCAAAGTTCAATACCATCAGTATCAGCGGGTATCACATGATGGAAGCGGGGGCTGATTCTGTACTCCAGACGGCATTTACCCTGGCCGACGGTCTTGAGTATGTTAAAGCGGCTCTATCCACCGGCCTTGATATAGATAAGTTTGCCCCAAGACTATCTTTCTTTTTTGGGATAGGCATGAATTTCTTTATGGATATTGCCATGCTAAGGGCGGCCAGATTCCTGTGGGCAGAACTAATGAGTCAGTTCAACCCGAAAAATTTGAAATCAACCATGCTTAGAACGCATTGCCAGACATCCGGCTGGAGTCTTACTCAGCAGGATCCCTATAACAATATTGTCAGAACCACGCTTGAATGCCTGTCAGCAGTTCTTGGCGGAACACAGAGTCTTCATACCAACTCTTTTGATGAGGCAGTGGGATTGCCCACTGAATTGTCAGCCAGGATTTCTAGAAATACCCAAATTCTAGTACAGGAAGAGTCTCATATTTGTGATGTTGTAGACCCTTTAGGCGGGTCTTACTATGTTGAAACCCTGACTCAGAATATTATTGATGAAGTCAGAAAAATTCTGGCTGAAATAGAAGAGCTGGGGGGCATGGCCAAAGCCATTGAATCGGGTATGCCTAAGATGAGAATTGAAGAAGTGGCTGCCAGAAGACAGGCCAGAATTGATCAGGGCGAGGATGTAATTGTAGGGGTGAATAAATATAAGATTGAAGATGAAACTCCCATCCCGGTTCGTGAGGTCTCAGAAGAGGTCAGGAATGAACAGGTGGCCCGCCTTGCTCAAATTAAAAAAGACAGGGATAATGAAAAGGTTCAAAAGGCTTTGGACGATATAACAAAGGCCTGCGAATCAGGAGAAAATCTTTTGGAAACATGCCTGCCCGCTGTTCGGGCAAGGGCAACTGTTGGGGAGATTTGTGAGGCTATGGAAAAAGTGTTTACACGGTTTGTGGCCACCACACAGTGTATCGCCGGGGTATATGCTGCAGAACATGCTGATCCCCATATTATAGAATCTTTAAGAAAACGCTCAAAAGATTTTGAAATAAAGACCGGGCGCCGGCCCAGAATTTTATTGTCTAAAATGGGACAGGATGGGCATGACAGAGGTGTTAAAGTCATTGCCACAGCCTTTGCTGATTTTGGATTTGATGTGGATTTGGGACCTTTATTCCAGACGCCGGAAGAAGCAGCCAGAATGGGCATTGAAAATGATGTTCATGTGATCGGTGTATCAAGCCTTGCAGCCGGTCATAAGACTTTGGTGCCCATGGTTATCGAAGAGTTGAAAAATCAGGGCGCTTCTGATATTAAAGTGATGGTTGGAGGCATAATTCCACCAGGCGATTATGAGTTTTTAAGGAAGGCGGGAGCTGCAGACATTTTTGGTCCCGGAACAGCGGTAACAGATTCAGCCAACAGGATGCTTAATATCATAGGTGCGTAAAGATTATGATTCAAATAGACCCTGAAAGTGAGAGCTTTGTCCAGGGTATTTTAGATGGCAATCGACGCATGATCGCCAAGACAATAACATTGATTGAAAGCAGTCTTAAAGCCCATCAGCAAAAAGCGTTCTCAATTATGGAAAAGATCCTGCCCCACACCGGAAAAAGTATCCGGTTAGGGGTGACAGGAGTGCCCGGTGTGGGCAAGAGTACTTTTATTGAGAATTTAGGTGTAAGTTTGGCAGATAGCGGGCATAAAGTGGCTGTCCTGACTATAGATCCCACAAGCCGGAGAAGCGGCGGATCTATTCTGGGAGATAAAACCCGGATGGAAAAGCTTGCTGCCCACAAAAATGCATACATCCGTCCGTCTCCAGCCGGGGAAACCCTAGGGGGGGTTGCCGCTAAAACCCGTGAGATTATGTTAATTTGTGAAGCAGCCGGTTTTGATGTGATACTCATTGAAACAGTAGGTGTTGGGCAGTCTGAAACCAGCGTGGCATCCATGGTGGATTTTTTTCTGGTCCTGATGATTGCCGGGGCTGGGGATGAACTCCAGGGAATTAAAAAAGGGGTGCTGGAGCTTGCTGATGGCATTGCCATTAACAAGGCAGACGGTGACAACCTTAATGCTGTTGAAAAAACCAAAGCTGATCTTGAAATGGCCATGCATATTATCAGGCCTGAATCTTCCACCTGGTCCACCCCGGTCCTGACCTGTTCTTCCGTAATTGATGGAGGAACCCAACCTGTATGGGAAACGATTCTCGATCATCATGAAAAATTTATATCCACAGGAGAGTTTTCACAAAGGCGCAAAACACAAACCCTGGAATGGATGTGGACGCTTGTTGAAGAGGGTTTGAAAAAGCGGTTTAAAAATAATAAAAAAATTAATAGGAAAATACCAAATATTTCACGACAGGTAGAAAATGAGAAAATGTCACCAACAGCTGCTGCTGAAGAGCTGTTGTCATATTTATAATTAGGTTCAAGGATGAAAGCACCTGTCATTTGTAAAGTGGAAAGGAAATCTAAATGAAAATACATGAATATCAGGCAAAAGAATTGTTTAAGGAATATAATGTATCAGTTCCTGATGGGTGTGTTGCCTTTTCAGTGGAAGAGGCAAAAAAAGCTGCTCAAAGTCTGGGTGGTTTCCCTGTTGTGGTAAAAGCCCAGATCCATGCAGGCGGGAGGGGAAAAGGCGGTGGTGTGAAACTTGCTGCTTCCATGGAAGAGGTTGCAACCCTTGCCGATGAAATACTCGGCATGACCCTTGTCACTCATCAAACAGGTCCTGGGGGCAGGTGTGTGAAAAAACTCCTTGTTGAAGCCGGTGAGCAGATTGAAAAAGAGATGTATTTAGGGCTTCTTGTAGACCGTGCCACAGCATCTATAGTGATCATGGCCAGCCAGGACGGCGGGATGGACATTGAAGAGGTAGCAGATAAAACGCCTGAAAGAATTATTAAAGTTCATGTAGACCCTTTAATGGGGATTCAGGGATACCAGCTCAGACAGGTGGGTTTTGCTCTTGATCTGCCTTCTGCTGCCATGAAACAATTTTCAGGTCTTCTTTCCAACCTGTATACATTTTTTATAGCCAAAGACTGTTCCATGGTGGAAATCAATCCTTTAATCTTAACAGCAGATAATCATGTAATGGCATTGGATGCCAAGGTTGATTTTGACTCCAACGCCATCTATAGACATAAAGAACTCATGGAACTAAGAGACCTTGACGAAGAAAATCCCTTGGAAGTTGAAGCGTCAAAATACAATTTAAACTACATTAATCTTGATGGAAATGTCGGAAATATTGTAAATGGCGCCGGTCTTGCCATGGCCACTATGGATATTATCAAGAATGCCGGGGCAGCACCTGCCAATTTCATGGATGTGGGTGGCGGAGCAACATCGGAACAGGTTGAAAATGCATTTCGTATCATTTTGGCTGATGACAAGGTCAAAGCGGTTTTGATCAATATTTTTGGCGGTATTTTACGATGTGACAATTTTGCCCAGGGTGTTGTAGATGCAGCAAGGAAAACCGGTCTTAATATTCCTGTCGTGGTTCGTATGGAAGGAACAAATGTGGATAAAGGAAAGAGAATCTTAAAAGACGCAAAGCTTAATTTAACCACTGCCGTAGACCTTTCCGATGCAGCGCAAAAAATTGCCGCTGCAGTCAATTAGAGGAGATACGCATGAGTATATTTGTAAATAAAGAAACAAAGGTTATTGTACAGGGGATTACCGGTAATGAAGGCAGCTTCCATGCCAGGGGTTGTTTGGCATACGGAACACGTATCGTGGCCGGAGTAACGCCGGGTAAAGGCGGACAGAAAATGGATACAGTGCCCGTTTTTAATACAGTTAAAGCGGCAGTGACCCAAACCGGTGCCAATGCATCCCTCATCTTTGTTCCTCCCGCCTTTGGCGCGGATGCCATCATGGAAGCAGCAGATGCGGGTGTGGATATTATTGTGGCCATAACAGAAGGCATTCCTATTTTGGATATGGTAAAGGTTAAACAGTTTATTGCCACAAAAAACTGCCGTCTCATCGGTCCCAATTGTCCGGGAATCATAACGCCTGACGAGTGCAAGATAGGCATTATGCCTGGCAATATCCACAAAAAAGGAAATATAGGCGTTATTTCAAGATCAGGCACACTGACCTATGAAGTGGTTGACCAGTTGACAAAACTCGGAATGGGACAGTCCACATGCATTGGTATTGGCGGCGATCCTGTGAACGGAACAAATTTTATAGATGTGCTTGATGCCTTTGAGACAGATGATGAAACCCATGGAATTGTAATGGTGGGTGAAATAGGCGGAAGCGCAGAGGAAGAAGCAGCCGTTTATATTAAAGAAAAAATAACTAAACCGGTGGTCGGTTTTATTGCAGGTCTTACCGCACCTCCTGGAAGGAGAATGGGGCATGCAGGAGCCATAATTTCAGGTTCCAGCGGTACAGGTGAAGCAAAGATAGCGGCCTTCAAAGATAATGGAATCTTTGTCTGCGAAAATTTAGGGCAGATAGGCCAGGTTTGTAAAGATGTATTTTAGTGTCCAAGAAATAACATTATTTTCGTTTGGACACTCACCTAAAGGAGGTTAAAATTGGATAGTTATATTATCGAATCAAATAAAAAAAAGAGCAGAATACCTGCAAGGCTTGATTTTGCCCAGAGCGCCACAGGCCTAATCCTAGGGCTGTTCATGTGGGTACATATGCTTCTTGTGGGCAGTATCATCTTTGGGAAAGGGGTTTTTAATTTTGTGGCAAAATTTATGGAACTGTCTTTCCTGTCCGACACTGGGCACGGTTTTCCCATTGCCGTATTTTTTGCCGTTCTCGCCATATTCACACTTTTTATTACCCATGCCTTATTGGGTGTTAGAAAATTCCCTATTTCGTGGAAACAGCATCGGATAATAAGAGACCAGATGCAAATGATGAATCATGCTGATACAAATTTATGGTATATTCAGGTAATTACAGGATTTATCATGTTTTTTGCAGGATCGATCCATCTATATATAATGCTTACCAATCCGGGCAGTATTGGACCTTATATGTCGGCTGACAGGATTGTGTCAGGCAATATGTGGCCCGTTTATCTGATCCTTTTGACCTGTGTAGAGCTTCACGGAACCATAGGACTTTACAGACTCTGTGTGAAATGGGGATGGTTTACAGGAAAAGATGCCAGAAAATCCAGACAAACCCTTAAAAAATTCAAAAACAGAGCCACTCTTTTTTTTATGACCATTGGCATTCTTGCTTTGCTGGTTTTTGTGGTCATTGGAATCAACCACAGGGATAAAGTCGGTGAAAGATATAGTAATCATAATACTGCAACAGTTGAAACGATCAAGGCAGATGAACAAACCCAGGCAAAGGGTTTGAACATTCAAGAAGATCAACCAACTGACTCAACACAGCAATAAGGGGTAAGCTAAATGAAAGTCATATATACGGATTCACTAGTCATTGGTGGCGGGCTTGCAGGACTTAGAGTTGCCATTGCATCCATGCAAAGAGGACTTGATACCATTGTCCTGTCTCTGGTTCCTGCCAAAAGATCTCACTCTGCCGCTGCCCAGGGCGGTATGCAGGCAAGTCTTGGGGCAACGATCAAAGGCGATGGAGATGATGAAGAAATTCACTTTGCAGACACGGTAAAGGGAAGCGACTGGGGATGCGACCAGGATGTCGCCAGAATGTTTGTCAATACATCTCCCAAAGCCATCAGGCAGTTATCAGCCTGGGGTGTACCATGGTCAAGGGTCAGACGCGGAGACAGAGAGGTGGTAATTAATGGTAAAAAAGTGACCATTACTGAAAAAGATGAAGCCCATGGTCTTATTACAGCCCGGGATTTTGGCGGTACAAAAAAGTGGAGAACCTGTTATACATCTGACGGTGCTGGTCATACCATGCTTTATGCCATGGATAACAAGGCCATTCAGATGGGTATCCCGGTTCATGAGAGAAAAGAGGCCATTGCTCTGATCCATGAAGACGGGGTTTGTTATGGAGCCATAGTAAGAGATCTTATCACGGGCGAACTCATCGCCTATGTAGCAAAGGCCACAACGATTGCCACCGGCGGTTATGGCAGGCTTTACTCCATTTCAACAAATGCGGTTATTTCCGAAGGCATTGGAAATGCCATTGCCCTAGAAACCGGAATTGCAACTCTTGGAAATATGGAAGCGGTACAGTTTCATCCAACAGCCATTGTACCGGTTGGTATACTGACCACGGAAGGATGTCGAGGTGACGGGGGCCTGCTTCTGGACAAGGACGGATACCGGTTTATGCCGGATTATGAACCAGATAAAAAGGAACTGGCATCAAGGGATGTTGTATCCCGCAGGATGACTGAGCATATGAGAAAAGGTAAGGGGGTCCCCTCTCGATACGGCGATCACCTATGGCTGGATATTACATTGCTGGGACGCAAACATATTGAAAAGAATTTAAGGGAAGTCAAAGAGATCTGTGAATATTTCCTAGGGATTGATCCGGTTGAAGAGTATATACCGGTGAGACCTACTCAGCATTATTCCATGGGGGGGATCAGAACGAAATCCACCGGTGAGAGTCCGACACTGAAAGGTCTTTTTTCCGCGGGAGAGGCGGCTTGCTGGGATATGCACGGGTTTAACAGGCTTGGTGGCAATTCTGTTGCTGAAACGGTTGTAGCAGGAATGATCGTGGGAGAATATGTTGCTGATTATTGCGCCCAAAACCCATTAAACGTGAATACAACCACCATCCAGCATTTTATGAAACAAGAGGAAAATAAAATCACTGATATTTTGCTCAGGGATTTTGGAGAGAATCCGTTTCAATTAAAGGCTGAAATGCAGAAGATTATGATGGACAAAGTCGGCATATTTAGAAATGGTGACGATCTTGAAGAGGCGGTTGAAGAGCTAAAAGTCCTGAATCAAAGGGCAAGGAAAATTGCATTAAGAAATAGAATCAGTTCTTCCAACCCGGAACTTGTCGAAGCCATTCGGGTGCCTAAAATGATAAAGCTTGCTCTGTGTGTCGCATATGGGGCACAGCTTAGAACAGAAAGCCGCGGAGCCCACGCCAGAGAAGATTATAAGGAAAGAAATGACAGGGATTGGTTAAAAAGAACGCTTACCACATGGAAGGATGATGCAAGTGATCTTCCCCAGGTCACCTATGAAGATCTGAATGTGATGAAAATGGAAATGCCTCCGGGATCAAGGGGATATGGTGTGGACAATACTGTCCATCATCCAGACACAGCTAAGCGGGAACAGGAAATCGAAGAGATCAAAAAAGCCCATCCAGATGCAGACCGGTTCCAAATCCAGGAACTTCTCAACCCGATCACAATTCCGGAAAAATTCAAAGGTAAAAATGAGCGTATAGGCAGGGGGTATAAATAATGAGCGATCAGGAAAGAGTCTTAAAATTTCAAATATTTAGATACAATCCCCAAAAAAAGGGTGACAAACCTCGCATGGTGACATATGAGATTACCGAAGCCCCTGGAATGACAATTTTTATTGCATTAAACGATATACGGGAGCAGCAGGATCCCTCCCTGCAATTTGATTTTGTCTGTCGGGCAGGGATCTGCGGTTCCTGCGCCATGGTTGTCAACGGACAGCCTACCCTTGCGTGCAGGACCCTTACCTCAAACTATGAAAACGGTGAGATTAAACTCTTACCCTTACCTGGTTTTGAGCTGATTGGTGATCTTTCTGTGAATACCGGTAAATTCATGCGGGCAATGTCAGAACGGGTGGAATCCTGGATTCATGACCAAAATGCAGATGAAGTCAATTTTGAAAAGCTTGAGGAACGCATGGATCCTGATGTGGCTGATGCCATTTATGAACTGGAACGATGCGTGGAATGCGGCGCCTGCGTATCCGCCTGTGCCACAAAACGAATGAGACCTGATTTTCTCTCAGCAGTGGGTTTTATGAGGCTTGCCAGATTTGCCCTGGATCCCCGAGATAAAAGGACAGACGAAGAGTTCTATGAAATTATGGGTGATGATGATGGCGTGTTTGGCTGCATGACTCTTCTGGGTTGTGAAGATTATTGTCCTAAAGATCTGCCGCACCAGACGCAGATCGCATATCTTCGACGGAAGATGGTTATGGTTAAATAGTTTCGATTAATATTGCTAATTTCCCTATAATACCGCGCTGGACTTAAATTTGAAGCCTTGACTTGTTAAAGAGCGTATATTTGAAAACGTTTAATATATGATATTGCTTTGGTAAAAATTTGAGTGCGCCACCTACACGGCTTGAAAAAAATTTCATGCAATAGAAATTTGTACAGGCACACCATTATCTTGTGAGGTAAAAGAATGAGTAAATTTAAATTTGAGACCATGTTCCCGTTAGGGCAGGACAAAACGTCCTATCGTCTTCTGACAAAAGAACATGTCCGGATAAAAGAATTTGAAGGAAAAGAGGTTCTGATGGTTGAACCCCAGGCGATAACTTTGATTTCAAGCCAGGCATTTAAAGACGTGGCCCATTTATACCGGTCAGAACATCTTAAAAGCTTAAGAACGATAATTGATGACCCGGACAGTAGCGACAATGATCGTTACGTAGCCCTGGAATTATTGAAGAATGCAGTCATTGCTTCAGACAGGGTTTATCCCATGTGTCAGGATACGGGAACAGCAATTGTGATGGCAAAAAAGGGTCAACAGGTCTGGACATGGACAGATGATGAAGAAGAGTTGGCCAAAGGGGTTTTTCAGGCTTATACTGACAACTATTTAAGATATTCCCAGAATGCTCCCCTTACCATGTACAAGGAGGTAAATACAAAGACAAACCTGCCTGCCCAGATAGATATTAATTCTGTTCAGGGAGATGTTTATAAATTTTTGTTCATGGCCAAAGGAGGGGGATCTGCCAATAAAACAGTCCTCTTTCAGATGACAAAAGCAGTATTGAATACCGAAGAAACCCTGATTAATTTTATGCTGGAAAAAATGAAAGGCCTTGGAACGGCGGCTTGTCCTCCGTATCATATTGCTTTTGTTATTGGCGGCACGTCAGCAGAACTCAATTTAAAGGCTGTGAAACTGGCTTCGGCAAGGTATTTGGATGAATTGCCTTCCCAGGGAAGTGATACGGCTCATGCCTTCAGGGATATTGATCTTGAAGAAAAAGTATTGATCAGATCACAGGGGCTTGGACTGGGTGCTCAGTTTGGAGGTAAACATTTTGCCCTTGATATAAGGGTTATCCGCCTGCCCAGGCACGGTGCTTCATGCCCCATAGGTCTCGGCGTTTCCTGTTCTGCCGACCGCCAGATAAAAGGCAAGATTACAAAAGACGGGATTTTTTTAGAACAACTTGAAGAAAATCCTTCCAAATACCTGCCAAAAAAAGAACCTGAAATGAAAGCTGCTGTAAACATTGATCTGAACAGGCCCATGGAGGAGATCCGGGCTGAATTTTCAAAGTACCCGGTGTCCACAAGATTGTCTCTTACCGGTAAAATCATTGTGGCAAGGGATATTGCACATGCAAAATTCATGGAGGGTTTTAAAGCGGGTAAAGGCCTGCCCGAATATTTGAAAGATCATATTATTTATTATGCCGGTCCTGCCAAAACGCCTGAAGGCGAAGCCTCAGGGTCATTTGGCCCTACCACTGCCGGAAGAATGGACCCCTATGTACCCATATTCCAGAAAGAAGGGGCTTCCATGATTATGCTGGCAAAAGGAAACCGAACGAAACAGGTGACAGATGCCTGTAAAAAGTATGGTGGTTTTTATCTGGGTTCTCCAGGGGGGCCTGCTGCCCGCCTTGGAAAGGATTTTATTAAAAAGGTTGAGCTTGTTGAATTTGAGGAACTTGGTATGGAAGCCGTTTACATGATTACAGTTGAAAATTTTCCCGCTTTTATCATTGTGGATGATAAAGGTAATGACTTTTACGCAGACCTTATGTAACTCATCTGAGTAACATAATTTATAAGACGGTACATGGGCTTAATGGAAATAAGGATATAAGGAATGATTTTTTTTGTGTCCTACCCCAAAAGGAGATTTTCATGAAGACAAGAATAGAAACAGATACCATGGGTGAGATTCATGTTCCTTATGATAAATACTGGGGTGCACAGACACAAAGATCCTTAGCGCATTTTAAAATAGGAAACCAAAGGATGCCTAAAGAGATCATTCAGGCCTTTGGAATATTAAAAAAAGCGGCTGCGCTTGTGAATTATGACATCGGCGTATTGTCACGGGAAAAAACAGATATCATAAAACAGGTCTGTGATGAAATTATTGCCGGAACGCTGGATGAACATTTCCCACTGGTTGTATGGCAGACCGGTTCGGGTACTCAGTCCAACATGAATGTCAATGAAGTGATAGCCAACAGGGCGCATGTGTTGCTCGGCAACGAACTGGACCAGTCAAAGCGTTTTATTCATCCCAATGATGATGCCAATAAATCTCAGTCGTCAAATGATACCTTTCCAACAGCCATGAACATGGCGGCCACCAGCATTATAACGGATCATACCATTCCTTGCCTGGAGACGTTGAAAACATCTTTGGAAAAGAAAACCCGCGATTGGAAAAAGATTGTAAAAATTGGCCGTACACACCTGATGGATGCCATCCCTTTGACACTGGGGCAGGAATTTTCAGGATATGCCTCCATGCTGGGGTACGGCATTGACGCATTAAACTTAACTTTACCGCATTTGCGTGAGCTGGCAATGGGTGGAACGGCTGTGGGAACAGGCCTGAATGCACCCTTGGATTTTGACAAGAAAGTGGCCCATGCCATAGCTGATATGACAGGGATCAGATTTGTGACAGCGCCCAATAAATTTGAATCCTTGGCCGCCCATGACGCCATTGTTGCCACCCACGGGGCATTGAAAACCCTGGCAGTGAGCCTTATGAAAATTGCCGGCGATATCCGGCTCCTGGGGTCGGGACCCCGGTGCGGACTGGGAGAGCTTTTACTTCCGGAAAATGAGCCCGGGTCTTCCATCATGCCGGGGAAGGTTAACCCCACTCAGGTAGAGGCGTTGACAATGGTTTGTTCCCAGGTCATGGGTAATGATGTCACAATTAACATTGGCGGATCAAACGGGCATTTTGAGCTCAATGTTTTTAAACCTGTCATCATTTATAACTTTATAGAATCAGCAAGGCTTTTGGGAGATTCAGTATTGTCATTTAAAAATAATTGTGTGGAAGGAATGACACCCAATTGTGAAAATATTGAAAAATATCTGCAGCAATCGCTCATGCTGGTGACAGCCTTAAATCCCCATATTGGTTATGATCAGGCAGCCAGTATTGCAAAAAAGGCCCATCTTGAGAATAAAACATTAAAGCAGGCAGCCCTTGAGCTAAAACTTGTGTCAGAGGCTAATTTTGATCAATGGGTGGATCCATCAAAAATGGTCGGAAACCATTAAGAAAAAGGCCTGGAAGTTTAATTTCCAGGCCCTGGCTAATTCAGTTTTAAAACAGCGGTTAAGAATACATACAGGCTTTATTTTCTCGATTTTTTTTTGTTGCATTCAAATAGCATTTATATTTTTTTTCATGGCTTTTATAAGAATTATCACAAAGGCTCATCTCCGATACAAGATGCCTTTGATCTAAAATTGTGCAATAATGATTTTTCACTTGGGCTGTGTCTTGTTTCATTTTTTGCCTCCTTTAAAAAATAAGGATAGAAAAGATTGATTTTAAACAAGATTTTTATAAATTCAATTTTATCTTTTTGCTGTCTTATAGGGTAAATCTTGTTTTCCCATTGTCAACATTTGCCTTGTATTATAAAAGAGCATATACTTTGGAAGAAAACACATAAATAATAGGGGAAAAATACCATGGAACATCATGTGACCGTATTTAAGCCATATCCGTTTAAAGCGGGGCAAAAGATATTTATTGAGGGGTCAAGAAGATCCGGTGACTGGGAAGTTGTGGGTGTAAGCGACACCAAAGTTACCCTTCGATGCCCCATTTCAAAGAAAGAATTTAAATGGGACAGGTTTTGTTATTTTGTTGAAGAGAAAAATATGAAATGGCCGGGCGAATGAGTCACAAATAAAGGATAAAAAAGAATGAAAGTCATACTCATAATGGCTGTTACGGCAGACGGGATGATTGCAAGAGACTCCATGGAATTAATCGACTGGACCGGGAAAGGGGATAAAAAGTATTTTGTCCGGGTTACCCTGGAAACAGGTGTTGTTATAATGGGCTCCAAAACATTTGATACAATAGGCAAGGTGTTGCCTGAACGTAAAAATATTGTAATGACCAGGGATAAAACCAGGACAAGTCAGAGTCCGGATTTGATATTTACCAGTCAAACACCTGAAGAGATCTTAAATGATCTTAAGTTGCAGGGTTTTGGTTCTGCAGCACTCATTGGCGGATCAGTTGTGAACACGATTTTCATGAAAAAAAAACTGATAGATCAAGTTCATGTAACCATTGTTCCAAGACTTTTTGGAAAGGGGCTGTCCCTGTTTAACGAGAGTTTGGATACACGGTTGGAGTTGATGGATATGGAAACAATCGATCAAAACTATGTTTTATTGAAGTACAAAGTGAACAAATAAAAATTTTTCAGAAGGAAGACCTATGCTTGAGAAATATGAAAGACAGGAAATCATAGCACTTATTAATCGTGAAGTTATTCCTGCCCTTGGCTGCACAGAGCCTGTGGCAGTTGCCCTGGCAACAGCCAAATCCAGGGAAGCCCTTGGAAAGGTTCCTGAAAAAATAGAGGTTTTTGTCAGCAGCAATATCTGTAAAAACGGCATGGGTGTGGGTATCCCCGGTACAGGAATGGTTGGTCTTCCCATTGCTGCCGCTCTGGGAGCCGTCTGTGGCAATTCAAAGGATGGACTGGAGGTCCTTAAGCATGTGAACGATGAGAACCTTAAAACGGCTCGTTGGATGGTGGATGAGAAAAAAGTTGAGATCAAAATTAAAGAGGGCACTGATAAATTATACATTGAAAGCATCTGTAAGGTTAAAGACCAGACCTGCCGCGCCATAATTTCCCATCGTCATACCAATATCATTTATGTGGAAAAAAATGGAAAGGCTATTTATCAGGGGGCCAAAGCGCCTTCTGTTACTGAAAAATCCGACTCCAAAATTAATCTTTGTGTCTCAAAAGTGTATGATTTTGCTCACAGGGCGCCCCTTAATGAAATTCAGTTTATCCTGGAAGGCGTTAAGCTGAATGAGGCGATTTCAAAAGAAGGAATGTCAGGAAAATATGGCCTTAAAACAGGTGTTACCATAAAGACAAATATTAGCAAAAAATTTATTGCCGATGATCTGGCATCCCATGCCATGGCTCTTACTGCTGCAGCATCAGATGCCCGGATGGATGGGTGCGATCTGCCGGTAATGAGCAATTCAGGCAGCGGCAATCAGGGGATAACCACCATACTGCCCGTAGTTGCCGTGGCACAAAAAACCGGTGCTTCTGAGGAACAATTAATTCGGGCGCTTATCCTGAGCAATTTGATGGCCATATACATTAAGCAGTACATTGGTCAGCTCACGGCATTATGTGGTGTCCTGACTGCTGCCACAGGAGCTGCCTGTGGCGTCTGCTATCTTTTAGGCGGAAACCTGGACCAGATTGGCGGCACCATAAAAAATATGGCCGCCAGCATCACCGGAATGATCTGTGACGGGGCCAAACAGGGATGTGCACTGAAAGTGTCTGCCGGTGTCAGTTCGGCTGTTTATTGTGCTTTACTGGCCATTGAAGGCAGCTCTGCTGCCGTTACAGATGGTATTATTGCCGAGGATGTGGACCAGACCGTTAAAAATATTGGGGAACTTGCCACAAAGGGCATGATTGAAACCGACCGGCATATAATTAATACCATGATTTCAAAATAATATTGTGTCATAGATGATCATATTTTTAAAAATAACTTTTCAGGAAATGCTAAAATGTTCAATACAGAGTTTTTTTTAACATCACTTATTGTGGTTCTCATACCGGGAACAGGAGTGATCTATACCGTGTCAACAGGACTTTTTCTCGGTTGGCGGGCAAGTATTGCCGCAGCATTCGGCTGCACAACCGGTATTATTCCGCATCTTACGGCAAGCATACTTGGTTTGTCTGCCATCCTTCATTTGAGTGCGCTGGCTTTCCAATGTATCAAGTTTGCAGGAGCCGCTTATCTGATTTATCTGGCTTGGTCAATGTGGCGTGAAACAGGTGCCATGACATTTAATTCACCCGCATCAGAAAAGCGGTTGTGGCAAATAGCCATGAAAGGATTTTTGATAAATATCCTAAACCCTAAATTGTCCATATTTTTCCTGGCCTTTCTGCCGTTGTTTGTCGCTGCCAATGCCCAATCCCCAATGCTCGACATGTTTATACTCAGCTGTGTATTCATGGCCATGACTTTGATTGTTTTTATTTTTTACGGTCTACTTGCAAATCGTGTCAGCCGGCATGTCATTCATTCTGCAAAGTTGATTGTATGGTTGAAGCGATCCTTTGCAGCCACCTTTGCCCTTCTTGGTGCTAAATTAGCACTGACAGATCCATAACTGATTTGATCGTATTTACAGACGGCAGTGTGAATCCTCAGACAAAAATTGGATATGGGGCATATCTTGCCGAACAGGAACAAGGGCTTTGCCTGGATATGTTAAAGGACAGGGTGAAAGTGAAACGGTTTGAGAACACCTCCTCAACAAAACTGGAGTTGCAGACCTTATTATGGGCTTTAGGTGACATTCAAAAATGGGGTCAACGCGTGGTGATATACACGGATTCTCAAAATATCATGGGGCTGAGGCAAAGACGAGACCGGCTGGAGAGAAATAATTATCGATCAGCTAAACAAAAGCGAATCAAAAATTATCAGCTGTACCAGCAATTTTATCGGGTCATGGATCAATTGGATTGTGAATTCGTTAAAGTGACCGGCCATAAGGTGTCAAAACAAAAAGACGAGATAGATAGAATCTTTACACTTGTGGACAGGGCCTCAAGAAAAGCGCTCAGGGCAGAAAATTTATGAACATGGATTTAAACAAATGGATGATTACAGCAGTTCTCAGAAATATGTTTTTAAATATACCAGCAATTTTTGAAATCGACTGGAAATGTTCTCCCTGGGAGAACATCAAGGGGAATTAATAAATGTCCTGCGCATCTTGTAAACTCGATCCCTTAGCTCCCTCAGACAGTACAATATGTTTTACGCCGGACATTCATTTATTCTATTCCCTTTCAATTCTCAATTCACGTCGAACAGAAGCAGTCGATCGTTTTGGAACCGTATTTTTAAATAAATAACGAACAAAATAAAAGCTAGATTGGAGTAAAATATAACATGACGGATAAACAACATTATATAAAACTTGAGAATATGATGCATACTTCCCCATTTGTGACATGGACAGGTGCACGTGTCACCGTAAAAAAAGGAGAGGCACACATCACACTGCCGGTGGATAAAAAGCTCCACCACGCTGCCGGAGCCATGCATGGGGCATTATATTTTCTTGCAATGGATAATGCTGCGTTTTTTGCCGCCAATTCCTTGGTCAAAGATGTTTTTGTATTAACCACAAGTTTTACGACCTATATTACCCGCCCGGTTTCAGACGGTGTTGTAAAGTCAGTGGGAAAGGTTGTTAATCAGAATCATTCCCAATTTATATGTGAATCGGTTTTAAAGGATTCACAGGATAAAGAGATCGCCCGTGCCACGGGTATTTTTGTAAAAAGCAAAATCCCTCTGACAGATAAAATCGGTTATAAATAATAGGTGTTGTCTTATGGTTAAATCATTGGGACAATGATGCACCAAAGTGAACAAAAATTTTGAGAAAATTTTAAAAAGGTATTATAATCTCCATTGGTAAATGGCTATGAAAGATAAAAAAAAGAAAAAAAATATTATGGTCAGATTTATGGAATGGATGATAAGAGGTAATAAAAAGGCTGTGCAAAAAGCCGGCCTCTGCCAATCATGAATCAATAAAAAATAAACCGCCGGTCAGGCAAATTGGATAATTAAAAAAAAGAAGAGTGACATATGACTGAAAAAATAAAAGGGTTATTACAAAAAATTAATTTTATTGAAACAGATATGGAGTTGCATAAGCAGATCCTTGTATCCATACCATCAGAGGAAAAATCGGAAATCAAAACCATTGTTTCCAAGATCGCAGACCAGAAAAATCAGATCCATGAGTTAAGACAGCAAATTAAGAAAATAGATGAAGAAGAATATGACAAAATTATTGCCATTGAAAAGGCAGCCCAGGCGTTTAGGCAAATCGCCAGGGATAAAAAATTTGTCCGGGTAGATACTTTAAATGAGTCAGGGGAATGCTATATCACATTTAATGATGGAACAAAGCTTGACTGTCTGGTAGCTGCAAAAGAAGAAAACGGGAACTGGACGGTCTTTACTTTAGACGGAGAAACCAAAGAATATCCCGGAGGGATTATTAAATAAGAGGCAAACATGTTGAATGTTAAAATACGGCTTAAATTATTTTTGATTTTTTCAGGGATTGTTGCTATTGCGGTTGCCGCCATATCCTCTGCATCATCCAGAGAAACGATCCATATAGATCAATTTATTTCTCCTGAGACCTGTAGCGAGTGTCATGGTGACATTTATGAACAGTGGACAAACTCAATGCACAACCTGGCCCATAAAGATCCTGTTTATTTTAGGGTGTCTCAATTCCTTCGTAAAGGTCTTATAAATGAGGGAGAAATCCAAGAGGCAGAATCCTGTGTAAAATGCCATACACCGGTGGGACAGCTCACCGGGTTTCCTTTAAAGATTTCAGATGATTTGTCCAAGACACCTGAGATTGCCACACAGGGTATCCAGTGCGATTACTGCCACTCTGCTAAAAGCGTAAAACAGATGTATAATAACGGCCTTGTACTGAAGCCGGGTAATGGCGAAGATGATCCGGGAATAAAGTATGGTCCTTTTGATGATGCGGTCCCAGATTTTCATGAGGCCCAGTTTTCTAAACTGCATACAAAGTCAGAAATTTGCGGAACCTGTCATGATGTAAAACATGTGGCCTTTGGAACGGATATCGAAACCACTTATACGGAATGGAAAAACAGTCCCTACAATTCCAAAGATCCTGAAAAAAGAATTGAATGTCAAGGCTGCCATATGTACCAGCGGCCGGGCATCCCTTCCACAGGCTCCACTGAAAGACCTGAAAACCCCGGTTCTGCAACAGATTACAGTGATGAAAGACCCCATATTTTTACGCATTATTTTGTGGGAGGCAATTCATCGGTTCCCGGAATTTTTGGTGGGCAGGACAAAACTCAAATGGCCGTTGAAAGGCTGCAAAATGCAGCAAGCCTGAAGCTTGATACATCCTTGATCCAACAAAAGAAGTTGAACGTCATGGTGACCAATGTGGGTGCGGGGCATTCAATTCCCACAGGGGTTGGTGATCTTCGCCAGGTATGGCTTGAAATTATTATCCGGGATAAAACCGGCAGTATAAGCTTTCAGGCCGGTACCTTAAATGATAGACATGAGTTGCCTGAAAATGCCACTATTTTCAGGACGGTGTTTGGAGATGAAAAAGGGAACAAAGTCATTAACATCGCCAAGGCAAAAAAAGTTCTAACGGATAACAGGATAAAAGCAAGGCAGACCAATACCCAAAAAATAGATCTGCCTTTTGTACCCGGAAAGGATGATACCATTACGGTCCGGCTTTTATACCGAGGCATGCCCCAGAAAATTTTAAACCTGATTCCGGGAAAACCCTTTGAACCCCTACCGGTTGTAGAGATGGCAAAGGTATTGAAACAAATTTAAAACGGCCAGAAGCTGTTGTCATTCCAGATGTCTTCAATCAAGGATGCTTCAAGGGCCATCAGTTTTTTTAGATGGGTTTTTTCCCAAATAGAAAGCCAGTGATACATTTTTTTTTCTTCGGGATCCACTGCCTCTTTTTCCCGTTCAGTATACATTTTGATCGCTTTTTGTTCAAAACTAATGGCTGCGGTAATTGCCGTGGCTTCAAATCCTGCCGCATTGATTTTGTCTTTTAAGCTTTCATCAAGAATATCCGGAGCGGCTACGGCCCCTCCATCATTTTGAAAACCGCCGGCCATGAATTTGCCATCTTTCATTAAAGCCTTGAACTGTTTTTCCAGAATATCCATGTGTTCCTGTTCATCATTGGCAAGGTCTTTGAAGAATATTTTGACAGATTCATCTTTTGCATGAGTCATGGCCTTTTCGTAAAGGCTTTTGCCTTTTCTTTCAATGAGGAATGCATTTTTTAAAATAGTTAAGGTGTTTGATTTGTCCATGTTTATTCTCCTGTTTCAGGTTGAATGATAAAGGCGATGAGAATAAGATACCATGATGTTGAACAAAATATCAAGCCAGGCAATATGCCCAAAAAAACGTGCAATATTCAGTGGTCTTCACAAGTGGTTGTGTTTAAAATGATATTGATCATCTCAAATTAAGTGTTATTTTAGAAAAACAGACCCTTTTTCCGGCATGATTTTTTAACAGGTAATGATTTGTCGGTTGAAGTCTGAATGATTATCGTTTCATTTGTTTTGTACAGGGATTCAAAAAAATAAATTAGGGATACCATGAATAGAGAAAAGTTGAAAATGTATCGATATTTTCTAAAAGACAGTATCAGAAAAAAAATTGTTTTCAGGTTGACCGACCAGAATCAGGGGATACCTGTTCCGCCCATGGAAAAACCCTGCCCAAAAGGCTCAAAAAAAATCACCCTTTCATTTCCTGACCAGTGGAAGAATATTCCCAGGGCAGATCTCACCTCTGCGATCGGTAACAGAAAAAGCCACAGGGTTTATCTTAAACAAGACCTGTCTCTGGAAGAATTGTCTTATCTGCTCTGGTGCACCCAGGGCCTGCGGGGAAAAGCGGTCAGCGGTCATGCATATCGAAATGTCCCTTCTGCCGGATGCCGCCACGCCCTTGATACCTATCTGGCAATCTTTAATGTAAAAGGGATTGAATCAGGCATGTATCGGTATTTACCTCTGTCCCATAAACTTGTGTTTGAATTTTCAGATGATTATTTATCCGAAAAAATGGTGACAGCATCCTTTGGCCAGTCCTATCCGGGTAAATCTGCAGTCACCTTTATCTGGGTTGCCATACCCTATCGCATGGAATGGAGATATGGACTTGCGGCCCACAAGGTGATCGCTATTGATGCAGGACATGTTTGCCAGAATCTGTACCTGGCATGTGAGACAATAAATGCAGGTGCCTGTGCCATAGCCGCCTATGACCAGGAAGAGCTGGACGAACTGCTGGGCCTGGATGGTAATGAGGCCTTTGCCATTTATATGGCCTCTGTCGGGAAGATCCAAAAATGATCCATTCACATCCATTACCCGCCTTAAAGGCGTTCCCTCATATGCCGTAAATCATTTGGGGAATAACAGGAGCAGAATAGGTGAAATTAAAACCTGCTGAAATGTAACCCGGTGAAATTGATTGTATTAATACGCTGTTTTATGTAACATGAATTAAATTTTCTTTTTAAATGATAGCAGGATGCTTGTAAGACGAATACAGCAGACATTTTTGCGATTATAAATGAAAAGGAAAGAGTTATGAAAATTAAAAATCTTAGATATATTATTTTTTCTATCCTTGTTTTACTTTTAATCTGGTCGGCCGGTTTCATATATGCCAGGCAACTTGAATTTAGCCACCAGGCCGAACTCAGACAGGAAATAATATTAGCGGCTGCCCAAGCTGCAGCACTGATCGAGGGTCAATTGTCACGATCCCTCTCAGCAACACTGGCATTATCCTCCCTGATTCATCAGTATGGTACCATAAAAGATTTTGATGTGCTGGCAGCACACATGATTCAAAATTACGGGGGGATCAGCAGTTTGCAGATGGCTCCAAAAGGGGTTGTATCAGCAATTTATCCCCTGGCCGGTAATGAAAAGGCAATCGGCCACGATCTGCTTAAAGACCCGGCGCGGCGAACAGATGCTTTGAAAACGATAGAATCGAAAAAACTGACACTTGCAGGGCCCCTGGAACTGATACAGGGTGGCGTGGCAGTCATTGGCCGCTTACCGGTTTTCTTGTCAGAAAATAATGGCAAAGACCAATTTTGGGGATTTACAATTGTCCTCATAAAATTAAAAGATCTTTTGAATGCAGCCCATATCGATAATGTTATTGAAAGGGGATATGGTTATGCGATTTCAAGGCCTGACCCTGATACAGGGGAAAAACAGATATTTGACGGTTCAAAACCATTTGGCTCTGGATCAACAATAGACTATGAGTTTAAGGTGCCCAACGGGGAATGGACCTTGCATTTATACCCAAAGGGAGACTGGCAATCACATCCCTGGCTGCCTATCCTGTATATGCTGATTACCCTGGCGGGGTTCTCGGTTTCAATCCCTTTATTCCTTTTTTTGACAAAGGCGAAAAGCCTCAGGATCAAAACCAAAGAACTGGTTAAGGTTAACCAGGTATTGCATGAGAGTGAAGAAAGATTTCGGGCCATTACCCTGACAGCCCATGATGGCATCATTACCATAGATAATAAGGCCAATATCGTTTTTTGGAATGAGGCTGCGAGCCGTATGTTTGACTACGAAGAAAATGAGGTTATGGGCGAGGCCATCAGCATGTTGATTCCCCTGAAATATAAGCAGGCCCATCAAAAGGGATTTGAACGCACAAAAACAACGGGTGAACACTCTATAATCGGTAAAACTATAGAATTGACCGGCTTAAGGAAAAACGGCGAGGAATTTCCTTTGGAAATGTCCCTTTCAAAGTGGACGAGAGCTGAAAATGATTTTTTTACCGGCATCCTGCGTGATATTTCCAATAGAAAAATGATTGAGGACCAACGGGACAGGTCGATTTCAGATCTTCAAAAGGCCTTGTCAGAGGTAAAAATGCTGCAGGGTTTTTTACCCATTTGTTCCCATTGCAGAAGCATCCGTGATGACAAGGGATCCTGGAGTCAAATTGAGGATTATATTCACGAGCATTTAGATGCAGAATTCAGCCATGGTATCTGTCAAAAATGTGCTGAGAAACATTATCCCGGTTTGAATCTTTATGATGAGTGAATAAAGGCAGTCATTATATCTCAAGCACAAATCACAGCCAGGTGGTTCTTTATAAGGATATCAAAAAGATGCAGAGAAAGGTAAAAAGTGCCGATAGACTGTTTATAAATCAAGCATGGGCTAAAAATCATTATCTTTTGACAACAAAAGGTGTTAAAAATGGCTGAAAAATTGAATAAGGCTGATGTTGTAAACAGAACCGGTAAAGGGGCTAAGGCCAAAAAACAAAGTCAACTCCATGAAAAAACAGCGATTGAGAAGGACAGGGGGTATCAGACCCTGTTTGACAATGCAATGGTTGGCATTGTGATCTCAAACCTTGAAGGCCGGATTATTGAAACAAATAAAGCCATGTGTGACATTTCCGGTTACACCTATGATGAAATACTAAAGCTGAGAGCAGAAGATGTTTATCTCTTTCCTGAGGACAGATCAAAAATTATTAATAAAATAATCAGAGATGGCATGGTTAAGGATTTCCAGGTTCAATTAAAAAATAAAAAAGGGAAAGGATATTGGGCAAGTTTTACAACGAAAAAGATTACATATGAGGAGAAAGAAGCATTTATATCATCCATAATCGATATCAGTATTCGAAAGAATTATGAAGAGGGACTCAAAGAAATTGCCTTTGAAGAATTATATCAGTTTGGCCAACAATTTTTTGATGCCACAGTTATAAAACTGTATAGAATTCTGAATGCCGATTACACTTTCATTGGTGAATTAACTAAGAATAAGAAAGCCATTCAAACGATTTCCCTTTGTATTGATGGCGATATTGCCCCAAATTTTACATATGATTTGTTGGATACTCCCTGTGAAAAAGTTGTGGGTCAATGTGTCTGCTCATACGCTAAAAATGTTGCCAAACTCTTTCCTAAAGACACCCTCCTTTCTCAAATGGGAGTGGAGGGTTATGTTGCTGTCCCTCTTTTTAATAAAAAAAATAATCCCACGGGAATCTTGGTTGCCCTATATCGAACACCGGTGGAGAATATAAGCTATGCAGAATCCTTTTTACAATTGGTGGCAACCCGCGCTTCGGTTGAGATGGAACGAACACAGATGGAAAAGGAACTGAGACTCAGTGAGAACAGGTTCCGTGATATTTCGTTAAGTATGGCCGACTGGATTTGGGAAACGGACGAAGAAACAAAATTTACATACATTTCCCAAAGTATAGAGAGTGTTCTTGGATATTCTCCAAAAGAACTGATTGGGAAGACTCCCTTTGATCTGATGCCGGAAGCTGAATCTATTCGGATACAGGAAATTGCAGCTAAGTTAGTTTCAAATGCTGAAAAAATAATAGACTTAGAGAACTGGAATGTACATAAGGACGGGCAAAAACTTTTTATGGTCACAAACGGGATTCCCATCATTGACAGTAATGGGGATGTAAAGGGGTATCGAGGCGTAAATAAAAATATCACCTCTCAAAGAAAACTTGAAACACAGCTTAGACAAGCTCAAAAAATGGAATCCATAGGTACCCTTGCCGGCGGCATTGCCCATGATTTTAATAATATTCTGTTCCCTATTCTGGGTCATACGGAAATGCTTTTGGAGGATGTGCCTGAAGACAGCCCTTTTCAGGAGAGCCTGAACGAGATTTATATCAGCGCCTTGAGAGCCAGAGATTTGGTTAAACAGATTCTTACATTTTCCCGTCAGGAGAAAAGTGAATTAAAATTATTAAAGATTCAACCCATTATTAAGGAAGCATTGAAACTGTTAAGATCTTCAATCCCTACAACAATAGAGATACAACAGGATATACAGGCTGACTGCGGAGTGATCAAAGGAGATCCCATCCAGATTCATCAGATTATTATGAATCTGACAACCAATGCCTACCATGCCATGGAAAAAACCGGCGGACTGTTAAATGTTGGCCTGAAAGAAATTAAATTTAGCAAGTATGATGTAATAGATCCCGACATGATGCCGGGACTTTATGTCTGCATATCCGTATCTGATACAGGCAGAGGAATGGATAAACAGGTAGCAGACAAAATTTTTGATCCATTTTTCACGACCAAAAAAAAAGGCAAAGGTACGGGAATGGGACTTTCAGTGGTACATGGAATAGTGATCAGCATGAACGGAGCTATCCAGTTAAACAGCCAGCTTGAAAAAGGGACAGAAATTCATGTTTATTTGCCCGTGGAAAAGACATTTTCTGAAAAACAGGTCATTCAATCATCTGCAAAAATTCAAGGTGGTACGGAAAGGCTTCTTCTTGTGGATGATGAAGAAGCGATCCTGACAATGGAAAAACAAATACTGGAACGTCTGGGTTATCAGGTTACTTCACGAACCTCAAGCATTGAGGCCCTGGAAGCGTTTATAGCAAACCCGGATAAATTTGATCTGGTCATCACGGACATGGCCATGCCGAATATGTCCGGAGACAGGTTTGCAACAGAACTGGTTAAAATACGTTCTGACATACCCATACTGCTCTGCACCGGTTTCAGTGAAACCATGTCTGAAGAAAAGGCAGCCTTACTTGGCATTAAGGGGCTTTTATTAAAACCGATTGTAACAAAGGATCTTGCTCATAAAATTCGTGAGGTTCTGGACAAAAAGAAAAACTGATGTCATCTGGAAGGAATTACCCGATAACCAGAGAGAACAAAGAGCAATTATGATCAGAAGCCTGGGGAAAAATTATAATACATTCTATTGTTTTTTCATTTTTATAATAAAAGCTTCCAGTTCCGCAGCTTCATCTGATCCCAGTTCCTTTAATACAGCCAGCTCTTTTTGAGCCAGATCAAATTTCCCCATTTCCGCATAGGCCTCACCAAGATATTCATGGGCTTCGGCCAGATTGTAATCAAGTTTGATGGCCTTTTTATAGGCGCGAACCGCTTTATCAAACATGTGTTGTTTACGATAGGTATATCCCAGGTTACTGTGGGCTTGGGCATAGCTGGGGTCTATTTTTACCGCGCGTTCGTATTTTTCGCAGGCTTGCTTATAAAGTGATTTATCCTGGAGTATTTTGCCCTGCTCAAAATATTGGTTGGCCCGCTCACGTTTTTGGGCTGAAGATTCAGATGCGGAGCTTGATGTGCTGGATGTTCCGGCAGCATGGGCCAATTGATTTGTCGTGAAAAAGAAAAATAAAAGCAAGGCGGTAAAACCGGTTAAAATGTGTATCAAATATACATAGTTTGTGGCGTGTGTTTTCATGTTGCCTCCTTGTTTAGATCCAATAACCCATATTTTAATCATTGCATGTAAGGGTTCAAGATGAGGGTCCATTTTCCATGGATATCATATTGACACCATGTGCGGGATGATTGTTTGGAATGCTTAAAAACAATCAGGGCGTCACAAAGGCACGGTTTTAAAATTGCAAAACAGGCAAATTTCTTATAAGCTGCAGTATTTGACCCAATAAATACACACAGATAAATTAAAACAGGTAAATAAAGACAGACAAATGACAATATTCGAAGTTAGCATCATTGCTGTTGGGCTTGCCATGGATGCTTCAGCTGTTTGCCTTGCAGCAGCTGCGGCAGGATTTGCAAAGGATGCAAGAGCCAAATTCCGTCTCTCATTTCATTTTGGATTATTCCAGTTTCTTATGCCTGTTTTAGGTTGGTTTTTGGGTATCGGTTTTGCCTCCCATTTTAAAGCCTTTGATCACTGGATTGCTTTTTTCCTTCTCTTATTTGTGGGTAGCCGGATGATTTGGGAGGGCATACAAAAAACATCAACGATACAAAAAAAAGATCCTTCCAAGGGGATGACAATGGTAATGCTTAGTGTGGCAACCAGTATAGATGCCCTGGCAGTGGGTTTGAGCTTTGCCATGTTGGATGTGAATATCTTATATCCCAGCGTCATGATCGGTGTGATTACGTCAGGCCTGTCACTTATATCCATCAAGATCGGAACGAAACTAGGTAAAATGTTTGGAAAGAGAATGGAAGTTTTCGGGGGACTAGTACTTATCCTGATTGGTTTCCGGATACTCATTTCTCATTTGGCTGTATAAAAATTATAAGTAAAAGGGTTAATTAATGCTGCATTCAAAGCTTCCGGTTTTTAATGACAAAGAGGGCAGTTCCATACCAGAAGGGATGCCAAGGGTGATTGATTCCCATGTCCATATTTTTCCGGGAAAAATATTTTCATCCATATGGTCCTGGTTTGATCAACACGCCTGGAAAATTAGATACCAAATGAACACCTCGCAACTCATTCAGTATCTTTTAGATCATGATGTCAGCCATGTTGTGGCGTTACAATACGCCCATAAAAAGGGCATATCGGAAATCTTAAATAAGTACATGGCAAAAAAGTGTGATGAATTTAAAGGTAAAGTCACAGGAATGGCCACCGTGTTTCCGGGGGAAGAAGGTGCGGATGAAATTTTAATTAACGCATTTGAAAATGGACTAAAAGGGGTAAAACTTCATGCCCATGTCCAGTGTTTTGACATGAACAGCTCTGATATGGATGTTATCTATGATATTTGTGAGAGAAATGACAAACCGATTGTCATACATGCTGGCAGAGAACCCAAAAGTGACAAATATGCCTGTGACCCTTATAAAATATGTAAAGCCGCCAAGATTGAGGCAGTGATTAAAAATTTTCCAGGGCTCAATATCTGTGTTCCCCATCTGGGGTTTGATGAAATAAAAGAATATAAACATCTTATTGAGAAATATGATACTCTCTGGCTGGATACTGCCATGGTTTTAACCGACTATTTCTCCCTGGACAACAGGATCGGGCTTGGGCAGTACAGGGCTGACCGGATCATGTATGGATCTGATTTTCCCAATATTCCCTATGCATGGGACCGGGAACTTAAATGGATGAATCAATCAACAATATCAATGGAAAACCGTGAACAGATATTGCATAAAAATGCCGAACATTTTTTTAATATCTGCGGTCCTGTTTGATTGCCTTTTGCGGTTCTCAAAAATCTATTCCAATACCTTGTTACAAAAAAGAATGATTGAAAGCACAAAGCCAGGGTGAAGGTTTTCACGGATGAAATCCCCCGGGCGTCAGGACGCAGCAGGAAAAGGAATTTGTTATAAATAAAATGAATAGTTGATACGAAGCGAACAGGAAAACTATTTATATTAGGGCTGCAACTTTAATAGTGGGTACCAATTAAATGATCAATATTATCGCGAAAGAAATGGATTTGGATGATTCACAGGTCTCGGCTGTTTTGCAATTGCTGGAAGAGGGCTCAACCATCCCTTTTATTGCCCGGTACAGAAAAGAGATGACCGGTTCTCTTGATGAAGTTGCCATAGCCGGCATTCGGGACAGGATAGAACAATTAAATGCATTGAAGCAAAGAAAAGAGGCAATACTGAAGTCGTTAAAAGAAAGAGCGCTTTTAACACAAACCCTGTTGACAGACATACAAAATGCGACCTCTTTGACCGCGCTTGAAGATGTTTATGAAAAATACAGACCCCGGAAAAAAACAAGGGCACAAATGGCAAAAGAGAAAGGCCTTAAACCTCTTGCCACCTTTCTTTTAGATCAGTCGGATAAAGATATTTCAGGAGAGGCCCGAAAATATATTTCATCACAGAATGATGTTGAATCTATTGAAGCAGCCGTATCAGGTGCCCGGGAAATTGTTGCTGAAATGATTAATGAAGATGTTGAAATCAGGTCCAAAATCAGGCAATTGTTTTTGAATACATCCTTAATCCGATCCAAGGTGAAAAAAGGAAAGCATGAGGAAGGCCTAAAATACAAGGATTACTTTGACTGGTCTGAGAAAGCATCCAAGGCACCTTCCCACAGAATCCTGGCTATGCTCAGGGGGAAAAAAGAGTCGGTTCTTTCAATACATGTCCTTCCTGAGGAAACCGGCGCCTTGAAGGTGATTGAGCGCAAGTATATTAAAAATCAATCCAGATCAGCACAGCAAATTTTATCAGCCATAAAAGACTGCTATAAAAAACGGTTGTCCAAATCCATTGAAAAAGAATATATGAACCAACTAAAAGCTAGAGCCGATGAAACGGCCATAGCCGTTTTTGCCGGCAATTTAAAACAACTTCTGTTTTCCGCACCCATGGGTCAAAAAAGGATCCTGGCCATTGATCCCGGGTTTAGGACGGGGTGCAAATTGGTGTGTCTTGATGCCCAGGGACAGCTTTTGCACAATGATCTTATATTCCCCCATCACAACAATGAAAAAAAAGCAAAACAGATCATAATAGACTTGGTAAAAACATACCGGATTGAAGCCATTGCAATTGGGAACGGGACCGCAGGAAGAGAGACCGAAGCCTTTGTAAAGAATTTGGACCTGGACAGAAAAATTCATATTGTAATGGTGGATGAGAGCGGGGCTTCCATTTATTCAGCATCAAGGGTTGCCAGGGCGGAATTCCCAGATGAGGATATTACGGTGAGAGGGGCCGTCTCTATTGGCAGAAGGCTTTTAGACCCTTTGGCCGAACTGGTAAAGCTGAATCCAAAATCAATTGGTGTGGGTCAGTATCAGCACGATGTGGATCAAAAATTATTGAAAAAATCCCTGGACGATGCTGTGGCGTCCTGTGTGAACCAGGTGGGGGTTGAGGCTAACACGGCCAGCAAAGAATTGCTTTCCAAAGTTTCGGGCTTAAATGAAAATATTGCAGCCAATATGGTTCGTTTCCGTAATGAAAATGGTCCGTTCAGATCAAGAAAAGAATTTTTAAAGGTACCCAGACTGGGGCCAAAATCTTTTGAGCAGGCAGCCGGCTTCCTGCGAATTCATAATGCGGCGTATCCATTGGACAGAAGCGGTATCCATCCTGAATCTTATGGAATTGTTGAAAAAATGGCAAAAGATGCCGGGCTTGGCATTGAAGATCTTATGGGAAAAGCCGGTCAAATCAAAAAGATTGATTTGAACCCCTATGTGACACAGGCCATAGGCATGCCCACACTTAAAGATATTGTAAAGGAACTGGCAAATCCTGGCCGGGATCCCAGAAAAGAGTTTCAGGCATTTTCATTTGATGACAGTATTCATGATATAAAAGATCTTGTACCCGGGATGAAAATACCGGGTATCGTCACAAATGTTACCGCTTTTGGAGCCTTTGTGGATATTGGTGTTCACCAGGACGGTCTTGTTCATATCAGTCAGATGGCAAATCGGTTTGTAAAGGATCCCAATAAGATTGTTACCGTCCGGCAAAAGATTTATGTAACCGTTGTTAAAGTAGATGTGAAAAGAAAAAGGATCTCTCTTTCCATGAAGGAAAACCCGAAATGAAAAATCAAGAGCCATCTTGAAAAAATTGATCAAGCCATTACAATTAGGAAAGATTAAATCAAGGATACCCTGAATTAAAATATGTTTTAAGAAAAGGAGATATCAAAATGACCACAACAAAATTAGCAGGAAATCCTGTCCTTCTGGCAGGAGAATTCCCCGGTATTGAAAAGACCGTAAAAAATTTTGCCGCAGTCAAACAGGATTTATCAGAATTTTCCCTGGCGGATTTAACAGGGAAACGCAAGGTTTTAAATATCTTTCCCAGTATTGACACAGATGTTTGCGCCACTTCGGTGAGGACATTTAACAAAAAAGCATCAGAGCTCGAAAATACCGTGGTGATCTGCCTTTCTTTTGATCTGCCTTTTGCCCTTAAACGTTTTTGCGGAGCAGAAGGAATAGAAAATGTACTCACCGGCTCTCTATTTCGCAACACAGATTTCGCAACAGACTACGGGCTTTTGATTGAGGATGGGCCGTTAAAAGGTTTAACAGCAAGGGCAGTCATCGTCCTGGACGAGAACGACAGTGTTTTACATGCCGAACTTGTTGATGACATCACCCATGAACCTGATTATGGTTCAGCACTTTCAGCCTTGTAAACAAAGAAAAGATATATTCTTTCATTCAGACGATCATACATTTGATATTATTTAACTGCCTTTTGCCAAGGTAAAATTTGATCTTGACTATTGATAATGCTGTCAGTAATTAAATGTATAAGATCTTATTTTACCGGTCTCAAAGTTATAGTGTTTCGCAATTATATAATATTTTTCTTTTAATCATAATATTTGGAGAGGTTCCATGAAAAGTTTAATTAAATGGTTTGTAATTATCGGTGGTGTTTTTTTAGTCCTTATCATCGCTGCCGTCATTATTATTCCCCAATTTGTTGATATCCAGAAATATAAACCAACAATTGAACAGAAAATTGCCAAGGCAACGGGCAGATCTTTTACACTTGGTGACGATATAGATCTGTCTGTATTTCCCTGGGTGGGGGTAAAACTGACGGATCTTCATTTAGGAAACCCTGATGGATATAAAGAAAAGGACATGGTATCTGTAAAGAATTTTGAGGTCAGGCTCAAGGTGATGCCTCTTTTGTCTAAGAAAATAGAAATTAAAACATTTGTCCTGGATGGCCCGTCCATTTATTTGGAAAAATTAAAAAATGGTAAAGCAAACTGGCAGGGTCTGGGTCAAAAGCCAACAAAGAAAGCAGATAAAAAAGTTAAAGAACCTGCATCAGATAAGGGACTGCCCATTGAGGGCCTGATGGTTGGCAATTTTTCCATAACAAACGGTAAAATGATATATGTGGACCAGGGAACGAATCTTAAGAAACAGGTGACCGACCTGAATTTGAGCTTGGACAATATCAGTCTTGAAAACCCCGTGGGAATATCATTTACTGCCATGGTGGACGGCAAACCGGTATCTTTAAAAGGAACCGCCGGACCCATTGGCAAGGAACCGGGTAAAGGAACAATGGCCATTGATTTTGTTTTAAAAGCGCTGGAAGAACTTGAAATAAAATTAAAGGGCAATATAGTCGATTCCCTCACCAGCCAGAACTTTGACATAGAACTTGCCATATCTTCTTTTTCACCTAGAAAACTGTTTGCAGCGCTTAATCAAAAATTTCCTGTTCAGACAAATGATCCAAACGTATTGAATGCCCTGTCCATTAAGACAAGATTAAAAGGGAATCCGGCAAGTGTGTCCCTTTCACAAGGTGAGGTCAAACTGGATGATTCAAATCTGACTTTTTCAGCTTCAGCCAAAGAGTTTTTTAAACCCAACTTGAAATTCAACCTGAAATTGGACGAGATTGACCTTGACCGATATCTGCCAAAGGCTCCGGCAAAGGAAGAAAAACCGAAGGCTAGCGGCAGCAAATCTTCTAAAAAAACCGATTATGGCCCGTTGCGAAAACTGGTTCTGGATGGAAAGGTTGGAGTGGGTAAATTAAAAGCACATGGCGCATTACTTGAGAAGATTGATGTACATATTATTGCGAAAAAAGGCATTATCACTATCGATCCCTTGGGATTAAATTTATACCAGGGAAGTGTTGCTTCAAAACTTGTGGCAAATGTTCAAAAAAATACCCCCCGGACAAAAGTGTCTGTTGATGCCAAAGGTATCCAGGCAGGACCCTTGTTGAAAGATACCCTTAAAAAGGAAATAATTGAAGGAACAGTGCAGGCCAAAATAGGACTCTCCATGGCTGGTGAAACACCTGATATGATCAAGCAGACTCTGACGGGCCAGGGAGAGATTTTGTTTAATGACGGCGCAATTATAGGTATTGATCTGGCCGGCATGGTACGAAATATCAAAGGCAAATTTGGATTGGGGGAACAATCAAAGGAAAAACCAAGAACTGATTTTGCAGAATTGAAAATTCCCTTTACTTCAAAGAATGGTCTTGTCAATACAAATGGAACCAGCCTGTCATCTCCCTTGATACGTGTGATTGCAACAGGAGATGTCAATCTGGTAAAAGAACAGCTTGATTTAAGGGTGGAACCAAAAGTTGTTGCTACTCTCAAAGGTCAGGGAGATTCAAAACAAAGATCTGGTTTGATGGTGCCTGTCCTTGTCACAGGAACATTTGCCTCTCCTAAAATTCGTCCGGATCTGAAGGGGATGATCGGTAAAGGGCTTCCCAGTACTGAAGGATTAAAGGATGTATTGACCACAAAGGGAGATAAGACGAAGAAAATCGACTCGGTTACAAAGGATGTGGGAAAAACCATTAAAGGCTTGTTGCCAGGCCTCACTAATTAAAATTCGATTTTTTAAACCATTGGGCCATTGAGTACATATTTAAAGACACAGATATCATCCCTTTTAAAGAACCTTTGGAATGGTGCAACCTTAAATATAATAATGGAGGAGAAAATGAAGCATTTACAAATTAAATATTTAGGAATGCTGCAAATCGTCACCTTTATCGTACTGATATTTTCAGTTCAGGTTTTTGCAGGCAATTCCTGGTTAGATAAAGGAAGCGGCCTTTTAAAATCAATTGGGGGAGGTGAAAAAACAGGGGGGGTGTCCATTGAGGAAATTGGCGCCGGACTCAAAGAGGCCCTCTTGGTGGGATCAGAAAATGTTGTGAAACAATTGGGAACAACAGACGGGTTTAATAATGATTCAGCCATCCATATCCCGCTGCCGGGAAGCCTTAAAACGGTAAAATCCTGGTTGAGCAAGGTAGGTAAGGCATCTTTGTTTGAAGATCTTGAATTAAAGTTGAACAGGGCGGCAGAGGCGGCTACGCCAAAGGCAAAAAAATTATTTTCAAACGCCATTAAAAGTTTGACAATGGAAGATGTGAAGGGCATCTATGACGGACCGGATGATGCAGCCACCCAGTATTTTAAAGGAAAGATGTCGCCGGAGCTTTCCAAAGAGATGAAGCCGGTTATAGATGAGACCTTGTCTCAAGTGGGTGCAATAAGATCCTATGACAATATGATAAAGCAATACAAAAGCATCCCTTTTGTACCTGACGTAAAAGCAAATCTCAGCGATCATGTGGTTGAAAAGGGAATGGACGGCATTTTTTATTATATGGCAAAGGAAGAGGCGGCTATAAGGCAAAATCCGGTTAAGAGAACAACTGAGCTTTTAAAAAAAGTATTCACTAAATAGTGATATCTTTATGGAATTATTTTGCGGGGTCAGGCATGTGTTGTTAAAGCATGCCTGACCCTTTTTTTATAATCAAAAAATCACAATTGGGGTTATTATGAAAATTACTTTTCACGGCGCAGCAGGTGAAGTGACAGGATCAATGCACCTGCTTGATACGGGTGCGGATCAAATTCTTTTTGATTGCGGCATGTTCCAGGGGAGGCGAAAAGAAAGTAAGGAAAAAAACAACATTTTTCCCATCGATCCGGCCAAAATCACAAACATGATTTTATCCCATGCACATATTGATCACTCCGGTCGTATCCCCGTGCTTACAGCCAATGGTTTTTCAGGCCGTGTAGTGACAACAAGGCCCACAGCCGATGCCCTGGATTATATGTTGATGGACAGCGGGCATATTCAGGAATCAGATGCACAATACCTGAATTATAAATCACTCAGGTCCTTTTTGCGTCAATTGGAGCAGCAAAACGGTGATCAAAAGGTTACGAATAAGGAAAAAAGCAATATCAAAAAAATGCTGAAAAAGAATGCCTATGAACTCAACGTTGATGTTATTCATAAACTACAAAAACAGCATGGGCTTGATATAGTTACCCCGCTTTACACCATGGACGAGGCAAGACAGTCCTTAGGTTTTATTGACGGATACCCCTTTAATTATCCGGTGACCATTGGCGAAAATATAACGGTAAAGTTTTATGTGGCAGGCCATATCCTTGGGTCCGCTTTTGCCGTTGTTACCATTAAAAAAGATGATAAAATATTTAAGATCCTTTATACCGGGGATGTGGGACGCTTTGGCAAACCGATATTAAGGGATCCAACCCTGGTGTTTGATGAGGAAGACAGGGATATTGATCTGCTTATAACAGAAAGTACCTATGGGGACAGAGAGCACGAACCGGTTGAAGATCTGGAATCAAGACTGAAAAAAGTGTTGAACCAAACCTTTGAAAGGGGCGGGTCTGTTATCATTCCTTCCTTTGCCTTTGGCAGAACCCAGGAATTGATTTATATCCTTCATGAGCTTTATGACAAAAAACAGGTGCCACGATATCCCATATATGTTGACAGCCCTCTGGCGTCCAATCTTACAACGGTTTTTGGTGAACATCCCGAGACCTATGACAAGGAAACCCATGAAACCTTTCTTGAAAAAGGGAAAAATCCGTTCCATTTTGATAAAATCAAGTTTGTTCAGACAGTGGAGGAATCCATGAGGTTAACCCGGGATTATACCTCTCCGCACGTGGTTATATCAGCCTCGGGAATGTGTGAGGCCGGGAGAATTCTTCACCATCTTCGATATAAGGTTCACAACTCTAAAAATACCATTTTGCTTGTGGGGTATATGGCCCAGAATACTTTGGGCAGGCGGATCCAGGATCTGGGGGCCAACACATTAAAACCTTCAGACAACGGACAAATACCTGAAATAAAGATATTGGGGAAAACCTATCCGTTGAATGCCACGGTTGAGAAAATAGGCGGATTCAGTGCCCACGCAGATAAGCATGAACTTGAAAAAATTATCACCCAATCAAATCTTAGGATAAAGAAAATCGCCATTGTACACGGGGAAGAGGCCCAAAGCGAAGGCTTTGCAAAGAAGCTTACCCAAAAAGGCTATGAAACAATTGTTCCAAAGCAGGGAGACAAGATCAGCTTATAATTTTTTTAAAAATGCGACATATGTCTACAGTTATTTTAAATTTTATTTTGACCATTGCCTTTTTTTTTATTATAGATGATATGAATATTGATAAACAATCTAATGTAATTTTTTACAATTGGAGGTATGTTGGAATTTAAAAAGTATCAACTATATCCAAGGGTTATCGAAGATTTAAAAAAACGATCAACTATTGGTATTGTTTTTTACCTGACAACCGCCTGTATTGTTCTGTTCACAGACAATTATTATATCCGGCATCCTGAATTTTCCAACCCATTTTTATTCTCCCTTTCCGGGATTTGCCTGTTAAGGTTGTTTCATGAGTACTTTGCACAAAAAGCGCAGCCAAAATTTGAAAAACTCAATAATCATATTTTTATTTTCAGCGTTGCCGTGACAGCATTAATCTGGGGGATCGGGTTTGGGCGATTTATGATCCAGGATGGCGAACTGAGTGCGACACTTTTAATGACTATGTGTACAATTGGTCTTTGTGCAGGGGGCGCGGTCGCATTTATCCCGGACTTAAAATTATCCCTTTTTTTTAGTTTCTTTATGCTGGTACCGGCCATGGGGATAATCGTTTTTAATTCAATGAACATACCGCTTGTGATTTCCCTGGGCATTTTTTTTATTTATCTCGGGTTTATCGCACACAGAGGGAACAAGGAATATTGGGATGCCCTTGAAAATGAATATTTACTGGAAGAAAAATCAAAAGTCCTTGAGGAAATTAGCCGGACCGATGACCTTACAAAACTTTACAACAGGAGACACTTTGATAAAACCTTTTCATTTGAGTGGAATCGGTCTTTAAGGAACCAGACTCAGATATCGATTATTCTTTTGGATATTGATAATTTTAAACGGATAAATGATGATTATGGCCATCTGGCAGGTGATAAATATCTTAAAGCCACTGCCGAATTGATTAAACAGCATTTTAAACGCCAGACGGATATTTCAGCCCGTTATGGCGGTGATGAATTTATTGTTCTCATCACCGATACATCGGCTCAAAATGTCAGCATGCTGGCTGAAAAGCTAACCTTAAAGATGCAGGAAATGAATTTGGAATATGATGATCAAATCATACAGACCACCATCAGCACAGGGGTAGCCACCTGTGTCCCGGATCGAGAGGACAAACCTCAATCCTTGATATTAAAAGCAGATAAAGCGCTTTATAAGGCCAAAAAGGCAACCTGAGGGCCATAGCGGCACAATTATTTCTTTCCCATATTTGTATCACCAATATAGCCGTAAACGATTCCTGAACATTGGTTTGGACGATGTCAGGAATTTATCCTGAAAATTTTTATTGAATCTAGTATAATCCTTTATTTTTAGCCTATCTTTTAGTAAACACAGGTTGAATAGCGTCTGATATTTTTTCTGATTAGCCCTGTAAGGGCTGTCCATGTAAGGGCGCGTAATTCAGCAAAAAATCAAGGGCATTTTCAACAGGCATTTACCCCGGTGATATGCAAAAGGGGATAGGAAAAGAATAATTGGACACAGACAAGCTTTCTGAGAAAACGATATGGTCCACATGTAATGTGAACTGCGGCAGCCGGTGCCCTGTTAGACTGCATGTAAAAAACGGCATTGTTGTGAGGGTGGAGACCGATCATACAGACGAAGCGCCTGGTGGCGCCCATCAGATAAGGGCATGTCTCAGGGGAAGGGGTATCAGAAAATGGGTCTACTCACCCCAAAGACTCTTATACCCGATGAAGCGGACCGGCAAAAGGGGAGAAGGCAAATTTACCCGGATCACCTGGAACCAGGCCTTTGATTTTATCGCTTCCAAGCTCAAAACCATAATCGATCAATACGGTAATGAAGCGGTTTACCGCAACTATGGGACCGGAAACCTGGGAGGTGTTGTCTCTCACCATAACCAGATCGAACGGCTCATGAATATTTTGGGCGGCAAGCTTAATTACCATAATTCATACAGCACGGCACAAATTTTTCATGCCATGACATATCTGTATGGCAAAAACAATACGGGAAATTATATCAGCGATAGTGTAAACAGCAAGCTTTTAGTATTGTTTGGAAATAACCCTGCAGAAACCCGGATGAGCGGCGGCGGGACGATCAGAGATTTTGTTTTAGCCCAAAAAAAAAATGCGGCCAAAGTCATTGTAATAGACCCTTTACATACAGACACGGTAACCGGGTTTGCCCATGAATGGATACCCATTCGGCCCGGGACTGATGCTGCTCTTGTGGCAGGCATCGCCCATGTGTTGATCACAAATGATATGGTGGATCATCATTTTTTGAATCAATATGCTCTGGGATATGATCAATCAACCATGCCAAAGAATGTGCCTGAAGGCAATAGTTACAAAGACTATATCCTGGGATCTGGAAGTGATAAAACACCAAAGACCCCGCAGTGGGCCGCAACCATAACGGGCATCCCGGCCAGGCGGATAGAAAAGCTTGCCTTTGAAATCGGCACGGCCAAACCTGCCTATATTGCCCAGGGGTGGGGGCCCCAGCGACACGCCAATGGGGAACAGACAGCAAAAGCCATATGTATGCTGCCGATCCTGACAGGGAATGTGGGCATAAGGGGCGGTAACACCGGAGATCGTGAAGCCTTCTGGGGTATCCCCTGGCCTGAAATGCCTGTGGGCGAAAACCCGGTTAAAGCATCCATACCCTGTTTTTTATGGACAAAGGCCATTGAAAATCACAGGGAGTTTACTTACCTGAACAGCGGGCTTAAGGGCAAAAAGCATCTTGAGGTCCCCATTAAATTTATCTGGTGTTTTGCCAGCAATGCACTCATTAATCAGCACTCTGACATCAATCGTACCCATGACATTCTCCAGGATGAATCCAGGTGTGAAATGATCGTTTTAATAGAAAACGTGATGTCCGCAAGTGCAAAATATGCGGATATTCTGCTTCCCGGGACCAGCAGTTTTGAAGAACAGGACCTTGCCTATCAAGGGTATGCGGTTGAAATGGGAGCGCTTTTTATAAGGGGCAAGGCCATTGAGCCCATGGGTGAGTGCCGAACATTATTTGATATTTGTGCAGGGGTGGCAAAACGGTTTGGTAAAGAAGACGCATTTACCAATGGGATGGATCATGACCAATGGGTTGAATATATGTATCATCAATGCCGCAAACTCAAACCCCAGCTGCCAAAAGATTTTTCATTGGCCCAAAAAAAAGGCCTGTTTAAATGGCCCAGGGACGGTAACGCTTTTTCCGGGCTTGCATCCTTTAGACAGAATCCGGATCAATATCCCCTGGCCACACCATCCGGGAAAATAGAGATTTTTTCAAACCAGCTCTGGGAAATGGGTCAAACATGGGAATTACCCCAGGAAGATGCCATACCGGCTGTGCCTGAACATCTTGCCACCTGGGGTATTCCAGAAAAAAAAGAGGCTCTGTATCCCCTTCAATTGGTGGGTCATCACTTTAAACAACGGACCCATTCGAGCTATGGAAACAATGAATGGCTTAAAGAGGTATCGCCGCAGGCACTGTGGATAAATCCCCTGGATGCAAATTCCCGTGGCATAGCGCATGGGGATCTTGTATGCGTATTTAATGATATCGGTAAAACCCGCGTTCGGGCCAAAGTCACTCCCAGGATCATGCCGGGGGTGCTGTCACTGCCCCAGGGCGCATGGTATAAACCCAATAGGGACGGCATAGATCAGGGTGGTTGTATCAATACCCTGACAAGCCAGAGACCCACTCCCATAGCCAAAGGCAATCCCCAGCACACCAATCTGGTACAGGTGGTCAAGGAAAAACATGATTAAAAACCCTGCTTTTTTCATCGATACGCAAATCTGTACCGGATGCAAAACCTGTATGGTGGCCTGCAAGGATAAAAGCGATCTGCCACGGGGCTTAAGATGGCGCAGGGTTTATGAGTTCTGTGGAGGAGACTGGATCGAAAGGCCTGATGGAACCTTTACCCAGGATGTCTTTGCCTACTATATTTCCATGGGCTGTAATCACTGCAAAGAACCTGCCTGCGTTGAATCCTGTCCCAGTTGCGCCATGCATAAGAACGAGGCAGGCATTGTTTTGTTAGACTCCAAAAAATGTGTGGGATGCCGCTATTGCGAATGGGCCTGTCCCTACTCGGCACCTCAATTTGATGATATAAACGGTGTCATGACCAAATGCGACTTTTGTGAAGACAGGCTTTTGGAGGGGGATAAGCCTTTTTGTGTGGATGCCTGTCCCACCCGGGCCCTTTTGTTCGGCGATTATGACGAGCTGATAGCATCCCATGGCAAAAAAGGCATTATCGCCCCACTGCCGTCCCCTGAAATGACAGATCCAAATCTGGTCATTGAACCCCCAGACAAGGCCCAGTCACCTGAAAATACCAACGGGTTGATCCAAAACCCGGAGGAGGTGAAAGATGAATAATATAAGCCTGATAATTTTTACCCTATCTATCCAAACCTCAGTGGGGATTTTTGCATTCAGCATACTTAATATCAGGACAAATCAACATACGGTTACAGATCATCCTTTATTTATTTTATCTGTTTGCCTGGGGTTGATTGTCCTGGGTTTGATATCGGCAATGGTCCATTTGGGAAATCCCAAAAACGCACCCCATGCCGTTGCAAATATCAGTCATTCCTGGCTGAGCCGGGAAATCGTTACCATCCATCTTTTTGCAGTGAGTATGGCATTGTTGCTGATTTTGCTCTGGATGGATATTCAAAAAGGGATTTTATTTATCAAGACCCTTGCCTTAATTTTCGGGATATTAACTGTCTGGACCATGAGCTGTGTCTACCGCTTAAAGACAGTTCCCTTGTGGAACACCATAGCCACTCCTTTGGATTTTTTTGGAACGGCTTTGTTAACCGGCCCTGTTGCATTGGCTGTTTTAAACCGCTTTGTTTTAGATACGGTTTATGAATCGTGTTTATTGCTTTTGATATGCTCAAATCTGGGATTGTGTTTAAAACTGACAGCCCTGTTTGTCAGACTAAAGGTACAACGCCGGTCAAAAGATCTTTTCTGGTATAAAACCTTACGAAATAAAGCAGATGCCAAAATCCCCATCTATGTTTTTCAAGCATGCCTGTATATAACGGGGGTGGCTTTATTTGCCATGGCTTTTACGGGTCTCACAAGTCAGGCGTCAATTTGTCTGCTGCTCTCTTTTTGTGTTATCCTGATCATTGACATGTGGAACCGATTTTGTTTTTACGATTCTTTCTGTCGCCTGGGCTTATAGCCGGATTTATGATGTCTACATATCACTTTAGCGGGCCGGAACAGGGAGGTAAATTTGAATCATGAACCAGTAAAGAAAAAGGTAATCAATGAAAATAGAAAAATCACATCGAATCGGGTTTTTTGATATTGACTCTCAATTTAAATTGACTGTCCAGTCGGCTGCACGGTTTTTTCAGGAAATGGCTACACATCACTCAACAACGATAGGGGTGGGACCGGATGTTCTCTTTAAAAAGGGGGTGATCTGGTTTTTAAATCGTTTGGAAATTGAATTTTTCAGATACCCGTCCCTTGGCGAAGACATTAAGGTTACAACATGGTCAAGGGGGTTTAAAGGATTTAAAGGGTTCAGGGAGTATCATATACATTCATCGTCAGGAGATATTGCAAGAGGATCAGGCGTATGGCTGTTTTTTGATCTCAACCGAAAGCGGATTTCAAAAGTACCCGGTGACATTTCACGGCATTATGAGTTTGAGAATGAAAAATACTTTGATACAGAAATTAATGACTGGCAAACCTGTGGAAAGATCAATCCTGAAAAACAGATGGATATCAGCCTGAGATATTCTGATTTTGATGTGAACGGACATGTGAACAATACCATTTACCTGGGATTTTTAGAAACACTGTACCATAAAACAATAAATGCGGGTTCAACACCCATCAAAAATATTAGAATCAGGTTTAGCCGGGAGATAGACAGCGGTAAAGACAATATTAAGACCGGCTGGTATAAGGCCAATGGTATATATCAATGCAATATATTTGATGATTCAACCCTGTATGCCGATGCAGAAATTATACCCATGGATTGAAAAGCAAATTTGTAAAAGGAGTAAAAATGCGACAAAGATACGAGGTTTTGGCTAAAGAATTGAGTAAGAAATGTCCGTTGGATTTATTTGATTTTGAAGATACCTCACAACTGGAGCCTTTAGACAGTATTATCGGTCAGAAAAGAGCAGTGGAAGCCATTGATTTTGGTTTAAATATGAGGGGTCCGGACTATCATATTTTTGTCACAGGTTTGGAGGGCACCGGCAAGTCCACCATTGTAAAAAAACTTCTCATGGCACATGCTCAAAACCATGAAACATCAGAGGATCTCTGCCTGGTTAATAATTTTGAAGATGCATATTGTCCGGTGGCCATTGAAATGCCCCCTGGATCAGCTGTTTATTTCAGTCAAAGTATGAGCCAGTTAATTGAGGCATTAAAGACCAGAATTATAGAATTTTTTGATACCTCGTCCTTCCAGGAGGATCAGAATCGCATTCAAAGCGAATTTGCAAACCAACAAAAAGAGTTGATTGAGAATGTTGAACATAAGGCACAGCTCAAAGGACTTTTAATTATCAGGACAGAAAATGACTATAGGGTTGTCCCGGCATTGGAAGGTCAGCCCATGTCCAGGAAAGCTTATCTTGCCCTTGAGAAGGAAGAACAAAGGGCCATTGATTCAAAGGCTGCATCCATTGAAGAAAGGTTAAATACATCTCTTCTGGAAGCAAATAAGCTTAAAGATGAAATGACAACCGCGTTAAAAGAACTGATCTCTTCAAGAACAGAGCAGCTTATTTCAGAACAGATTGATCCCATAAGATATTACTTTAGGGAGTGTAAAGATATTCAGACATATCTGAAAAAGGTCAAAGCGGATATTATTGATAATATTGCCGTATTCCTTGGGGGTAAAGGTCAGAACGAGGATGAGGGTAAAAAATTATTGGAAATGACAGGTTCTCTTGTAAAAAGATATCAGGTCAATGTCCTTGTGGATCGGAGAAGGGAAAAAGGGGCCCCTGTTATATATGAGCCAAATCCCAATTTTCAGAATCTTTTTGGCAAAATTGAAAAAAAACCGGTTATGGGGTCTTTTGCCACCGATTTTACCATGGTTCAGGCCGGTTCCCTTTTAAAAGCCAATAAAGGCTATCTCATCTTGAATATAGAACCGCTTTTAATGAATCTTTCCGTGTGGGAATCTTTAAAAAGAACATTACAGGACTCACAGCTCCGCATTGAAGATATGCCTGACCAGGCCGGTTACGGCATGCCGTCATTAAAGCCTGCGCCCATACCCTTGAGCGTTAAAGTCATTCTCGTTGGCGGGTATGAGCCTTTTAGAATCCTGCAGAACACTGATTCCAGATTTAATAAGATTTTCAAGGTCAGGGCAGATTTTGATTATGAGGCCCCATTGAATGATGAGAATGTTTACAATTATGCCCGTTTTATTGCTCATGTGTGTAAAGAGGAGGATTTATTAAGCTTTTCTGCCGATGGTGTGTGGGCGGTGATTGAATATGGAAATCGGCTGGTTTCAGACAATCAGAAACTCTCTCTTAGATTTGGCCAGATACTTGGTATTTTAAAAGAAGCCGATTATTGGGCGAAAAAAGATAATGCCCCTCTTGTTTCTGAGGCATATGTCATCCAGGCACAAATTCAGCACCGGTTCCGGCATAACCTTTACGAAGAAAAAATAGGGGAGCAATTTGACGATCTTTCGGTTCTGCTGGATGTTAAGGGTCTGGTAATAGGCCAGGTGAATGCGCTTGCAGTCTATGATATGGGTGAAATCTCTTTTGGAAGACCCACCAGGATTACTGCGGAATCGTATATGGGCATTCCCGGAATTGTTAATGTTGAGCATGAATCTGACCTTTCAGGCCAGACCCATGATAAAGGGGTGATGATTATAGCCGGTTTCCTTGGTAGAATGTTTGCTCAAAATTATCCTTTAAGTGTGAGTATCAGTATTACCTTTGAACAGAGCTATGACGGGATAGATGGTGACAGCGCCTCTTCCACAGAGTTATATGCCGTCCTTTCCAGCCTCTCCGAGCTCCCCATACGCCAGGAAATTGCCGTAACCGGCTCGGTGAATCAAAAGGGTGAAATCCAGGCCATAGGCGGTGTAAATGAAAAGATAGAAGGGTTTTATGATATCTGTGTCAAAAAAGGGCTTACCAAAAGCCAGGGGGTTATGATTCCGTCTTCAAATGTGAAAAACCTTGTTTTGAGAAAAGATGTACTAACAGCCATCGAGAAAAAACAATTTCATATCTATGGGGTGAGTACCATTGAAGAGGGAATTGAAGTTCTTACAGGGGTTAAGGCAGGGCAACCCGATTCAAACTTTTCTTATCCTGAAAACACCGTTTTTGGAAAAACCCAGAAAAAATTAAAAAAATACCATGAGTTATCCATGCAGTATAGAAAATAAACGGCTTGTTTATTCATTTTCATTTTGTTAATGGAAAAGAACTTGTTCAGACAAGACCGCTTTTGAAATTATACCCCCATGGGGTAGAAATAAAAATTAGGACATATTTTATGGAACATCAAAAAGCCTTGATCCTGGCTGTGGATGATAACCCTCAGAACCTTCAGTTTCTGGGCAAGCTGCTTTCCGATAACGGGTATGAAGTGGGTATGGCCCAAAACGGTCAGCAGGCATTGAATTTTATAAAAAAAAATGACCCGGATCTTATTTTGCTCGATATAATGATGCCGGATATGGATGGGTATGAACTATGTGAACGAATAAAAAAGAATTTTTTTGCAAAACAGATCCCCATTATTTTTCTGACAGCCCTTACCGCTTCACAGGATATTGTAAAGGGTTTTGAAAAGGGGGGAGTGGATTATGTCACTAAACCATTTAATTCTGCTGAATTGCTGGCCAGGATAAAAACCCATATTGAAATCAGGATACTCAGGGGATTACTTCCCATGTGTTCCAAGTGTAAAAAAATAAGAGATGACAAAGGGTTTTGGAAAGGGGTGGATGCATACATTGAGGAACACTCCCAGGTCACTTTTGCCCAGGGCATCTGTCCAGATTGCCTTATAAATCTTTATGGGGATAAAGGCTGGTTCAGAAAATAAAAAATAAGGCAGCTTTAGATTGATTTTTCAAAGGATTGCCTTATCTTATCGAAACAGTGCCGGTCCCAAAATTTATGTTTTTTAGGTCTGGGACTAAATATGAAGATAAATAATTAGCATGGGAGTATATATGAGCAGGGTAATAGCAATGTCTGGCAAGGGTGGTGTGGGAAAAACAACAGTTTCAGCACTTGTAATGAGATATTTTGCAAATTGTTTAAAAGATCCGCTTCTCGCCATTGATGCAGATCCGAATAGTAACCTGGGTGAAACCCTTGGACTTACCATTGATAAGACAGTGGGTGATATACGTGAGGATTTCATGAAGGATCCCCAGGGGGTTCCATCTGGTATGGATAAAATGCTTTATCTTGAGATGTTGATGAACCAGGTGTTAATAGAGGAAAAGGCCTATGATCTTTTGGTCATGGGGCGGCAGGAAGGCCAAGGATGTTATTGCATGGTCAATAATATTCTCAACCGGTTTGCCGAAGAGCTGGAAGGAAATTATAAATATCTTTTAGTGGATAATGAAGCCGGAATGGAGCATTTAAGCCGCCGAACAAGCGGTAAAGTGGATATCCTTCTCATGGTCACCGACTATGCCTTAAGGGGTTTGAGAGCCGTGGGAAGGATCAATGAAATGCTGGCTGATCTAAAACTGGATGTGAAACATAAGGGATTGATTGTTAACCGGGCTCCGGAGAGCTTGAGCAAAACCTTTTTAGATGAAGTAGAAAGTATCGGTGTTCCCATATTGTGCACGATACCCGATGACAACAATCTTCTTGAGTTTGATATGGAAAGAAGATCTCTTATTGAACTTGGCGATGATTCACCGGCAGTTGTTGCAATAGATCAGATGATGGTAAAGGTCAAAGAGATTTTGGGTTAAATATGGGGTATGTATTTGACTTTAAAGATGCAGGCAAATATGATGCCTGGTTTGACCAGGCCAAAAAAAAGTATTGTCTGGAACTTGAAATCAAATTAATGATGGATGTTTTGTCCCTGCAAAAAGGGCAACGAATTCTTGATATCGGCTGCGGAACCGGAATGAGTCTTGAACCCTTGCTGGGCAAAGGCTTGAATCTTACAGGACTGGACCCGTCCCAATATATGCTGGACATTGCATCAAACAGGCTTGGCACAAAAGTGGACCTGCACAGGGGTGTGGCTGAGGATCTTCCCTTTGATGACAATGCCTTTGATTCCGCGTTTTTTTTTAAAAGCCTTGAGTTTTCCGATCGTCCGGCCAAGGCGATTGAAGAAGCATGCAGGGTGGCAAAGGATTCTGTTGTCATCTGTGTTTTAAACCGGCATGCCCCCTTAAATATTGTCCGCCGCTTTAAAAGTTTTTTCGTGCCCAATATTTATAGTCACGCACATTTTTTCAGTATATGGGAACTCAAACAGATCCTGTATGCCATCCTGGGTCATGTACCGGTTAAATGGCGGACAACCCTGCAGTTTCCCTTTGCCAGCGGAAAAATAGCCGGTTTTGTTGAAAATTTTAAAATTGTTCAAAAATCATTTTTAGGGACACTCATCGCCATGAGGATTAAACCGGTACCCAAATTTAGAACCCGGCCCTTGTTGTTGGAGATAAGGAAACCAAAGAACTATAATCCCGCATCCGGATTGGCCACGCGAATGAGGCAGGCAAATGGAAACACTGATATATAAGAAATTAAAGAAACATAGTGTGCAATGTCAGATGTGCAATCATTTTTGCGTAATTAAAGACAGGGAAAAAGGAATTTGTTCGGTTCGTGAAAACCGTGGAGGCAAGCTGAATTCACTTGTATATCCGAAATTAATTGCAACCAGTGTTGATCCCATAGAAAAAAAACCAATGTTTCATTTAAAGCCGGGTTCCTATTCCTATTCAATTGCAACGGTGGGGTGTAATTTTAAATGCACTTTTTGCCAGAACTCAAATATTGCCCAAATGCCGCAGGATAACAAGGGGATGATCCAGGGGAAGAATCTGTCACCGGCATCCATTGTCAAACAAGCCTTAAAAACAGGTTGCAAAAGCATTTCTTATACATATACAGAGCCCACAGTCTTTTTTGAACTGGCACTTGAAACAGCCAGGCTTGCCAAAAAGGAAGGGCTTTTAAATGTTTTTGTCACCAATGGTTACATGAGTAAAAAATTGATAGAAATGGCTTCCCCTTATCTTGATGCAGCCAATGTGGATTTAAAAGCATTTAATGATCATTTTTATCAGGTGTATTGCAAGGCAAGACTTGAGCCTGTTAAAGAAAATATTAAGACCATGATGGATATGGGAATTTTAGTGGAAATTACCACCCTTCTCATTCCCGGTCTCAATGACGATGAAGGACAAATTTGTGAAATGGCAGACTATATTGCCAATGATTTAGGAAGACAAACACCCTGGCATATCTCAAGATTTCATCCCAGTTACCATATGAAGGACAGATCTGCCACCCCTGTTAAATCACTGGAAAAGGCACATGCGGCAGGTAGAGCAGCCGGACTTCATTATGTTTATATCGGAAATGTTCCCGGTCAGCCCTGGGAAAATACCTATTGCCATTCCTGTAATAAGCTTTTAGTTAAAAGACATGCTTATCAGGTGGAAAGTTTTTTAAACCAAAAGGGGCAATGCCCTGAATGTCATAAAAAAGCCTATGGAATATATTAAAAATAAGATTCAGGTTTACGGGAAAATGATTAAATTTTCCCATACCATTTTTGCACTGCCTTTTGCATTGTCTGCCGTGGTAATGGCCTGGGAGCATCACCCACCCTCTTTGTCGGATTTTTTTTGGATACTTGTGGCAATGGTTGCGGCAAGATCCGGTGCAATGGGGTTTAACCGGATTGTGGATGCAGAAATAGATCTGCAAAATGAACGCACAGCAATAAGGGAAATTCCTTCTGGAGTTTTGTCAAAAAAGGAAGCCTCTTTTTTTGTTATCCTATCCTGCACTATTTTTATTTTAAGTGCAGCCATGTTGTCGACACTTTGTTTCATCCTGTCCTTTCCTGTTTTATTTTTTTTATTGTTTTATTCCTATACCAAACGGTTTACAAAGTATTGTCATATCTATCTGGGGTTTGCCATCGGTCTTGCCCCGGTCGGTGCATGGGTCTCCATTGCCGGTACCCTGCCATGGAGTATTGTATTTTTAAGCCTTTCTCTTATGACCTATATTGCGGGTTTTGATATCCTTTATGCCTGCCAGGACATTGATTTTGACCAAAACCAGGGGCTTTTTTCCCTTCCGGCAAAAATCGGTCCTAAAAAAGCCATGCAAATCTCTTCTTTACTCCATGTGACAACATTTATATGTTTGTCTGCCATGTATCTCAGCTTTGATATGCATCCTGTATTTTTAGCCTTTTTAGGGATCATTGGGCTGCTTTTAATTGTAGAGCACAAACTGGTTACACCCAAGAATCTAAAACATATCAATATGGCTTTTTTCCATGTAAATTCAGTGATTTCTGTTGTCCTTTTTACCGGCGTGCTTATACAGGGATTTTTTCAATGAAATATAAAAACCCTGTATTCATCTGGATCAGATCATCTGTTTTGGACTCTAGACCATGACAGATATTTTCACGGATTTAAAAGAGAAGAAAACCGTCTTATTTATCATTGATACCCTTAAAAAAAAGGGGTTTATATCCTATATCGCCGGCGGGGCTGTAAGAGATATCATCATGGGCAGAAAACCCGACGATATCGATATTTTGACCAACGCATCCATGAGGGATCTGACCTCTATTTTCCAAGGCCAACACGTTAAAATCGTGGGGAAAACCTTTCCCGTCTGCATGGTAAACAGGGTTGAAATTTCATCCGGCCGGGCAAAATTTGATCCGGATAATTTTCCGGAATCCGACCTGGCCCAAAGAGATTTTACCATCAATTCAATGGCCTGGGACCCCTTATCCCAAAAAATTATTGATCCCTTTAACGGGGTAAAAGACCTTGAGGATGCGGTGATAAGATTTACAAAGGACCCTGAAAAAAGGATTGCCGAAGATCCAGTCAGAATGGTCAGGGCATGTCGGTTTGCCGCTTTGATCCAAGGCTCTTTTTCGCTTTCGTCACTGGGATATATTCTGGGGGCCAAAGATACACTTGAACCATTCGTTGCGCAAGAAAGGATTCATCGGGAAATTATGAAGGCAATGGGATTAAAAAGACCGTCCCTGTTTTTTTCCGCATTAAAAAAAACAGGGCTGCTGTCTAAAATTTTTCCAAGCCTTGATCGCTGCCATGGCCTTGACGGCGGGCCTCATCATGGTGAAACTGTTTTTGAACATTGTATGATTGTAGGGGATGCCCTGCCAAAAAACCGGCCGGTTTTAAGGCTTGCCGGGTTTTTACATGATGTGGGAAAATTTGATGCGGCAAAAATAAACAAAGGGAAATTGACATTTAAGGGTCATGAAAATGAAATTAAAGCCGTGGGCAAAGATCTTTTAAAATTAA